>NZ_QKWJ01000047.1 GCF_003353055.1 Cupriavidus lacunae
ACCGTCAAGCCGCGTTGTTCCAGCACCTCGTACACCGGGATCCAATACACGCCGGTGGACTCCAGCGCGACCGTGTCCACGCCGCACGCCAGTAGCCAGTCGGCCAGCGCATGCAGATCGTCGGTCATTGCGCCGAACTCACGCACCGGCTCGCAGCCGGCCTGCTCGGCCAGATGCCGCGGCACTGCCACCCAGTGGCTCGACGCGCCCACGTCGATCCCCGCCGCATTTGGGAACACCTCGTCGTCGTCTCGCTTGCGCATCGCCATGGCCGGCTCCAAAATTGTCAGTGAACGGCAGCGCCATGGGAAGCGTCGAAGTTGACTCGATCTCCTGAACGGGATGCGCATCGCTGCGCTCACCACTGTCGCCGACGAATCCCGGACCAGGCTCATGTGCGGGCTCACTCCACGGCATGCCAGGCCGAGAGCGCGCACCATTGGAATGTCGGTCATCGCAGCGCTGCCGTTCACGGTATAGCCCATCCCCGTTTCTCCGCCCACGCCGAGGCCGGTAAGGGCCTTGGAATGCTCCTGAGAAACAAGGCGCGTGCCTCTTGAGAAACAAGGCGCGTGCCTGGCTGAAACCCGGCAACATGGGCATAACGATGACCCGCTTAATAACCACAAGTCATCGTTTCTCCGCCCACGCCGGGGCCGGAAGGGCCTTGAAATGCTCCAAAGCAACGCTCCAAAAGCAAAAAAGGGGGCCATCGCCCCCTGTTCCGGTCATTGCAGGCGCGCCTCACGCCATCGCGTAGCACATCAGCGCACCCACTCCCATCAGGAACACAAACAGCACCCCGGCCAGCGCCAGCGGCTTACGCCCGGCGCGCAATAGGTCGCCGATGCGGGTGTGCAGGCCAATCGCCAGCATGGCACAGGCCAGCAGCCAGTTGTCCAGCGCGATCAGCGGCGCCTTCCAGGCGGTGGGCACGGCGCCGGCCGAGTTGACCGCCATCACCGCGACAAACCCCACCGCGAACCACGGCACCGACTTCAGGATGCCGCGCAGGCGATTGCCGCCGGCAGCGCCTTGCTCCCCTTGCGACCCGCCTTGCGGCCACAGCGCCATCACCAGCAGCAGCGGACCCAGGGCCAGCACGCGCACCATCTTGGCCACCACGGCGGCGTCGGCCGTCGGCTCGCTGATCATCTTGCCGGCGGCGATCACCTGGGCCACTTCGTGCAGCGTGGCGCCGGTGAAGATGCCGAACATGCGCTCGCTGATGGCCCAGTGCCAGTGGCCGGTCGCCAGTTCATACAGATAGGGATAGAGCAGCATGCCGACGGTGCCGAACAGCACCACCGTCGCCACCGCCACCGCGGTCTGCTTGTCGTCGGTGCGCACCACCGACGACACGGCGATGGCCGCGGCCGCGCCGCAGATGGCGCTGCCCGAGCTGACCAGGATCGCCTCGCGGCGGCTCAGGCCGAAGAACGTCGTGCCCGCCCAGGTGCCGAACAGCAGCGTGGCCACCAGCATGGTCAGCGGCACCACGATGCCCGGCAGGCCCAGCGCGACGATCGAGGCAAAGGTCAGGCGCAGCCCGTACAGCGCCACGCCCATGCGCAGCAGATAGTGGCGGGCAACCTGCATCCCGGGTGCCAGCGGCGCCAGCCAGTGGCGCGGCAGCGTATTCGCGGCGACCATGCCGGCGCACATGGCCAGCGTCAACGCACTGAGGCCGTAGCGCGACACGGCCGGATGCTCGGCCAGCACCATCGCCAGCCAGGCAATGCCGCCCAGCGGGATCAGCGTCAGCAAACGCTGCGACCAGGGCGGCGGCAAGGCCGGCGCGGCGGCGGGGGCGGTGCGGGGGGCGGAGACGGAAGACATGGCAGGCTCGGGTTGTGTGCTTTGGTGACTCAAGCGTACTGGCGCCCACCTAACCCGTAAAACGGGTAATATCGTTATGCATTATTTGTTTTATCGATATGGATCCCCGCCCAGACTCCCACCACCCTTCGCCCCGGCCCGAACACCGGCCCCTGCGCCTGACGCTGCGCCAGCTATCCGTCTTCGTGGCCGTCGCCCAGCATGGCAGCACCATGGCGGCGGCGCAGGCGCTGGCGATGTCGCAGTCAGCCGTGAGCGCCTCGCTGGCTGAACTGGAGCGCGCCCTGGACAGCCCGCTGTTCGACCGCGTTGCCCGCCGCCTCAGCATCAATGAAACCGGGCGCCAGTTTTTCCCGCGCGCGCTGTCGCTGCTGGACCAGGCCCAGGAACTGGAACGTTTCGCGACCCAGACCGGGGTCCAGCTGCGCATTGCCGCCAGCAATACCATCGGCAGCTATATGCTGCCGCCATTGCTGGCGGGTTTCCGTCACTCGCGCAGCGGCCCATGCACGCTGGACCTGCGCATCGGCAATACGCGCGAGGTGCTGCAGTCGCTGCTGCAGTTCGAAGCCGATATCGGCCTGGTCGAAGGCGCCAGCCATGAGCGCGACCTGCGCAGCGTGCGCTGGTGCGACGACGAGATGGTGGTGATCGTGGGGCCCTCGCATCCGCTGGCGGCCGCGCCGCACGACCTGGTGGCGCTGCGCGATGCCGAGTGGATCGTGCGCGAGCCGGGCTCGGGCACGCGCGAAGTCATCGAGGAACGGCTGGTGCCGCTGCTGGGCGAGTTGCGCTTCGCGCTGGAGCTGGGCAACGCCGAGGCCATCAAGCGCGCCGTGATGAGCGGCTTCGGCGTCAGCTGCCTGTCGCTGCACGTGGTGCGCGATGAACTGGAACGCGGCACGCTGGTCGCGATCCGCGACGGCCTGCCGCGCATCGTGCGGCCGCTGCAGCTGGTGGTGCACCAGGACAAGTTCCCGACCCAGGGCTTGCTGGCCTTTACCGAATATCTGCGCACCATGGCGCCGCGGATCGGCGCCTGAGCCTGGCTCAGGCGCGCGCCTCAGGCCGGCTGCGGGTCCGCGCCGCGGCTGCGGCGTGCGGTGTACAAGTCGAGCAGGTGGAACAGCACCGGATTGAGCATGATCGACAGCAGCGCGCCGGCCAGGATCAGCGCCTGGCCCCGCTCGGGCAGGATCTTCAGGTAGACGCCAAGGCTGGCGAGGATGAACGAGAACTCGCCGATCTGCGCCAGGCTCACGGCGATGGTCATGCCGGTCTGCCCCGAGTGCCCGAAGGCGCGCACGATGCCCAGCGCCGCCAGCGACTTGCCGACCACGATGATAAACACCGTCGCCAGCACGCCCCACGGGTCGTTGACCAGCACCATCGGGTTGAACAGCATGCCCACGGAAACAAAGAAGAGCACGGCGAAGGCATCGCGCAGCGGCAGCGACTCCTCGGCCGCGCGATGGCTGAATTCGGATTCGGCCAGCACCATGCCGGCAAAGAACGCGCCCAGCGCGAACGACACGCCAAAGAGTGCGTAGGCGCCATAGGCCACGCCCAGCGCCGTCGCCAGCACGCCCAGGCGGAACATCTCGCGGTTGCCGGTCCAGACGATGCGCTCCAGCATCCACGGGATAAAGCGCCGGCCGATCACCAGCATCACCGCGACAAAGGCGGCCACCTTGCCCAGCGTCGCGAAGATCGCAAACACCACTTCACTGGTACCCGGCGCGGCCTCGCCGGATGCTTCGCCCGAGGGGACGCCGGAACCGGCGAGCAGGCCCGCCATCGCCGGCAGCAGCACCAGGGCCAGCACCATCGCCAGGTCTTCCACGATCAGCCAGCCAACCGCGATGCGGCCCTGCGGCGATTCCACCAGGTCACGTTCCTGCAGCGCCTTGAGCAGCACCACCGTGCTGGCCACCGACAGTGCCAGCCCGTACACCAGCCCCTGCCCCCATGACCAGCCGAAGCCCCAGGCCACCAGCATGCCCATCAGCGTGGCAATGCCGATCTGCACCACCGCGCCGGGGATGGCGATGCGCTTGACCGCCATCAGATCCTTGATCGAGAAATGCAGCCCCACGCCGAACATCAGCAAGATCACGCCAAGCTCGGCCAACTCCGGCGCCAGCGCCTGATCAGCGGTGTAGCCGGGCGTATGCGGCCCGACCACGATGCCCGCGCATAGATAGCCGATCAACGGCGGCAGGCGCAGCCGGCTGGCGACGGCGCCAAGGATAAAGGCCAGGACGATACCGCCGACGATGGTACTGATGAGCGGGGTGGCGTGATGCATGCGTGCGGGATTCCTCGTGTCAGGGGCTGAACGGCTAACCCGTTCCCTGCCCTGGCAACCACAACAGCGCATCCGGCGCGCACCAGCGGTCAGCGCGGGACAGTCGCCGCAACAATCGGCAGCAGCATCGGAACGGGGAAGAACGGGAAGTGCCGCAGCGGCCCCGGACACGCCGGCGGCGCGTCACGGATCGGGGATGGCGATTGACATGCTGCCCCGCGATCCATCTTGCGAAGCCCCCCGAAGAGCGTACGACAGGAGTAATGTAACATGCCCGCCACGTGCCAGCGCCAGGGAGATGGCGGGCAGTCCGGTGCCTGCTTGCTGTCATGGAAACGAGAGATGTGCCCGAAGCGGGCGCGGAAAACAAAAACGGCGCCGCGAGGCGCCGTTCTGCATGCAACTGGAGGCGGAGGTCGGAATCGAACCGGCGTACACGGCTTTGCAGGCCGCTGCATAACCACTCTGCCACCCCGCCAGGTGACGTGCTGCTGGATTGTATCCGCATTCAGCCAATGCTGCCGGAGCGCATCTTCGGCAAACTGCTTGCGGCGATTCAACCCAAACAAAAAGGGAAGCGTTGCTTCCCTTTGGGGATTGGAGCGGGAGACGAGTCTCGAACTCGCGACCTCAACCTTGGCAAGGTTGCGCTCTACCAACTGAGCTACTCCCGCATACAACTTTTACTGCCAGCCCCGCATCGCGTGATCACGCTGCCGGACCTTCTTTAACCTGGAGCGGGAGACGAGTCTCGAACTCGCGACCTCAACCTTGGCAAGGTTGCGCTCTACCAACTGAGCTACTCCCGCAGGGGCACCACCGAAATCAAACTAAGGTGTTTTATGCCGCAACACGCTGTTATTTCACAACATCTTGCGCTAAACCAACCTTATCTCGCTGCTTTCGTTTGCGTCGTCAGCAACGAGAATGAGATTATGCAAAGAACGGCTCTCCTCGTCAACACCTTTTTCGAAATTCTTTTCACTTCGGCGCGCCGGCGCGCGCCACCACCCCACTGCGCTCGCGGATCTGCGGCCATGCCAGCTTCATGTAATAGAACATCGACCACAGCGTCAGCACCGCCGCCACATAGATCATCCACGTGCCGAGCAGATGGGCATCGAAGCCAAGCAGGCGGTCGCTGTACAGCAGCAGCGGGATCGCAATCATCTGCACGGTGGTCTTGAGCTTGCCGAGGAAATTCACCGCGACGCTTTTGGAAGCGCCGATCTGCGCCATCCATTCGCGCAGCGCCGAGATGGTGATCTCACGCCCGATGATCACCAGCGCAATCAGATCGGTGACCCGCCCCAGCGCCAGCAGCGACAGCAGCGCCGCCGTCACCATCAGCTTGTCGGCGACCGGATCCAGGAAAGCGCCAAACGATGACGTCTGGTTCCAGCGTCGCGCAAGAAACCCGTCCAGCCAGTCCGTCACCGCGGCGATGATGAAGAACGACGCCGCCGTCAGGTTCTTGGTGTGCATCGGCAGCCATGCGTCCGGCAGGTAGAAGACCCCTACCACCAGGGGAATCATGGCGACGCGAAGCCAGGTCAGCAGGATCGGGATATTGAAGGGCATGGAACTCGGGCGGCGGGGGGACGGTAACCAATCTTGCGATTGTCGCCGATTTCCGGGCCAATCGACCATCATTGGCCATTTTCCTGCACGGCCGCCGCAAAGCGCGGCAGGCGCGATCAGTGCAGCTGCCGGTAGATCTCTTCGGCCAGGCCGCGTGAAATGCCCTCGACGCTGGCCAACTCATCGATGCTGGCAGCCATCACGCCGCGCAGCCCGCCGAAGCGGGTCAGCAGCTTCTGGCGCCGGCGCGCGCCAATGCCCTCGATCTCTTCCAGCCGCGAGGTGGTGCGCGTCTTGGCGCGGCGCGCGCGCATGCCGGTGATGGCAAAGCGGTGCGCCTCGTCGCGGATCTGCGCCACCAGCATCAGCGCGGCGCTGCCCTGCCCCAGCTCCAGCGAGGGGCGGCCATCGGCAAACACCAGCGTCTCCAGGCCGACCTTGCGGCCCTCGCCCTTGGCCACGCCGACCAGCAGGCCGATATCCAGCCCCAGCTCCTCGAATACCTGCCGCGCCACCTCGACCTGGCCCTTGCCGCCGTCGATCAGCACGATCTGCGGCACCAGGGCCGCGGCTTCGCCGCCGGCCTCCATGCCGCCGTCCTCCTGGATCTGCTCGACCAGCTTCTGGTAGCGCCGCGTCAGCACCTGGCGCATGGCCGCGTAGTCATCGCCGGGAATGATGTCCTGGATGTTGTAGCGACGGTATTCGCTGTTCTGCATGTCATGGTGGTGGTACACCACGCACGACGCCTGGGTGGCCTCGCCGGCGGTATGGCTGATGTCGAAGCATTCCACGCGCAGCAGCGCCAGGTCCTCCAGGTCCAGCCCGATGGTTTCGGCCAGCGCGCGCGTGCGGGCTTCGTGGCTGCCCTGCTCGGCCAGGCGGCGCGACAGCGCCAGCGCCGCGCCCTGCTGCGCCATCTCCAGCCAGACCTTGCGCTGGCCCTGGGGCTGGCGCACCAGCGTGACCTTGCGTCCGGCGTGCAGCGTCAGCGCCTCGAGCACCGTGGCATCGTCCAGCGCATGGCTGACGACGATGATGGGCGGCGCCGGCTGCTCCAGGTAATGCTGCACCATGAAGGCCGACAGCACGCGCGTGGCGATACGGTCGACGGTCAGCGGCGGCGCGGCTTGGGCGCTGTCCGCCCCCTCCGCACCGTCATCCGCGCGTTCATCGGCATCCTCGACGATCATCGCCGCTTCGTCGGCATGCGCCGGGAAGTACGCCTTGTCGCCCAGATGCCGGCTGCCGCGCACCATGGCCAGGTTGACGCAGGCGCGCCCGCCCTCCACGGCGACGGCCAGCACGTCGATGTCGCGCGCCTGCCCGCCCACCTCTTCCACCGCCTGGCGCTTGAGCACGGTCGACAGCGCCGCGATCTGGTCGCGCACCGCCGCAGCCTGCTCGAATTCCAGCCGCCCGGCGTGCTGCTCCATCTTGCCCTGCAGGCCCTCCAGCACCTCGGTCTGGCGGCCTTGCAGGAAGCGCGCCGCGTTAGTGACATCGCGCGCGTAGTCCTCTTCGCTGATGGCGTTGACGCACGGCCCGGTGCAACGATGGATCTGGTGCAGCAGGCACGGCCGCGTGCGGTTGTTGAAGACGGTGTCCTCGCAGGTGCGCAGCTGGAACACCTTCTGCAGGATCTGCATGCTCTCGCGCACGGCATAGGCGCTCGGGAACGGCCCGAAATACTGGTGCTTGCGGTCGGTGGCGCCGCGGTAGTACGCCATGCGCGGAAAGCGGTGCCCGGTCAGCTTGAGGAACGGGTACGACTTGTCGTCACGGAACAGGATGTTGTAGCGCGGCGCCAGCGCCTTGATCAGGTTGTTCTCGAGCAGCAGCGCCTCGGCCTCGGTGCGCACCACCGTGGTGTCGATGCGGGCAATGCGCGCCACCATCATCGCAATGCGCGGCGATAGCTGGGTCTTGTTGAAATAGCTCGATACCCGCTTCTTCAGGTCGCGCGCCTTGCCCACGTACAGCACATTGCCGTTGGCGTCGAAATAGCGGTATACACCGGGCAGGCCCGGCAGACGGGAGATGACCGGGCGGGCGTCAAACGGTTCGGCCGGCGCATCGGCGGCCAGCGCATCGGGCTGCTTGTCGGCCGGCTTATCGGCGGGCACGTCGGCGGGCACGTCGGCATGCGCCTCGGCCGGTACCTCGTCGGCGGGATTCGGGGAATCGGGTTGCTGCTCTGACATGTGGGGACGGTGACCGCTGCGGGCCAGCGCGCACCAAAGCGGCGTGGCCTCTAAAATCGCAAGTTTAGAGCAATTCCGCGGACGCCCTGCCCGCGCCCCCCCACACCCTACCGCACACACATGCCTATCCGCTCCTGGGACATCTTCTGCACCGTGATCGACAACTTCGGCGACATCGGCGTCTGCTGGCGGCTGGCCCGCCAGCTGGCGCAGGAGCACGGGCACGCGGTGCGGCTATGGGTCGATGACCTGGCAAGCTTCGCCCGCCTGGCGCCGGAGCTCGATCCCAGCGCCGCCGTGCAGCACCTGGCCGGCGTCGAGATCCGCCCGTGGCAGCCCGGCGCACGGGACAGCACCGGCGACGCCACGCCCCACGACGCCGTCATCGAAGCCTTTGCCTGCCACCTGCCGCAGGCCTTCCTCGACCGCATGGCGGCGCGCCAGCCCAAACCCGCCTGGATCAACCTGGAATACCTGAGCGCCGAGCCCTGGGTGCGCGAACACCACGCGATGCCCTCACCCCATCCGCGGTTGCCGCTGGTCAAGCACTTCTTCTTCCCCGGTTTCGAGCCCGGCACCGGCGGCCTGCTGCGTGAATCGATGCTGGGCGGGCAACGCCAGGCGTTCCTGAGCGGTGCGGCAGCGCAGGCGGCCCTGTGGCACCGGCTTGGCGTGACACCACGGCCCGATGCGCTGCGCGTGAGCCTGTTCGCCTACCGCAACCCCGCCCTGCCGGCGCTGCTGGAACAATGGCGCGCCGGCGGCGAGGCCATCCACTGCCTCGTCCCCGCCGGCCTGGCCGCCAGCCAGGTGGCGGAATGGCTGGGCGTCCCGCTGCAGCCTGGCGCGCCGGTGGAACGCGGCAGCCTGTGCGCGCAGGCCATCCCCTTCGTGAGGCAAGAGCACTATGACGAGCTGCTGTGGGCCTGCGACCTCAATTTCGTGCGCGGCGAGGATTCCTTCGTGCGCGCGCAATGGGCAGCGCGGCCGCTGGTCTGGCACATCTACCCCCAGGACGACGCCGCGCACCGGGTCAAGCTGGACGCCTGGCTCGACCTGTTCGGCCAGGGCGGGGTGGCCCCGGAGGCAGCGGCCGCGCTGACGGATTTCTGGCACGCCTGGAACGGCTACGGCAACGCCGTGAACTGGCCGCGCCTGCGTGCGCAGCTGCCGGCACTAGCGGCAATCGCGCCGCGCTGGGAGCGGCGTTTGCAGCACCCCGGCGACCTTGCCGCCAACCTGGTGGCGTTTTGCGAAAATCAGGTAAAATAACCGGTTGATCCAAATGGCGACCGGGCCGGAAAACCAGGGTCTTGTCCTGGCGTTGATGCAACGCCGGGCAAAGGCCTGAAAGCAAGCTGGGCACGGGGTCGCGAGCGCGTGGATCCTGGCTCTCGCGGGCTTACCGCGGGAACGCCGGCAGCGCGCCTTCGCCATTCCAAATTCCTAGACTTTATTTTTCAGGAAATCAGTTCAGATGAAAATCGCACAGGAACTCCGCGTCGGTAACGTGTTCATGATCGGCGGCGATCCGATGGTCGTGCAGAAGGCCGAATACAACAAGTCGGGCCGCAACGCCGCTGTGGTCAAGATGAAGTACAAGAACCTGCTGACGGACGCACCGGGCGAGTCGGTGTTCAAGGCCGACGACAAGTTCGAAGTGGTGGTGCTCGAGCGCCGCGAATGCACCTACTCGTACTTCGCTGACCCGATGTACGTGTTCATGGACACCGAATACAACCAGTACGAAGTCGAGAAGGACAGCATGGGTGACTCGCTGAACTACCTCGAGGACGGCATGAACGTCGAAGTGGTGTTCTACAACGACAAGGCCATCTCGGTCGAAATGCCGACCACGCTGGTCCGTGAGATCGTCTACACCGAGCCGGCCGTCAAGGGCGACACCTCGTCGGGCAAGGTGCTCAAGGGCGCAAAGATCAACACCGGCTTCGAGCTGCAAGTGCCGCTGTTCTGCAACATCGGCGACAAGATCGAAATCGACACCCGCACCGGCGAATACCGCAGCCGCGCCAACTAAGGCGCTTGCTTCGCCCCGCTTCAGCGCGGGGCCGGTCAATAAAAATGGCAGCCTCGGCTGCCATTTTTGTTTCTGCACGAGACCCGGTCAGGCGATCAGGTCGTGCTCCTTCAGCGTGCGCAGCGCGGCGCGGTACTCGCCTTCCTGGTGCAGCTTGTTCCAGTCCAGCGGCTTCCTGCGCGCGAACAGCTTGCGGATGCGGCGCTGCGAGGTCTTGTCGATGCCCGTGTCCAGCTCGGTCAGCAACTGGTCGGCGCGGTCCGGATGGTTGCAGATCAGCACCATGTCGCAGCCCGCGCTCAGCGCGGCACGCGCGGCCTCGGTGACGTTGCCGGCCACGCTGGCGCCTTCCATGCTGAGGTCGTCGCTGAAGATCACGCCCTCGAAGCCCAGTTGCGCGCGTAGCACGTCCTGCAGCCAGTAGCGCGAGAAGCCGGCCGGGTTCGGGTCGACCTTGGGGTAGATCACGTGCGCCGGCATCACCGACGACAGCGACAGCCCCAGCCATTCGTACGGGCGCGCATCCTGGCCGAGAATCTGGTCCAGCGGGCGCTCGTCGACCGGGATCGCCACGTGCGAATCGGCCTCGACATAGCCGTGGCCGGGGAAATGCTTGCCGCAGTTGCTCATGCCCGCCAGCAGCAGGCCGTGGTTCAGGTGGCCGGCCAGCATCGACACCACGCGCGGGTCGGCGTGGAAGGCGCGGTCGCCGATCACGGCACTGCGCCCATAGTCCAGGTCCAGCACCGGGGTGAAGCTCAGGTCGATGTCGCAGGCGCGCAGCTCGGCGGCCAGCACGTAGCCGCAGGCGACAGCCGCCTTGGTCGCGGCCAGCACGTCGCGCTCCCACAGCTCGCCCAGGCGGTGCATCGCCGGCAGGTGGGTGAAGCCGTCGGTCTTGCAGCGCTGCACGCGCCCGCCTTCATGGTCGATGCAGATCAGCACGTCGTCGCGCACCGCGCGGATTGCGCGCGTCAGCGCCTGCAGTTGCGCGCGCGACTCGAAATTGCGCGCGAACAGGATCACGCCGCCGGTCAGCGGATGCGCGATGCGGCGCGCGTCCTCCGCGTCGAGCTGCTTGCCGGCGACGTCGAGGACCACCGGGCCCGGCCGCTTGCCGGAATTCTTCTTGGACATGGAAGTGGTTGGATTCACAAAGCTGTAGGTTGGGACGCCGCCCCGCCCGTGCGCTCGGCAATGGCGAAGGCGACTGCGTAATCATGTTCGTCACTGACACTGACCCGCACGGCGAGCCCGCGTTCCGCCAGCCATGCAGCCAGTTCGCCATGGCATACCGGTGTCGGCTCGCCCGACGGCAGGTTCATCAGTTCCATGGCGCGCCACGTCATCGGCCAGCGCATACCCAGGCCGATGGCCTTGGAGAACGCTTCCTTGGCGGCGAAGCGCGTGGCCAGGAAGGCCAGGCCGCGCTTTTCGGAACGCGCCTTGCGGGCGTGGTACTTGGCCAGTTCATCCGGGCCCAGCACCTTCTCGGCAAAGCGGCCGTTGGTGCGTTCCATCACGCCCTGCACGCGGGCGATCTGGATGATGTCGGTGCCGACGCCGTAGATCACGCCGGGGTGCCCCCGGCAGGATATTGCGTGCCCAGGCGCGCGGCGACCATGATGGCCTTCATCTCGCGCACCGCGTTCTCCCAGCCCGCGAACACCGCATGCGCGACGATCGCGTGGCCGATGTTCAGCTCCTTGATGCCGGGCAGCGCGGCAATCGGCTGCACGTTGGTGTAGTGCAGGCCGTGGCCAGCGTTGACCACCAGCCCGTGCTTCTGGCCGGCATCGACGCCATCGGCGATGCGGCGGAACTCGATCGCCTGCTCATCGGGCGTATGCGCATCGGCGTAGCGGCCGGTATGCAGCTCGATCACCGGCGCGCCGCACGCGGCCGCGGCGGCGATCTGGCCGGCATCGGCATCGATGAACAGCGACACGCGGATGCCCGCACCGGCCAGCTGCGCGCACGCCGCCTTGACCTGCTCGAAGCGCCCGGCCACATCCAGGCCGCCCTCGGTGGTCACTTCCTCGCGGCGCTCCGGCACCAGGCACACGTCCTGCGGGCGGATCTCGCAGGCGATGTCGAGCATTTCCTGCGTGATCGCGCATTCCAGGTTCATGCGCGTGGCCAGTTGCGGACGCAGCGCGCGCACGTCGGCATCGCGGATATGGCGGCGGTCTTCGCGCAGGTGCAGCGTGATCAGGTCGGCGCCGGCCTGTTCCGCCAGCAGCGCGGCACGGATGGGATCGGGATACACGGTGCCGCGCGCATTGCGCAGCGTGGCGACGTGGTCGATATTGACGCCAAGGTCGATGACGCCCGGATTTGCGTGGAAGATCATGCGAGCAGGAGCAGGAGTAAGTCGGAGGGTTCTAGTCGGTCAGAGATACTGCAGGTCGATCAGTATCTGGCGCGTCTTCAGCGGCGCGCCTTGCAGATAATAATGCAGCAGGAAACGCATCAGCGCGCGGCTTTGCGCGGCGGTCTGCGCGCGGCTGTAGTCGTCCTGCGCCATGTCCAGCAGCGTCTGGCCCGACACTACCGGCCACGAAGAGGGGTCGCTCGGCTGCGCGCGGCGCACGCCGCGCTCGGGCTGGTAGACATAGTCCAGGCCGGGCAGGACCCGCTCGCCGGTGCTCAGGCACTGGTCGAAGGCCACCGCGAAGCCGGTTTCCTGCAGCAGCACGCGTTCAAAGCCGCGCAGCACCAGCCCGGCTTGCTCGCCGTGCGCCAGCCGCGTCAGCGTTGTCAGGTAATGGCGGAACAAGGCCGGATGCGCGTCCTCGCGCGGGCAGAAGCGCATCAGCAGCTCGTTCAGGTAGAACGCCGACAGCAGCGCATCGCCGGCCAGCGGCGGCATGCCGCCGACCCACTCGGCCTTGGTCAGGGTCTTGACCTCGCCGCGCCCGCTCCATGACACCGACACCGGATGGAAGTGCTGCAGCACAGCGCGCAACGCCGAGTGCGGGCGCTTGGCCCCCTTGGCCACCATCGAGATGCGGCCGTAGTCGCGCGTGAACAGGTCCAGGATCAGGCTGGTCTCGCGATACGGCCAGGCGTGCAGCACGAAGCCCGGCTGTTCGGCCACGCGCGATTCGGGGCGCGCCGGCACGATGCGCATGGCGCGGTCCATCATCGCCCGCGCAGCGGCGTCGGCCATGCCGGGCAGCGCCCTGCTGTCGAGCAGTTCGGCGGCCTCGTCGACCACGGGGTCGGCGCGGCGGGCGCGGGGCGCCGGCACGCGTGCGATATCAGCCGTCTTGCTCACCGGTGGCTCGCCTTTTTGCTCACTCGTAGCCGTACGCGCGCAACCCTGCTTCGTTGTCGGCCCAGCCGCTCTTCACCTTGATCCACATTTCCAGATAGACCTTGCCGTCGAACAGTCTTTCCATGTCCAGGCGCGCCTCGGTGGAGATCTGCTTGAGCTTGGCACCCTTGTTGCCGATGATCATGGCCTTGTGCGCATCGCGCTCGACCAGGATGGTGGCAAAGACGCGGCGCAGGCGGCCTTCGGTCTCGAACTTGTCGATGATCACGGTGCTGGTGTACGGGAGTTCGTCGCCGGTCCAGCGGAACACCTTCTCGCGGATGATCTCCGAGGCCAGGAAGCGCTCGCTGCGGTCGGTCATGGCGTCGGCGTCGTACATCGGCTCGCCTTCCGGCAGGTAGGGACGGATGATCTCGAACAGGCGCGCGATATGGTCACGGGTCTTGGCCGTCATCGGCACCACTTCGCGGAACGGGAACTGCTGCCCCATCTTTTCCAGGAAGGGCATCATCACTTCCGAGCGATTCTCGCCATTGACGCGGTCCAGCTTGTTGGCGATCAGCAGTACCGGCGTGTTCTTGGGCAGCAGCGACAGCACCTTCTCGTCGTCGGCGCCGTAGTAGCCGGCCTCGACCACGAACAGCACCAGGTCCACCGACGACAGCGTGGACGTGACCGCGCGGTTCAGCGAACGGTTCAGCGCGCTGGCGTGGCGGGTCTGGAAACCCGGCGTGTCGACGAACACATACTGCGCGTCATCCGTGGTCTGAATGCCGACGATGCGATGCCGCGTGGTCTGCGCCTTGCGCGAGGTGATACTGATCTTCTGGCCGACCAGCGCGTTCATCAGCGTGGACTTGCCCACGTTGGGGCGGCCGACGATGGCCACGGTGCCGCAGCGGAACGCCGCGGCCGGGGTATCCGCCGCGTCTTGCTGCGGATGGGTAGATTCGGTCATTCCTTCAACCTGAGAGACAGCTGTGGGTCTTGCGGCACGGGTTGCTTGCGGGTCTTTCCGGTACGCTCGGCGCGGCTGCGCTTGAGCAGCTGCGGCACCAGCTTCTGGACTTCGTCCAGGGCCAGCTTGGCGGCGGCCTGCTCGGCGGCGCGCCGCGAGGCGCCGGTGCCGAACACCCGGACTTCCAGTTTAGGCACCGTGCACTCGACTTCAAACTGTTGGCTGTGCGCGGCCCCGTGTGTGGCGATTACGTTATATTGCGGCAGGGCAATCTTGTGGCCCTGCAGGTATTCCTGCAGCAGGGTCTTGGCGTCCTTGCCCAGCGTGCGCGGATCGACCTGCTCCAGGATCGGGATATAGAGCTTGCGGATCAGCGCGCGCGCGGCATCGAAGCCGGCGTCCAGGAACACCGCGCCGACGATGGCTTCGAGCGCATCGGCCAGGATCGACGGGCGGCGAAAGCCCCCGCTCTTCAGTTCGCCCTCGCCCAGGCGCAGGGTGTCGGACAACTGCAGCATCTGGGCAATCTCATACAGTGCCTGCTGCTTGACCAGGTTGGCCCGCACGCGCGACAGGTCACCCTCGTCGAGCTTGCCGAACATGCCATAGAGCATGTCCGCCACGGCGCAGTTGAGCACCGAATCGCCCAGGAATTCAAGGCGTTCGTTGTGCTGGGCGCTGTGGCTGCGGTGCGTCAGCGCCTGTTGCAGCAATTCGGGCTTGCTGAATCGGTAGCCGAGTCGTTGCTGCAAGGCGTCGAGGTTCATATCAGTGCTGCGTTCCTGAATAGGTAATCAGTAGGCTCAGGGGTCCGTAGACGGGCACCTCGGTACGGTACGAGAAATCGACCGACTGGATGGTGCCGTTCTCGTCTTCCCGGACCAGGAGATCCTCGCCCTTTACTGCGGTAATCCGGTCGATGACTGCCTGCTTCTCAAAGAACTCGACCACTTCACGCTTGTTGGCGGCGCGCTGCTTGGCATAGCTGGCGGCGCGCTTGACCGAAAAATATTCCACCAGGCTCGGGATCGCGCGCAGGGCCGGCAAGGCCACGCCGATCACGAACACCACGATCACCAGCAGCGTCCAGACGGAAAACCCGCCCATGCCTGCCCGGCGTCGTGCCGGATTCCTTGCCCCCGCCTTCCCAAGTCGACCCATCGCGCTTGCCCTCTTTTGGTGTTGAGTGTTCTTGCGCCGCGGAGATTCTTCTTACTTGAACGATCCCACGCGTCCGAAATTGCCCAGGTTCATCCAGATCACAAACGCCTTGCCGACGATATTCTCGTCCGGCACGAAGCCCCAGTAACGGGAATCCAGGCTGTTGTCCCGGTTGTCACCCATGACGAAATAGTGACCCGAAGGTACCTTGCAAGTCACTCCCTGCTGATTGTAAGTGCAGTTTTCCCGGTACGGGAAATCCGGGTCCGCGCCGGCGACAAACGCCGGGCGGTCCGCGTCGTTCAGGATGCCATGATCGACGCCACTCGGCAGCTTTTCGCGGAAATGCCTGGAATACGCCAGGCGCTCCTCGTCAAGGAAGTCCGGCAGCGCGGTGTACTCGGCCGGCTTGCCGTTGATGGTCAGGCGCTTGTTGGCGTACTGCACCACATCGCCCGGCACGCCAATCACGCGCTTGATGTAGTCGAGCGACGGGTCCTTCGGGTAGCGGAACACCATCACGTCGCCGCGCTGCGGCTGGCCCATCTCCACGACCTTCTTGTTCACCACCGGCAGGCGGATACCGTACTCGTACTTGTTGACGAGGATGAAATCGCCGATCAGCAGCGTCGGGATCATCGAGCCGGACGGGATCTTGAACGGCTCGACCACGAACGAGCGCAGCACGAACACCGCCAGGATCACCGGGAAGAAACTGGCCGAGTACTCCAGCCACCACGGCTGGCGCAGCTTTTCTTCGGCCAGGCGCTTGCGCGTGGCGTCAGCTTCCGCCGCGCCGAAGCTGCCCTGCAGGCTGGCCTGGCGCGAATCGAACTCGGCCAGCGCCAGCCGCGCCGAAGAACGGCGCTGCCGCTCGAACACGAGCTTGTCCGCAACCCACGCGACGCCCGTAATCACCACCAGCACAAAAAGGATCAGTGCAAAATTCATGACGGCTTCTGGTTTTTTGAAATCCTGGTACAGCCTGTTCTGTCACCACGGCGGCAAGCGGCCGCGCGTGGCACTGCCACTGCCCGGCGCGGCGCCTTACTTGTCGTCCACCTGCAGGATAGCCAGGAAGGCCTCCTGCGGGATCTCGACCGTACCGACCTGCTTCATCCGCTTCTTGCCGGCCTTCTGCTTTTCAAGCAGCTTCTTCTTGCGCGTGATATCGCCGCCGTAGCACTTGGCCAGCACGTTCTTGCGCAGCGCCTTGACGTTTTCGCGCGCAATGATATTCGAGCCGATGGCCGCCTGGATCGCCACGTCGTACATCTGGCGCGGAATGATCTCACGCATCTTGGCCGCCACCTCGCGGCCGCGGTACTGCGAATTCGAGCGGTGCACGATCACCGACAGCGCATCGACCTTGTCGCTGTTGATCAGGATATCGACCTTCACCACGTCCGACGGGCGATATTCCTTGAACTCGTAGTCCATCGACGCATAGCCGCGCGACACCGACTTCAGGCGATCGAAGAAGTCCATCACGATTTCCGCCATCGGAATCTCGTAGGTCAGCTGCACCTGCTTGCCGTGGTAGCTCATATTGATTTGCGAGCCGCGCTTCTGCGTGCACAGCGTGATCACCGAGCCGACATATTCCTGCGGCATATACAGGTTGACGGTAACGATCGGTTCCAGGATCGCCTCGATCTTGCTCGGGTCCGGCATCTTTGCCGGATTTTCCACGGTGACCATGGTGCCGTCGCGCATCTCGACCTGGTACACCACCGTCGGCGCGGTGGTGATCAGGTCCATGTCGAATTCGCGCTCCAGGCGCTCCTGCACGATCTCCATGTGCAGCAGGCCGAGGAAGCCGCAGCGGAAGCCGAAGCCCAGCGCCTGCGACACTTCCGGCTCGAATTGCAGCGAGGCATCGTTGAGCCGCAGCTTTTCCAGGGACTCGCGCAGTGCCTCGTACTGGTTGGCTTCCACCGGGTACAGGCCCGCGAACACCTGCGGCTTGACTTCCTTGAAGCCCGGCAGCGGCGCTTCGGCCTTGCGCTGCATGGTGGTGATGGTGTCGCCCACCTTGGCCGCCTTCAGTTCCTTGATGCCGGCGATGACAAAGCCCACCTGGCCCGCGGTCAGCGCATCGCGCTGGATCGACTTGGGCGTGAACACGCCTACCTGCTCCACCAGGTGCTGCGAGCCGGTGGCCATCAGCAGCACCTTGTCCTTGGTGCGCAGCGTGCCGTTGACCACGCGCACCAGCATCACCACGCCCACGTAGTTGTCGAACCACGAGTCGATGATCAGTGCCTGCAGCGGTGCGTCGGGGTCGCCCTTGGGCGGCGGCACCTTGGCGATCAGCGCCTCGATCACGTCCTGCACGCCCTGCCCGGTCTTGGCCGAGCACGGCGTGGCGTCCTGCGCATCGATGCCGATCACGTCCTCGATCTCCTGGATCGCGTTATCGGGGTCGGCCTGCGGCAGGTCGATCTTGTTGAGCACCGGCACCACCTCCACGCCCAGCTCGATCGCGGTGTAGCAGTTGGCCACGGTCTGCGCCTCGACGCCCTGCGAGGCGTCCACTACCAGCAGCGCACCTTCGCAGGCGGACAGCGAGCGGCTCACTTCATAGCTGAAGTCGACGTGCCCCGGGGTGTCGATCAGGTTCAGGTTGTATACCTGGCCGTCGCGCGCCTTGTAGCTGAGCGCGGCGGTCTGTGCCTTGATGGTGATGCCGCGCTCTTTTTCGATATCCATCGAATCGAGGACCTGCGCTTCCATCTCCCGATCCGACAGCCCTCCACAAAGCTGAATAATCCGGTCGGCCAGGGTGGACTTCCCATGGTCGATATGGGCAATGATCGAAAAATTACGGATATGGTCCATCTAGTGTTCAGGGGAGCGCCGGCATGAGGGCCCGGGCGGCAACAAGCGGTTGAGCGGCCCGGCGCCGCGCGCCGCAAGGCGTGCGCGGGCGTACCGCAGGTTCGGGGGGTGCAATTTTTGCGCCAATCCGCAATTTTACCGGATTTTCAATGACTTCCGGGTCGTCAAATGGCGGCGTGACACGGCCGCGGGCGGCATTCAGCGGGTGGTGTGCGCGGCACCATGTGCCTCAAGCCACACCCTTACCGCCGCCGCGTCGAGGAAATAGTGACAAAGCGGCTTCGCGTCGTCTTGCAGGTCGGCCGGCGCGCCCGACATCAGCACCGGCACCAGTTCGCCGAAGCGGTCTTCCAGCCCCGCGTCGGCATCGACATCCACCTCATGCAGGGTGAAAGAAAAATCGCGCCGGAGTGGCTCCAGCGCGACCTTCATATCATCGCACAAATGGCAGTATGCCCGGCCGTACAGGGTCAGCGCGGGCAAGCTGGTCATGGCGCAGCCACTGCGGCTCAGCGGCTGGACGTGGCGCCCGGGCGCAGCGTCAGCACCTGGGTGGCGTCGCCGCGCCGCACGAACACCGCGGCGATCCGGCTCTTGTCCAGGCCGCGCACCAGCTCGTTGAACTGGCGGGCGTTGGTCACGTCCGTGTCGCCCAGCCGCAGGATGATGTCGCCCGGCCGGATGCCGGCACGCAGTGCCGGGCCGTCGGCCACTTCCACCTCGACGCCGGACTTGAGCTTGAGCTCCTTCAGGCGTGCATCGGGCAGGTCGCTGACCACCAGGCCCAGCGCGTTGGGCTTGCTGGCCGGCGCGGTGCTGTCGTCCTTGGGCGTGGCATTGCCGCGCGCCTTGGTCTTGCCATCCGGTTCCAGCTCGGTAACCGTGATCGTGACGTCGCGGGTCGCACCCTTGCGCCACAGCTGCAGCGGCACGCGCGTACCCGGCTTGGTCTCGCCCACCATGCGCGGCAGGTCCGAGGCGCGTTCGATATCGCGGCCGTTGAACTTCAGGATGATATCGCCGGGCTCGATGCCCGCCTTCTCGGCAGGACCGCCCGGCTCCACGCTGCCGACCAGCGCGCCGCGCGCACGGCCCAGGCCCAGCGAATCGGCCACCTCCTTGGTGACGTCGCCGATTGCCACGGCAATGCGGCCGCGCGTCACGCGGCCCGTGGCCTTGAGCTGCTCGGTCACGCGCATGGCCTCGTCGATCGGGATCGCGAACGAGATGCCCATATAGCCGCCGCTGCGGCTGTAGATCTGCGAGTTGATGCCGATCACCTCGCCGCGCAGGTTGATCAGCGGGCCGCCGGAGTTGCCGGGGTTGACCGCCACATCGGTCTGGATGAACGGCAGGTAGTCGCCGGTGTCGCGGCCCTTGGCCGAGACGATGCCGGCGGTCACGCTGTTGTCCAGCCCGAACGGCGAGCCGATCGCCAGCACCCATTCGCCGGCGCGGACCTTGTTGGAATCGCCCAGCGGCAGGCGCGGCAGGCCGGTGGCCTCGACCTTGAGCAGCGCCACGTCGGTGCGCTTGTCGGAGCCGATCAGCTTGGCCTTGAATTCACGCTTGTCGGGCAGCGTCACATAGATGGTTTCGGCGTCGGCCACCACGTGCGCGTTGGTCATCACGTAGCCGTCCTGGCTGATGATGAAGCCCGAACCCACGCCGCGGCTCTGCTCTTCCGGCTGCGGCTGCTGGCCGCGGCGGGGGGCGCCGGGCGCCGGGGCACCAGGCATTGGCACGCCGAAGAAGCGCCGGAAGAATTCCGCCATGTCGTCATCGCCGCCGGGCCCGCCGCGCTGGCGCACAAGTTCGGTGGTGCGGATATTGACCACGGCCGGGCTGGCCTTTTCCACCAGGTCGGTGAAATCGGGCAGGTTGTAGGTGGAGGCGGCAGCCTGGGCGTGGCTGACTTCGGCAACGGTAGGGCCGAGCAGCATCATGGCAGCCATGACCACGGCCCGCGCCAGGGCTGGAGATCTGAACATCATCGACAACTCCCGGGATTCAGCGAAAAGAAGAAAAACCGACTGGATGTGATCCCGTGGCGGGGACCCCTGCACAGGTTTCATGGAGCCGGCGCCGGGACAAGGTCCGGCGGCGTCGGCTGCACCTGCGTCAAGCTCAGTGTACCGCCTTGGGAGGGCGATATTCCACGGCCGTCGCAAACTGGCGGACGGTGCTCGCCGGCACCTCGCCCACCACGGTGATCCAGTAATCGGCAATCCGGCGCACCACGACCTGGGTCGCGCCGAGCGCGGCCACGCCTTCGCGGCGCACACGTTGCTCGGAAACCGGCTCGATAAAGACCGACAGGCCGGTCAGCCCGTCGCTGTAGACGACCTGCAGCACTTCGAAGACCTGCCCGCGCGCATTGCCCGGGGGCGGCGCGCGCAGTTCGCCAAGCGGCCGGCGGACTTCGCGGATCTTCTGGAAACCCTTGAGCGGCACGGTGATCGACCAGCCCTCGTCGGCGATATTGGCCGGCTGGTAGGTCACCTCATAGTGATTCCAGCCGCTGGAATTCTTGATCGCGCCGAGGATGCGCTGCTTCTCGGATGGCACGCCGATCTGCACCTGCGAAAACGCCACCTGTTCCAGCACCTTGCCGCCTTCGCCGATGGTCTGCGCGCGCATCAGCAGGCCGGAGTTTTTTTCCGCCCACAGGCGCACCGCGTAGCGCGCGGCATCGTGCGGCTCCAGCGCAAAGACCTCGCACTCCATGCCGGCCACGCGCTCGGCGGGCATCTTGCGCATGTCGTACAGGTCCAGCACGTCGTTCTTGTTGGTGGCGAGCAGCGCGGGGAAGCGGTCCTTGGCTTCCTGCTTTTCCACCACCACCAGCTTGGCCTCGGGAATCAGGCTGTGCACCACGTCGTTCTGCCGCAGCACCTCGCGCGGCTTGCCGTCGAGCGTTTCCAGGCGTTCGTACTCGTTGTGGACGAGATCGCTGTAATGCTGAATACGCGAGGCGTGCATGACGCTGCCGCGCTGATAGATCAGCGTGCCGACATAGTTCTCTTGCTGTGCGGCTTTGTGGATCTTGTTGAGCCAGGCGGTGGCGTCGCGTCGGTTCAGCGTACTGTCCGAAGGCTGCGCGGTGGCCGCTGCAGCGCTCAGACACAAGGCCAGAAAAAAGGACCTACGCAGGGCCCTGATTTTCTGCGCGCCCGCTACATAGGCGGGCGACACTCCTTTATGCATGTCCGGCATTATTCCTGCGTACTTTCCTGAGTGAAGTTTGCACCGTTGGCAACCGTGCGCATGGTCGGCACGAACGCTTCCGTTGCCACCGACGTGCGATGGGCACGCAGATATTCGTCCAGTCGCGGGTCGCGGATCATCTGGGGCGCTTCGGCGGCCACGGTGACGATGCCAGCCGGCTGGCCGGCAGCAGGCTGGTCGGCACGCGCCACCACGGCGTCCGGCGTGCCCAGCGTGGCAGGCCCGCGCATCTGCGGCACGACCACCCAGCTGACCGCCGCGACCGCGGCGGCGATCGCCGTGCCAGGCATCACGCGGCGCACCCACGATGGCCTGACCAGCAGGCGGTGGCGGGCACTGGCCTGCGCCACTGCCGGCACCAGTACGTGCGGCTCGGCTTCCAGGCGTGCGGAGAAACGAGAGAGGAAATCGGCGGTGGAGCCCGCGTGCGTCAGCTCTTCCGAGCGCAGCGTGTCGCCGATCAACTGGTAAGTGGTCCAGTCGGACATGCCGGCATCGCTTTTCGCGAGGCCCAGCACGGCATCGACTTCGTGCGGCGCCAGTTCGCCATCCATCAGTACGGAGATCTGCTCCGCTGCTTCCACTACATGAACCGACTGCTTATGAGCCTGACCCATTTCCCACCCCAAGACATTCCATTGAACACCGATAATCCCGTTACTTCTGTCGCTTATCGATGCAGGAATAGGCTGCAACGCTGGCCGCACGACATTCTTTTCTACTATCAACTGCTGGCGAACCACTACCACCGCTTGCCCTCTGCCGTTCCCAGCAGCGGACGCAATTTCTCGGCAATCGCCTCGCGCGCCCGGAAGATCCGCGAACGCACCGTGCCGATCGGACATCCCATCGCTTCGGCGATTTCCTCATAACTGAGGCCCTCGATCTCGCGCAGCGTGATGGCGGTCCGCAATTCTTCCGGAAGCGCCTCCATCGCGCGGTTCACCGTCTCGGCGACCTGGCGCGTGTGGAGCATCGACTCCGGCGTATTGATATCCCTTAGTTGCTCACCGTCCGCAAAAGTTTCAGCCTCTTCCGCATCGATATCGCTGGACGCTTCCGGCCGGCGGCCCTGGGTAGCCAGGTAGTTCTTGGCCGTGTTGACGGCGATCCGGTACAGCCACGTGTAGAAGGCCGACTCCCCGCGGAACTGGGGCAAGGCGCGGTATGCCTTGATGAAGGCATCCTGCGCCACATCCTCGACTTCAGCGGGATCCCTGACCAGGCGCGAAATCAGGCGAATGATCTTCCGATGGTATTTGGTCACCAGAAGTTCAAAGGCCCGCTTGTCGCCCTGCTGGACGCGTTCAACTAGGAGCTGATCGGCTTCGCGTTCGCTCACGTATGGCTCACCTGCAGTGTATCTCTTGGTTTAGTCGTCACGACAAACGTTGTATTTTACCTACGATTCTCAGCCCGCCCGGTGAAGCAACGCGCATCCTGTGACCGCAAGCTAACAAAATCGTTCCCAGCCGACGCATCAGGTTGCACCCGCAGTGCAACTCTGGCGGCACGTTGCAACCGCCGCGCCACCTCGGGCGCAGCCGCTTGCCAGGGAAGAAAGATGGCCCCCGGCATGCCGGGGGCACCGGGGACAAGGCGCACGACAGCGGCACCGCCGGCCTGCCAGCATTGCAGGACGACAGCCTCATGCCGGGCACCGCCCGGCGCTTCCAGCCGGATCCGCAATGGCCGCGTGCCGTCGCCCGCATCCTGCATGGCCGTGCAGCGCCAGCGCAGGCACTGCCACCGCGCCGGCCAGGCCCGCACTGTTGCCACCGCGGCAAGCGCAAGTCCCGGCCCGGCGGCGGCATGCCACCACTGGAACCCGGCCTGGCTGCCGGCGATGACATCGGCCAGCGTCCGCGCCAGCAGCGCGAGCGCCAGCAACTCACCGGCACAAAACACGAACAGGGTCCACCACAACGGGTGGACCCTGCCCTGGCGCAGCCCGCGAAGGGCCCGCCTCAACCACGGATCAGGCGCGGCGGAAAACAAGCGTGCCGTTGGTGCCGCCGAAACCGAAGTTGTTCTTCACCGCCACGTCGATCTTCATCTCGCGTGCCGTATTGGCCACGTAGTCCAAGTCGCACTCGGGATCCTGGTTGTCGAGGTTGATCGTCGGCGGCGATACCTGGTTGTGCAGCGCCAGCACGGTGAAGACCGATTCCAGGCCGCCGGCGCCGCCCAGCAGATGGCCGGTCATCGACTTGGTCGAGTTCACCACCATCTTGTAGGCCTGCTCGCCGAATGCGGCCTTGATCGCATCGGATTCGTTCTTGTCGCCCAGCGGCGTGGACGTGCCATGGGCGTTCAGGTAATGCACCTGGTCGGTATTGATGCCGGCGTCCTTGAGCGCGTTGACCATGCAGCGACGCGGGCCGTCCATGTTCGGCGCGGTCATGTGGTAGGCGTCGCCGCTCATGCCGAAGCCGATCAGCTCGGCATAGATGCGCGCACCGCGCGCCTTGGCCGACTCGTACTCCTCCAGCATCATCACACCGGCGCCCTCGCCCAGCACGAAGCCGTCGCGGTCCTTGTCCCACGGACGCGAAGCGGCGGCCGGATCGTCATTGCGCGTCGACAGTGCACGCGCAGCGGCGAAACCGCCGATGCCCAGCGGCGACACGGTCGACTCGGCGCCGCCGGCCAGCATGGCGTCGGCATCGCCGGCCTGGATCAGACGGGCGGCCAGGCCGATGCTGTGGAGGCCGGTCGTGCAGGCCGTCACGGCAGCCAGGTTCGGGCCCTTGATGCCGTGGATGATCGACAGGTGGCCCGCGATCATATTGATGATCGAGCCCGGCACGAAGAACGGCGAAATCCGGCGCGGACCACGCTCGGTCAGCACGGCATGGGTGTCCTCGATCATCGGCAGGCCGCCGATGCCCGAGCCCACCAGCACGCCGATGCGGTCGGCGTTGGCTTCGGTCACTTCCAGGCCGCTGTCTTTCAGCGCCTGCGTGCCGGCCGCGATGCCGAAATGGATGAACGTATCCATATTCCGGGCTTCCTTGGCGGGGATGTAATCCTCGGCATTGAAGCCCTTCACTTCGCCGGCGAAATGCACGGAAAGCGCGGAGTGATCGAATTTGGTGATGGTGGCGATGCCGGACTTGCCGGCTACCAGGTTGGCCCAGCCTTCGGCAACCGTGTTTCCGACCGGAGACACAAGGCCAAGCCCAGTGACGACGACGCGACGACGGCTCACTATGTTTTCCTACGGGTGCGTGAAACGGGAACGGAACGCAGAGCTGCCCGCCGCCGGCCCTGCGGGCCGCGCGGCGAAGCACATTCCATTCTGCTTCTTCGAACAGACGAAAGCCACAGAAAACAGCAAGGCGAGGCCGAGACGGCCCGCCCACCTGCCTTCTGTGGCTCGGAATGCAGAGACGACGGGCTTAGGCCTTGACGTGCGCGGTGGCGTAGTCGATAGCCTGTTGCACGGTCGTGATCTTTTCGGCTTCCTCATCGGGAATTTCCATGCCGAATTCATCTTCCAACGCCATCACGAGTTCAACCGTGTCCAGCGAGTCCGCACCGAGATCGTTCACGAACGACGATTCGTTCTTGATGTCTGCCTCGGCCACGCCAAGCTGTTCTGCCACGATTTTCTTGACGCGTTGTTCGATATTGTCCATGTAACCCTCCAGGGAAGTTCGACAAAAAGTGGGCGCATTTTAGCAGGTTTGAGGCGGCAGAAATGCCGCCTGCCAAGCTTTGCAAGAATCGCGCCCGTTTGGTTCGGAAAACTACTACTTCAGGCAGCTTCTTCGGGCTTCTTCCCCGAAACCAGCCACCCAAAAACCTATTAATTCATGTACATCCCGCCGTTCACATGCAACGTCGTGCCGGTGATATAGGCGGCTTGCGGACCAGCCAGGAAGGCCACCGCATTGGCGATATCGTCCGGCTGGCCCAGGCGGCCCAGCGGAATCTGCGTCTTGAGAGCAGCATGCTGCTCTTCGGACAGCGCCTTGGTCATGTCGGTATCGATAAAGCCCGGCGCGACGCAGTTCACGGTCACGTTGCGGCTGCCGATCTCGGCGGCCAGCGAACGGGTCATGCCCGCCACGCCCGCCTTGGCGGCGGAGTAGTTCATCTGGCCCGGGTTGCCGACCGAGCCCACCACCGAGGTGATATTGATGATGCGGCCTTGACGCGCCTTCATCATCGGGCGCAGCACCGCGCGCGACAGGCGGAACACCGAAGTCAGGTTGGTCTGGATCACGGCCAGCCAGTCCTCGTCCTTCATGCGCATCGCCAGCTGGTCCTGCGTAATGCCGGCATTGTTGACCAGCACGCCGATACCGCCGTGGGTCTTGACGATCTCGTCGATGAGCGCGTCGCAAGCGGCCGCGTCATTGACGTTGAGCACGGCGCCCTTGCCCTTCAGGCCTTCGGCGCCGAGGTAGTCGGTAATGCCGCCCGCGCCGGCTTCGCTGGTGGCGGTGCCGATCACGGTGGCGCCCTGGCGGGCCAGTTCCAGCGCGATGGCGCGACCGATGCCGCGCGAGGCGCCGGTGACCAGCGCAACCTGGTTGTCGAGAAGTTTGGTCATGCGGATGTCCTCTTGCTTACTTCAGCAGTGCCTGCGTGTCCTGCAGCGAGGCCGGATCGAAGATCGCGGCGCCGGTCAGGTTGCCGTCGATGCGCTTGGTCATGCCGGCCAGCACCTTGCCCGGGCCGCATTCGATCACGTGCGTGACGCCTTCGACGGCCATCTTCTGCACGCATTCGACCCAGCGCACCGGGGCCGCAGCCTGGCGTACCAGCGCGTCCTTGATCGCTTCCGGATCGTTGACGATGGCAACGTCGACGTTGTTCACCAGCGGGATCGACGGTGCCGAGAAAGCCAGCCCGGCCATGCGCTCGCGCAGGCGGTCCGAAGCGGGCTTGAGCAGCGACGAGTGGAACGGCGCCGACACCGGCAGCGGCAGCGCGCGCTTGGCGCCCTTGCCCTTGGCGATCTCGCAGGCCTTTTCGACCGCGGCCTTGCTGCCGGCGATCACCACCTGCGACGGCGCGTTGAAGTTCACGGCCTCGACCACGCCGGCGGCCGATGCCTCGGCGCATGCGGCGCGCACGTCGTCGTCGGACAGGCCCAGGATCGCAGCCATGGCGCCCTCGCCCACCGGCACGGCTTCCTGCATGGCCTGCGCGCGGAAGCGCACCAGCGGCACCGCGTCGGCAAACGGGATCACGCCCGCGGCCACCAGCGCCGAGTACTCGCCCAGGCTGTGGCCGGCCACCAGTGCCGGCGCCGGGCCGCCGGCGTCCAGCCAGGCGCGGTAGATCGCCACGGCGGCGGTCAGCATCACCGGCTGCGTGTTGGTGGTCAGGTTCAGTTCTTCGGCGGGGCCTTCGGCGATCAGGCGCCCGAGGTCCTGGCCAAGCGCGGCCGAGGCTTCTTCCACGGTGGCGCGCACCACGGCGTTATCCGCGAAGGCATTGAGCATGCCGACCGACTGCGAACCCTGGCCGGGAAATACGAAAGCGAATTTCATCGGATTGGAACCCTAACAAGAAACGGGAGGCCGGCGCTGCGGCATGGCCTGCATGCGCGGCATGTCATGGCGCCGGCCGCGAATCACATGCGCAGCAGCACCGCGCCCCAGGTGAAGCCGCCGCCCACGCCTTCCATCAGCACAGTCTGGCCCGGGCGGATGCGGCCGTCGCGCACGGCGACGTCCAGCGCCAGCGGGATCGACGCGGCCGAGGTGTTGCCGTGCTCGTGCACGGTGGCGACCATGCGCTGCGCCGGCAGGCCCAGCTTCTTCGCCGTGCCCTGCATGATGCGGATATTGGCCTGGTGCGGGATCAGCCAGTCGATCTGGTCCGGCGTCACGCTGGCGGCCTCCATGGCCTCACGCGCGACCTTGTCCAGCACGTTCACGGCCAGCTTGAACACAGCCTGCCCGTCCATGCGCAGGAACGGGTTGCCGGTGATATTGCCGCCGGCGACGTTGCCCGGCACGCACAGGATATCGACATGGCTGCCATCCGAGTGCATGGCGCTGGACAGGATGCCCGGCTCCTCGGACGCCGACAGCACCACGGCGCCGGCGCCGTCGCCGAACAGCACGCAGGTGGTGCGGTCGTTGAAGTCCAGGATGCGCGAGAACACTTCGGTGCCGATCACCAGCACGTTGCGGTGCGAGCCGCTGCGGATGAACTTGTCGGCAGTGGCCAGAGCGTAGACAAAACCGGAGCACACCGCCTGCAGGTCGAATGCCGGGCAGTGATTGGTGATGCCCAGCTTCTCCTGCACGATGCAGGCCGTGCTGGGGAACACGAAGTCCGGCGTCGAGGTGGCGACGATGATCAGGTCGATGTCCTGGCGGTCGATGCCGGCGGCCTCGATAGCCTGCTCGGCGGCCTTGACCGCAAGCTCGCTGCTGGCCACATCGGGCTCGGCCCAGTGGCGCGCCGAGATGCCGCTGCGCGAGACGATCCACTCGTCGCTGGTCTCGATGCCCTTTTCGGCAAGCTGCGCGGCCAGGTCATGGTTAGTCACGCGCCGCGGAGGCAGGTAGCTCCCGGTACCGATGATTTTTGCGTACTTGGTCATGTATTGTCGGATCGTATGGCCCGCTGGCACCCGCGACCGGCGCGCGTGGCGCTCAGGCGACGTGGGGGCTGGGATGCGCGCCAGGCGTCTCTGTCTCCGGGGCGGGCTGTGCAGCGCCTGCGGCACTGGATTTATCGGCAAAAGCCCGGGTGATGCGGGCGATCACGCCATTCTTGGCGGCATCATACCCGCGTTTGATGGCCCACTCAAAAGAATGGGCATCGGCCGAACCGTGGCTCTTGATCACCAGCCCGCGCAGCCCCAGCAGCGAGGCGCCGTTGTAGCGCGCCGGGTCGAGCCGCCTGGCCAGGCGCGACAGCACCGGCATGGCGACCGCGGCCAGCAGCTTGGTAAACCACGAGCGGGTGAATTCTTCCTTGATCATACTGCCAATCATCTTGGCCAGGCCCTCGGTGCTCTTGAGTGCCACATTGCCGACAAAGCCGTCGCAGACCACGATGTCGGTAGTGCCCTTGAAGATGTCGTTGCCTTCCACATTGCCGTAGAAGTTCAGCTCCGAGGCGCGCAGCAGTTCGCCCGCGCGCTTGACCACCTCGTTGCCCTTGATGACTTCCTCGCCGATGTTCAGCAGGCCCACCGTGGGGTGATCCTTGTGATCGACGACGGCCACCATGGCTTCGGCCATGCGCGCGAACTGCAGCAGGTGCTCAGGCTCGCAGTCGGCATTGGCGCCCAGGTCCAGCACCGTGGTGCCCCAGCCTTGCTCGTTGGGAATCGTGGTGGCGATGGCCGGCCGCTCGATGCCTTCGAGCGTCTTCAGCACATAGCGCGACACGGCCATCAGCGCGCCGGTATTGCCGGCGGAGATGCAGGCACCGGCCAGGCCTTCCTTGACCTGCGTGACGGCGACGCGCATCGAAGAGTCCCTCTTCTTGCGCAGCGCCACCTCGACCGGGTCATCCATGGTGATGACCTCGGTGGCCTCGACGACGCTGACGCGCGGATGGTCCAGCGCGTGCAGCTTCTTCAGCTGCGCCCGGATGGCGTCGGGCAAGCCGACCAGCACCATCTCGGCATCGTCGTGGCGGGAAAGAAAACTGATCGCCGCGGGCACCGTCACGGAAACTCCGTGATCGCCGCCCATGCAGTCGATAGCGATTTTGATCGTCATTGTTCCTGGTACGGATAGCGCGGCGGCGCACGCCACGCCCGGCGGGAATCCCGAGCGCCCAACAAAAAAGCGGCAACGATCTTGCCGCTTTTTTGTCTCTGACCTTTTAGTGTCCGACCTACAGGCATGCGCGAGCGAGACGCAACGTCACGCCGAGCAAAGCTATCAGTCGTTCTTGGTCTTGATGACCTTGCGGCCACGGTAGTAGCCGTTCGGGCTCACGTGGTGACGCAGGTGGGTTTCGCCCGTGGTCGGCTCAACTGCCAGCGGCGCGGCCGACAGGTGATCGTGCGAACGGTGCATGCCGCGCTTGGACGGCGACTTCTTGTTCTGTTGAACAGCCATGATGACTCCTTCGAGAATTTTTCAATATTAACACACGCATCCCGCCCAAGGCGTAGCCGGGGCCCGGCCGGATGCTTCAGATTCACCTGCAAGACCTTGCGGCCCGCCTGTCGGCGGCTTCAATGCTTGGTCTTCAGGCCGGCCAGCGCCGCAAAGGGCGAAGGCCGCTTTTCTTCCTCAGGCTCAGCCTCTGGCTGCGCCTCGCCGTCCGAACCGGTCACGAGGCTTTCGTGTACCGTCGGGCAGACGTCATGCTTGGGTGCCACCGGCAGCGCCAGCAGCACTTCATCTTCAATCAGGTCCAGCAGCGAGAAACGCTTCGAGCCGGCGATCACGTCGACTTCGTCGTCGTCCATCGGCGCGGCGTCGGCCGCTTCCTCGCTTTCCACCACCTCGAAACGCGTTGCCGTGTCGATCGGCTCCGCATAGGGCGTCAGGCAGCGCTGGCAATCCAGCCATACCCGGCCCTTCACGGTCACGTCGAGGAACAGCCGCCGCGCCACCGCGGCGCCCGGCTCGGCCGCCTCTTCACGCAGGAAGCCGGTGGCCGTGTAGGCAAACGTCTCATCGGGTGCCGAGGCTGGCGCTTGCGCGGCGGTCTCGGCTAAGATGCGCGGCAAATCCCGCACTGCCACGTCGCCGGCCAGGCTTTCACCCTTTCGGCACATGGCGAAGAGATCAAGCGCGCGCAGGTCAATCGGCTGGGTCATGTGCGTGGCTCCTGTCGCATACAATGACTGGTTCGCCACATTCCTCGCCTGACGGACTACGGGCCGCGCACTTTGGCGGCACTGCGCCCGGGTGCGGATGCGGCAAAACGGGCGATTATACGACGTAAACCTTTCCGAGGTCAAAGGGCTTGCTTCCCAGGCCACTTGGCTTCCTGTTCCGATTCAACGACTTATGCCCCCAGATTCCCGCCCCCGGCTGATCCTCGGCTCCGGCTCGCCCTACCGCCGCGAGTTGCTGGAGCGGCTGCGCATCCCGTTCGAGGTGGCCGTGCCCGACATCGACGAAACCCCGCTTGCCAACGAAGCGCCCGAGGCCACCGCGCTGCGGCTGTCGCAGCGCAAGGCCGAAGCCATTGCCGCCCGCCATCCGGGCGTGCTGGTGATCGGCTCGGACCAGGTGCTGACCCTGGACGGCGAACAGATGGGAAAGCCCGGCACGCACGAGAAGGCCGTGGCACAGCTGCGCCGCATGCGCGGGTGCACCGCCACCTTCCACTCGGCTCTGTGCCTGCTGGACGCGCGCACCGGCACCGTGCAGCTGGCGGACGTGCAGACCCGCGTGACCATGCGCGATCTGACCGACGCCGAAATCGAAGCCTACCTGCTGGCGGAGCGCCCCTACGACGTCGCCGGCAGCGCCAAATCCGAGGGCCTGGGCATCACACTGCTGGAGCGGGTCGAGTCCGACGACCCCACCGCGCTGGTCGGCCTGCCGCTGATCGCGCTGACCGGCATGCTGCGCCAGGTCGGCTATCCCCTCCTTACCGCATGACCCGCACGAGCCCACCATGAGCGGCACTCTTTACCTGATCCCCAATACCCTTGGCAAACGCGACGAAGCCGACCCGCTGGCCGACGTGATCCCGGCCGGCGTGCAGCAGATCGCCGCCAGCCTCGACTACCTTGTCGCCGAAAACGCCAAGACCGCGCGCGCCTTCCTGAAAAAGCTGGGCGAAACCACGCCACTGGCGCGCCCGATCCAGCAGATCGAGATCCGCGAGCTGAACGTCAATACGCGCGCCGATGCCCTGGCCGCGCTGCTGGCCCCGCTCGAAGCCGGCCGTGACGGCGGCCTGCTGTCCGAGGCCGGCGTGCCGGCGGTGGCCGACCCGGGCGCCGACCTGGTGCGGCTGGCGCATGCGCGCCGCATCCGGGTGCGGCCGCTGGTCGGGCCCAGCTCGATCCTGCTGGCAGTGATGGGCTCGGGCCTGAACGGCCAGAGCTTTGCCTTCAACGGCTACCTGCCGGTCGACGCCGGCGAGCGCGCGCAGCGGCTGCGTGAACTGGAACAGCGCTCGCGCAAGGCCAGCCAGACCCAGGTGTTCATCGAGACGCCCTACCGCAACGCGGCCCTACTGGAGGCCATGCGCCAGCACTGCGCCGGCACCACGCTGCTGTCCGTGGCGGTGGACCTGACGCTGCCCGGCGAGACCATCGTCACGCTGCCGCTGTCAGACTGGCGCCCCGAGCGGCTCGAACTGCACAAGCGCCCGGCGATCTTCTCGCTGCTGGCCATATAAGAAAGAAGCAGCAAGACAGGAAACGGCAAAGGGGGCGCGAGCGCCCCCTTTGCCATGGCCGCTGTACCAGCCGTTGTCAGCGCATGCCCTGCATGCCGGTGCTCCACAGCATGGTCTTCATCGCCGCCGTGCCCACGGCCGCGCCAAAGCGCTTGGCCACGCGCTCGGCGATGTTCTCCTTGACCGTGTAGTCAACGATGTCCTCGGCCTTGAACAGGTCGCGCGCCACATAGTCGGCGCTGCCTAGCCCGTCGGCCAGGCCCAGCTCGATGCTGCGCTCGCCCGACCAGAACAGGCCGGAGAACAGTTCCGGATCGTCCTTGAGCCGGTCGCCGCGCCCTTCCTTGACCACGTCGATGAACTGCTGGTGGATCTGCTTGAGCATGGTCTCGGCAAAGGCCTTCTGCCTTGGCACCTGCGGCGAGAATGGGTCCAGCATGCCCTTGTTGGCGCCCGAGGTGTACAGGCGGCGCTCCACGCCGAGCTTGTCCATCAGGCCGGTAAAGCCGAACCCGTCCATCAGCACGCCGATCGAGCCCACGATGCTCGCCTTGTCGACATAGATCTTGTCGGCCGCGGCGGCCACGTAATAGCCACCCGAGGCGCAGATCTCTTCCACCACCACATAGAACGGCTTGGACGGATAGACCTTGCGCAGCCGATGGATCTCATCGTTGATCATGCCGGCCTGCACCGGCGAGCCGCCCGGCGAGTTGATCTTCAGAATCACCCCGGCGGCGTTGCTGTCCGCGAACGCCGCCTGCAGAGAGGTATTGATCGAATCCGCGCTGGCCGGCGTGCCGGCGGCGATCTCGCCCTCCAGCGTGACCATCGCGGTATGTCGGCCCGAGGTGCTGATGGCGCCGTCGCCCTTGAAGTCGAACACGGCGAGCAGGATCAGCGCCAGCACGGCCAGGCCGACAAAGCGGAAGAAAATGCGCCAGCGCCGTGCCGCGCGTTGCTCGCGCAGCGACGCGGTCAGCACCCGTTCCAGCACATCGCGCTCCCAGCCGCCACCCGAGCCACCGACCGGACTGCTGCCGGCCGCGCCGGCCATGCGTGCCTTGCGCTCGCGCGCTTCGCGCCGCGCCGCGTCTTCTCCCGCGCGCAGTTCATCGTCCAGCGGATAGTCAGCGTGCCTGGCGGTGACCAGGCGCTCGGACTCGGGCCGGGGCCCTTCCTCGCCAACCCGCTCACCCGGTGCGCCCTCGCCCGCTGGCTTGCGCTCGTCAGGCTGACCCGACTCGCCCGATTCACCCGTTCCACCCAAAGGCGGTTTCTGTTGTTCTGTCATGCAACTCGCTCGTGGAAATCCATTCAGGCACCGCCGGCGGCTTCAGCCGCCCGGTACGGCGCCTCCGGCAGCCAGTAGACCTGGCCTTCGCGCTCTTCGATGCGCAGCTTGGCAAGCGATGCCCCGCGGCAGGGGCCGCCGACGCACTCTCCGCTGTCCGGCGCATAAACCGCGCCATGTGTCGCGCACATCAAGTATAGGCCCGAGGCATCGAAGAACCGGCCCTCCTGCCAGTCCAGTTCCATCGGCACATGGGCGCACTGGTTCAGGTAGCCGTGCGCGGCGCCGTCGAAACGCACCACGAAGGCGCCGATCTCGCGCCGGTCCAGTGCTACCGAAAAACGCACCCCAGGGCCGCCTTCCTCCAGGTCGGCCGCATCGCACAGCCGCACCGGCGCCTGGCCGGACACTGCCTCAGGCATGGGCCAGCAGCCACTCGGTCAGGTCGGCGATCGAGGTGGCGCAGTGAACCGGCGCCATCGCGCGCAGCGAATCGGCGGGATGTGCCCCGTAACACACTCCGATCCCCTTGGCGCCGGCATTGACCGCCATCTGCAGGTCGTGGGTGGTGTCGCCGATCATCACCGTGCGCTCCACATCCTGGCCGAGCTCGCGGATCAGCTCGTGCAGCATGGCCGGGTGTGGCTTGGAGAAAGTCTCGTCGGCACAGCGCGTGGCATCGAACAGGCGCGTCAGGCCGCTGGAGGCCAGTGCGCGCTGCAGGCCGACACGCGTCTTGCCAGTGGCCACGCCGAGGAAATAGTGCTCGCCGCGCAAGGTCTCGAGCATTTCGCGCACGCCGTCGAACAACACCAGGTCGGCGTCGCGGGTCAGGAAGTGGTAGCGGTAGCGCTCGGCCAGGCGCGGGTAGTCAGCGGGGTCGAGCGTCGGCACCGCATAAGACAGCGCGTCCTTCAGGCCCAGCCCGATCACGTGGCTGGCGGCGCTGTCGTCCGGCACCGGCAGGCCCAGGTCGCGGCTGGCGAGCTGGATGCACTTGGCGATGGTCGGGGTCGAGTCCATCAGCGTCCCGTCCCAGTCGAATACGATCAGGTCAAATTGTTGCCTGGCCATGGCAGTCCTTGTGTCGTTTGATGCACTACCCTACTCTGGGGCATGCAGTTCACGCAATTGTTGCAGGAATCCGACGCATTCGTCGGGCAGCGGCGCTTCCACGGCCAGCGGCTCGCCCGTGTCCGGGTGGATAAACACCAGCCGGTGGGCGTGCAGGAACATGCGCTTGAGGCCGGGCTTGGCGCCGGAACGCGCCAGCGCCTTGTTCAGCGGGAAGTCGCCATATTTTTCGTCACCGACGATCGGGAAACCCGAGTGCGCCAGGTGGACGCGAATCTGGTGGGTGCGGCCGGTCTTCAGTTCGGCTTCCAGCAGGGTGAACCCCGAAAAGGCCTCGACCCGGTTGAATACGGTGTGCGAAGCCAGCCCGTCGGCCTGCACCCGCACCCGGCGCTCGCCATCCGGCGTGCTGTACTTATATAGAGGCAGCTTCACATGCTGGCGCGCGTTGGGGAATTCGCCGGCCACGCAGGCGAAATAGCGCTTGTCCATCGCGTTGCCGCGGATCTGCTCATGCAGGTGGACCAGCACCGAGCGTTTTTTGGCCAGCATCAGGATGCCGGAGGTTTCCCGGTCGAGCCGGTGCACCAGTTCCAGGAACTTGGCCTGCGGCCGCGAGCGGCGCAATTGCTCGATCACGCCGAAGGCCACGCCGGAGCCGCCATGTACCGCAACGCCGGCCGGCTTGTTGATGACCAGCAGGTGCGTGTCCTCGAACAGTACCGGGAACTCGCCCGCCGGCACATGCTGGGCATTGACCGATTGCGCAGAATTCGCCACCCGCATCGGCGGAATGCGCACCACATCCCCCGACTGCAGGCGATAAGTGGCATCGATCCGCCCCTTATTGACGCGAACTTCACCCGAACGCAGCACCCGGTAGATGTGGCTCTTGGGCACGCCCTTGGCTACTTTCAGCAGGAAGTTGTCGATGCGCTGACCTTCCGAGCCTTCGTCAATCGTGACATACGCCACCTGTGGGCTGGCCGGCGCAGCTTCGGCAGCCTTTTCAATTTGATGGCGTAACTCATTCATTTTCAATATAATTTCCTCGCTGTCCCGGCTTGTGGCCGGCAGCGCAAGACCTGTGTAAGCGATTAGTCTTCGAGTTTCTTCGATTTCTCGCATTCTACACTTGGGGGTTGCCGCCAACCCCGCCCGTCTCCCGCAACTTCGCGTTCCGCCAAGCGCCAGACGGGTAAATGGCAGTAAAAGCAGCACGCACGGTGCCGCCGGCATGCAGGAAGTCGCCCAAAGGTGGCTTCGGCACGGGCAGGCGGTGACGTGGGAACTGAGTGTTCAGGTAAAACAGAATTTAAAGGCGGATGCCGCAGCCGGCATCCGCTTCGGTGAGAGAAGTCCCGCCCGCACCGGGAAACGGTGCCGGCCGGCAGGTTAGCCTGCCGCCTGACTGGAAGTTACCGGCGCCCGGTCGCAGAACTCCAAGAAGTAGTAGGTGCGCCCGCCAGGAGAAGTCAGGCAGCAACGGCAACCATGCCGTGTCCGAAAAATTTGCTCTTTGACGCGTCTAGGCCTTCCGCGGCCGGCCGCGATGCCGCCGGCGCCGGTTGCGCCGGCGTCCTGCATCGCCTCCGGCACGGGAACGCGCCGGATGTCTGCGCAAGAGCAGCCTCCGGTGTTCTCTCCCGCCCCGCGGACGTTACCCCGACGTCATCGCTCTCTTTCACCCGCGCCCAGCCGCTCGCATGTCTCGCGCAGCGGCGCTTTCCGGCAATTCTCGCGCCTCGCTCGCTCCCTCGCGTGCTCCATGGATCGCCGCGGACACCGCCCAGACGGTGCCACCCGCGACACTGGAGTGAGGTATTGCGATGAAACGCATGCTGTTCAACGCGACGCAACAAGAGGAATTGCGCGTCGCCATCGTCGACGGTCAGAAACTGATCGATATCGACATCGAGACTGCCGGGCGCGAACAGCGCAAGGGCAACATCTACAAGGGCGTCATCACCCGCATCGAGCCCTCGCTGGAAGCCTGCTTCGTCAACTACGGCGAAGAGCGCCACGGCTTCCTGCCGTTCAAGGAAGTGGCCCGTGCCTTCTTCAAGGAAGGCATCGACGTGCGCAACGCGCGCATCCAGGACGCCCTGCACGAAGGCCAGGAACTGATCGTCCAGGTCGAGAAGGAAGAGCGCGGCAACAAGGGCGCGGCTCTGACCACCTTCATCTCGCTGGCCGGCCGCTACCTGGTGCTGATGCCGAACAACCCGCGCGGCGGCGGCGTATCGCGCCGCATCGAGGGCGAGGACCGCCAGGAACTGCGCGAAACCATGGCGCAGCTGACCGTGCCCGACGGCATGAGCATCATCGCCCGCACCGCCGGCATCGGCCGCTCGGCCGAAGAACTGCAGTGGGACCTGAACTACCTGCTGCAACTGTGGAAGGCCATCGACGGCGCCGCCGGCGACAACAAGGCCCCGCTGCTGATCTACCTGGAATCGAGCCTGGTCATCCGCGCCATCCGCGACTACTTCCAGCCGGATATCGGCGAGATCCTGATCGACACCGACGAGATCTACGAACAGGCCCGCGCCTTCATGAGCGTGGTGATGCCTGACAACATGAACCGCGTGAAGAAGTACCGGGACGACGTGCCGCTCTTCTCGCGCTTCCAGATCGAACACCAGATCGAGTCGGCCTATTCGCGCATGGTGATGCTGCCCTCGGGCGGCGCCATCGTGATCGACCACACCGAGGCGCTGGTCTCCGTGGACGTGAACTCGGCCCGCGCCACCAAGGGTGCCGACATCGAGGAAACCGCGCTGCGCACCAACCTCGAAGCCGCCGACGAAATCGCCCGCCAGCTGCGCCTGCGCGACCTGGGCGGCCTGATCGTGATCGACTTCATCGACATGGAGTCGGGCAAGGCCCAGAAGGACGTGGAAACGCGCCTGAAGGACGCCCTGCGCCACGACCGCGCCCGCGTGCAGATGGGCAAGATCAGCCGCTTCGGCCTGATGGAGCTGTCGCGCCAGCGCCTGCGTCCGTCGCTGTCGGAGGGCTCGCACATCACTTGCCCGCGCTGCAACGGCACCGGCCATATCCGCGATACCGAATCGTCCGCCCTGCAGGTGCTGCGCATCATCCAGGAAGAGGCGATGAAGGAAAACACCGCCGCCATCCACTGCCAGGTGCCGGTGGAGGTCGCCGCCTTCCTGCTGAACGAGAAGCGCCAGGAAATCAACCTGATCGAGCTGCGCTTCAAGGTCAATGTGCTGTTGATCCCGAACAAGCACCTGGAAACGCCGCACTACAAGCTGGAGCGCCTGCGCCACGACGACCCGCGCCTGGAAGAGAGCACCGCCAGCTACAAGATGGCCGAGGCCGCCGCCAAGGAACTGGAAGCCGACACCAGCTACAGCAGCCGCCGCAAGGAAGAAGCCAAGCCGCGCCAGGAGGCCGCAGTCAAGGGCATCACGCCTGAACAGCCGGCCCCGGTCTCGGTGCCGCGCGCCGAGCGTGCGCCCAAGCCGGAAACCCCGGCCGCCCCGCCCGTGCCGGCCACCCAGCCGGTGGTCAGCGGCGGTTTCATCGCCTGGCTGAAGGGCCTCTTCGGTGCTCGTCCGGCGACCCCGCCGGTGGTGGAGCCGGCCAAGCCGGCAGCCGCCGCGGAAGCCCGTAGCGCCGAAGGCCGCCGCGAACGCGGCCAGCGCGGCGAAGGCCGTGGCCAGCGCAGTGAACGTGGTGAACGCGGAGAGCGTGGCGATCGCGCCGAGCGTGGCGAGCGCACGGAACGTGGCGAGCGCCAGGGCCGTGGTCAGCGCACCGAGCGCGCGGATCGTGGCGAGCGCGGCGAACAACGCGAAGGCCGTGGCGAGGGTCGTGGCGAACGCCAGGGCCGCCAGCCGCGCCAGCAAGGTGAAGGCCAGGCCACTCCGGCCGTAGTCCGCCAGGGCGAGGCCGTGCAAGCCGAGCGCGCCCAGGGCGAGCGCGTCGAGGGCCGCCGCGACCGCAACCAGGAACGCCGCGAGCGCCAGCGTGAACGCCAGCGCGAGCGTACCGAACTGCGCGAAGCCGAAGCCGATGAAGCGCCGCAGCCGGAAGCCATCGCCGCCGCCCAGGCCCTGGGCGTGCTGCCGCCGGCCGTGACCGAAGAGATGCAAGCCCGCGCCGAACTGCCGGAAGGCGCCGAAGGTGCCGCCGAAACCGCTGAAGGCGAAGAGCGCCGCCGCCGCAACCGCCGTGGCCGCAACCGCTATCGTCGCGAACGCGACGAATCGGTGCAAGGCGCGCAGGGCGAAGGCGACGGCGAAACCGCCGCCGAAGGCTTTGCCCCGGCAACGGCTGAGGCCGGCGTGCAGGCCGAGCCCGCACCGCAAGCGGCCGTGGCCGTGGTGGCCGCAGCCGCGGCTGTCGAAGCGATCCGCATCGCCGTGCCGGAAGGCGTGACGCCTGCCCCGGCAGCCGAGGCCGCACCGGTGACCGCTCAGGTCGCCGAGCAAGCCGCCCCGGTGGCCGTCGCCGTCACGGAAGCCGTTGCCGCCGAAGCCATCGTCGAGCCCGCCGTGAGCGCGGCCGCCGCAGCCGCTCCGGTCGCTCCGGTCGTGTCGGCACCTGTGGCTGCACCTGTCGCCGAAGCGGCACCGGCAGCCGAGCCGGAGGTCGTCACCCCGGCCGCTCCGGCAGTGGCCGCGGCGCCCATCGCACCGGCAGCGCCGGTAGCACCGGCAGCGCCCGCCACCCCGGCAGCGCTGGAAAACCTGGAACCGATGCTCGCCACCGCCGGCCTGCAATGGGTCCACACCGACAGCGACAAGCTGCGCTCGGCCCAGGAAGCCGCCGCCAGCATCGTGCCCGCCCCGCGCGTGCCGCGCGAACGCAAGCCGCTGCCGCCGCTGCCCCAGGGTCCGATGATCCTGGTGGAAACCGGCCACCGCGAAGTGGAGATGGCATCGCAGCAGTAAGCGACGCCGCTGCACCGCAGCCAAAGTGAGAAGGGGACGGCCAGGCCGTCCCCTTTTTTTCATGGGCAGCCGGCCAGATGAATCCCCGCCATCACCGGGGGATGCGAGTGCCCCGCCCCCGGCTCGGCTAGAATGGCAGCAGAATGCATCCGGCCCCCGAGTGCCCTGACCAGCCCTGCCGCCAGGCCGTTCCCCGGACGCCGCGCCCACCCACAGGCCATGACCGAATCCGTCATCCCGATTTTCGACCTGCGCGACCATCGCTACCGCTCGATGACGCCCAGCATTCCCGGCAAGCTGGTTGCACCCACCGGCCTGGTGGCCGATACCCGCGGCCGGCCGCTGCATGACCTGCGCATCTCGGTGACGGACCGCTGCAACTTCCGCTGCGTCTACTGCATGCCGAAGGAAGTGTTCGACAAGGACTACACCTTCCTGCCGCATTCCGAGCTGCTCAGCTTCGAGGAAATCGAGCGCACCGCGCGCCTGTTCGTCGCCCACGGCGTCGAGAAGATCCGCCTGACGGGCGGCGAGCCGCTGCTGCGCAAGAACATCGAGCACCTGGTCGAGATGCTGGCGAAGATCGAGACCGTCTCGGGCAAGCCGCTGGACCTGACACTGACCACCAACGCCTCGCTGCTGGCGCGCAAGGCGCGCTCGCTGCGCGATGCGGGCCTGACCCGCGTCAGTGTCAGCCTGGACGCGATCGACGACGCCACCTTCCGCCGTATGAACGACGTGGACTTCGCGGTCGCCGACGTGCTGCACGGCATCGAGACCGCGCAGGCCGTCGGACTGGCGCCGATCAAGGTCAACATGGTGGTCAAGCGCGGCACCAACGACCAGGAAATCGTGCCGATGGCGCGCCATTTCCGCCACAGCGGCATCATCCTGCGCTTTATCGAGTTCATGGACGTGGGCGCCAGCAACCACTGGCAGATGGACGAAGTGCTGCCGTCGGCCGAAGTGGTAAAGCGCATCGAAGCGGAATTCCCGCTCGAACCGGTGCTGGCCAACTACTCGGGCGAAACCGCCGAGCGCTGGCGCTACCGCGACGGCAGCGGCGAGATCGGCGTAATCTCCAGCGTCACCCACGCCTTCTGCGGCGACTGCAGCCGCATCCGGCTGTCGACCGAAGGCCGGCTCTACCTGTGCCTGTTCGCCACCGAGGGTTTCGACCTGCGCGCGCTGCTGCGCGGCGGCTACAGCGACCTGGAAATCTCCAACGCGATTGCACAGGTGTGGCAGGGCCGCACCGACAACTATTCCGAGCAGCGCAGCGACCCGGCGGTGCGCGCCAAGCGCGCCGAGCGCAAGATCGAGATGTCCTATATCGGTGGCTGATCCACCAAAATCCATGATTGCACGCGACGACATCACCGGCCTGATCCTCGCAGGCGGCAGGGGCAGCCGCATGGGCGGCACCGACAAGGGCCTGCAGCCGCTGCACGGTACGCCGATGGCCATGCACACGATGATGCGGCTGACGCCCCAGGTGGGTGGCCTGATGATCAATGCCAACCGCAACCTGGCCGCCTATGAATCCTTTGGCGTGCCGGTCTACACCGACACCGTGCCCGACTTCGCCGGGCCGCTGGCGGGGATGCTGGCCGGGCTGGAGCAATGCGCCACGCCGTGGATGGTGACCGCGCCCTGCGACTCGCCCTTCCTGCCGACCGACCTGGTGGCGCGCCTGGCGCAGGCGATCGAGACCGAAGGCGCGGAGGTGGCGATCCCGGTCACGCTGGACGAAGACGGCCGGCGCCAGACCCAACCCGTGTTTTGCCTGATGCCGGTCAGTGCGCTCGACAGCCTGGTGGCTTATCTTTCCGGCGGCGGCCGTAAGATCGAGACCTGGGCCGCCTCGCACCGGCTGGCCGAAGTGCTGTTCGACGACGCCGCGGCCTTTGCCAATATCAATACCCTGGACGAACTGCGCACGCACGAGACGCGCTGAATCCCTGCCGAGCCACCGCCGAGCCAACATGCCCTCTCTGCAATCCGTCATCTCCTGCCTGTCCGATTACGACCCCACCGCCCTGCCGGTGGACCAGGCCAACCGCATCATCGGCGAGGTGGTCGAGCCGGTGCGCGGCGTCGAGCAGGTGCCGATCCGCAGCGCGCTGGACCGCGTGCTGGCCGAGGACATCGTCTCGCCCATCGACGTGCCCGCGCATGACAACTCGGCGATGGACGGTTACGCCTTCCAGGGCGCGGCGCTGGCTGCCGCGCAGACCGGCACGGTCGAACTGGAAGTGATCGGCAGCGCCTTCGCAGGCGGCGCCGGCGCGCTGGCCCCGACCGCCGTGCAGGCGGTGCGCATCATGACCGGTGCGGTGATGCCGGCCGGCTGCGATACCGTGGTGCCGCAGGAATTTGTCGAGACCGCGGCCGACGGCGCGCGCGTCCGCTTTGCCGCCGACTGCGTGCGCACCGGCGACAACCGGCGCCTGCGCGGCGAAGACCTGGCGCGCGGCCAGGCGGCGCTGCAGGCCGGGCGCATCCTCCAGCCGGCCGACCTGGGCCTGCTGGCCTCGCTGGGCGTGGCCGAGGTGCGCGTGCGCCGGCGCCTGCGCGTGGCGTTCTTCTCCACCGGCGATGAGCTGCGCTCGATCGGCGAGCCGCTCGATCCCGGCTGCGTCTACGATTCCAACCGCTACACGCTGCACGGCATGCTGCGCCGGATGAACGTCGACCTGCTCGACATGGGCGTGGTGCGCGACGACCCCGACGCGCTTGAAGCCGCCTTCCGCACCGCCTGCGAGACCGCCGACGCGGTCATCACCTCCGGCGGCGTCTCGGTGGGCGAGGCCGACTACACCAAGCAGATCATGGCGCGCCTGGGCGATGTCACGTTCTGGAAGATCGCGATGCGCCCGGGCCGACCGATGGCCTTCGGGCGCATCAATTCCAACGGCCGCGAAGCGCTGCTGTTCGGCCTGCCGGGCAACCCGGTGGCGGTAATGGTCACCTTCTACCATTTCGTGCGCGCCGCGCTGCACCGCCTGATGGGCGCCAGCGTGCCGCCGCTGCCGCTGCTGCGCGTGCGCAGCGTGCAAGCCATCCGCAAGAAGCCCGGGCGCACCGAATACCAGCGCGGCATCCTGGCGCGCGCCCAAGACGGCCAGTGGGAAGTGCGCGTCACCGGCCAGCAGGGCTCGGGCGTGCTGCGCTCGATGAGCGAGGCCAACTGCTTTATCGTGCTCGGCCACGAACAGGATTCGGTCAGGGCCGGCGATGCGGTCGAGGTGCTGCTGTTCGACGGGCTGGTCTAGCCGCTCCGGCGGGGTCTGCGCGCAACGATTCGCTACGCGGCGGTACCAATGTGTCGTTTTTGTGCCGCACATTTACGGTAACCGCACGCCTGGCGCGGGGCTTTCGCCCACCCCGCGGACGCCGGACTATGCTTGGGATCGGCCAATCGCTACACTTGGCGCACGATTCAGAAACAATTGAATAATTTCCCCGTCATGAATCAGGAGATCGCCTACCTCCACCCCGTCAAGACCGCCCGCGCGCTGGTGCTGGTCTACCTGTGCTTCTCGCTGCCGATCGTGTCGCTGGGCCTGTTCGTCACCTTCGTCCGCTATGGTGACCTGCCGGCCATCACGGTCTTCACCGCCATCATCCTGAATGCGCTGATCGGCTTCGGCCTGCTGTGGCTGGCCTGCAAGGCCTACAATTGGGTGGCCGCCCGCTTCGGCGGCATCGAAGTCCACGTTCGCGAGCTGGCGCCCGAAGAAGAGCTCTGAGCGGCGCGCGACAATCCAGGCCGGCGGCAAGCCGGCCGCCCCCTTTCAGTCTGCAGCGCGGTCAGCCCCCGCTGCTCTCCGCGCTGTCTTCGGTGCTGTCTGCGGCGGCTTCCGCCGCGTTCAGGCCAAGCACCTGCTGCGCGGCCTCGCCCGGCAGCGCTTCCACCGTGCGCAGCTTGCGCGCCATCTGGCGCGTGCGCACTTCGGCCTGCTCGATATTTCGCGCGGCGCGCTCCAGGGTATCGCGGGTCTTGGCCAGCACGTCGCCGAACTTGCCGAACTCGGTCTTGACCGCCCCCAGCACCTCCCACACCTCGCTTGAACGCTTTTCCAGCGCCAGCGTGCGGAAGCCCATCTGCAGGCTGTTCAGCAGCGCGGTCAGCGTGGTCGGCCCCGACACGGTCACACGGTAGTCGCGCTGCAGCAGGTCAGTCAGGCCCGGGCGGCGCAGCACCTCGGCATAGAGCCCCTCGGTCGGCAGGAACAGGATCGCAAAATCCGTGGTCTGGGGCGGCGACAGGTATTTCTCGGCAATGGTCTGGGCCTCGCGCCGCAGGGCCACTTCCAGTTCGCGGCCGAAGGCGAGCACGCCGTCCGGGTCGCCCCGCTCCTGCGCGTCGACCAGGCGTTCATACTGTTCCTTGGGAAACTTGGCGTCGACCGGCAGCCAGACCGGCGTGTTGTCGCCACCCGCGGCCTTGCCCGGCAGCCGGATCGCAAACTCCACGCGCGCGCCCGAGTTGCGCACGGTCTCGACGTTCTTGCCATACTGCTCCGGCGTCAGCATCTGCTCCAGCAGCATTTCCAGCTGGACTTCGCCCCAGGTGCCGCGCGACTTCACATTGGTCAGCACCTTCTTCAGGTCGCCCACGCCCTGCGCCAGCACCTGCATCTCGCCCAGGCCTCGGTGCACCTGCTCGAGGCGGTCGGACACCAGCCGGAACGACTCGCCCAGGCGCTGCTCCAGCGTCGCGTGCAGCTTCTCGTCGACGGTGCGGCGCATTTCCTCCAGCTTGGCGGCGTTGTTGGCCTCGATGTCCTGCAGCTTTTTCTCCAGCGTGGCGCGCACTTCGGCCAGGCGCCGCTCATTGGCCTCGGACATCTGCGCCAGCTGCTGCTGCAGCCCGTCGCCGAAGCGGCGCAGCGTGCCGGCCTGCTCGTCGCGCGCCTGCTGGCCCTGCAGCATCAGGTGCTGGCGCACCTGCTCGAGCTGCTGGGTGTTGGTCTCGGTGAGCTTGGCCAGCTGCTGCGCAAAGGTGTCGATCTGGTTGTTCTGCAAGGTGGCGATGCCGGTCAGCTGCGACGACAACGCCTGCTGGAAGCGCAGCATCTGCTGCGCCGACTCGCCGCGGCTGCCGCGCGCGGCCTCAGCCACCTCGGTGCGCACTTCGCGCTCCAGCCGCTCCATGCCGCGCGCGTTTTCCACGCGCATCTCGTCAAGTTGCCGCGCCATGCCGGCGCCGGGCGAGGCAGCCTGCTGGCGCAGCAGCACGATCACCAGCAGGACAACCGCGAGCAGCGCCACGGCCAGTGTCAGGAACGGAATCAGGGTCATGCAACAAAAGACAGGTTGGATGAAGCGCCGCGGCCGCCTCAGCGGCGATGCGGCATCACTTCAGGATTGATCACGGTAGGCGGATGGCCGGCCTGCGGCCCCTGGTCGAGCGCGGCGATCAGGTTGTCGGCGGCCAGCATCGCCATCGCGCGGCGGGTCTTCTCGGACGCGCTGGCGATATGCGGGGTCAGCACGACGTTGGGCACCGTCAGCAGGTCCGGGTGGACGCCGGGCTCGCCCTCGAACACATCCAGGCCGGCGCCGAAGATGCGCTTGTCGCGCAGCGCCTGCGCCAGTGCGGCGTCGTCGACAATGCCGCCGCGCGCCAGGTTCACCAGCGTCGCGGTGGGCTTCATCAGCGCCAGCTCGGCGGCGCCGATGGCGTGGTGGCTGTGCGGGCCATAGGGCAGCACCAGCAGCAGGTGATCGGACTGGCGCAGCAGGTCTTCCTTGCTTACATAGCCCGCGTTGAGCGCGCGCTCGGTGTCCGCCGGCAACTGGCTGCGGTTGTGGTACAGCACGCTCATGCCAAACCCGCTCGCGCGGCGCGCCAGCGCCTGGCCGATGCGGCCCATGCCCAGGATGCCGAGCGTGCTGCCGTACAGGTCCATGCCGACCAGCATGTCGTAGCTCCAGCGCTGCCACTTGCCGGCGCGCAGGTAGTGCTCGGCTTCGGTCACGCGGCGCGCGGTGGCCATCAGCAGGGCCCAGCCGAAGTCGGCGGTGGTCTCGGTCAGCACGTCCGGCGTATTGGTGGCGACAATGCCTGCGGCCGTCAGCGCCGGCACGTCCAGGTTGTTGTAGCCGACCGCCATGTTGCACACCGCGCGCAGCGACGGCAGCCCGGCGACCACGTCGGCGTCGATGCGGTCGGCGGCATTGGCCAGCACGCCGGCCTTGCCCGCCAGGCGCGCCTTCAGCGCGGCGGCGTCGAGCACAGCGTCCTGCTGGTTGTCGTCGACATCGAAGTACTGCGCCAGGTGTGCGATGACTTCGGGATAGATGGCGCGGGTGACCAGGACGGACGGCTTCATGGCATCAGATATGGAAGAAGAGGAAGGTCATGATGACGAACAGCGGCATCAGGAAAATGCCCGAGTACAGCATGTAGCCGAAGAAGGTCGGCATGCGCACGCCGCGGCTCTCGGCAATGGCCTTGACCATCAGGTTGGGCGCGTTGCCGATATAAGTGTTGGCGCCCATGAATACGGCGCTGGCCGAGATCGCGGCCAGCGTCGAGGCATCGCGCGTCATCAGCGTGGCCGCGTCGCCGCCGGCGGTGTTGAAGAACACCAGGTAGGTCGGCGCGTTGTCCAGGAACGACGACAGCAGGCCGGTGGCCCAGAAGTACATGCTGTCGACGGGCTGGCCGTTGCTGTCGCTGACCGCGCGGATCACGCCGGAGAAGGCGCCGTCCGTACCGGCCTTGAGCATGGCGATGACCGGGACGATGGTCAGGAAGATGCCGGCAAAGAGCTTGCCGACTTCCAGGATCGGCTCCCAGTTGAATTCATTGCCCGCACGCGCCGTGCGCGGCGTCACCAGCAGCGAGACTACCGCCACCACCACCAGCAGGGCATCGCGTACTGCGGCCTGCAGCGGCACCTCGGCGCCCAGGATGTCGAACGAGATGCCCGGCCGCCACAGCCCGCTCATCAGCACCAGGCCGATCACGGCAAGCAGCAGCACGAAGTTGAACTTGCCTTCGATGGCGATGCCGCCGGAGTCCGGCGTCGGGTCGCTGGCCGGCGGCAGTTCCTCTTCCTTGTTGTGGTAGTAGTGGCGGTCGACCAGGTAGAACAGCGCCAGCAGCACCGCGCAGATAAAGAGCGTTTCCGGGAAGATGTTGCGCATGGTCCAGAAGAAGTCCACGCCCTTCAGGAAGCCCAGGAACAGCGGCGGGTCGCCCAGCGGCGTCAGCGCGCCGCCGGCATTGGCCACCAGGAAGATGAAGAACACCACCACGTGCGCCACGTGGCGGCGGTTGTCGTTGGCGCGCAGCAGCGGGCGGATCAGCAGCATGGCCGCGCCGGTGGTGCCCATGAAGCTGGCCAGCAGCGTGCCCAGCGCCAGGATGCCGGTATTGAGCCCGGGCGTGCCGTGCAGGTTGCCGCGCACGCAGATGCCGCCGGCGACGATATACAGCGAGGCGATCAGCGCGATGAACGGGATGTACTCGGCCAGCAGCGCGTGCACCGCGCTGGCGGCGGCCGCATGCGTGCCGAACACTGCAGCGAACGGCAACAGGAACAGCAGCCCCCAGCCCGCGGCGATCTTGCCATAGTGGTGGTGCCAGAACTTCGGCCCGAGCAGCGGCCACAGCGCAATCGACAGCAGGATGCCGGCAAACGGCAGCCCCCACAGCGGGGACAGCGCGGCCCCATCGAGGTCCGCGGCATGGCCAGCGGCGGGAAAGGCGGCCAGCATGGCCAGCAGTGGCAACAGCACGGAGGCACGTCGCATCAGGCAGGATCTCCTCGGGAATGCAGCGATCATGGGCGTGCCACGGCACGAAGCCGCAGCACGCAGGCAAGCCTGCAAGTGTAATTCAAGCACCGCTTGCGCCCGCGCTTGCGGCCTGCGCGGAGCGCCGCCTGCCATGCCGCAGGCGCCCCCGGCTCAGGCCTCGTCGACCAGGATCACGTGCACGCGGTACGGGCCGTGGGCGCCAAGCACGATGGTCTGCTCGATATCGCCCGTGCGCGACGGGCCGCTGATGATATTGGTGGCGCGCGGCAGTTCGCCGCGTTCGCTGCGCACCAGCGCAAAGGCCTCTTCCAGGCCGGCGACGATGCGCGAGCGCGGCACCACCGCCACATGGGTCTCGGGCAGCAGCGCGGCCGAAGCAAAGGTGGCCGGACCCGACAGCAGCATCAGCGAGCCGGTCTCGGCGATCGCGCAAAAGCAGCCGGTGATGCCGACCAGGTCGCCATGGTCGTGGTCGGCCTCGACCTCGCGCACCGGCGGGCGGCACTCCACCGCCAGTCCCGCGGCCTGCCACGGCAGCGGGCCCAGCGCGTCCCACGCCACGGCACGGTGCACCAGGTTCAGGCTGTCCAGGAAGCGCAGCGTGGCGGCGGGCACCTCGTCCAAGGTCGCCACGCGGTCCACGGTCGAGGCCATGCGCTGCGCCTGGGCCAGGAAGGCTTCGGCCAGGTCGGACGCCACCGGCGGGCGCGGACCCTGCGGATGGCGTGCCAGGTAGTCGGCCACGGCCTCGCGTTCGCCCGCGCTCGGCCGGGTCGGCCTGCCCTGGGCAGCACGGATGCGGGCAAAGATGCGGTCGCGGGCGTCGTTGGTTTCCATAAGGCCTGGCTGGGGTGGCAATGCGCGGCAAACGCGCGATGCACCGATTATAGAGGCGGGCGCCGTGCGCAAATCGTGTCGCAGCGCCCGCAATGTGTTGAATTTTGCTAAGCCGCCGGCTGAACCGAGTACACCTGGCGCAGGTAGGACAGGTAGCCGGGATCGTCGCACATGGTCTTTTCCGGCGTGTCCGACAGCTTGGCCACCGGCTGCCCGTTGCAGCGCACCATCTTGATCACGATCTGCAGCGGCGTGTAGCCGAGATCGTTGGTCAGGTTGGTGCCGACCCCGAACGCCAGCCGGCAGCGGCCATGGAAGCGCTCATACAGCTCGATCACGCGCGGGATGTCGAGGCTGTCGCTGAAGATCAGCGTCTTGGTGCGCGGGTCGACGCGGCTGGCGGCATAGTGGGCGACCATGCGCTCGCCCCACTGCATCGGGTCGCCGGAATCATGGCGCACGCCGTCGAAAAGCTTGCAGAAGTACAGGTCGAAGTCGCGCAGGAAGGCGTCGAAACCGTAGGTATCGGACAGCGCGATGCCCAGGTCGCCGCGGTACTCACGCGCCCAGCGCTCCAGCGCGTACACCTGCGAATCGCGCAGCCGCGGGCCCAGTGCCTGGCAGGCCTGCAGGTATTCATGCGCCATCGTGCCCAGCGGCACCATATTGTGCAGGCGGGCAAAGTGGACGTTGCTGGTGCCGGCCAGCTGCGGGCCCAGCTGGCGCCGCATGGTCAGCAGCACCTCTTCCTGCCAGTCGCGCGAGAAGCGCCGGCGCGTGCCGTAGTCGGCGATCACGCAATCGGCCAGTTCCGGGGCCTTGAGCAGCGCCAGCTTGTCTGCCAGCCGGCGGCGGCCTTCGGCCAGGTCGGGCCGAGGCTGGGTGCGGCGGAAATACACCTCGTTGACGATCGCCAGCACCGGCACTTCGAACAGGATGGTGTGCAGCCACGGGCCGACGATGGAGATCTCGATCTCCCCGTTGCCTTGCGGGGATGGCCGCACCGAGACATATTTCTCGTTCAGGTGGAACAGCCCGAGGAAGTCGACGAAATCGCTCTTGATGAAGCGCAGGCCGCGCAGGTAGGCCAGTTCGTCATCGGTGAAGCGCAGCTGGCACAGGTGTGCCAGCTCGGCGCGGATCTCATCGATATAGGGCGTGAGGTCGACGCCAGCGTTGCGGCACTTGAAGCGGTATTCCACTTGTGCCTGCGGGAACTGATGCAGCACCACCTGCATCATCGTGAATTTATACAGGTCGGTGTCGAGCAGAGACTGGATGATCATAACGAGCCAGACGGCGATGCCGGGGTCAGTACGTCATGCTAACCGAAGTCCGGCCATTCCCGCCCCCCCGCTTGCCGCTCAGGCACCATCGAGAAAGGGTTGTGGCTGCCGCAACGTCCCCCTGCCCCTTGCCTTGCCCTGCAGGCACCACAGCTGGCGGCCCTGCGCGCCGGGGCACGACACCAGCGTGGCGTCGGCGCGCGGCACCTGGCGCGGCAGCGGTTCGGCAAAGGCGCCGTCGCCGGCCATGATGCGCTCGGAATAGACCTGCGCGCCCGCGCGCTCGAAGCCCAGCACCTGCACCCGGTCGCCCGGCTGCGGCTGCAGTTGCCGCCCGCACGGCATCAGGCCGGCCCGGCCGCAATGGACAACGCCGTCGCCCGCGGGCGCGTCGGTCACGCTGAAGGTGTCCCAGTCGAAGCTGGTCAGCGCCGGCAAGGCGACCGGCGCGTCGGTGCGCGCGCGCCAGGCCACCAGGCGCGACACCACACTGTCGGCCATGGCCGGCGACTGGGCCAGGGTCTGGGCGCAAGCCGCGCTGATCGGCGCCAGAAATGCCGCCAGCAGCACAGCAACCGGTGCGAATGTCCGGCACATCGCGGCATGGCGCCGCAAGCTGGCGCGGCTGGCAAGGCAAGGCTGGCGTGGCATATGGGTCTCCCGGCACGGATGCAAGTGACTGCTGGCGACCTTCATCATGCCCTCTGGCGGGCCGACATGCCAGCGCGTCGCTCTGGTTTAAATCAAAAGCACATAAAGAAATAAGAAAACTATCTGATCCGGCTATATAGACCCGCTATCCTTGCCAGAAGGCTCGGCTACAATATCGGTTTCCGAAAGGCCTCGGCCGGCGCTCGTCCAGTCCATGCTGCCCTGCGGCAACAGTGGCATCCGTGCGGTAGAACCCGTGTGGTAGATACAGCGTGTCCGCCGGCAAGAAGCGGCCCAACAGTTTCCCATTAAAAGCCGACCCGTTTTCCTGGAACCGAAATGACTCACGTTGTCACCGAATCCTGCATCCGTTGCCGCTACACAGACTGCGTTGACGTATGTCCGGTCGATTGTTTCCGTGAAGGCCCCAACTTCCTGGCCATCGACCCGGATGAGTGCATCGACTGCGCCGTGTGCGTGGCCGAATGCCCGGTGAATGCCATTTATGCCGAGGAAGATGTGCCGGGCGACCAGCAGCAGTTCATCGATCTGAACGCCGAGCTGGCCCGCAACTGGCCTTCCATCACCAAGACCAAGGCCCCGCTGGCCGAGGCCGAGGAGTGGAAGGACGCGACGGACAAGCTGCAGTACCTGCAGCGCTGACAGAACAAGAAGGCCGTCCCCACGCGCCTTCCGCAATACCGCGGCAATACCGGGCACCAGAGGCCCACGCAAACGTATCAGGACGAATATGGACTTGAGCATTCCAAATCCCGTCGCCGACACGACCAGGCAGGTCGACGGCGGCAGCCCCGTCGGCGGCCAGCCGCTGGAAATCGATGCGCTGATCGTCGGTGCGGGTCCGGTGGGCCTGTTCCAGGTCTTCGAACTGGGCCTGCTCGAAATCAAGGCTCATGTCATCGATTCCCTGAAGGTGGTCGGCGGCCAGTGCGTGGAGCTCTATCCGGACAAGCCCATTTACGACATCCCGGCCGTGCCCATCTGCACCGGCCAGGAACTGACCGACAACCTGCTCAAGCAGATCGAGCCATTCGAGCCCACCTTCCACCTGGGCCAGGAAGTCGCCGTGGTCGAGCGCCGTGAAGACGGCCGCTTCTTCGTCGAGACCTCGCTCGGAACCCGCTTCATCACCAAGACCATCTTTATCGCTGCCGGCGTGGGTTCGTTCCAGCCACGCACGGTCAAGGTCGAAGGCATCGACAAGTTCGACGGCAAGCAGCTGTTCTACCGCGTCAAGGACCCGAGCCGCTTCCACGGCCGCAACCTGGTGATCGTCGGCGGCGGCGACTCGGCGCTGGACTGGACCCTGGACCTGGTCGGCAAGGCCGAGTCGGTGGTGATGATCCACCGCCGCGACGGCTTCCGCGCGGCGCCCGCCTCGGTCGCCAAGATGAAGGAACTGTGCGAGCAGATGGAGATGCAGTTCCTGGTCGGCCAGATCGGCGGCTATGAAGAGAAGGACGGTGTGCTCACCGAGATCAAGGTGACCGGCGCCGACGGCGTGACCCGCCGCCTGCCGGTGGATGACCTGCTGGTGTTCTTTGGCCTGTCGCCCAAGCTGGGCCCGATCGCCGAGTGGGGCCTGGACCTGGAGCGCAAGCAGATCAAGGTGGACACCGAGAAGTTCGAGACCAATATCCCGGGCATCTTCGCGGTGGGCGACATCAACACCTACCCCGGCAAGAAGAAGCTGATCCTGTCGGGCTTCCACGAGGCCGCGCTGGCCGCGTTCGGGGCCGCTCCGTATATCTTCCCCGAGAAGAAAATCCACATGCAGTACACCACCACCTCGCCGAAGCTGCACAAGATCCTCGGCGTCGATTCGCCTGTGTTCGACTGACCCCGAGCGAGACCCGCAGAAAAAAGCCGCCGCGAGGCGGTTTTTTTCTGGCACAAATCCAGAACCGTAGCTATAATGCGGCCTCGCTGTTCAATACGACGGCACGAAGCCAGCAGAGATGCCCTTCGCACCGTACGGCAGGCAGCAAGCCGGAAGCTTCCAGACACCTTCTGACAAGAACAAAATGTCGAAAAGGTGTTGACGAAGAAAAGAGAAACTGGCTATAATTTCTTTCTCAGCTGTTCCCCGATAGCTCAGTCGGTAGAGCGACGGACTGTTAATCCGCAGGTCCCTGGTTCGAGCCCAGGTCGGGGAGCCAACCGATACGGAAGCCCGGTGCAAACGCACCGGGCTTTTTCGTTTTGGGCTTCGGCAAAAGCGTCACGGCACACCAGCTGCCACAACGCCCTCTTCTCTGTCTCATCCCTGCAGCGAAGCGCCGGCAGCGTTCAGTGCGGCGACGATAACCTGCGCATTCACCTCCACCCGATGCAGCGGCCCCGCTACCGACAGGCCATAGGTCGCGCCGCCTATCGTCACCGGAATGGCAATGGCACCGAGGTCGGGAAACGACTCGCCGAAATTCGGATACCAGCCCTGCTTCTGCCAGCCCTGCATGGCCGCTTCCAGTGCCTGCGCCGAGCCGATGGTGCGCGGCGTGCGCGCGGCGAACGAAAGCCCCGACAACAGCTCGCCGCGCGCGCTGGCCGTCAGCGTGGCCAGGATGGCGCGGCCGATTGAATTGACATGCGCATCGCGCAGTTCGCCCGGCGCGGCGATATAGCGCACCGGATTGGCGGATTCACGTGCCTCCAGGTACAGGACGCGTCCGTCGTCCTGCAGCTTGCCGAAGACCACGGTCTCGCCGGTGGTGTCGCGCAGCGATTCCAGCACAGGCTGCACACGCTCGAGCAACGGGTCGTTGCGCGCGATGCGCTGGGCGATGTCGAGCAGCCGACGCGTCGGGTAATAGCCCTGGCGGCGGCCGGTCTCATACAGGTAGCCCAGCGAGGCCAGCGTGCGGATCAGCCCCAGGCAGCTCGACATCGGCGCGCCCAGCAGCTTGGCCAGCTCGGTCAGCGTCAGCGAGCGCCCTTCACGCGCATAGATCTCCATGATCTCGATCACGCGCAGCGCCGTCTTGACGCTGGCATAACCGGATTTCTCCGCCGCTTCGTTTTCTGCCATCGTTGGCTTCCTCGACTTCAGTATCCGTTGGCCGGGATTGTACGCGGCGGCGCGGGTCAGTCCTCCCCGCCCTCGGCTTGCGGCAAGGCCTGCGGCCAGCTGCGGATATTGCCCGGCGTGCGCGAGAAGCGCGTGGGGATGCCGACGCCGCGCAGGCGCCCTTCGCTTGGGTGGTCATACTCGAACATCATGCCGGTGGCGCGCAGGTGCGGGTCGTCGGCCAGGCTGTCGAAGTTCGGCACCTGGCTGTGCGGGATATCGGCATCGCGCAGCAGGTCCAGCCATTCGGCGGAAGTACGCTGCGCGACGATCTCGGCCAGCGTGGCGTAGAGCGCGTCGATATTGGCGCTGCGCGCGGCCGGCGTGGCATAGCGCGGATCACTGGCCAGCTGCCCATGGCCCGACACATCGAAGAAGCGCAGCCATTGCGCGCTGGTGTACGGCAGCAGCGCGATATGCCCGTCGCGCGTGCGGTACGGCTTGCGATGCAGCGACATCACGCGCGGATAGCCGGCCGGCCCCAGCGGCGGGATAAAGGTCTGCCCGGCCAGCTGCTCGGCGGCCAGGAAGGACACCAGCGTCTCGAACATCGGCACCTCGATGGCCTGGCCCAGGCCGGAACGCTCGCGCTCATACAGCGCCATCGGGATCGCGTAGGCCACGGTCAGCCCGGCCACCTTGTCGGCCAGGATGGTGTTGACATACTGCGGCCCTTCATTCGAATTGGCGCCCTGGAACTGCGCCATGCCGCTGCGCGCCTGGATGATGTCATCAAAGGCCGGCGCGCCCGCATAGGGGCCCTCTTCCGAATAGCCGTAGGCGCCGCAGTAGATCAGCCGCGGATGGTCCGCGCGCAGCGACGCATAGTCCAGCCCGAGCTTGCGCAGCGACTGCGGCCGCACGTTGGAGACAAAGACATCGGCGGTAGCAATCAGGGCCTTCAGCGCGGCCAGGTCATCCGGCTGCTTCACGTCCAGCACCACGAACTGCTTGTTGCGGTTCAGGTTCAGGAAGCTGGCGCCCATGGCCGCGTGCCGCGCCGGCTCGGCATGGCGGAAAACGTCGCCTGCGGGCGGCTCGACCTTGATGACCTCGGCCCCCATGTCGCCCAGGATCTGCGTCGCATACGGCCCCATCGCGACCGAGGTCATGTCGATGACGCGGATGCCGGCCAGCGGCCCGGTGGCCACTGGCGCCTGCGCTTGCTCGTCTTGCATTGTCGCTCCGCTCAGTACGACTTCGGCAAACCCAGCACACGCTCGGCGATAAAGCACATGATGAGCTGCGGGCTGACCGGCGCAATGCGTGGGATATAGGATTCACGCAACAGCCGCTCCACGCGGTACTCGCGCGAGTAGCCCATGCCGCCCAGCGTCAGGATCGCGGTCTGGCACGCGTTGTGGCCGGCCTCGGCGGCGAGGTACTTGGCGGTGTTGGCTTCGGCGCCGCAGGACTGCCCCGCGTCATAGCGCGCGGCGGCCTTGAGCATCATCAGGTTGGCCGATTCCAGCTGCATCCACGCCTGCGCCAGCGGGTGCTGCACGCCCTGGTTCATGCCGATGGGACGGCCGAACACCACGCGCTCCTTGGCGTACTGCGTGGCGATGGCCAGCGCCGCGCGGCCCAGGCCGATGGCCTCGGCGGCGATCAGGATGCGCTCCGGGTTCAGGCCGTGCAGGATGTATTCGAAGCCCCTGCCCTCCTCGCCGATACGGTCTTCCTCGGGAATGAACAGGTCGTCGATGAACAGCATGTTGGTATCGACGGCGGCACGGCCCATCTTGTCGATCTCGCGGATCTCGATCTTGCTGCGGTCGACCCTGGTGTAGAACAGCGATAGCCCTTCGGTCGACTTCTTCACTGCCTCCAGCGGCGTGGTGCGCGCCAGCAGCAGCATGCGGTCGGCCACCTGCGCGGTCGAGATCCAGATCTTGCGCCCGCTCACCGAATAGCCGCCCGGCACCTTGCGCGCAAAGGTCTTGAGCTTGGTGGTGTCCAGTCCCGCGTCGGGCTCGGTGACGCCGAAGCAGGCCTTCTCCTGGCCGGCGATCAGCGGCGGCAGGAAGCGGCCCTTCTGTTCGTCAGTACCGAACACCACCACCGGGTTCAGGCCGAACACATTCATATGCACCGCCGAGGCGCCGGTCATGCCCGCACCCGACTGCGAGATGGTCTGCATCACCAGCGCCGCCTCCAGGATGCCCAGGCCCGCGCCGCCGAAGGCCTCGGGCATCGCCACGCCTAGCCAGCCGCCCTCGCACAGCGTCTTGTAGAACTCGTGCGGATAGGTGGCGGACTTGTCGAGGCGGTCCCAGTACTCCATGTCGAACTGCGCGCAGACCTGCTGCACGGCCTCGACGATGGATGCCTGTTCTTCGGAGAGATCGAAATTCATGGCGTTACCTGTTTGCTATCGTTGTCTTGTTCGTTGCCTTGTTTGTGGCTTACTCCGGCTGGATGCCTGCGTCCTTTACCAGCCGCGACCACTTCTGCAGCTCGGCCACGACAAACTGGCCGAGCTCGGCCGGCGTGCTGCCGAACGGCTCGAAGCCCAGCGCGTGAAACTGCGCGGCATGCTGCTTGCTGGTGGCAATGGCAACCAGTTCGCGGTTGAGCCGCTCCACCACCGGCGCCGGCACTCCGGCCGGCGCGAACACGCCGTTCCAAGAGGTGACGTCAAACCCCTTCAGTTCCGGCACGCTCCCCAGCGGCGGCAGGTCGGGCAACAGCGCGCTGCGCTGCGCGGTGGTCACCGCCAGCGCGCGCAGCTTGCCGGCGCGCACGTTGGCGATGCCGGCAGCAAAGTCGACGAACATCGCCTGCACCTGGCCGCCCATCACATCGGTCATGGCCGGCGGCGTGCTCTTGTAGGGCACGTGCAGCATCTTCAGCCCGGCCATCTTCGACAGCGTCGCGCCCGACACGATGCCGGTGCTGTTGCCGCTGGCATAGCTCAGGCCCGGATGCGCGCGGGCGTAGTCGATGAACTCGCGCAGCGTCTTCACCGGCAGCGCCGGGTTGACCACCAGCATGAATGGCAGGTTGCCCATGCGCGCAACCGGCGCGAAATCCTTGACCGGGTCATAGCGCAGCTGCTTCATCAGCGACGGGTTGGCCGAATGCGTGGTGTTGGTGGTCATGAACAGCGTGTAGCCGTCGGCGGGCGCCTTGGCCACGAACTCGGCGGCGATGGTGCCGTTGGCGCCGGGCTTGTTGTCCACCACCACCGGCTGCTGCAGTGCCTCGCCCAGGTACTTGGCGGTCAGGCGGGCCACGGCGTCGGTGCCGCTGCCGGCGGCGAACGGCACCACCAGGCGCAGCGGCCTGGACGGGAATTCATCGGCCGATAGCGCCGGGGTGGCGGCCAGCGCCGCGGTGCACCCTAGCACCAGGCTGGCAAAGGCATTGCTGAAGGACTTCACGGTGGTTGTCTCCTGTAGTTTTGTACCCTGCCCGTGACCGGCCGCGACTTATGCGGGCCGTATTACGCGATCAGGGGATTCCTCGTATGGCGGGGAATAGATCACCAGAATCCTGGCCGGCTCGTCGCTGACCACGGTGAACACGTGCATCTGGTCCGGCGGGAAGAAGCAGCAGTCGCCCGGACCCAGTTCCTTGCGCTGGCCGCCGACCTCGGCCACGGCGCGGCCTTCGAGCACGTAGCAGACCTGCTCGATGCCGGGGTGCGCGTGCGGCAGCGCGCCCTTGCCTTTCTCGATGGTGCCGTGGATCACTTCCAGGTGGCGCGAGCCGACGGTCTCAGGGCCGATCAGCCGGCGGTTGAGGGTGCCGACATGGTTGGCGGGGTGGTAGCCCTCGACGTCGTTAGTGGAGATGAAATACACGGGGTGGTCCTGCATGTGGGGCTCCTGCTTTAATTCATATTTATGAATAGCAGTTTATACATATGAATTATTACGTCAAACGTTTTTGACGGGGGGCGGGTTTGCCGGGAGCGGAGACGGCGGGGGATCAGGAGAAGGGAATTGGTGGGGGTATGTGGCGCGGGGTCGTGCATGGAGCCTCCTGCCAGGGTCAACGGCATCGGCAGCAGCCCTCGGCGTTCCGGGGTGTCACCACCCGTGGTCGCAATTCGGGGTGCTCGCAGGGCTGCGGGTCCAACTGCTAAACGGGCTCGCGGCACCAAGGACAAACCGACCTCGTTGCCGATACCACTTGGGATCTTATTCCGCAACGCACTGGCCGCAAGCCCGCTTCATCCTTCGGGGTCGGGCGCGCCCGATGGACAACTGCTAACGAGGTCATCGGTAGGACGCCTACGGCTGCGCTGCGCGCACTCAGTATCGTAGGTCGGGTGCCCGGGCACGGAGTGCGTCGCTGCGCTCGCACGGGGCTGTCGTGATGCTGGGCCAAAAGCGCAAATAGAACGTGGTCGTCCGCCTGCCACGTTAGGGCCGGCGCGAAGCGCAGCCGAAGGCGTCCCACCGACGCGGTACTTAGCAGGCTGCCAACAGCCTAAAGTCGGGTTCGTCCAATAGTCCGTTGATGTGGGCACAGACAGGGTGCGTAGCAGGCTCGAACGGCCAACCACGCCAAACGGCAAGCACCACCGCCCGAACCACCCCCACCACCAAATTGATGGCCAGCCGCCTGAGGCGACGCGCTTTTTGGTTACTTTTTGTCGCTCCGACAAAAAGTGACCCGCCCAGCAGGGCGGAACCAGGCGGTCAAACCTACGACAACATCAAACCCGACCTTCTATGAGGGCAAGGATGTCAACCCCCTTCAGTATTGGAGTTCAGGTAGGCATGTCGGGTCGATACGTCTTTTCCTTGCAAGCCATTATTACTTTCCTTCGCGAACTGACGCG
>NZ_QKWJ01000048.1 GCF_003353055.1 Cupriavidus lacunae
CAGCGCAGCATCGCCGCGCTACGGCGCCGCGCGACTGCCCTTGGCTTCCAGATCCATCCCGTGGGGACAGCTTCATGATAATGGCCCCCTCACGGCAGCCGTCTTCAATTCGTTTCTCTGGAGGTACTGGAAGCTTATCGGGAGTTGTGTAATGGCGGCCACACTGTCGTCTCCGGAGAAATGCTAAGCAAGCGTCTTGGTGTGTCTGCTAAGTATCTTTGGGAAAAGCATTCTGCGGTGTGGGAGCTCTGCCAAGGGGTGAGAAGTTACCAACGGCGGACACAGGCGCAAATTCGGTTAGACGAACTGGAGAGGTTGGTGCGGGAGGCGGGGCGCAAGGCCATCGCAGATGGCTACTCTCCGACTTACCATCGTGTCAGAGAGTATTTGATTCTCCCTCCACGATATGGCGTCATGGAAGCGGCCGATATGATCAAAAAGTGCTTTCATGACCATATCTAGGCCTTTCATAAGGCAAAGCGTGTCGTTTTTTTTGACAGGGCATAGCGTGTCGTTTGCGACATCCTTTGGCTGGTGTCCTCACTTCAGCTTCGCACCGCTCCCGCATACGTACTTTCACCTAATGCTGCATTGCGGCAATTTCTTTGCTACAATAAGGGAAAACCCCATAAGGGTAATCCCTAAAGGAAGGACGCCATGAACACCCAATCCGACATCAAGCTGACTGACCAACTCGAACGCGAACTGATCGAACGTGAACTCGGTACGCAAAGCCTGGGCTTCGCCCACGACGTGAAGCGCGCCATTGCCTTCGTCCAGAACGTGATCGAGCGCCTGCAGATCCAGGCCCGCAAGGCCAAGGTGGCTTACGCCAACGGCTAAAGTGCTGCTTGCAGCATAGTAGTTGCGGCCCGTCACGGGCTGCGTTGTAGAACCGGCCATACGTGCGCCCGTCCGGGCGGAACGCGGCCGGTTTTATTTTGTGCGCGACGAGTGCGTGCCTTGTGAGCAACTTTCACAAGACTTGCCAGCGCTTTTTGTCTGCCGGGGCCTCAGCTGCCCGACTGCTCCTGGATCCAGAGCGACAGCCGCACCTTGTAGGCCTGCTGGATATGCCGCCGCGCGATCTGCTCGGCCAGCGCCGGGTCGCGTTTTTCCAGTGCCTCGACCAGCGAGATGTGTTCCTCGTAGGAGCTGCGCGCGCGCCCCGGCACCGCCAGCGTGGTGCGTCCGAGCAGCGCCATCGACTCATGCAGCGAGCGCAGCGTCTTCAGCAGGTAGCGGTTGTGGGCGCAGCGGTGCAGGGTTTCGTGGAAGAGCCGGTTGTTCAGCGCGAGCCGGTCGGGGTCGTCGGCGATGGCCAGGTCGCGCTCGACGATATCGCGCAGCAGCGAGATCTCGACGTCGGTGGCGTGGCGCGCGGCCAGCGCGGCCGCGGTGCCTTCCAGCACTTCGCGCATCACGTATAGCTCGCTGACCATGCTGGCGTCGAGCTGGGTGACCATCATGCCGCGGTTGGGCTCGTTGACGACCAGCCCTTCGGACTCCAGCCTGGACAGCGCTTCACGCACCGGCGTGCGCGACAGGCCCAGGGTTTCAGCCAGTTCCACCTCGCGCAGCCGGGTGCCGGGGGCCAGCCGGCCGGCCTGGATGGCGGCGCGCAGCTGCTGGTAGGCGCGCTCCGAGCGCGGGAGCGATGCGGCCTGGCCGCCTTCGGCGGCCCCTGCGAACTCTTGAGAAATCATGTGAGGCTGGCTGATGCAGTTGGACTGTCGTAGCCAGCCATCATACCCGCTCGTGCGCGCCTGACATCACGGCGTCGCAATATGGGGTAAAGGGCCCGCCCACGCCAGGCCCGGCGCCTCAGCCCGCCGGCGACTGGAAGGCGTGGTACTGGTACAGCCAGGTTTCCGACAGCGGCTTGCCGTTCAGGCGCAGGAACAGGCGGATATCGACCGGCTGGGTGCCGTCGGCGGTCAGGTCGAACTGGGCGCGCCAGTGGCCGGGCACGCCATTGGGCACGGCCTCAGTGAAGACATAGGAGAAGGTGCCGCGCGAGGCGGTCAGCACGGCTTCGGGTTTGACGCCGAAGGGCAGTTTCTCCAGCGGCACGCCCTTGAACTCGACCATGAACTTGCGCACGCCCTTGGGCCGCGGCTGGCCGGGCTGGCCGCCGTTGCCCAGGCGCGTGGCCACGCAGCGCGCCAGCGGCGAAGGATAGGGCTCGTCGGCCTGCCAGTGCAGCCGGTAGCGCAGGCGGTAGGTGCTGCCGGCCTTGGCCGGGGCCTTGGGCACCCACATGGCGACGATGTTGTCGTGGATCTCGTCGTCGGTGCGCAACTCCACCAGCTGCACCGAACCGGCGCCCCAGCCGTCGCGCGGCTCGACCCACAGGCTGGGGCGGCGTTCGTAGTTGACGCCGTCCTGGTAGTGGTCGAACAGGCGGTCGCGCTGCAGCAGGCCGAAGCCCTTCGGGTTCTCGTCGGAGAAGGCCGAGGCCGTGGTCTGCGGCGGGTTGTTCAGCGGGCGCCAGATATGCTCGCCGGCGCCGTTCCACAATGCCAGGCCGTCGGAGTCGTGCACCTCGGGGCGCCAGTCGACGGCGGTGCCCTTGATGCTTTCCGAGAACCAGTACATCGAGGTCAGCGGCGCCAGCCCCAGCCGCGCCACGTCCTTGCGCAGGAACAGCGCGCATTCCACGTCCATGATCACCGCCTTGCCACGCTGCATCACGAAGCGGTAGGCGCCGGCGATGCTGGGGCCGTCCAGCAGGGCATAGACGGTGACGGTATCGGTGTTGCCCTCGGGCGTCTCGAACCAGAAGTGGGTGAAGGCCGGGAATTCTTCCTGCTTGCCCGCTTCGGCCACGTCGATGGCAATGCCGCGCGCGGACATGCCGTACTGATACAGGTCGCCGATGGCGCGGAAATACGACGCGCCCAGGAAGGCGACCCAGTCGTTCTTGCGCCAGTCGCGCGTCTTCTGGTCGCCCAGGCGGCTTTCCTGGAAGCGGAAACCGGCAAAGCCGCTGCCCGGCGGCAGCTTGTGCGCGGGGCTGTCGGCCGGCATGTCGAAGTAGGCGTCGTCGTAGACGATCTCGCGGGCCTTGCCGGGGCCGTCCTTGGCGCGCTCGATCACGTGCATGCGCACCGGGGTGCGGAAGTAGGTGCCGAGGTGGAAGAAGGTCACCGGGAACTGACCCGGACCGCTGGCAAAGAGCGCGTCGTCGGTGCGGAAGCGGATCTTGCCGTGGGCGTCGTAGTCGATGCGCGACAGCACGTCTGCGGGCGGCGACGAGGGTGGTGCGTAGGGCTTGGCGGCCAGCGCGCGGGCGCGGTCGATCAGGGCATCGAAACCGAACGGCTGCGCGTCGCCGAGCTTGATCCGGCTGGCTGCCAGCACCGATGGGGTAATGCCCAGCGCGGCAAGCGCGGCCGAGGCAGTGGCGGAGACCAGCAGGGTTCGGCGGTTCATCATGTGGCGAGAGCGTCCTTTTATTTGTCCGGGGTTGTGCAGAACTGTAAGAGACGCCGCTGCCCGGGAAAAGTTCGGACACCCTCTGTTACAGGCGGCCCGCCTGCAGTTCCCGCTGCAAGCGGCCGCCGCGGCACATCAGTGCGCCTGCCCGGCCCGGCGCCGCTGCCGCCGTTGCCGCGCCAGCATGTTCAGCCCCTCCACTGCGGCCGAGAACGCCATCGCCGTATAGATATAGCCCTTGGGCACATGGGTGCCGAGGCCCTCCGCGACCAGCGTCATGCCGATCATCATCAGGAAGGCCAGCGCCAGCATCACGATGGTCGGGTTGCGGTTGATGAAGTTGGCCAGCGGCGTGGCTGCGAACAGCATTGCCATCACCGCGGCGATCACCGCCACGAACATGATCTGCACATGCTCGGTCATGCCGACCGCGGTGATGATGCTATCGATCGAGAACACCAGGTCCAGCACCAGGATCTGGCCGATGGCCGAGGCAAAGCTCTGCACCGCCTTGGCCGTGCCGCCTTCCTCGGCATCTTCGTCGGCCGAGACATGGTGGTGGATTTCGCGCGTGGCCTTCCAGACCAGGAAGGCACCGCCGGCAATCAGGATGATGTCGCGCCACGACAGCCCCTGGCCCAGGATCGTGAACACCGGCGCGGTGAGCTTGACGATAAAGGCGATGGTGGCCAGCAGGCCCAGGCGCATCACCAGCGCCAGGCTGATGCCGATCTTGCGCGCCTTCTCACGCATCGCTTCAGGCAGCTTGTTGGTCAGGATCGAGATGAAGATCAGGTTGTCGATCCCCAGCACGATTTCCATCGCCACCAGCGTGGCCAGTGCCGCCCAGGCGGCGGGGTCCTGCAGCAATGCCAACGACGCTTCCATGAGGGCTCCGGGTGTCGGGTTTGCAATCTGAGGTTTGCAAGGCTGGTGCCCGGCGGTGATCCCCCGGCGACACATGCAGGCGTCATGTTAGCGCAGCGCCGCTTGGCGCCGCAGTGTGATCCGGAAAGATAAAGCGCGCTTGCCGAGGTTGCTATGTGCCCTCATGGAATATAGTATGTGATATATCAAAACATCCAATCGAGCCATCAAGGAGACAGCAATGAAAGTGTGTATCTACGGCGCGGGCGCCATCGGCGGCTATGTCGGCGCGCAACTGGCGCGCGCGGGCGCGGAGGTCAGCTTCGTCGCTCGCGGCCCGCACCTCGCGGCGATGCAGGAACACGGCGTCAGGCTGTTGATCGACGGCGAAGAGCGCGTGGCCAAGGTGCGCTGCACCAGCGATCCGCGCGAACTCGGGCACCAGGACTATGTGTTCATCACCCTCAAGGCGCATTCCGTGCCGGGCGTGGTGGATCAGATGCAGCCGCTGCTGGGGCCGGAAACCGCGGTCGTGACCGGCGTCAACGGTATCCCGTACTGGTATTTCTACAAGCATGGCGGCGAGCTGGCCGGCAGCACGCTGGAAAGCGTCGATCCCGGCGGGCGCCAGTGGAAGGGCCTGGGGCCGGAGCGGGCGATCGGGTGCGTGGTCTATCCCGCGGCTGAAATCATCGCGCCCGGCGTGATCAAGCATGTCTACGGCAAGAAGTTTCCGCTGGGCGAGCCGGACGGCAGCCGCTCCACGCGTGTGACCCGGCTGAGCGAGATGATGATGGCCGCCGACCTGGAAGCCCCGGTGCGGGACAACATCCGCGACGAGATCTGGCTCAAGCTGTGGGGCAACCTGTGCTTCAACCCGATCAGCGCGCTTACCCATGCCACGCTGGACGTCATCACCGCCGACCCGGCCACGCGCGCGCTGTCGCGGCAGATGATGGTGGAAGCGCAAGGCATCGCCGAGCGCTTCGGCGTGAAATTCCGTGTCGACGTGGAGCGGCGTATCGACGGCGCCGGCGCCGTGGGCGCGCACAAGACCTCGATGCTGCAGGACCTGGAGGCCGGGCGGGCCATGGAAATCGACCCGCTGCTGACCGTGGTGCAGGAAATGGGCCGGCTGATCAGCCAGCCCACGCCGATGTGCGACGCCGTGCTGGGGCTGATCAAGCAGCGCGACGCGATGGCAAAGCTGGCCGCCTGACGGGCTGGGGGCACCGACGGCTCAGGTGTCCCCTGGCGCACGCCAGGCGCGCAAACATTGCGCATGCCTGGCTTGCGAAGCGAGAGGGCAGGGCGATAGTGATATACCATATACGACAGACCGCGCACCGCTACTGTGCCGATGCATGAGGACAGCGCATTGTTTGATGCGTTTTCATAATGGGTCAGGCGTTTTTGCTAAGCTGTGCGGGAATGCGGAGGGCAGCCATTCCGGCCGCCTTGCCGCTGGTCTCACACGAGCTCATTCATGTCTGCGCAAAGCCAATCCATCGTCCAGCCCAACGGGCTGGCCTTGTCCGTGCAACCGATCAACGCCGGCGCCAGCCTGCGCGACCAGGCCTACGCCATGCTGCGCCAGGCCATCGCCGACGCCGACATCTACCAGTCGCACGACGAGATCCGGCTGGATGAACGGGTGCTGAGCGAGGCCATGGGCGTAAGCCGCACGCCCATCCGCGAGGCCATGACGCTGCTGGAACAGGAAGGCTTCCTGCGCACCGTGCCCCGGCGCGGCATCTACATCATGCGCAAGACCAAGCGCGAGATCGTTGAGATGATCCAGATGTGGGCCGCGCTCGAAAGCATGGCGGCGCGGCTGGCCACCCAGAACGCCACCGATGCCGAGATCGCGCAGCTGCGCAGCATGTTCGACAGCTTCCGCGACTCCACCCCGGCCGAGCATATCGAAGAGTATTCCGACGCCAATATCGCGTTCCACCAGGCGATCGTGCAGCTGTCCAAGTCGCACATCATCATGGACACGATCCGCAATATCTTTATCCATGTGCGGGCGATCCGGAAGATGACGATCTCGCAGAGTGATCGGGCGGCGCGTTCGATCGTTGACCATCTGCGCATCATTGAGGCGCTGGAGAAGCGGGATACGGAGTTGGCCGAGCGGCTGGTGCGGCAGCATTCGCTGGACTTGGCTGATTATGTGGAAAGGCATTGCGATTTTCTTGATTGAAGCGAGAGGGGGGGCGCCGGTGTAGCCGGTGGGCTTCCTGGTCGTTGGCCTGCTTGGGTACGTAGGGCGGGTTCCATGTTGTCGTAGGATTAATCGCCTGGTTCCGCCCTGCTGGGCGGGTCACTTTTTGTCCGAGCGACAAAAAGTAACCAAAAAGCGCGTCGCCTCTGGCGGCTGGCCATCCATTCCACGGCGTTGGTGGTTCGGGCGGCGGTGCTTGCCGTTTGGCGTGGTTGGCCGTTCGAGCCTGCTACGCACCCTGTCTGTGCCCACATCGACGGACTATTGGACGAACCCGACTTTAGGCGGTTGGCAGCCTGCTAAGTACCGCGTCGGTGGGACGCCTTNAGTGCCTTCGACCTACGATACTGAGTGCGCGCAGCGCAGCCGTAGGCGTCCCACCGATGACCTCGTTAGCAGGCTGCCAATAGCCTAAAGTCGGGTTCGTCCAATAGTCCGTCGACGTAGGCACCTTACAGGGTGCGTAGCAGGCTCGAACGGGCAACACGCCAAACAGCAAGCACCACCGCCCGAATCACCCCCGCCGCCAAATTGGTGGCCAGCCGCCAGAGGCGACGCGCTCTTTGGTTACTTTCTGTCGCTCGGACAGACAGTGACCCGCCCAGCAGGGCGGAACCAGGCGGTTAATCCTACGACAACAGGAAACCCGACCTACATACCCAACCCAACAAGCATTCCACTTTATGGTATGTGATATATCAATGCGAAAAAGGCATCCCCTAACTACCCCGGGTTTTCACTGAGTCCCCCCACCTCCACTCCAGATCTGCAGCCAAAACTTGTCAATTGCTGCATCGCACCGTAGAAATTTCCGCCACATCTACGTAACTCCTCTTGCTCTCTTCTGATATATCACATACCGTATGTCATCAAGGAGTTAAAACCATCGCCCGAGGAGACATTCGAAATGGAAACCAAGGCACTGCAAGGTGTTCGCATCCTGGACATGACCCACGTCCAGGCGGGCCCCTCGGCCACGCAGCTGATGGCGTGGCTGGGCGCGGACGTGATCAAGGTGGAAATGCCGGGGCGCGGGGACATCACCCGCAGCCAGCTGCGCGACGTACCCAACGCCGACAGCCTGTACTTCACCATGCTCAACAGCAACAAGCGCAGCCTGACGCTGAACATGAAGACGCCCGAAGGCAAGGCGCTGCTCGAGGACCTGATCCAGCGCAGCGACGTGCTGATCGAGAACTTCGGGCCGGGCGTGCTGGCGCGCGCCGGCTTTGACTGGGACCACCTGCAGGACCTGAACCCGCGGCTGGTCTATGCCTCGATCAAGGGCTTCGGCCCGGGGCCGTACGCGGACTGCAAGGCGTATGAGAACGTGGCGCAGTGCATGGGCGGCTCGGCCTCCACTACGGGCGATGCCGAAGGCGTGCCTACCGTGACCGGTGCGCAGATCGGCGATTCGGGCACGGGCGTGCATTGCGTGGTCGGCATCCTGGCCGCGCTGCTGCAGCGCGAGCACACTGGCCGCGGCCAGCGCGTGGAGGTGGCGATGCAGGACGCGGTGCTGAACCTGTGCCGGGTCAAGCTGCGCGATCAGCAGCGCCTGTCCAACGGCCCGCTGCGCGAGTACCCGAACGAAGATTTCGGCGACCACGTGCCGCGCGCGGGCAATGCCTCGGGCGGCGGCCAGCCGGGTGCGGCGCTGCGCTGCGCGCCGGGCGGCCCCAACGACTATGTCTACGTCATCATCCAGCCGCAGGGCTGGGAGCCGCTGATGCGCCTGTGCGGGCGCGAGGACCTGATCACCAACCCCGACTACGCCACGCCCGAAGCGCGCCTCAAGCACCTGGCCGACTGCTTTGCCGTGATCGAGAAATGGACCGGCGGCCGCAGCAAGTTCGACGTGATGGCCGCGCTCAACGAGGTCGATGTGCCGTGCGGCCCGATCCTGTCGATGAAGGACCTGATCGAGGACGAGTCGCTGTACCAGCGCGGCTACCTGGTGGAGCTGGAGCACCCGCAGCGCGGCAACTACGTGCAGCTGGGCTGCCCGATCACGCTGTCCGCATCGCCGGTGGAGATCGAGCGCTCGCCGCTGCTGGGCGAGCATACCGAAGAGATCCTCGAGTGGCTGGGGCGCTCGCCCGCGCAGATCGCTGCGATGAAGCTGGCTGGCGCGGTATGACGCAAGCCTGACGTCATTCCCGCCTGTGCGGGAATGACGATCCGGGGCGCGCGCCGCCCGCATTCCCGTTTCTTCCAAGATCCTGTAACCGACATCGGAGCAGGCAGGGCCCCCCTTTGCCTGCGCAAGGAGCATGCTGTGCAAACCTGGATACGTTTTCGCCGCGCCGACGGCTGCATCGGCCATGGCCGCATTGATGGCGCCGACGGTAACCGCGTCGTCGAATATGACGGCGACATTTTTGACGAGCCCACCCCCACGGGGGCCGTGCATGACCGCGCGTCGCTGACACTGCTCGCGCCCTGCGCGCCAGGCAAGGTGATCGCGCTGTGGAACAACTTCCATGCGCTCGCGCGCAAGCTGGAAAAGCCGGTTCCCACGCACCCGCTGTTCCTGCTCAAGCCGGCCTCGTCGCTGGCCGGCCCGGGCGATGCGGTGCTGCGCCCCAAGAGCTACGACGGCAAGATTGTTTATGAAGGCGAGTTGGGCATCGTGATCGGCAGGAAGGCGCGCAATGTATCGGTGGCTGAGGCTGGCGCGCATATCTTCGGCTACACCGTCGTCAACGATGTGACCGCGGCCGAACTGATCACGGCGGATCCCAGTTTCCCGCAGTGGACGCGCGCCAAGGGCTTCGACACCTTCGGCTGCATCGGCCCGGCCATCGTCACCGGCTTCAACTGGAAAGCCGCCAGCGTCATCACGCGGCTCGATGGCGTCGAGCGCCAGAACTACCCGCTGTCGGACATGATCTTTTCGCCCGAGGAACAGGTCAGCCGCATCTCGCAGGACCTGACGCTGATGCCTGGCGACGTGATTGCGTGCGGCACCTCGATCGGCGTGGGGTCGATGAAGGACGGCGCGGTGGTCGAGGTGGCGATCGCGGGCATCGGCTCGCTGGTCAACCACGTGCGCGGCTGAGCCGGCGCCTGATTCTTTCTATCAAATGGTGAATGCCATGCCAATGACGATCGGTGTGCCACGCGAGGTCCACCCGGGCGAGCGGCGCGTTGCCGCCACGCCTGACTCGGTCAGGGAACTGCTCAAGCTGGGCTACCAGGTGGCGGTGGAGACCGGCGCCGGCCAGGAGGCCTCGTTCTCCGACGATGACTACCGCGCCGCCGGTGCGGCCATTGTCGACGCGGCCAGCCTGTGGGCCTCGGTGGACGTGGTAATCAAGGTGCGCCCGCCGCAGGGTCATCCCGGCCTGGGCGTGGAAGAGGCGGCGCTGCTGAAGAAGCACGCCACGCTGATCGGCTTTGTCTGGCCGGCGCAGCAGATGGCGATGCTGGAGCGCCTGGCGCAGCGCGGCGCGACGGTGCTGGCGATGGACTGCGTGCCGCGCATCTCGCGCGCGCAAAAGCTGGACGCGCTCAGCTCGATGGCCAATATGGCGGGCTACCGCGCGGTGATCGAGGCCGCGCATGCGTTCGGGCGGCCCTTCGCCGGACAGATCACGGCCGCGGGCAAGATCCCGCCGGCGCGCGTGCTGGTGATCGGCGCGGGCGTGGCGGGGCTGGCGGCGATCGGCGCGGCGCGCAGCCTGGGCGCGGTGGTGCGCGCCTTCGATACGCGGCCGGTGGTGCGCCAGCAGATCGAAAGCCTGGGCGCGGAATTCCTGACCGTCGAGATCGAAGAGGACGGCAGCGGCAGCGGCGGCTACGCCAAGGAGATGAGCCCGGCCTTCATTGAAGCCGAGATGCGCCTCTTTGCGGAGCAGGCGCGCGAGGTGGACATCATCATCACCACCGCGCTGATCCCGGGCAAGCCCGCGCCCAAGCTGCTCGAGGCCGGCACGGTGGGCCTGATGCGCGCCGGCAGCGTGGTAGTGGACCTGGCCGCGGAGCAGGGCGGCAACTGCGAGCTGACCGTGCCGGGCGAGGCGGTGCGGCAGAACGGCGTCACCATCATCGGCTACACCGACCTGCCCAGCCGCATGGCCGCGCAGGCGAGCCAGCTCTATGGCACCAATATCCGCCACCTGCTCACCGAACTTACGCCGGGCAAGGACGGCCAACTCGTGGTCGACATGGACGACGAGATGATCCGCGGCGCGACGGTGTTGCACCAGGGCGTGGTGACCTGGCCGCCGCCGCCGCTGACGGTGGCGATCCCGCAGCAACAGGCGCCGGCCGCCACGCCGCCGGTGCACGCAGAGGCCGAGCCGCCGCGCAGCCGCACTGGTGCGACGCTGGTTGCGCTGGCCATCGTGGCGGCTGCGCTGCTGGGCCTGGGCGCGGTCGCACCGCCGGCCTTCATGGCGCACTTCACGGTGTTCGTGCTGGCGATCTTTGTCGGCTACCAGGTGGTGTGGAACGTCACCGCCGCGCTGCATACGCCGCTGATGAGCGTGACCAATGCCATCAGCGGAATCATCGTGGTGGGGGCGCTGGTGCAACTGGGCAAGCCGTCGCTGGTGACGGCGGTGATTGCCGGCTGCGCGGTGCTGGTGGCCACGATCAATATTGCCGGTGGCTTCCTGGTGACTCAGCGAATGCTCAAGATGTTCCAGCGGGACTAGAGGGGGAGACAGGGATGCCATCCGGAATCAGCAATATCGCTTACCTGGGCGCCAGTGCGCTCTTCATCCTCAGCCTGAGCGGCCTGAGCCACCCCGACACCGCGCGCCGCGGCAACCTGCTGGGCATCGCCGGCATGGCGATCGCGGTGCTGACCACCGTGCTGGCGGGCAGCCCGGACGGCATCGCCATCATCATCGGCGCGATGCTGGTGGGCGGCATCGCCGGTGCGATGCTGGCCAAGCGCGTGGAAATGACGCAGATGCCGCAGCTGGTGGCGGTGCTGCACAGCTTCGTCGGCCTGGCCGCGGTGCTGGTGGGTTACGCCAACTACCTGGATACGCACGTGCTGACCGGCGCGGAGAAGGCCATCCATGAAGTGGAGACCTACCTCGGCATCCTGATCGGCGCGGTCACGTTCACGGGCTCGATCATCGCCTTCCTGAAGTTGCAGGGCACCATGGGCGGCAAGCCGATGCTGCTGCCGGGCCGGCATGCCTTGAATGCCATCGCGCTGCTGGTTTGCCTGTGGCTGGGCTATGCCTTCCTGAGCGCGCCCGACGCGCAGCAGGGGCTGGTGCCGCTGGCGGCGATGACGGTGATCGCGCTGCTAGTCGGCGCGCACCTGGTGCTGGCCATCGGCGGCGCCGATATGCCGGTGGTGGTGTCGATGCTCAACAGCTACTCAGGCTGGGCCGCGGCGGCCACCGGCTTCATGCTGGGCAACGACCTGCTGATCATCACCGGCGCGCTGGTGGGATCGAGCGGCGCCATCCTCAGCTACATCATGTGCAAGGCGATGAACCGCAAGTTCCTGTCGGTGATCCTGGGCGGCTTCGGCGCGGTGCAGGCGCAGGGCGCGGCGACAGAGCAGGGCGAGGTGCTGCCGGTGTCCAGCGAGGAAGTCGGCAACCTGCTCAAGGACGCCAGCGAGGTGATCATCGTACCGGGCTACGGCATGGCGGTGGCGCAGGCGCAGGGCACCATCAGCGAGATCGCGCGGCGGCTGCGGGCGCAGGGGATCAACGTGCGCTTCGGCATCCACCCGGTGGCGGGCCGGCTGCCAGGGCACATGAACGTGCTGCTGGCCGAGGCGCGCGTGCCGTACGACATCGTGCTGGAGATGGAAGAGATCAACGACGACTTCGAGAAGGCTGACGTGGTGCTGGTGGTGGGCGCCAACGACATCGTCAACCCCGGCGCGCTGGAAGACCCCGGCAGTCCCATTGCCGGCATGCCGGTGCTGGAGGTGTGGAAGGCGCGCACCGTGGTGGTGTCCAAGCGCAGCATGGCGGCGGGTTACGCCGGCGTGGACAACCCGCTGTTCTACAAGGACAACACGCGGATGTGGTTCGGCGACGCCAAGGGCAGTGTCGATGCCTTGCTGAGGCAACTGGAGCAAGCGCCGGCCTGAGGTGCGCGTCCGGGCAAGAGATCCGTTCCTGACGCCTTTCCGGCGGCCATGAAGCCACCGTCGTCGTTGCGTTTGCCGGGGCGACGGTGGCTTTATTGCCAGAACATGCTCTCCGCGTACCGAGCCATAGACAAACTGCGGCGCATGTCCGCGAGGCGATTCATGCCAGTTCCGCTATATATAAATGATCGTGAATAGATATGATAAAAAACTTTAAGGACACTCAAATTAAGCTTGATGTAGCATGAATTCACGACTTCATGTGCCGCAATGCCAGGCGCCGGTCCAGTTGTGAGATGGGCAACCCATACGGCCCTGATGTGCCCGTCGAGGCACAAGCAAACAGTACCAGGAGACAGAAAAATGGCGCAATTTGAAGCAGCGGCCCTGGCCGGTCACGGCAACGTGAACGGGCGCGGGCTGCAGAACCGTTGGATCCAGCTAGCAATCGGCGTGGTGTGCATGGGGCTGGTGGCGAATTTGCAGTACGGCTGGACCCTCTTCGTGTCACCGATGGACGCCAAGCATCACTGGGGCACGTCCGCCATCCAGGTGGCATTCTCCATTTTCATCGTGACGGAAACCTGGCTGGTGCCGCTGGAAGGCTGGCTGGTGGACAAGTTCGGCCCGCGCCCGGTCGTGGCCGGCGGGGCGATCTGTGCCGGACTGGCATGGGTGATGAATGCCTATGCGACCACGCTGCCGGAGCTCTATGCGGCCGCTGTGATTGCCGGCATCGGCGCGGGCGGTGTCTACGGAACCTGCGTCGGCAATGCGCTGAAGTGGTTCCCGGACAAGCGCGGCCTCGCGGCAGGCCTGACGGCGGCGGGCTTCGGCGCGGGCTCGGCGATCACGGTGATCCCCATCGCCAACATGATCCAGAGCTCGGGCTATGAAAAGGCCTTCCTGACCTTCGGCATCCTGCAGGGCGTGTGCATCTTCGTGCTGGCATTGCTGCTGGTGAAGCCCAAGGCGCCCAAGGGTGCGGTGGCGGCCAAGGCGGTGCTGACCAACCCGGTCGAGTTCTCGCCGGGGCAGATGGTGAAGACGCCGGTGTTCTGGCTGATCTACGTGAGCTTTGTCGCAGTGGCGGCGGGCGGGATCATGGCGACGGCGCAGCTCGGGCCCATCGCCAAGGACTTCGGCTTCGCGTCGATGCCGGTGACGATGCTGGGCATGACCCTGCCGCTGCTGACCATGACCTTGTCGATCGACAATATGTGCAATGGCTTTACGCGGCCCTTGTGCGGCTTCCTGTCGGACAGGTTCGGGCGCGAGAACACCATGTTCGTGATCTTTATCGGCGAGGGGCTGGCGCTGCTCGGGCTGATGCAGATGGGCCACAACCCTTACTGGTTCATGTTCTTCGCCGCGCTGACCTTCCTGTTCTGGGGCGAGATCTTCTCGATCTTCCCGGCCTTGTGCGCCGATACCTTCGGCAGCAAGTTCGCGGCAGCCAATGCGGGCACCCTGTACACGGCGAAGGGCACGGCGGCGATGGTGGTGCCGCTCGCATCGCTCCTGTCGGCGTATGGTGGCTGGGGAGCCGTGTTCTCGGTAGCGGCCGTGGTGACGATCGCGGCAGGGATCTCGGCCAAGGTATTCCTGGCGCCCATGCGCAGGCGCTTTATCACCGGGCACGCCGAGGCAGTGCGCGTGTCCGACGCGGCGTTCCTGGCTGGCATGTCGCCGCGTCAGGGGGATTAATCCCAGGGTGAAGAGGCAGGGAGCCCGGCGAAGTCTGCCGGGCTTCGGTGCGAGGTCAGACCATTCCTATTAGTGGGCGCGCTGGTGTCACAGGTGATGTCAGTGCGTGGCAGTGTGTTCCAGAGGGCCATATGGCCGCTGGAAGTGTGGTATGTAATATATCTGAATGCGTGAGCCAGATGATTTCCAGGCTTCGACATGGCCTGGAATTCTGTGTCGATTGCGCATGAATGGCGCGCTTTCAGGAATTACGCTGATTTGGCCGTAGTTGCCTGCAAGATTGCTGCGCTGCACCGACGAAAGTTGAAGTCTTAGTGGAAATTCTTCTTGCGTCGTTCTGATATATCACATACCGTATGTCATCAAGATCAGCTGAAACGATCGGGCGCCGTAAGGCAAACGGGTAGCAACTAGTGACGGGCGAGAAGGCGAGAGAGCCCCGCCCCGTAAAGAATTCAACGAGGAGACCAAGACATGTCCGAAGTCGTCGAAGCCAAGCGGGTCGGGAGCACCGCCGCGGAAGACACCCTGAAATAAAGGAATTCCAACCCCAGTCAATTTGTATATAAGGAAGCAACCATGGCAGAAGTCGGAAACGAGCTGCAGCGTCACGCCACGGAAGAACATCAGGCACAGACCGATGGTTTTCATCTGGTCATCGACGCGCTGAAGCTGAACGGCATCGAAAACATCTACGGCCTGCCCGGCATTCCGGTCACCGATCTGGCTCGTCTGGCGCAGGCCAACGGCATGCGCGTCATCAGCTTCCGTCACGAGCAGAACGCAGGCAACGCAGCAGCGATTGCCGGCTTTCTCACGCAAAAGCCGGGCGTTTGCCTGACCGTGTCTGCGCCCGGCTTCCTGAACGGGCTGACGGCGCTGGCGCATGCGACCACCAACTGTTTCCCGATGATCCTGATCAGCGGCTCGAGCGAGCGCGAGATCGTCGACTTGCAGCAGGGTGACTACGAAGAGATGGACCAGCTGGCCATCGCCCGTCCGCACGCCAAGGCTGCCTTCCGCGTGCTGCACGCTGAAGACATTGGTGTCGGTATCGCGCGTGCCATTCGTGCCGCCGTGTCGGGCCGCCCGGGCGGTGTGTACCTGGACCTGCCGGCCAAGCTGCTGGGCCAGTCGATGGAAGCCGAGAAGGGCCGCAAGTCGCTGATCAAGGTGGTGGATCCGGCCCCGCGCCAACTGCCTGCACCGGACTCGGTCGACCGTGCCGTCGCGCTGCTGAAGAACGCCAAGCGCCCGCTGATCCTGCTGGGCAAGGGTGCCGCGTACGCACGCGCCGACGCGGATATCCGCACGCTGGTCGAGAAGACGGGCATTCCGTACCTGCCGATGTCGATGGCCAAGGGCCTGCTGCCCGATACGCACCCGCAATCGGCCTCGGCCGCACGCTCGTATGTGCTGGCTGAAGCTGACGTGGTGTTGCTGGTCGGCGCGCGCCTGAACTGGCTGCTGTCGCACGGCAAGGGCAAGACCTGGGGTGGTCCGAAGCAGTTCATCCAGATCGACATCGCGCCGACCGAGATGGACAGCAACGTTGCCATCGCCGCGCCGGTAGTGGGTGACATTGGTTCGTGCGTGTCGGCAATCCTCGATAAGGTCGGCAACGACTTTGCCAAGCCGGGCGCCGAGTGGCTGAACGCGGTGGACGAACGCAAGGACAAGAACCTGGCGAAGATGGCCGAGACCCTGGCCAAGGCCAAGGATGTCTCGCCGATGAACTTCCACGGCGCGCTGAACGTGCTGAAGGATGTGGTCAAGGCCAACCCTGGCATCTCGTTCGTCAACGAAGGCGCCAACACGCTGGACTACGCCCGTGCCGTGATCGACATGTACGAGCCGCGCAAGCGCCTGGACGTGGGTACCTGGGGCGTGATGGGCGTGGGCATGGGCTATGCGGTCGCCGCGGCGGTCGAGACCAGCAAGCCGGTGCTGGCGCTGTGCGGTGACAGTGCGTTCGGTTTCTCGGGCATGGAAGTCGAGACGATCTGCCGTTACAACCTGCCGGTCTGCATCGTCATTTTCAACAACAACGGCGTCTACAAGGGTATCGACGTGAATCCGACCGGCGGCCAGGATCCGGCGGTCACGACGTTCGTCCCGGGCGCGCGCTACGACAAGATGATGGAAGCGTTCGGTGGCGTCGGTCACAACGTCACCACGCCGGCGGAACTCGAAGCTGCGGTGAACGAAGCCCTGCGGTCGGGCAAGCCCACGCTGGTCAATGCCGTCATCGACCCGGCTGCGGGCACCGAAAGCGGTCGTCTGACCAATCTGAATCCGCAAAGCTCGGCCAAGAAGTAATTCGCCCGAATTTCACCCCTCTGATCCAATAGGAGAACGAAAGTGAACCTCCCACTCAACGGCATCAAGATCATCGACTTCACGCACGTCCAGGCCGGTCCCGCCTGCACGCAGCTTCTCGCCTGGTTCGGCGCCGACGTGATCAAGGTCGAGCGCCCCGGTTCCGGCGACGTGACGCGTACCCAGCTGCGCGACATCCCGGATGTCGATGCGCTGTACTTCACCATGCTCAACAGCAACAAGCGCAGCCTGACGCTGGATACCAAGAAGCCCGAAGGCAAGAAGATCCTGGAACAGCTGATCCGCGAATCGGACGTGCTGGTCGAGAACTTCGGCCCGGGCGCGCTGGACCGCATGGGCTTCTCGTGGGAGCGCATCAACGAGCTGAACCCGAAGATGATCGTGGCTTCGGTCAAGGGCTTCAGCGACGGCCACCACTATGAGGACCTGAAGGTCTATGAGAACGTGGCCCAGTGCGCCGGCGGCGCGGCCTCGACCACCGGCTTCTGGGACGGCCCGCCGACGGTGTCTGCCGCGGCGCTGGGCGATTCCAACACCGGCATGCACCTGGCCATCGGCATCCTGACCGCGCTGATCGGCCGCGACAAGACCGGCAAGGGCCAGAAGGTGGCCGTGTCGATGCAGGATGCGGTGCTGAACCTGTGCCGCGTCAAGCTGCGCGACCAGCAGCGCCTGGACCGCCTGGGCTACCTGGAAGAGTACCCGCAGTATCCGCACGGCAGCTTCAGCGACGTGGTGCCGCGCGGCGGCAACGCGGGCGGCGGCGGCCAGCCGGGCTGGGTGCTGAAGTGCAAGGGCTGGGAGACCGACCCCAACGCCTATATCTACTTCACCATCCAGGGCCATGCGTGGGAGCCGATCTGCAAGGCGCTGGGCAAGCCGGAATGGATCTCCGATCCCAACTACGCCACGGCCAAGGCGCGCCAGCCGCATATCTTCGATATCTTCAACACCATCGAGGAATGGCTGGCCGACAAGACCAAGTACGAGGCGGTCGACATCCTGCGCAAGTTCGACATCCCGTGCTCGCCGGTGCTGTCGATGAAGGAGATCGCCGACGATCCGTCGCTGCGCGCCAGCGGCAGCATCGCCGAGGTGCCGCACAAGGAGCGTGGCACCTACCTGACGGTGGGCAGCCCGATCAAGTTCTCCGACCTGAAGCCGGAGATCACCGGGTCGCCGCTGCTGGGCGAGCATAGCGACGAGGTGCTGGCCGGCCTGGGCTACGGTGCGGAAGACATCAAGCGCCTGCGCGAGTCCCAGGTGATCTGACGCTGCCCGCCGGCACGTGTGCCGGTGCGTACGCCGGGGCCTCGCGCACAGCGGGCCCCGGCGTTTTTGCTTGCAGCGCCGCCCTGTGGCAGGCTACCTTGATGGCAACGACGGGCCGGCACTGACCGGCGCTGGTGATAACGAGAGGGAATCCCCATGACAGACCAGATCGACCACGCGCAACTGGTGTCCGCCATCGGCGACGCCATCATCATCTCAGACGCCAAGGGCGCCATCACGCTGTGGAACCCCGCCGCCGAGCGCATGTTCGGCTTTACCCAGGCCGAGGCCATGGGCCAGTCGCTCGACCTGATCATCCCGGAGCGCCTGCGCGGGCGGCACTGGGAGGGCTACGACAAGACCATGGCGACCGGCATTACCCGCTATGGCCACGACCTGCTCAAGGTGCCCGCCGTAGACAAGGACGGCAAGTCCATGTCGATCGCCTTCACCGTGGCGCTGCTCAAGGATGCCGGCGGCAACATAACCGGCATCGTCGCCGTGATCCGCGACGAGACCGTGCGCTTCCAGGAGGAGCGGGCGCTGAAAAAGCGGCTGGTGGAGCTGGAAAACCAGGTCAAGGAACAGGCCTGAGGCGCTAGCCTTCTTCGTCATTCCGGGCCGGCCGCCAGCGTGGCAGCCCGGTGGCCAGGCTCCGCTCCTGGCCTTTTCCTGCTTGCGCGGCGGCTCCAGCCAGCGCGGCCGTGCATGTTTCGTTTCTCCCCCCGAGTTTTCCCGAGTAGGTGGCCAGCGAGCGCTTCGAGCGCCGCTTTGCCGTGCCGGACCGCGATCTTTTCGGTACCAAATGCGTTGACTGAGTACCGAATGGCTCCTACATTGGGAGCCCTGACAAGAAGAGATCCGAGGAGACAACATGACCCGTCAAGCTTCGGCTGCCGCGGTGGTTCACGGCGGCGCGACGGTGGGCCAGCTCTACGCGGCCGCACTGCGCGCGCGGCCCGGCGTACCCGCCATCGTCGGCGACGACACCACGCTGAGCTATGAGGCGCTGGCACAGCAGTGCGCTCGCATTGCGCGGCTGTTCGCCGCCCGTGGGCTGGCGCGCCAGGATGCCGTGGCCTTTTTGGTGGGCAACCGCGCCGAAGCGGTCGCGGCCATCATTGCCGCGCAACTGGCGGGGCTGAAGAATGTGTCGCTGCATCCGATGGCGTCGGAAGCGGACCACGCCTTCGTGCTGCAGGATGCCGGGGTGCGGGCGCTGGTGGTGGACAACGCCCGCTTCACGGAGCGGGCGCGCTTGCTGGCGGCCGGCGCCGGCCTGCAGGTCTTGCCGCTGGATGATGGCGAGTTCGGACCTGGCCTTGCGCGCGCGGCGGCTGCGTTTGACGACGCGCCCGTGGTGCCCGGCGACGATCCCACGGAAATCAGCCGGCTGGCCTATACCGGTGGCACCACTGGCCGTTCCAAGGGCATCCTGCATACACACCGGACCACGGTAACGGTGCTGCAGTACATGCTAGCCAGCTACGAATGGCCGGCACAGGTACGCTACCTGGTGACCACGCCGATCTCGCACGCGTCCGGCAGCCTGTTCCTGCCGACGCTGCTGCGCGGCGGCACCATCTACCTGTGCGACAAGTTCAGCCCCGTCGATTTCCTGCGCCGCGTGGCCGAGCATCGCATCAACCTGACCTTCCTGGTGCCCACGCAGATCTATGGGCTGCTCGATTGCGACGGCCTCGACTCGGCCGACCTGTCCAGCCTGGAGCTGGTGCTCTACGGCGCGGCGCCGATCGCGCCGGTGCGGCTGGCTGACGCGCTGCGCCGCATCGGCCCTGTGTTCGGCCAGGTCTACGGCCAGGCGGAAGTGCCGATGTGCATCAGCTACCTGAGCCAGCGCGACCACGATCCGGACAACCCCGAGCGCCTGCGCTCGTGCGGCAAGGTCATTCCTGGCAACCAGGTCAGGCTGCTGGACCCCGAACTGCGCGAGGTTGCGCCGGGCGAGGTCGGCGAGCTGTGCGTGCGCGGCCCGCTGGTGATGGAGGGCTACCTGAACCGGCCCGAGGAAGACGCCAAGGTCTTTGCCGGCGACTGGCTGCATACCGGCGACATGGCCCGCTGCGACAGCGAGGGCTTCCTTTATATCGTCGACCGCGCCAAGGACATGATCATCAGCGGCGGCTTCAACGTGTACCCGAGCGAGGTGGAGCATTGCCTCGCGCTGCACCCGGCCATCTCCATGTCCGCGGTGATCGGCATCCCCGACGCCAAGTGGGGCGAGGCGGTCACCGCCGTGGTCGTGGCCCGGCCCGGTGCCGCGCTCACCGAGGGCGACGTGATCGCCCACGTGACGCAGCACAAGGGCGTGGTCAATGCGCCCAAGCAGGTGGTGTTCGTGGATGAGCTGCCGCTTACCGCGCTGGGCAAGATCGACCGCAAGGCCATCCGCGGCCGCTACTGGGGCGGACAGGAGCGGCAGGTGGCGTGAGCGCGCGCGGGCGCGCCGCTAGGACGTGCGCGCGCCGGCCTCCGGCCGGCACAGCAGGCCATTCAGGATGATCTCGTAGAACTCGCTGAAGGCATCGCCGATCTTCATTCCGGTTTCCTTCAGGAACTGCTGGTTGCGCAGGCGCTGCGCGGCGCCCAGGATTGCTTCGGAAACCAGCCGTGGATTGTGCTGCGCCATCAGCCCTTGCCGCATGCCTGCCTCCAGCAGGCTCTCCAGCCCGCGCACGCGCGCCAGCTGGTAGTCGTCGAATACCGCCCGGCCGCTGTCGATCGTATCCAGGTCCGCCAGTGCCGCCTTGCTCAGTCCCGATGTGTTCAGCGCGGCATGCAGGTAGGCGGATACTGCCCGCGCCGCATCGCTTTCGCGGCGCGCCGCGGCAAAGCCCCTTTCCAGGTTTTCCGCGAGCACGTCGCGGCAGATGCCGACGAACAGTGCTTCCTTGGTCGGCGCGATTTCATACAGGCGCCGCCGTGAGCAGCGCATGCGCTGGGCAATCTCGCCGATGGTCAGTACGGACACGCCTTCGGTGCTCAGCAGCCGGGTCAGTTCCTGGATGAAGTCTTTGTCGGTGCGTCGGGTTGGCATGAAGCGGGTGGCAAGCCAGGCAAGCGCCGGCGCGTGAGGATTGATGCCGAATCTTACGACGACTGCGCCCACATCGGCATGGCAATGGATCCATGCCAGCAGGTATATCGCTATCCCCCATCCCCGATGCGGAATGAGTAATGGCTCAAAAGCAGCCGCCGACAGGGATTCCAGTGTGATTCGGGTGATAGAGTCCGTCCCCGGCAACGCAAGCAAGTTCCTATTGCTTGTATAGCGTATCTATACGCTATACACTCTGCTACCTGGACATCGATGATCAAGAGTTTCGCCCATGCGGGCCTCAGGCGCTTCTTCGAGACTGGCTCCAAGGCGGGAATCCAGCCGCATCACGCGCAGAGATTGCGCAATCAGCTCGGTGCGCTGGATCACGCCACAAGACCTCAGGACATGGGGGTGCCAGGTTGGAAGCTGCACCAGTTGGGCGGCGACAAGTCCGGCCACTGGTCCGTCAGCGTCAATGGCAACTGGCGGCTGACATTCATGTTCGACGGCATCGACGTCATCGTCGTCGATTACCAGGATTACCACTGAAGGACATCATCATGACGCGCATGCACAACCCGCCGCACCCCGGCGCGGTGCTGGCCGACTGGCTCGATGGCATGGACGATATGACCATCACGGCGTTCGCCGAGCACATCGGCGTGACGCGCGCAACGCTCTCGCGCATCCTGAATGGTCATTCCTCGATCACGCCGGACATCGCCATTCGCCTGGAAGAGGCCTTGGGCGCGAGCCGCGAGATGTGGAGCGGCATGCAGATGGCATATGACCTCTGGGTCGCGGCGCAAAAGCCGCGCAAGCGCATCAGGCGGCTGGTCCGTCCGGCAGCCAAGGCAGAGGAGGCCGACCTCGCCTGAGGGGCTTGCGGAACAAACAAAAAAAGCGAGGCCGCTCGCGCGCCTCGCCGTGAACCGATCGGACCCGCTCAGTTGAGATGGCCGACCGCGCGCAGGTATTCGTTCTTCTTCTCGAAGATCAGTCCGCTCAGGAAGGCGGCGTCATAGGCGGCCAGCAGGTGTGCGTGGTGTTCCTCGATATAGCGGGCCACGCGCGCCTTCTCGCATTCGATGCCGCACAGCCATTCATACATTTCGGCGTCCCAGCGGAAGCGCAGGCCCAGCTCGATGAAGGCCGCGTTGTAGGCCGCGAGCTGGGTTTCGCGCGGAATGGCTTGGTTGTCAGTGCCGACGGTGATGGCGGCGTGGCGGCTTTCCTGCTGGACTTGGTTCATGCTGGTCTCCTCGAATGCGCGCTGGCGGTTGGGTTGAGACAAGCATAGGGAGGCTGAACGATTTACGATAATTAAAGTTTCATAGCAAAACCATAAGTAATCGTTTATGTATTCGCGGATGCATTCAGGCGGATCAGTCCTTCCACGCCAGTGATCCGCTCGATCAGCCCGGCCCCTTCCTCCATCAGGAACTGCTTGAACGCGAGCGCCACCGGCGGCAGCCGCTTGTTCTTGCGGTGCACCACATACCAGTTGAGCATGACCGGGAAGCCTTCGATATCCAGCACCACCAGCTTGCCGGCCTGCAACTCAAGGCCGACGGTATGCGCGGACAGGAAGGCGATACCCATATTGGCGATCACGGCCTGCTTGATGGTCTCGGTGCTCTTGATCTCCATGGCGATGCGCAGGTTCGACAGCCGGCCGGCAAAGCCTTCCTGCATCGAGTTCCAGGTATCAGAGCCTTTCTCGCGTGAAACGAATGCTTCATCCGCCAGCTCGGCAAGCGGGATATTGCGCTGGCCCACCAGCGGATGGCTGGGCGCGGCCACGATGACATAGGGGTGGGGGGCAAAGGCCTCGTTGATGGTGTCCATGCCCTCGGGCGGGCGCACCATCACCGCCAGGTCGGTGAGGTTGCCGGCCAGCTGGTGCAGCAGTTCCTCGCGGTTGTGCACGGCCAGGTTCAGCGTCACGCCTTCATGGCGGTCCATGAATTCGGCCAGCAGGCGCGGAAAGAAGTAGTCGCCGGCGCTGATCACCGCGACATTGAGCCGGCCGCCGGAGATGCCCTTGAGCTGTGACATCGCGTCTTCGGCCTCGCGGAACTGCTGGATGATGCTGCGGCTGTAATGCAGCATTTCATGCCCCGCCGGGGTCAGGTAGATCTTCTTGCCGAGTTGCTCGAACAGGGGCAGCCCCACATGGTGCTCCAGCTGCCGCACCTGGGTCGATACCGCGGGCTGCGTCAGGTGCAGTTCCTCGGCTGCGCGTGAAAAGCTCATGTGGCGGGCAACGGTCTCAAAGACCTTCAGTTGCCGCAGCGTGGCGTTCTTCATCCTCGTCCCGTGCGATGTATAAACGATTGATTATATAAACGATAAAAAACTTTATGCAGTGCTGATCTTAGATTCAAGTAGCATCAATTGTCAGATCCGCATGCCTCGCCCCCGAATCCCGCACTCCGATTTGCGTAGGAGCCCGCCACTGGCCACAAGGATGGCCGATAACAACGATGGCTGCCTACAGCCACGAAAAAAATAAAAGGAGACTACCGTGACCGGACTGAACGCAACGGTGCGTGCACCACGACACCCCGCCATGCCTGATGACAGGCTTCGCCTCAGCCACGCCGGCGCCGGGCAGGGGGGCAGGCCATGAATATCTCGCTTCCCCAACTGAAGGCCTTTGCCGCGGTGGCGCGGCACAAGAGCTTTACGCGCGCGGCAGTTGAACTGGGCCTGACGCAGTCGGCAGTCAGCCGCAGCGTGCGCGAGCTGGAAGAGGAAATCGACCAGCGGCTGTTCGACCGCACCACGCGCCAGGTGGAGTTGACCGATGCGGGCCAGCACCTGTCGCAGCGCATCTGCCACCTGATCGAAGAAGTGGAGCAGACCCTGCGCGACAGCCAGAGCGCCAGCCGCCCGTGCCAGGGCCTGGTGCAGATTGCCTCGGACCCGGTACTCAGTTCGATGTCGCTGCCGACCTGGCTGGCCGGCTGCCGGCAAGCGTGGCCGGCGATTGCCATCCACCTGAAGGATCGCTCGCAGGAGTCGGTGTTGCAGAGCGTGCGCAGCGGCGAGGTGGATTTCGGCATCGCGACCGATCCGCGCGCCGGCGACGACCTTTATTGCGAGCCGCTGTGCGTCGATGCCTATCACGCCGTGCTGCCCGCCAAGCACCCACTGGCCCAGCACGACACGGTGGGGTGGGGCGACCTGAGCGATGCCAGCGTGCTGACGCTGGACCAGCAGAGCGGCATGCAGCCCGCGGTGGAGAGGGCGCTCAGCAGTTATCACGTGCGCGCGGGCTCGCTGCAGCTGCTCGGTCATTTCGCGGCAGTGTTCGGCATGGTGGCGCTGGGCCTGGGCATCGGCGTGCTGCCGTCGCGGGCACAGGCTGGCGGCATGCATCCCGCGGCGGTGATGCGGCCACTGCGCCCGCAGGTGACCTCGACGGTCATGCTGGTGCGGCGCAAGAGCCGGTCGCTCAAGCCCAATGCCGCGGCCATCTGGGATGCCCTGCGCGGCCAGGAATACCAGGAGCCGCCTGTCAGCCATCGCGAAACCACCTTGGTGTGAGCCCACCGTCTCATTGAATGTCCGTTGTTGTATTAGTGCAAGCTTCTACTGATATATCACATACAGGATATTTACACATACTGCGGCGCAGCATATAATGAAAACTCCTGATCACAACGCTATTGGAGTTTTCAAATGGAAGTCGCTCTTCTTCTCGCTCTTGGCCTGGGCCTGATTGCTGTCGGTGTCGGCGTGACCACGCTGCTGGCCACGCGCCTGCCGATGGACGTGCTCGTGACCGCGCAGGAGCATGGTCGCTTCGCCGGCCTGGGTTCCAACCAGGAGAGCGACGGCGTGGGCCGTGCCAGCCCGTCGCGCATCGTCCCCGCCGCCGGTGAACTGGCCTACGCGTAAGGCACGCGGACGCCATGCGCCTTTCGCGCTGAACAGCGCCTTTGGCAAGGGTTGTAGCGGCCGGCATCCCTTGTAGCAGTATCAGGCAGCATCCTGCTGTCACACGGTTGGTCCCTGAGTTGCGGCATTTGCCGCGAGCGCGGGGCAGGGTTCTGCGCGAACCTGCGGCCGCCACCATCTTCCTGCCGATCGCTGCCAGCGGTCGCGGCGCGCAATCTTGCCTGCGCCGCCTGCCCCGACTCCCCTGCAGTGCCTGAACGCCCCCTGTGTCATCGTTCTCAAGTTCATACATGCGTCACCAGACATTAATGTATGCATCTAGGGACTTTCCCCAACTGATCGTTTTCCCGGTTTTTCCCGGGCGCGATCCCCGGCATTCTTGCGGATGCCGGCAGCCGGCCGATTGATGTGCCGGCGCAAGGCAACTGCTTGATTTCCAAGGACTCCGGATGTTATCGGGGCAGTCATTGATGCGGTGTGCGCACCAGTCCGGCAGCAGCGCGGGTTGGTCAGGCGTGACGCACCGCGACGCAATGCTGCAGGGCCACGACGAATACGCTTGACTTACCTGATATATCACATACCGTATAGCACTAGAACGGCTCAGCTGTTCTTCGACTGAGAGTCACGCAGAGGCGTCTACAGGCGCCCATCTTCCACCTTGGCGGCATGCCGCTATAAGGAGACATCAATGGAATTGCAGCAGAGGGAGTCCACGTCGCGCTTTGCGTCGCCGTGGGTGCAACTGGTATTCGGCGTGATCTGCATGGCGATGATCGCCAACATGCAGTACGGCTGGACGCTGTTCGTCAACCCGATCGACGAGAAATACCAATGGGGCCGCACCGCGATCCAGGTGGCTTTTACCATCTTCGTTGTGACGGAAACCTGGCTGGTGCCGATCGAAGGCTACCTGGTCGACAAGTACGGCCCGCGTCCGGTGGTGGTGGGCGGCGGCTTGCTGTGCGCCATTGCCTGGGCACTGAATTCGGTGGCGTCCTCGCTGCCTATGCTGTACTTCGCGGCGGCGATCGGCGGCCTGGGCGCGGGCGCGGTGTATGGCACCTGCGTGGGCAACGCGCTGAAGTGGTTTCCCAATCGCCGGGGCCTGGCGGCGGGCATTACCGCGGCCGGCTTCGGCGCGGGCTCCGCGCTGACCGTGGTGCCCATCGCGAACATGATCAAGACTTCGGGCTATGAAGCCGCGTTCCTGTGGTTCGGCCTTGGCCAGGGCCTGATCGTGTTCATCCTGGGTATGGTGCTGTACCCGCCGTCGGCCAAGATCCTGAGCGAGGTCAAGTCCACGCTGAAGGCTGCCGCAACCTACAACGCGTCGCCGCGCGAGGTGCTGAAGTCGCCGATCTTCTGGGTCATGTACGCCATGTTCGTGATGATGGCGGCCGGCGGCCTGATGGCCACCGCCCAGCTCGGCCCGATCGCCAAGGACTTCGGCCTGCACGACGCACCGATCTCTATCCTCGGCCTGACCTTGCCGGCGCTGACCTTCGCACTGACCATCGACCGCGTGCTCAATGGCCTGACGCGCCCGTTCTTCGGCTGGATCTCCGATCATATCGGCCGTGAACGCACCATGTTCTTTGCCTTCGGGGTCGAGGCCATCGGCATCCTGCTGCTGTCCAAGTACGGCCATCACCCGGTTGCCTTCGTGATACTGACAGGCGTGGTGTTCTTTGCCTGGGGTGAGATCTACAGCCTGTTCCCTGCCACCTGCGGTGACACCTTCGGGCCTAAGTTTGCCGCCACCAATGCGGGCCTGTTGTACACCGCCAAGGGCACTGCCGCGCTGCTGGTGCCGTTCTCCAGCGTGATCACGGCCGCCACGGGCAGCTGGCATGCCGTCTTCATGGTGGCCTCCGGCATGGCGGCACTGACCGCGATCATGGCGCTGTTCGTGCTCAAGCCGATGCGCGAAGCCCATGCCCGCAAGTTTGTGCATGCCAATACCTCGGCACCGATGGGCTACCGCACCGTGCCGGAAGACCTGACCTGATGAAGAAAGCAGTACGGCGCCGCGGCGCTGGCAGGACCCGGACGTGGCGGTTGCGATGCCTGCACAGCCGCCACGCCTGGTAGCACAATACGACAACAAGAAAGCGCGACAGGAAGGCAGCCCGCCGGGCGCCTTCCTGATCGCACATCGGAAACCCACAAACAGAATTCAGGCACGCCATGAACCAGGTTGTCATTCCTCTCGAGGCGACGGGGCTCGGCCGGCAGCGCAAGCGCCGCCAGCCCAAGGGCCGGCAGGTCGACGCGGCCGCGCTGGCCGAAGTGCGCGTGGCGCTGGGCGACATGCCCCGCCGGCGCGACCTGCTGATCGAACACCTGCACTGCATCAACGACCGCTACGGCCAGCTGGCGATGCCGCACCTGGTGGCGCTGGCTAGCGAGCTGCGGCTGTCGATGACCGAGGTCTATGAGGTTGCCACCTTCTATCATCACTTCGACGTGGTGCGCGAGGATGCCGACGGACAGATCGCGTCGCCGCCTGCGCTGACCGTGCGTGTATGCGAAGGCATTGCCTGCGAACTGGCAGGCGCGCAGGCGTTGATCGACAAGCTGCCGGCACTGCTCGGCACAGACGTGCGCGTGGTGGCCGCGCCATGCATCGGCCGCTGCGAGAAAGCGCCCGCGGCGCTGGTCGGGCAGAACCCGGTCGACGTTGCGACCGCCGAGGCCATCGACGCCGCCGTGCAGGCAAAGGCCGTGCGCCATGCACCTGAACCCTATATCGATTACGACGCTTACCGGAAGGGCGGCGGCTATGCCTTGCTGAAGTCCCTCGCCAGTGGCGCGCTGGACCCGGCCGCCGTGCTGTGCACGATGGAGGACTCCGGCCTGCGCGGCCTGGGCGGCGCAGGCTTCCCGACCGGACGCAAATGGCGCATCGTGCGGAACGAGCCCGCGCCCCGGCTGATGGCGATCAACCTAGACGAGGGCGAGCCCGGCACCTTCAAGGACCGCGTCTACCTGGAGCGCGATCCGCATCGGTTCCTGGAGGGCATGCTGATCGCGGCGACGGTGGTCAATGTGTCAGCGATCTATATCTACCTGCGCGACGAATATGCCGGCTGCCGCGCGCTGCTGACCGGCGAACTGCGGCGGCTGCAGCAAGACCCGCCCATCCCCGGCCTGCCGAAGATCGAACTGCGCCGCGGCGCAGGCGCCTATATCTGCGGCGAAGAGTCGGCCATGATCGAGTCGATCGAAGGCAAGCGCGGCATGCCGCGGCTGCGCCCGCCCTATGTGGCGCAGGTGGGCCTGTTCGGCCGGCCGACGCTGGAGCACAACTTCGAGACCCTGTACTGGGTGCGCGACATCATCGAGAAGGGCGCCGAGTGGTTTGCCTCGCAGGGGCGCAACGGGCGCAAGGGCCTGCGTTCGTTCTCGGTGTCCGGCCGTGTGAAACGGCCCGGCGTGCACCTGGCGCCGGCGGGCATCACCGTGCGCGAACTGATCGACGAATACTGCGGCGGCATGCTCGACGGCCACGCGTTCTACGGCTACCTGCCGGGCGGCGCGTCGGGCGGCATCCTGCCGGCGTCGATGGGCAATATCCCGCTGGACTTCGACACGCTGCAGCCCTACGGCTGCTTTATCGGCTCGGCCGCGGTGGTGATCCTGTCCGACCAGGACAGCGCCACGCAGGCAGCGCGCAACCTGATGCACTTCTTCAAGCATGAGTCGTGCGGGCAATGCACGCCGTGCCGCAGCGGCACGGCCAAGACGCTGGACCTGATCCGCCAGCCGAAGTGGGACCTGGCGGCGCTGGACGACCTGTCCGCGGTGATGCGCGATGCATCGATCTGCGGACTGGGGCAGGCCGCGCCCAATCCCGTCGACTGTGTGATCAAGTACTTCCCGCAAGAACTGGCCTGATGCCGAGCCGAGCCTGAGAGACAGACATGAATGCACTGACCCGCGCCGAATGCGCGCTTGTCGAATCCTCCGAGCCAGCCGTCACCTTCACGCTCAATGGCCGCGAGGTCTGCGCCCAGCCCGGCGAGAGCGTGCTGAAGGTGGCCCAGCGCGAAGGCTTTGACGTGCCGCACCTGTGCTACAAGGACGGCCTGGAGCCGGCCGGCAACTGCCGCGCCTGCATGGTCGAGATCCAGGGCGAGCGCGTGCTGGCCCCGTCCTGCTGCCGCTATCCCGCCGCAGGCATGCAGGTGCAGACCGAGTCCGACCGCGCCCGCCGCGCCCAGCGCACGGTGCTGGAGCTGCTGCAGTCGGACATGCCCGAGACCGACTACACCCGCCACAACGAGCTGGACCAGTGGGCCACGAAGCTGGGCATCGGCAAGCCGCGCTTTGCCCCGCGCGAGCGCGTGGCGGCGGATGTGTCGCACCCGGCCATCGCCGTCAACCTGGATGCCTGCATCCAGTGCACCCGCTGCCTGCGCGCCTGCCGCGACGAGCAGGTCAACGACGTGATCGGCCTGGCGCTGCGCGGCGACGAAGCCCGCATCGTGTTCGACATGGACGACCCCATGGGCGCATCCACCTGCGTGGCCTGCGGCGAATGCGTGCAGGCGTGCCCGACCGGCGCGCTGATGCCCGCGCGTGACGCCGCGTTGGCGGTGCCTGACAAGCATGTGGACTCGGTCTGCCCTTACTGCGGCGTGGGCTGCCAGCTGACCTACAACGTCAAGGACAACCGCATCCTGTTCGTGGAAGGGCGCGATGGTCCGGCCAACCACGAGCGGCTGTGCGTGAAAGGCCGCTACGGCTTTGACTACGTGCAGCATCCGCAGCGCCTGACGGTGCCGCTGGTGCGCCGCGAAGGCGTGCCCAAGCAGGGCGATTTCGTCATGGACCCGGACCACGTCATGGACGTGTTCCGCGAGGCCACCTGGGAAGAGGCGCTGGCGCTGGCCGGCGGCAAGCTCGCGCAGATCCGCGACACCCACGGCAAGCGCGCGCTGGCGGGGTTTGGCTCGGCCAAGGGCAGCAATGAAGAGGCCTACCTGTTCCAGAAGCTGGTGCGCACCGGGTTTGGCAGCAATAACGTCGACCACTGCACACGGCTGTGCCATGCCTCGTCGGTGGCGGCGCTGCTGGAAGGCATCGGCTCGGGCGCGGTATCGAACCCGGTAATGGATGTCGACAAGGCCGAGGTGGTGATCGTGATCGGCGCCAACCCGACCGTGAACCACCCGGTGGCGGCCAGCTGGATCAAGAACGCCGTGAAGAACGGCACAAAGCTGATCGTGGCCGATCCGCGTCGCTCGGACCTGGCGCGCTTTGCCCATCGCTTCCTGCAGTTCAAGCCCGATGCCGACGTGGCGCTGCTCAACGCGATGATGCACGTGATCGTCACCGAGGGGCTGGTCGACCAGGACTTCATCGACGGCCGCACCATCGGCTTTGACGAGCTGCAGCGCAATGTGGCGGCGTACAGTCCGGAACTGATGGCGCCGGTGTGCGGCATCGAGGCCGAGGTCATCCGTGAAGTCGCGCGGCTGTATGCCACGTCCAAGGCGTCGATGATCCTGTGGGGCATGGGCGTGTCGCAGCACGTGCACGGCACCGACAACGCGCGCTGCCTGATCGCGCTGGCGCTGATGACCGGCCAGATCGGCCGCCCCGGCACCGGCCTGCATCCGCTGCGTGGCCAGAACAACGTGCAGGGCGCGTCCGACGCCGGCCTGATCCCGATGATGTACCCGGACTACCGCCGCGTGGACGATCCGGCCGCGATCGCCAGCTTCGAGGCGCTGTGGGGCATGCCGCTGGACCGCCAGCCCGGCCTGACCGTGGTCGAGGTAATGCAGGCAATCGAGCGCGGCGAGGTGCGGGGCATGTACATCATGGGCGAGAACCCGGCCATGTCAGACCCCGACGCCGAGCATGCGCGCGAGGCACTGGCCTCGCTCGACCACCTGGTGGTGCAGGACATCTTCCTGACCGAGACCGCCTACCTGGCCGACGTGGTGCTGCCGGCCTCGGCCTTCCCGGAGAAGACCGGCACCTTCACCAACACCGACCGCACCGTGCAACTCGGCCGCCAGGCGCTGGATCCGCCGGGGCAGGCGCGCCAGGACCTGTGGATCATCCAGCAGATGGCGGCACGGCTCGGGCTGGACTGGCACTACGCCGGCGTGGCCGAGGTCTTCGACGAGATGCGCCATGCGATGCCCAGCATTGGCGGCGTAACCTGGGAACGGCTGGAGCGCGAGCATGCCGTGACCTATCCGTGCAAGGAGGAGGGTGACCCGGGCGAGCCGGTGATCTTTGTCGACAGCTTCCCGACCGCCACCGGCCGCGGGCGTTTCGTGCCGGCCGATATCATCCCGGCCGCCGAGCGGCCCGACGCCGATTACCCGATGGTGCTGATCACCGGCCGGCAACTCGAACACTGGCATACCGGCAGCATGACGCGGCGCGCCGGCGTGCTGGATGCGATCGAGCCCGATCCGGTGGCGCTGGTGCATCCGCTGGACCTGGACGCGCTGGGCGCCAAGCCGGGCGACGTGGTCACGCTGGCGTCGCGCCGCGGCGAAGTCACGCTCTACGCCCGTGCCGACGCCGGCACGCCGCGCGGGGCCGTGTTCGTGCCGTTCTGCTACTACGAGGCGGCGATCAACAAGCTGACCAACGCCGCCCTGGACCCCTTCGGCAAGATCCCGGAGTTCAAGTACTGCGCGGTGAAAATGGCGCTGGGCGGCGCGGCGCCGGAGCAGTCGAGCTACGGCGGCGGGCAGATCCTGGCGGTGCAGGGATTGCGGCAAGCTGGTGCCGAAGGGGGCTGACGCAGACAGCGTGCAGCTGGGTTTCTCCCCTCTCCCGTTTGCGGGAAAGGGGAGTACCCGGTCGGGCATCCGGAATCGAAAGCACTTGGCAAGCCTCAGCCCATCTTGCCGAGAATGCCCTGCATCTCGTCGCTATTGAAGGCACGCAGGGTTTGCGTGCGCACGTTGCCCGCGGCACCAATGGTCAGCCCGAAGCTGGTCATGGTCTCGTCGTCCGGCGCCTCGACGGTGATCACGATGTCGTATTTGCCCAGCGTCCAGTAGATGTCCTTCATCTGCACGCCCAGGCGCGCCCCCATCTCGCGCACGGCGGCGGCGCGCTTGGTGGTGTCCTTGACGGTGCGGATACCCTGGTCGGTGAAGCTGGCTAGCACGATGTAGCGGGTCATGGCGGGACCTCCGGTTATGGTTGGATCGGTCGCCGTCCCGGCTGTGCGCACGGCGCAATGGGCTGGGGCAGTGGTTCAGGACTTCGGAGTGTGGCGAGGCGCGAATGGCATGGCGCCTCGCCGTTATGCTGCCGATGTCTGAGCAGCGTCGTCCCGACGCATATTGCGCGCCAGTTGGCGCGGCAGGCCGGTATGCGGACCGCGGGCGCGCGGTCGGCAGCTACACCTGACGGGTGTGTTTCAACTGCGATACTGCGCGTGGCTCAGTCCTGCGGGCTGACGCCGTCCACGCTGTCGGGCGTGTCGAGCGCTCGCATGTTGTCCAGCAACTTGAGCAGGTAATGCAGCGTATGCGTCAGGTCATTGGTAGAAAACCCCGTCAACGCCTGCTCGTAATACGCACGAATCTTTGGCTGCGCCTGGTGTAGCCAGACCTCGCGGCCCGGCTCGCTCATCCGTATCAGGCGTGAGCGGCGGTCGCGGCCGTCCGGGGCCAGCGTCACGTGGCCGTCGCGTTCCATCCGGCTGACCAGTCCTGACAGGTTCTGGCGGCTCACCATCAGGTAGCGGGCCAGGTCGCCCACGCTCATGCCATCGGCGGCCTCTGGGCGCGACAGCGCGCCGAGCACGGCCCACTGCTGCGTCGTCAGGCCTTCTGCCTCGACGGCTCGTGATCCCGTTTTATGCAACATATTTGCGCATTGGTACAGCCGGAAGAAAAGCCGGTTGGCCAGTTCCATGCGCGCTGCTGTCGGGAATTCTGCTCCTGATTCGGGGTTAACCATAGTCTTTTCCATAGGATCGGCGTCTTGCGCAGCCGGCAACTGCCACCTATTATAGGTAAATATATTTACCTAATTGGTGGTGCGATGTGACGGCGTCATGGCCGGCACGATAGCACCGGAACCCTGAAAGGAGAACGCTGTGCAAGGATTTGAAGGCAAGACGGTCATTGTGACCGGTGGTGGTGGCGGTATCGGCGGCGCAACCTGTTTGCGCTTTGCGCGCGCCGGGGCTGCGGTGGGCGTGCTCGACCTGAACCCGGAAGCGGCCGAGCGCGTCGCCGGCCAGATCCGCGAGTCCGGCGGGCGCGCGTTGGCGATCCGCTGCGACATCACCGATCGCGCCAGCGTGGATGCCGCGGTGGCGGCGGTGGAGCAGGGCCTGGGCCCCGTGGATGTACTGGTCAACAACGCTGGCTGGGATGTGTTCAAGGCATTCGTGAAGACCGAGCCGGCGCAATGGGAGCGGCTGATCGCCATCAACCTGACCGGCGCGCTCCATATGCACCACGCGGTGCTGCCGGGCATGGTCGAGCGCCGGCGCGGGCGCATCGTCAATATCGCCTCGGACGCGGCGCGGGTGGGGTCTTCCGGCGAGGCGGTCTATGCGGCGTGCAAGGGTGGGCTGGTGTCGTTCTCAAAGACCATTGCCCGCGAACACGCGCGCCACGGCATCACCGTCAACGTGGTGTGCCCGGGGCCGACCGAGACCGCACTGTTCGAGGACTACAAGCAGGGCGCGGGCAACCCGGAGAAGCTGGTCGAGGCCTTTACCCGCTCGATCCCGCTGGGCCGCATCGGCCAGCCCGAAGACCTGCCCGGCGCGGTGCTGTTCTTTGCCGGCGACGACGCCGGCTTTATCACCGGCCAGGTACTGAGCGTGTCGGGCGGCCTGACCATGAACGGCTGAGCCCGCAAGACAACACCACATCACGGAGACCACCATGCAATACGAAGACATCCTGTACGAAGTGCGCAATGGCGCCGCCTGGATCACCATCAACCGCCCGGAAAAGATGAATGCCTTCCGCGGCCGTACCTGCGACGAACTGATCCACGCCATCAACCGTGCCGGCTATAGCCGCGAGATCGGCGCCATCGTGCTGGCGGGCGCCGGCGACAAGGCCTTCTGCACCGGCGGCGACCAGTCCGCGCATGAAGGGCAGTACGACGGCCGCGGCACCATCGGCCTGCCGATGGAGGAGCTGCACAACGCCATCCGCGACGTGCCGAAGCCGGTGATCGCGCGCGTGCAGGGCTATGCCATCGGCGGCGGCAACGTGCTGTGCACGATCTGCGATTTCACCATTGCCTCGGAGAAGGCCGTGTTCGGGCAGGTGGGGCCAAAGGTGGGCTCGGTCGACCCGGGCTATGGCACTGCCTTCCTGGCGCGCGTGGTCGGTGAAAAGAAGGCGCGCGAGATCTGGTACCTGTGCCGCCGCTACCCCGCAGCCGAGGCGCTGGCGATGGGGCTGGTGAACGCGGTGGTGCCGCATGAGCAGCTCGACGCGGAAGTGCAGAAATGGTGCGACGAAATCCTGGACAAGAGCCCGACCGCCATCGCCATCGCCAAGCGCTCGTTCAACATGGACACCGCGCACCAGAGCGGCATTGCCGGCATGGGCATGTATGCGCTCAAGCTCTATTACGACACCGAGGAATCGCGCGAGGGCGTCACCGCCTTCCAGGAAAAGCGCAAGCCCGACTTCCGCAAGTACGCCAAATAAGCCTGGATCAAGCGGAGACAGCCATGAACCCCTATCTTGACGAAGACCTGATGGCGCTGGCGGAACACGCGCGCCGCTTTGCCGATGCGCGCGTGGCGCCCGGCTACCTGGAGCGGGACCAGACCCGCGTGCTGGACCGCGCGCTGATGCGCGAGATGGGCGAGATGGGCTTTATCGGGCCCGAACTGCCCGAGGCCTGCGGCGGGCAGGGCATGGGCTCGCTCGCGGCCGGCGTGATCCACGAAGCGGTGGCGCGCGCCGACCTGAGCCTGTCGTATATCAACCTGCTGGCCTCGCTCAACGGCCAGATCCTGGCACAGCACGCGCGTCCTGACATCGGCGGACCGTGGCTGCAGCGGCTCACGCGCGGCGAAGCGCTGCTGGCGATCGCGCTGACCGAGCCGCGCGGCGGCTCCGACGCGGCCAACCTGCGCCTGCGCATGGAGCGCGACGGCGACGCCTATGTGCTCAACGGCGAGAAAACCTCGATCTCCGCCGCCGACCAGGCCGATGCCGCGGTGGTCTTTGCCCGCACCGGCCCGGTCGATGCCGGCGCGCGCGGCGTCTCGGCCATGCTGGTGCCGATGGACCTGCCGGGCATCACCCGCAACCGCTTCGACTGCCACGGCCAGCGCGCCATCGGCCGCGGCTCGATCTTCTTCGAGAACGTGCGCGTGCCGGCCAGCCACCTGCTGGGCCGGGAAGGCGAGGGCTTTGTGCAGGTGATGCAGGGCTTCGATTTCTCGCGCGCGCTGATTGGCCTGCAGGTGCTGGCGGTGGCGCAGGCCGCGCTGGACGAGACCTGGGCCTACGTGGCGGAACGCCAGGCCTTCGGCAAGCCGCTGTCGGCGTTCCAGGGGGTGTCGCACCCGCTGGCCGACTTCCAGACCCAGGTGACCGCGGCCAGCCTGCTGTGCCTGCAGACGCTGTGGCTGAAGGACCATGGCCTGCCACACACCGCCGAGGCCGCGATGTGCAAGTGGTGGGCGCCCAAGCTTGCTTACGACGTGGTGCACCAGTGCCTGCTGTCCTTCGGCCACGGCGGCTATGACCGCGGCGTGATGGAGCAGCGCCTGCGCGATGTGCTTGGCTTCCAGATCGGCGACGGCACCGCCCAGATCATGAAGACCATCATCGCCCGCGGGCGCGCCGGGCGCGAAGCCGTGCCGGCCTGAAGCAACGGTCGCACGCGACATCGCACAACGAGGAGACAAGCCATGGATTTCGATGCCGTACTGATTGGACCCCGCCGTGCCGCGAGCGTGGCCGCTGGCCACTGGCAAGACCGCACCGTCAACGACTACCTTGCCGCCTGCGTGAGCGCCCGGCCCGACGCGCCGGCGCTGACAGCGGTAAGCCTCGACCGCGGCACCGTGGACCGCTTTACCTGGTCCGAGCTGGCCCGGCTGGCCGACCGGGTGGCGGTGGGGCTCAGCCGCCTCGGCATCGGCGCGCAGGATGTTGTGTCCTGCCAGCTGCCCAACGGCTGGCACCTGACGGTGTTGTACCTGGCGTGCGCGCGGCTGGGCGCGGTGCTCAATCCGCTCATGCCGATCTTCCGCGAGCGCGAGCTGTCGTTCATGCTGGCGCATGCGCAGAGCAGGGTGATGGTAGTGCCGCAGGTATTCCGGAGCTTCGGGCATGCGCAGATGGTGCGGGGTTTGCGCGAGGCATTGCCGGCGCTGCGCCACGTCGTCGTCGCGGGCGGCGATGGCGCGGACAGCTTCGAAGCATTGCTCAGTGGCCCGCGCTTGGAAGATGAGCCCGATGCCGCCAACATCCTGCTGGGCTGCCGCCCGCGCCCTGACGATGTCACGCAGCTGATCTACACCTCCGGCACCACCGGCGAGCCCAAGGGCGTGATGCATACCGCCAACACGCTGTACGCCAATATCGTTGCCTATGCCGGGCGGCTGCGCCTGAACGGGGACGACGTGGTGTTGATGGCCTCGCCGATGGCGCACCAGACCGGTTTCATGTACGGGCTGCTGATGCCCGTGATGCTGGGCGCGCATGCGGTGCTGCAGGACATCTGGGACCCGGCGCGCGCGGCCGCGCTGATCCGCGAGGCGGGCGTCACCTTCACCATGGGATCGACGCCGTTCCTGACCGATCTTGCGCGCGTGGTGACGGAGTCCGGCATGCCCGTGCCAAGCCTGCGCACCTTCCTGTGCGCGGGCGCGCCAATCCCGGGTGCGCTGGTGGAGAGCGCGCGCTCGGCGCTGGGCGCCACGATCGTGTCGGCGTGGGGCATGTCGGAGAACGGCGCGGTCACCACCACGCTGCCGGACGATCCCGAAGCGCGTGCTTCGACCACCGACGGTTGCCCGCTGCCTGGCGTGGAGGTGAGGGTGGTGGACGGCGCCAATGTGGACGTGCCCACCGGCGAGACCGGCCGCCTGCTGGTGCGGGCGTGTTCCAACTTCGGCGGCTACCTGAAGCGGCCGCACCTGAACAGTACCGATGCCGACGGCTGGTTCGACACCGGCGACGTGGCGCGGCTGGATGCGCATGGCTACCTGCGCATTGCCGGGCGCAGCAAGGACGTGATTATCCGCGGCGGCGAGAACATCCCGGTGCTGGAAGTCGAGACCTTGCTGTACCGGCATCCCGCCGTGGCGCAGGTGGCCATCGTCGCCTATCCGGACGAGCGCCTGGGCGAGCGCGCCTGCGCCTTCGTCGTGCCCAGGGCAGGGCAGTCGCTCGACATGGCCGGAATGGTGGACTGGCTCAGGCAGCAGAAGATGGCGCTGCAGTACATCCCCGAGAAGCTGGTCGTGCAGGACGCGCTCCCGGCGACGCCTGCGGGGAAGATCCAGAAGTTCCGGCTGCGCGAGCTGCTGCGCGGCGACCCGGCCTGAGCCAGGCCGCGGCAGCCGTCCTTTCGGGGCTGACCCACGGATCAGGCTCGAGTCCAAATAACGCAGTTAACCGCCATAATCCACCCCCATCAACCAACGCGTGAGCGCGACCAGGCCATCAGGATGGCCGGGCGTCTGTCGGGCGCTGGGAAGGTCCGGTCGCGGTGGCGGAAAGTTCGCCTGAACGCGTTATCGCCCGACGCGCGTGTAGCTGTGGTTATCCGGCGCCAGCCAGCGCCACAACCGATGCCGCCACGCGCCCCCGACCGGTGTGGTGGCAGGCTTGCATCGCGTCATATGCAGGGAAGCGGCCGTGATCGCATACAGGTCGATATGGCCTGCATCGGACAGCGTAACGCACTCGCTTGCCGTCAGCGCCGTGTCCTTCGGGTCGCCATCGCGGATCAGCCACAGTTCGCCTTCGGTACAGCGCACGGCGACGCGTTCGCCAGTGCCGGCCACCAGCCGCAGCGAACTGCGGGCGGGCAGGGTGGCGGTCATGTCATTGCTCACCAGGAACATGATGGTCTCCAGGCTCAGTCCACGGCCAGGCTGGCGGGTGCAGGCGCGGCAAGCGCGCGCGCAGCGGCCTGCGGCCGGATGAAATCGGCGATCCGGCCAATCACGGCGGGATCGTGCAGGATGCGGCGGTGGCCAAGGCCGGTGGTGGTTTCCAGGCGCGCGCCGGGCCAGGCGCCGGCGATGGCAGCGCCGTCTTCCCATCGCACTTCCTTGTCGTCGCGGTCATGGATCACCAGCGTCGGCGGGACGGGGCGGGTGCGGCCGACGTCGGGCACGTTGAAGGCCGACCACGGCATGCCGAGCCAGCGCTCGCTCTGGCGTTGCATGCGCGCAAGGACCGCGGGGCCAACGCCCAGTTGCCAGGCCAGGGAGGCGCACGCCGCGTGCATGTCGGCCGGCGAGCCGACCAGCACCGCGGCGCTTGCCGGCAGGCCTTCACGCAACGCCAGCGCGGTGGCCGCACCACCGAGCGAGTGTGCCACTACGGCATGGACCGGCCCTGCATGCCATGCCGCCGCGAGCAGCGAGCGCGACATCTCCAGCACCGAGGTCTGCGCCGCGCCGCGCGCGCCGGCGTCGGACGCGCCATGCGAGAGCGCATCGAAGGCGACGACCCGCATGCCGGCAGCCAGCAGGCCATCGATCACCGCATGCCACTGCCCGGCCTGGCCGCCCCAGCCGTGGGCGAGCAACACCACGGGACCCGAGGTGCCCCAGCGGTAGACGCGCACGCGCCGGCTGGGGCCATGGCCGGTGACCAGCGCCCAGTCGGCACGTGCGCTGTCCAATGCACGCCGTGCCGCCGACGTGGCGGCGGCGCGCGGCGGGCTGAACCAGACGCGTTCCAGCGCTCGTGCCGCAGCGCCGGGCATCAGCGCGCTGCTGGCCTGCCAGCGCAGCCGTTGCCAGCCTGCCAGCGCGCGCTGCAGCGAACCGCCGTTGGCGGCTCCGGCGGCGTGTAGCTTGCCGGCAGCGGCGGATGAGGAAATCGGGGAAGGAGAAGAGACTGCTTGCGTCACGACCTGCACCTCCAATGGATTCTGGATTGCGCGGCGTCATCGGGACCGGCCTGGCCGGCGGCGTCTCGCGCTGTTTTTAAGACCGACCAGTCGTGCTTTTTTTGAATCAAAAAAAGCCCGCCGTAGCGGTTTGCTGCCCGCCGGCGGGGTATGCCGGCGCCAATGTGTTGTGTGCCTCAGGGGTGGGGCGCGCCCTCGGCGGCACGCGCCACCAATGCCCCGAATGCGCGCCGCGCCATGATTTCCGCATCCTGGCGGCCCAGCAGCTTGAAAGACTGCTGGAAGGCCATGCCGATGCCGGCAAGTTCGAAGGCGAACTGCCGCGGGTCAGCATCCGGCCGGAACTGGCCTTCTTCGATGGCATCGCCGACCACGCGCGCGATGGTGCTGTGCCAGTCCTTCAACGACTGCACCACCAGGTCGCGGATCGAGCCCGGCCGGTCGCGGTATTCCTGGCCCAGCGCCGTAAACAGGCAGCGTCCCTGCGTCACCGTGCCGCCCAGCCATTCCAGGTAACCCTCGAACAGCGCCTGCAGCCGCGGCATCCCGCGCGGCTGGCGCATCGCCGGCCGTATCACGATGTCGCCGAAGCGCTCCACGGCCAGGTCCAGCACCGCTTGCTGCAGCATCTCCTTGGACTTGAAGTGCGCATACAGGCCGCTCTTCGACATATTGGTGTCGGCGGCCAGCGTGGCCAGCGACAACTGTTCGAAGCCGACTTTGGCGGCGGCATCCAGTGCCTGCTCGATGATGGCTTTGCGGGTGAGGTTTCCTTTCTGCATGGTGTTGAGAATAGCACGACCGGTCGGTTTGTCAACGAAACCAGATGCATGGTAATTGCCCGGACTTGCGTTGTTGTGCACGGGAGGCCATAACGTCATTTAGCTATGCATGTGACGTCAACGCAAATTGAGAAGGTTCGTTACTGTCAAGGCGGCACGACGATGTTGTGCACGATCCGGCCCTTGGGCGGCCGCCTCAAGGTCAGTGCCAGGGCAGGATGACGGACTTGCAAGAAATCTGCACAAAGTGTTTCTCCGGCTACATACGGAACGCTTTGCGTGCTCTATACTCGAATGCACGTCCGCGCACTTTTTTTCATTGGTGACTGGAGACCGACATGAACAGTACAGCCGTGCCAAGAGGCGCTAGCGAACCGTTCCGGCAACTGCGGGCGTTGCGTCGCGCGCGCAAGCTCAAGCAGGAGGACGTCGCCCGCAAAGCGGGGATTTCCCGGGAAGCCTACCTGCGGGCAGAGTCGGGTCAGGCCGACCCCCGCATGTCGACCTTCCTGGCCGCCTGCGAAGCGCTGGGCCTGGAAGTCGTGCTGGCCCCGCAGCATCTTGCCGCCGACGTCAACGCATTCATTGCCAGCCGCAACGGTGGTGTGACGGCCGCCTCCATGGCCGGCCAGCCCGCCGGCAGCGCGGTGGCACCTGCCGCAGCGCCGGCGTCCGGGGGCAGCTTCGGCTCCGGGACCGGCGAGGGCCACAAGCCGGTCTGATCCGGCCGTTGCCTGGCAGGCCGCGTCTCCACGCGGGCCGGTCCGGCAGCTGGCCTCCAGGCCACCCAAGACAACCGGCGCGGGGCGTTCCGCACCGCGCCGGTTGCTTTCGTCCGGAGAGCCGGTTTCGGCTTCGGGCGCCAATGACGCCGCAGGCCTGGCTGCCTGATCCGGCGCTTTCACACCTGCTCCCATTTTGCTGTTGACCTGATTGGCGCTGTCGCGGGCAATCTCCCGACACGCGCGGCAACCGCCTGCCCGGCTTTCTCCCGTTTTTCTGTTTTCCGGCCTACAACTGCAAGGCAAGCGACGCATGCCTCATGCGCATCCGCTGCAGTTTGACACGTCTTGCGTCGACTATTACGATATAGTAAATTCATTTCTCAATACGTAATTCATGCGCCGTGCGGCCCGCGCAGCGCCAGATGGACCTTCCGGAAACGCTGACGACACCATGAACCTCACGCACACCCAGCTCGCCGAGCACGGCTATATGTCAGGCTTCGCCAATGAATTCGCCACCGAGGCGCTGCCCGGTGCGCTGCCCGTGGGCCAGAACTCGCCGCAGCGCGCGCCGTATGGCCTGTATGCCGAGCAGCTGTCCGGCACGGCCTTCACCGCGCCGCGTGCACACAACCGCCGCGCATGGCTGTACCGCATCCGCCCGGCGGCCATGCACAAGCCGTTCACGCAGATCGAGCAGTCGCGCTTCCTGAGCCGGTTTGACCAGGTGCCGCCGTCGCCCAACCAGATGCGCTGGAGCCCGCCGGCAATGCCGTCGGTGCCGACCGACTTTGTCGACGGCATCGTGACCATGGCCGGCAACGGCGGCCCCGAGGTCATGACCGGCTGCGGCATCCACCTGTACCTGGCCAACCAGTCGATGCGGGACCGCTTCTTCTACAACGCCGACGGCGAGATGCTGATCGTGCCGCAGCAGGGCCGCCTGCTGATGGTGACCGAGCTGGGCCGGCTGGAAGTAGAGCCGCAGGAGATCGTGGTGATCCCGCGCGGCGTGCGCTTCCGCGTGGAGTTGCCCGACGGCGAAGCGCGTGGCTATATCTGCGAGAACTATGGCGCGCTGTTCAAGCTCCCTGACCTGGGCGTGATCGGCTCCAACGGCCTGGCCAACCCGCGCGACTTCCTGTCGCCGGTGGCCAGCTATGAAGACCGCGAGGGCGATTTCGAACTGGTGGCCAAGTTCCAGGGCAACCTGTGGCGTGCCGGCATCGGCCATTCGCCGCTGGACGTGGTGGCCTGGCACGGCAACTACGCGCCGTACAAGTACGACCTGCGCCGCTTCAACACCATCGGCTCGATCAGCTTCGATCACCCGGATCCGTCGATCTTCCTGGTGCTGCAGTCGCCTTCGGATACGCCGGGCGTGGACACCATCGACTTCGTCATTTTCGGGCCGCGCTGGCTGGCGATGCAGGACTCGTTCCGCCCGCCCTGGTTCCACCGCAATATCGCCAGCGAGTTCATGGGCCTGATCACCGGCGTCTACGACGCCAAGGCCGATGGCTTCGCGCCGGGCGGCGCCAGCCTGCACAACTGCATGAGCGGCCATGGCCCGGATGCGGAAACCTTCGAGAAGGCCAGCGCCGCCGATACCTCGAAGCCGCATCACATCGAAAGCACCATGGCCTTCATGTTCGAGACGCCGGGCGTGATCCGCCCGACGCCGTATGCCGCGCAATCGGCCTCGCTGCAGCAGGACTACTACACGTGCTGGCAGGGCCTGAAGAAACACTTCAACCCGAACGCCCGCTGATCCCGGGCGCCTGGCTACCCTCCCGGTTTTCTCCCCTCGCCCGCTTGCGGGAGAGGGGCCGGGGGAGAGGGCAGGCGCTCGTCAAGCATGACGCGTCACCGTACGCGACAAGTGCCACTAAAATTTTCGGAGTATCCCAATGACCGCCCCCCAAACCAGCTGGATCGCCACCGCCAACGACGCCCAGACCCATTTCCCGCTGCAGAACCTGCCGTATGGCGTGTTTTCCACCAAGGGCCAGGCGCCGCGCGTCGGCGTTGCCATCGGCGACCAGGTGCTGGACCTCGCCGCACTGGATGAAGCCGGCCTGCTGCCTGCTGCGGCCAAAGGCACGTTTGCCGCAGCCAGCCTGAATCGCTTTATCGCGTTGGGCAAGCCGGTCTGGAGCGAAACCCGCAAGCGCCTGACGGCGATGCTGTCCGGCGATGACGCCGCGCTGCGCGACAACGCTGCACTGCGCGACAAGGCCCTGGTGCCGATGTCGGCCGCGACGCTGCACCTGCCGGTGGAGATCCCCGGCTACACCGACTTCTATTCGTCGAAGGAACACGCCACCAACGTCGGCCGCATGTTCCGCGACCCGGACAACGCGCTGCTGCCGAACTGGCTGGAAATCCCCATCGGCTACAACGGCCGCGCCAGCTCGGTGGTGGTGAGCGGCACGCCGCTGCATCGCCCCAACGGCCAGATCAAGCTGCCAAACGAGGCGCGCCCGGTGTTCAGCCCCTGCCGCAAGCTGGATTTCGAGCTGGAGATGGGCTTTATCGTCGGCAAGGAAACCGCGCTGGGCGAGCCTGTCAGCATTGCCGCCGCGCCGGAGCATATGTTCGGCATGGTGCTGCTCAACGACTGGAGCGCGCGCGATATCCAGCAATGGGAATACGTGCCGCTGGGGCCGTTCAACAGCAAGGGCTTCGGCACCTCGATCTCGCCGTGGGTGGTGACGATGGAAGCGCTCGAGCCGTTCCGCCGCGACAATCCCGAGCAATCGCCCCAGCCGCTGGCGTACCTGCAGCAGCAGGGCAAGAACGCCTACGACATCGCGCTGGAAGTCGCGCTGCAGCCGCAGGGCGCAGCGGCACCGAGCAGCATCTGCCGCACCAACTTCAAGGCGATGTACTGGACCATGGCGCAGCAGCTGGCCCACCACACCGTGTCGGGCTGCAATGTGCGCGTGGGCGACCTGATGGGCTCGGGCACGATCAGCGGCACCACGCCGGACTCCTACGGCAGCATGCTCGAGCTGACCCGTAACGGCGCCGAGCCGGTGACGCTGGCCGATGGCAGCCGCCGCGGCTTCCTGGAAGATGGCGACGACGTGATCATGACCGGCTACTGCCAGGGTGAGGGCTACCGCGTCGGCTTCGGTGCGGTGTCGGGCAAGATCCTGCCGGCGCGCTGAAGCGCTTCAGCCGGCCGCGGCGGCATCGAGGATGACCGCCGCGCGGCCTGACAGCAGCGGCCGGCCCGCGGCGCTGACGGTGAACGCGTACAGCACGGTGGCACCCTCGCCGCTGACGCGCTCGGCCGCCACATCCAGCGGCGCCTCGATATCGTCGAGCCGCTCCACATGCAGCACCAGCTTGCGCACGCTGGCCAGGTAGCCCAGGCGCGGGCGCTGCGCACCGTTTCCCTGCCCGGCTTCGGCCAGCAGGGCGCCATGCACGGCCATTGCCTGTGCCGCATATTCGATCCCGCACACTGCCGCCAGCCGGTCCTGCGCGCGCAGCGGATTGTCCGCGCGCGTATGGGTCGCCGAGGTGCAGCGGATCGATGCCGCATCCCAGCTCAGCACACCGTCGAGCAGGCACATGCTGCCGTGATGCGGAATGCGCGCCGCGATCCAGTCGCGGTCCTTGGCGAGTTCAGGCATCCGCCCGGCTGCCGAGGCTTTCCACCTCGGTTTCGATCTGCAGCGTGTCCAGATAATCCAGTACCACCGTACCAGCTTCGCCGCGGGCGATGGCCGCGAGCAGCGGCAGCCCGCGCGCGGCCGGGGCCGACGTCCGCAGCGCTTCCAGCGTGGCATCCGGCATCGCGGTGGCCGGCGCCTGCGTCAGCGCCACACCGATGCGTGCGAGCGAGCGCGCCGTTTGCCGCGGCGTGACCAGCAATGCCACACCGAAGGGATCGGGGATCGGGCGATGCCTGTGCAGCGGCTCAGGATAGCCCGTGTCATACGCAATCAGCAGGCAGGGCTCGGCATCGGCGGCGGCCTGCAGCACACATTCCAGCAGGCCCGCGCCGAAGCTGCCATCCATGGCGCACAGCACGTTGGAGGTGCGCATCGCGCCCGCGGCGATCGACCAGTAGCCGGCGGTCGCGTTGTGCACGGAGTTGTGGAAGCGCGTGGGCGACATCAGCGGATCGGCTTGCGCCAGCGCTTCGCAGATCGCGTGGAAGTTGTGGCCATCGCTGCTGGATGACGTAAAGATCGTGGGCAGTTGCGCGGCATCACAGTCGCTGCCGGCCACCGCCTGCTGGCCCACGTCCAGCGCCAGCCGCACGGTCGGGCCGGTGCGGCGCCGCTCGGCCGGCGGCAGGCCGGCGGGCAGCGGCAGTTCGGTGGGCGCATGCGCGTATGGCGTGCGCCCGGCGAGCACTTCACTGGCCTGCTGCCAGCAGGTCAGGCCGGGGCCGAGCAGGCCGATGCTTTCGATGAATACATGTTGCGGCATGGCGCTGGCTCAGTGAGAAACCGCGTCCGCACGGGCGAACAGCAGGCTGCAGTTGGACCCGCCGAAGCCGAACGCGTTGCTCATCGCATAGCGCACCGGTGCGTCCCGGTTGGCGAGCTGGTAGTTCACGTCCAGCGCCGGGTCCACCTGCGTGGTGTTGATGCCGGCAGGCACGAAGCCATGGCGCAGCGCCAGGGCACAGATCACGGCCTCGAGCGCACCGGCTGCGCCCAGCGCGTGCCCGGTAGCGCCCTTGGTGGAGCTGCACGGTGTGCCGGGCAGTGCCGCGGCCATGGCCAGGGCTTCGGCGGCGTCGTTGCTGCGCGTGGCGGTGCCGTGCAGGTTGACGTAGCCGACTTGCGCTGGCGTAACGCCTGCGCTGGCGAGTGCCTGTTCCATCGCCAGGCGGGCGCCCAGCCCCTGCGGGTGCGGCGTCGACATATGGTGCGCGTCGCTCGATTCGCCGATGCCGACCAGCAGGATGGTATCGTCTTGCGGCGTGCCGATCATGCGTTCGAGCAGGCCAAAGGCCGCCCCCTCGCCGATCGAGATGCCATTGCGCGCCACGTCGTAGGGACGGCAGGGCTGCCGGGACAGCAGCTCGAGCGCATTGAAGCCGTACAGCGTGGTGTGGCACAGCGAGTCGACACCGCCGACCACGGCCGCATCGATCAGTCCCGCCTCCAGCATGCGCCGTGCCGAGCTGAATACCTTGGCACCGGACGAACAGGCCGACGACACCGCCGCCGCCGGCCCGGTCAGGCCCAGGGACTGGCGCAGGAATGCGGGCAGCGAGTATGGGTTGTGGGTGCCGCCGTAGTGGAAGCCCGGCGGCAGCGCACCGCTGGCGGGGTCGCGCTGGCGGTATCCCAGTTCGGTCTGCAGCACGCCCGCGGTGCTGGTGCCGAGAAAGACGCCGATCCGGTGGGCGCCGTAACGCGCCGCGGCTTCGCGCACGCGGGCGGCAAAGCCGTCCTGCTCCAGTGCCAGTTGCGCCAGCCGGTTGTTGCGGCAGTCGAACTCGGCCAGCGCGGCGGGCAGTGCCACGGCGTCGAGACCTGGCGCTTCGCCAACGAAGGTGTCGAGCGCGACGTCGCCGAACCGGCAGGGCGCCAGGCCGCCACGCTGGGCGCGTAGCGCCGACAGGGTGGCGTCGGTACCGGCGCCAAGGCAGCTGGTGGCCGTGAAATGCGAGAACAGGAGCGGGGACACGGCTTGGACGGAGCGGATGGAAGGAATCTCGGAAGGCAGAGTCAATTGTAACAAGCCGCGGCGACTCAGGCGGGAGGCACGACCGAGCGCAGCGTCACGCAGCGCAGGCCGGCTCGCTCGATGGCGGCAAGCAGGCCCGGCAGCACGGTGGTGCAGTGCGGATTGCCGGCGGCATCCAGGCCGGGATTGCCGTCATGCAGCAGCAGGATGTCGCGCCCGGCCAGCTTGCCGGCAAGGCGCTGCGCCACGCGCGCTGCGTTGTCGCCGCTGCGGGTATCGAAGCCGCGCCGGGTCCAGGCAGCCAGTTGCAGGCCAAGCCGGCACAGGACCGGCTCCAGGAACGGATTGCGCAGTCCGGCCGGGGCGCGGAAGAAGCGCGGTGCCTGGCCGGTGATATCCGCCAGCACCTGCTGGGCGGCGGCGATATCGCGCTGCATGCGCCCCGGCCCGAAGAGCGAGAAGTGCAGCCGGTGGTACATGCTGTGGTTTTCCACGGCGTGGCCGCGGCGGACGATCTCGCGCAGCAGTTCAGGATGCGCCGCGGCGCGCTGGCCGACGCAGAAGAAGGTCGCGCGCGCGCCGTGCTGGTCCAGCATGTCGAGCACGCGCGGCGTCAGGGCCGGGTTGGGGCCGTCGTCGAAGGTCAGCGCCACGCAGTCTTGGGCCGATGGCGGCAGGCGCAGCAGGTTGGGGCCGAGCCAGTTGCTGCGCGGCCACAAGCCGGCGGCGCACATCGCCGCATGGGTGGCGCCGATGCCGGCCAGCGCCACGCCCGTGCTCTCGGGGTAGGCGAGCATCGCGCCGGCGGCGCCCACGTGCACGGCGGCGGCGCCGCAAAGCAGCGGGCTGGGCCGCCAGGGACGGCGGTTGGCGGCGTCGGCCAAGGCAACGCCCGGCGCGGGTAACGGATTCATGTTGCACTCCCGGCTTTCTCCGGCGTCGCCAGGGGCGCCAGGATCGCCGAAAACCACAGGGCCAGCACGGCACCGGGGCCGACGGTCAGGCCAAATGCCTTCAGCAGCGGCAGGCTCGACAGCGCCAGCAAGCCGAAGGCGGCAACCGTGGTCAGGTTGGCCAGCAGCAGGGACACCAGCGTGTGCGGTGAAGCGCCCGCCACCTGGCTGCCCGCCGCGGGGCCATTGAAGAATAGCGCGTAGTTGGAGCCCACCGCCACCAGCAGCAGCAGGCCCACCAGGTGCAGCAGCGTCAGCGGTTGGCCCAGCGCCGCCAGCCCGCCCAGCACCACCACCGCAGCGGCGGCCAGCGGCAGCACCGTGGCCGCCACGCGCCGCGGCGAGCGCAGCGCCACGGCCAGCAGGGCGACGATTGCCAGCAGGCCGGCCAGCGACAGCAGCAAGGCCTCGCGCAGGTAGCCGGTGTAGAGATGGTCCGATTCGCCCTTGAGGTCAACGAACAGGGTATCGGCTACGCCGGCCCGCTTGATGGCGGCGCGCACCGCATCGCTGTCGACGCCGTCGGCCGCGCTGGCGCTGCCCGGCGTGTGGACGGGTGCGCGCAGTGGCAGGGTGACGCTCCAGCGGCCGTCGCGCTGCGCCAGCAGCGCATCGACGGCCAGTGCCATCGAGGTGCCGCGCAGGTCCTCGCGCCGCAGCAGCGTGCCGGTGCGGGCCGCCTCGGCCTGCGCCAGGAACGGGGCGAACAGCGATGCGCGCACCGGTTGTGTGGCGATGGCGGCCTGCAGGCGCTGCGCCAGCACGTCGGGCGGCGGCAGGCTGGCCTGGCGCTCGCGCTGGGTCGCCGCGCTGGGCAGGTAGCGCGCCGGGCTCTCGTAGCCGCCGATGAAGTTCTGCGCCACCAGCGGGTCCAGTTCGTGCGCGACGCGCTCCGCGCCCTGCAGCACGGACTCCTGGTCCGGCCCGGACAGCACCACCAGATAGCGCACGTCGGGCGCGCCCAGGTCTTCGCGCAGCGAAGCGTCGAGTGCCTGGTCGCTGGCCGATACCGGGCTCAGCGCCTGCAGCTCGCGACCCCACAGCGTGCCGCGGTGCATGGCCAGCACGGTGCAGGCGGCCACCACCAGCAGTGCCACCAGCCAGCGCAGCCGGTGCGCGCGCGCCGCCAGCCACTGCAGCTTGCGGCCCAGCGGCGCCACGTCGCGCAGGTGCAGCGTGGCCGGCACCAGCTGTGGCAGCACGAAGCGCGTCACCAGCGCCGCGCTCGCCAGCCCCGCGATCGAATACAAGCCCAGCTGCGCCAGCCCCGGAAAGCCCGACAGCAGCAGCGAGGCAAAGCCGCAGACCGAAGTCAGCACCCCCAGGCGCACCGTGGGCCAGAAGCCACCCAGCCAGGCACGGTCGTCGCGCTGGCCGTTGTGCGTGTATTGCGCGGACTGCACGAACAGGTAGATCGAATAGTCGACCGCCTCGCCGATCAGCGTGGTGCCAAAGCCGAGCGTCAGCCCGTGCACCGAGCCGCCAAAACCCAGGCTGACCGCGGCGATGCCCGCCAGCGCACCGCTGAGCACGGGCACCAGCCCAAGCACCAGCAGCGGCACCGAGCGGTAGACCAGCAGCAGCAGCGTGACGATGATGGCCAGGCCGATGGTCGACAGGCGCTCGACATCATGCCGGATGGTGTCGCGTGCATTGACCGAGAACACGCCAGGACCCGTCATCACCAGCTTGTAAGGGCCGGTTGCCGCCGCCCTGGCAAACGCCGTGCGCACGGCGTCCATGGCCTGCTCCTGCGCATCGGTATCGGCACCGGCGCTGGCCGTCTGCGCCAGCAACACCGCGCGCCTGCCATCGTGCGAGGCCCAGGCGCCAGCGTGCATCGGCACGCGCTGCCCGGCATCGAGCTGCGCCATCATCGCCGCCACTTCACCGGTGGGGTCGCGCGGCAGCAATGACTTGGTGAAGAGCCCGGCGGATGAAGCCAGTAGTTCGAACGAATCGTTCACCGCCTGTGCCAGGCCACGTTCACTGAAGCGCTCTGGTGTGACCTCGGGGCTCAGCAGGTAGCGATGCGCGAAGACGTAGTCCCGGTCGGCCCCCTGGTTGACCGGTTCGCCGTTCTGGATCGCGGTGAAACGCCGGTCGCCGCGCAGCTGCGCCGCCATCGCACGCGAAACCGCGGCGCGGCCGTCGGCATCGCCGCCTTCGATTCCCACCAGGATCAGGCGTGACACCAGCCCGTCGCGCAACTGGTTCACCAGCAGTTGCTGCTCGGCGCTGGGCAGCCGCGGCAGGAAGGCGGAGAGGTCGGCGGTGAAGGTGGTGCGGCTGATGACGGCGGCGCACGCAAGCAGGGCGAAGACCCAGAGCGCCAGTGCCAGGCGGCGCGGTGCTGCGCTCATCGGCTGCCGGCCGGTCGGATCTTCATCACCGAGCGGTCGCCGTCGGCCTGCCGGATCTCGACCTGGTCCAGCGCGTCCTGCCTGCCGTCGATGCGCACCTGGCTGACGGCCGCGGCCATGCGCGAGTCCGCCGGCGTCAGTGTCAGGGTCCAGCGGCTGGCGCGGCCCTCCAGGCCAAGCTTGTAGTAGCGCTCCAGCGTATCGCGGTTGCCCGCCAGCGTGGCGCGGATGCTCTCGATAAAGGCCGCGATCTCAGGGTAGTTTTGCAGCGGCATGGTGTAGCGCTTGCCGTCGCGCTCGACGGTCAGCATGTCGCCGTCGAGCACCAGGTTTTCGGCCTTGGGCGACAGCGTGCGCTTTTCGAGGTGGTCGGGCGCCGTGAACCGCAATTCGCCCGACGACTGCACCGGCTTGTCGAGGATCGCCAGGTACTTGGTTTCGGTAAACAGCACGCGCCCCGACTTGCGTTGCGCCAGCGTGGACATCAGCTGGTCGACGCCGAACGCGGCAGGGCCGGCCGGCGTCGCGAGCGCAAGCGTGGCGCTGGCCAGCAGCATCGACAGCAGGTAGCGGAAAGGGCGCGTGGAAAGACACATCAATGGCAGCTCACGGGTTAGGGCTCGTTCCCCGGCGGCGGCTGCTCGGACAGCGGCGGGCCGGCGTGCCAGAAGTCGTAGAAGTTGAACCAGTTGTACGGGGCGCTGCGGCAGAACCGCTCCAGCAGCCGCACGTAATCCGACAGGGCGGTCTGCACCGCCGCTTCGCGCTGGCCACGCGCGGTTTCCGAGAAGTCCGCCAGCGGCACGAAGTGGACATCGTAGCGGTTGCCGCCGCGGTACAGGCCGGTGATGAAGAACACCGGCCGGCGCAGCATCGCCGCCATGCGCAGCGGGCCGGTGGGGAAGCCGGTCGGCGTGCCGAGGAAGCTGCACTGCTGCACCGGGTCGGTGGCGCGCTGCGACAGCGTGCGGTCGGCCAGCATGCCGATCATGTAGCCCCGGTCGAGGTAGTCGCGCACCCGCAGCATGGTGTCGAAGCGGCCCAGCGCGATCACGTCCTGGCGCATCGCGGGGTTGATCGACTGCAGCACGTCGTTGAGCTTGTGCGCGTTCTCCTCGTACATGGTGATCGCGACTTCCATGTCCGGATGGCGCCGCCCGAGCGCGCGCACCATCTCGAAGCTGCCAAGGTGCGCACCCAGCAGGATGGCACCGCGCCCGCGTGCCATCGCGGCTTCCAGCTGCCCCTCGCCGTGCAGGCGGATATCGAACAGGTCGAAGCGGCCGTTGAGCAGGTAGATGCGATCGTGGATGGTCGAGGCAAACGTGAACACATGCCGGTAACCGTCGCTCCAGTTGGCCTTGCGTCCCAGCGCGCGGTCCATGTACGCCCGCGAAGCATGGCGCGCCGCCGGCGCGAACAGCATGAAGTAGGCCGCAATCCCCCGCAGCACCACGCGCCCGGCGGGGCGGCCGAGCGCCAGCGAGAGCCAGGTCATGATGCGCAGCAGGGTGATATTGCCGCGCTCTTCGCGGCGGGACCACTCGGTATCCAGCGGTGCCTGCCGCCGCCACAGCCAGCTCAGCATGGCGATGCTCCCGACTGCGGCGCGGTGCTGCGTACCTGCAGCGTGCCGCTGGCAACATCGCGCCCGGCGCTGCGCAGCGTGAAGCGGATGTTCTCGCCGCCATCGGCTGCGGCATCGGCCTGGTGCCGGACCTCCACGCGCTCGCCCGGGCGCACCGGGCTCAGGAACTTGAGCATGCTGGCCTGCGTGACCGCGAGCGGGCGGCCCAGGGCCGCACCGAGTGCAAGCACGGCATGGTCCAGCAGCACCACGCCCGGCACGATGGGATGGCCCGGGAAGTGGCCGGCGATGGCCGGGTGGTTGGCGTCGATGACAAAACCGGGCACGCGATCGCGGGGTTGCCCCCCGGCAAGCCTTGCGACCAGCGCTGCCAGCGCTTCGCGCGGCAGCTTGCCGGCGGCATTGCGTGGCAGCCTGTCGGCAAAGTAGAGCGGCCGCGGCATGAAGGCAGGATCGATCCGCGCGCGCAGCGCCTGCTGCAGCCGTGCCGGCGCAATGCCCGGCGCGACCACCACCGCAACCAGCCGCACGACGTGGCCATGCGTATCGCCTTCGTGGGCGTCATCGGGCATGAAGAACGCGCCGTCGCGCACGCCGTCGATGGCCGTGAGCTGGTGGTTCAGGTAGCCCAGCGAGGTGCGCTTGCCGGCGATATTGAGCATGTCGGCCTTGCGGCCATGGAGCATGAACCGTTCGCCATCGAGTTGGGCGATGGCGTCGCCCAGTGGCACCGGCTGTTCGATATGGCCGCCTTCGGCCCAGGTCTCGGTATCGTCGCCAGCGGCATTCGGGCGCGCTTGCAGCCGCACGCCTGGCACCAGCGTCCAGGCGTCGGTTTGGGCGGTGCGGCGCATGGCGAGCTGGCCGGTCTCGGTGCTGCCGTAGATCTCGCACAGCGGGGCGCGGAACAGCGCTTCAGTCTCGGTTGCCAGTTGGCGGCCGAGGGGCGCCGTGGCGCACAGCACCAGGTCCGCAGCAGGCATTGCCAGGTCTGACTGCACCAGGGTGCGCAGGTGCACGGGCGAGCTGACCAGCGCACGCGGGGCCGGCACCGAGGCCAGCGCGTCGCTGACATCGGCCGGATAAAAGGCGGGCGTCGCTACCATGGCCGCGCGGCCCTGCAGCACCAGCATGACCGTGGCTTCCAGCCCGAACATATGCTGCGGCGGCACCGTGCCCACCAGGGTCCAGGCACGACCGTCCAGCAGGCCAAGCCGTTGCGCCGCGGCGCGCGCGCAGCGTGCCATCGCGCCCCAGGTCTTGCGATGCGGCACCGGCGTGCCGGTCGAGCCCGAGGTGAACACGCAGGCCATGACCTGCGCCGCCGGAATCTGGGGAATATCGACCGGGCCACTTGCTACGGCGCCCGCCAGGCCATCGTGATAGTGGACGGCCGGCATGTCGAATGCCGCATCGGGCTGGTCGTGCAGGCAGAACGCGTCGGGCGCGAAGGCAAGCAGCTGGCGCACCATCTCCGGCGTGTGCGACGGCGGCAGCGACGTGACCTTGCGCGCCAGCAGCGCGGCGCACAAGCCGACGGTGAAGCGGTAGCGGTCGGTGCAGGCGTTGAACACATGGCCGCCCGCCGGCAGCGCGGCGGCCAGGCTGGCGGCATCGGCCAGGAACTGCCGCACGGTGACGGGCCGCCCGTGCGCCCAGGCGATGATGTCTTCGGGCGAGGCGTGCGCAACGATGGGGAGCGTGGTCATGGGACGGAGCCTGTGCCTGTTGCCAGTGTAGGAGCCGGGTTGCGGCGCGTCAGCGCGGCAAGCCGGGCCGGCCCGCACGGGCAGCCATGACGGCGCGGTAGCCATGCACCGCGTCCAGCAGGCCGCCATGGCGCATGCCTGGAAAGGCGATGCGGCGGCACACGGCCTCGCCCAGGAACATCAGGGCGATCAGCAGCGGCGTGGCAAGGTTGGCGAAGCTGGACCAGGTCGCGACCGGGGCAAGCACGAACAGCAGCGTGGACACGCCCACCGTCGCGGCAAAGAACAGCGTCCAGGCCTGGGTCACGCGGACGGTGTAGCGCGTGTGCGCCGCGGACAGCGGGCCATGGATCGCCGTCGCGATCTGGGTGCACAGCGGAGTCCTGCCGCGGCGCAGGCTCAGCGCGAACATCGCGCCCAGCGCGGCGTTGATGCCCGCGTGCTGCAGGTAGTAGGTCCAGCCGAAATGCCCGGCCAGCGGCGCGCGCCAGATCCACAGCGCGGCGCAGGCCGCCAGCAGGCCAATCAGGGCGGGAGTACGCCCCGCGGCCCGGCGGCAGGCCAGGAAGCCGATCAGCAGGAACGGGGCCGCGCCCAGAAACAGCGCGGCCACCTCGGCACCCGGCTGGTGTGCCGCGCGATGCAAGGCGGATTCGTAGACGACAAAGCCAGCGATTGCGCCAATCCAGCCATGGCGCCGTCCCACCTGGACGGCGGCGTCCTGCCGGGCGGGCACTGGCGGCGCGGCGGGCGGAGAAGGGCGGTCAAAAGGCTGGCTCGAAGGCATTTGGGGAGTTCTTGTGTGTTGCGTAAGTCGCTTGGTTTGGGCGCCTGGTCCGGCACATCGCCTAGAATGGCGGTCGCGAGGCACGCGAAGCGAACGCTTTATACCCCAAAAGACCCTCCGGACGCGATGATGATTCCCGAAAGGAGTGTTGATGTTGTTACTAAACTTCTCTCAACTGGCTCGGGATTGCCCCCTTTGATAGCATCGGGTGCCCGACGCGCGCACCGGGACAACCTTCCCGGACGCGTGCCGCAGCGGCCTTCCAGCCATCTAGCAACATGACCGAACTCGAAACCGAACTTGCCCGCCTGATCATCGACGAACTCGACATCGCCGAATTGCGGCTGGAGGACGTCAATGCCGCCACGCCGCTCTATGGCGATGGCTTCGGCCTGGACTCCATCGACATTCTCGAGATCGCCCTGCTGGTATCGCGCAAGTATGGCGTGGAACTGCGCTCGGACAACCCCGACAACAAGACCATCTTTGCCTCGCTGGGCAGCCTGGCCGCCTACCTGGCGGCACAACGCACGCGCTAGCCGCCACGCTTCCCGCACCCTCACTTTCCCGGCCAGGACAGGAACACGATATGCCGCAGCAAGCCACGCCCGCGCCGGCGCTGGTGCACGGCGGCGCCGCGCCTTCAGCCACGCACCTGGTGCTGATCCCCAGCTACAACCCCGGCGTGCGCCTGCACGAGGTGCTGCGCGCCGCCCGTGCAGCCTGGACGCCGGTCTGGGTGGTGGTCGATGGCAGCACCGACGGCAGCGAGCAGTGGCTGCAGGCACAGGCGGCCACCGACCCCGGGCTGCGGGTGCTGGTGCTGCCGCGCAACCAGGGCAAGGGCACTGCGGTGCTGCATGGCATCGATGCGGCCGCCGCGGCGGGCTTTACGCATGTGCTGGTGATGGATTCCGACGGCCAGCATCCTGCCCACCTGATCCCCCAATTCATGGCGGCATCGCAGCGCGAGCCTGAAGCGATGGTGCTGGGTCGGCCGGTGTTCGACGCCAGCGCGCCGCGCGAACGGGTTTACTGGCGGCGCATGTCCAACTTCTGGGTCGATGTGGAGACGCTGTGGGCGGGCATCGGCGATTCCCTCTACGGCTTCCGCGTCTACCCGATCGCGCCGCTGCACGCGGTCATGCAGGAAAGCCGCTGGATGCGGCGTTTCGACTTCGATCCGGAAGTCGCCGTGCGCCTGTGCTGGCGGGGCGTGCGGCCTGTCAACGTCGACGCGCCGGTGCGCTATTTCAGCCAGCGCGAGGGTGGGGTATCGCATTTCCGCTATCTGCGCGACAACGTGCTGCTGACCGGGATGCACCTGCGGCTGGTGGCCGGGTTCGTCGTGCGGCTGCCGATGCTGGTGTTGCAGCGGTTGCGGCGCCCGCCTGACGGTACATCGTCAAGGCACACGGCGTAGGCACAAATCAGACAAGCAGAAAGGCCGCGAGGCGCGGCCTTTCTGCTTGTGGGCCCAGAGGCTGCCTGCTTGCCCACCTACTTGCCCAGCTCGTGGCCAACCACACCGCCCACCACGGCGCCGCCGATGGTCCCCGCCGTGCTGCCATGGGTCAGCTCGTGCCCGGCCACACCGCCGGCCACTGCGCCCGTCGCCGTACAGCCGGCCAGCGCCATGCTTGCGCTTGCCAGAAGCGCGCCTGCGAGTTTCCACATGATGGTCTCCTGCCTCGTTGCCGGGCCGGCCGCGAGCAACTGGCCCTGATGCATCCAGCTTAGGCGTGTGACCGTCCGCGGCCTTTCCGAGAGGCGCCGATTGCACTGTAGGAATCGGACGACGGCAGGTGACGTGGCAGTGGCCTCAGGCGTCCTTGCTGTGCTGGCGCAGGCGCTTGATCAGCGACGAGGTGTCGGCGCGGCCACAGCCCATCTGCTGGAGGTCGGCGTAGAACTGGTCCACCAGCGCGGTGACCGGCAGGCCGGCGCCGTTGCGGCGCGCCTCGTCCAGGCACAGGCCCAGGTCCTTGCGCATCCAGTCCACCGCAAAGCCGAAGTCGAACTTGTTGTCGATCATGGTGGGGCCGCGGTTCTCGAGCTGCCAGGAGCCGGCCGCGCCTTTGCTGATGACGTCCAGCACCAGGTGCATGTCCAGTCCGGCGCGCTCGCCAAAGGCAATGGCCTCGGACAGACCCTGGATCAGGCCGGCGATGCTGATCTGGTTGACCATCTTGGCCAGCTGGCCGGCACCGGATTCGCCGATGCGGGTCACGGCGCGCGCGTAAGCGGTAATGACCGGCTCGGCAAGTGCATAGACCTCGGCATCGCCGCCGCACATGATGGTCAGGATGCCTTTTTCCGCGCCGACCTCGCCGCCGGACACCGGGCCGTCGATAAAGTGCAGGCCGCGTTCGCCGGCGGCGGCGTAGAGCTCGCGCGCGACGTTGGCGCTGGCGGTGGTGTGGTCGACAAAGATGCAGCCGCTGGGCGCGCTGAAGAAGGCGCCGTCATGCCCGGTCAGCACCGCGCGCAGGTCGTCGTCGTTGCCCACGCAGGAGCAGACCACCTGCGCATCGCGCACAGCCTGCGCCGGGGTAGGCGCCGACTTGCCGCCGAACTGCTCGACCCAGGCCTGCGCCTTGGCCGCGGTGCGGTTATACACCGTGACCTCGTGGCCCTTGGCTGCGAGGTGGCCGGCCATATGGAAACCCATGACGCCCAGTCCGAGGAATGCGACACGCATGCTGCTGCTCCGTTGCTTGATTATGTTCGGGATCGGTGAGGCGCGGCCTTGTTGGTATGGCGTCCGCCCGGGAACCGCATGGGCGGAGCGGCGGGCCGCGTCCGGTTTCGGGAGTATACGGGGGCGGCGCGGGCGTTGGACAGATACAGAGCCGCGCAGGATGGTGCATGACAGCATGGCGTTGGCGGCACAAATTCCCATCACAGCGGTAAATCGACGGCTTTCCCGATCACAACAAGGTCAGACCCCGCCTACGTCAGCATCCGCCCCTGTCCTATCCCTTGCGCACCACGCCCTGCCTACATTGAACCTAGGAGGCTGCGCGGCAGAGCCGTGTGACCGGTTTTTGTAGAGCGCTGACGATGGCGGCGGCGCTCTCCGCAATTGGCAAGGCGTCGGCGCCAAGGATGCCAATCTTGCGGCGCGCAGCGTGTTATGACGACTGGGGTCCTCTTGAGTCACCCCATTCAGCTTCGTCCTCACAGATACGCCATTCGCCTCAGATTCAGCGCCATGCAGACGAGTTTCCACTCCGCCTTCACCTTGTCGATGCCCCTCATGCTGAAC
>NZ_QKWJ01000049.1 GCF_003353055.1 Cupriavidus lacunae
ACGCGCTACGCGCATGCAGGACTATGCCGGAAACATCTCGGCGGATAGAAGTTTGTGAGGGGGGGTGATCAGGCCCTCACGCAACGATGACCGGGAACTTGAAACTGACCGCAACACGACCCTTCGTCGCTCCGAGCAAAATTTAGTGGGGACTATTTTTAGCGAAAAACCTTGACTCAGTTCTCATCATAGAAGCGGTATGCCAGCGCCTGCCCTCTCCCCCGGCCCCTCTCCCGCAAGCGGGAGAGGGAGCAACCCCCAGCGCAGTTCAATCCCTCAGCGCGACGACGCCTTCAGATTGTCATTGACCGAGGTCACGCCCTCGACGCTGCGGATGGCATCCAGCGCCATGTCGTGCTGCTGCTGGCTGGGCACGGTGCCGCTCACGTCCACCATGCCTTGCTTCGTCTTCACATGGATGCCGGTGGACTTGAGATCCTTGGTCGCCAGCAGCCTGGTCTTGATCTTGGTAGTGATGGCGCCGTCATCGACGGACTGCTTGGCCTTGTCTGCGCTAGCCTCCGTGCTGGCGCCACGGTCCGGTTCGGCACGGCCCGGCATGCCAGGCGCGGAATTGACCGGCGCCGCCGGGGCATTGTCCGCCGCCACAAAAGTCAGGCCGCTCTTGTCGAGTGCCAGCGCGCTGCCGGCAGCCGCCGACAGCGCCGCGGCAGCGCAGGCCATCCGCATGGTGCGCGCGGTGGTTCGGGTAAATCGCATGGCTGTCTCCTGTACGGGTCCCGGTGCGTCCCAACTGTCCAGCCTGGCAAACGGAACCACCGGTAAGGCATTTTTCAGCAATCTCCATACCTGCCCGGCGTGCCTGTGCCGCGCACACCAAGGGATGGCCCAGGGTGTGTAAAACGGGCCACCCGTTGTAAAAGCGCCGCGCCGCAACACGTGCTGCATCGCGCGCACGGCACCGGTGCTGGCGGCACGGCGGCGCTGTCCTGCCTGGCATGGCGCTTGCGAAGGAGGGTATGCGGCAGTTCGCCGCGCCAAGGAGCTAGTAATGGGACAGCAGCAACAGCCGGGTCAATCGCAGTCGGGCCAGAAGCAGCAGGAACAATCGCAGACTGGCCAACGCGGCAGCCAGCAGCAACCGGGACAACAAGGCGGCGGTCAGATGGGTGACAAGGACCGCAAGCAGGATCAACAGCAACAGCAGGATCGCGGCACCAAGCAACCGGGTCAGCAAAGCGGCGAGCGCAGCGGCCAGCAAAGCGGTCAGGGCGGGCAACAGGGTGGTCAGCAAAGCGGACATGGCGGACAGCGCCAGCCGTAATCCTCGCCAGCCACGACAACAAGCAGACTATCCGGGTATGTGCGGCGGCAACATGCGGTGCTGCCGCAGGGGCATACGCCGGAGATTGGCAGGCCGGAACTCCCGCAGGGGGCTCCGGCCCTTTTTGCGGCCTGCGCTTGCGGCATGGTCTGGCGCACCATGCTCCCGCGCACATCTCCTCGCCATCCCGTGTATGCTGGCCCTGACTTCACCATCCAGCCACCACCGGTCTTGTCCAGCTTTACCGACCCCGCCACCGGCCGTTCCCCGCAGCAAGGCCGCGGCCCGCTGAACCATCTCTCCACCAGGCTGCGCGAGCGCGCCGGCGCGCAGGTGCGCGCGCTGACCCGCAGCAATTCCGGCCTGAGCCTCGATTACGACAACCCACCGGGCGATCCCGGCCTGTTCGGCCCCGACGCGGTCTGCTGGCGCGTGCATGCGGACTTTCCCGCGATGCTGGCAGGCGGCGTCAGCGCGCTGCTGCTGCAGACGCTGCATCCGCTGGCACTGGCCGGGGTCTGGGACCACTCGAGCTTTCGCACCGATATGCAGGGCCGCCTGGGGCGCACCGCGCAGTTCATCGCCGGCACCACCTACGGCAGCCGGGCCGATGCGATGGCGCTGATCGAACGCGTGCGGCGCATCCATGCCGGCGTGGTCGGCACCGCGCCGGACGGACGGCACTACGCGGCATCGGATCCCGTGCTGCTGACCTGGGTGCATGTGGCCGAGGTCTCGAGCTTCCTGGCGGGCTACCTGCGCTATGTCGGGCCGCTGGAGGGCGCCGAGCAGGATCGCTACTACGAAGAAGTCGCCCACATCGCGCAGATGCTGGGTGCGGCCGATGTCCCGCGCTCGCGTGCCGAAGTGACCGCTTACCTTGAGGCCATGCGGCCCGCGCTGCTGGCCAGCGAACGCACCCGCGAAGTGGTGCGGCTGGTGAGGAAGATGCCGGTGGCCAACCCGCTGCTGCAACCCGCGGTGCGCATCATGGCGGACGCGGGCATCGCGGTGCTGCCGCCATGGGCGCGGCACCAGCTCGACCTGGACGCACCATCGATCCGGCGCCCGGTGGCGCTGGCCGGCATGCATGTGCTGGCTCCGGCACTGCGCTGGGTGCTGCGCGCCGGCCTGGCCGCGCGCGCCCGGCGGCGCGTGGCCCGCGGTGCATCCGTCCCGGCCGGCTGACGCTCGCCACCGCCTCCCGCGCGTTGCGGCAAGCCATGCGGCGGCCCGAGCCGGTTATCGGCGGTCAGCGAACACTTCTTGAAGGGAAACAGGAATTAGCGGCAAAAACCCCCGCATTTCGGAGGATTGCGCGGCCCGCCCATGGCGTTAAATCTGCGTGGGCATTCCGAACGGCCGGTCGGGTTTTTCAACCGCACCGGCCACAGCGCCACAGAGCGCGATCCAAACGACGCGGGCAAAAAAAAAAGCCCACGCGCGGGGTGCTCGTAGGCTTTCCAGGACTGCTCGAGCCAAGAAGCTCTTGTGATGAATATAAACGCGCTTACATGAGGTGTAAATCCCGTTTCTATCAGGGAATTCCCTTATGAAGCAATGAGCTTATTTGCTCACTTTTGATGTTTTTGGCCCTAGCATCACTTTCAGGGCATTTTTCGCATGGGCTGGCATTTCCCTGCCAGCCCAGTCTCCACTGCGCCTGGCGGGCTGATGCGCGCACACTGTCCGAAAGCAGATGAATAATCTGCTACAACAATAAAGCAGAGAGAGCAACATTTTTAGTAGAGCAAAGCCTCTAGATCTTGAGCGGCATGCCGTTCGTCAACGCTCATAGAACTTTGTTACTCTCAGCCCTGAAGTATTCCCCTCCTCTTCTGGCAGCGCCAACCGCCGGCACCTGCGCCGTTACCGAGAGCGGATGTTTCTCCCGCCGCCCTGGCCGTGCCGCACCCCAAGCTGCCGGCCAACGGACTGTTATCAGCCGCCAGAACCCTTGCGGGCTCTTCCGGAGTCGTTGTGAAGAAGAAGGAAATCCCGCCCAAGCCACGCAGCCGGAAACAACTGCAGCACCAGCAATATGCGGCATACAGCACCAGCCAGACCGCGGTAATCGTGCACCTGTCCAACGGCGCCCGGCTCCAGGGGCTGGTGCTGGCGTCGGACGAGTACGTGCTGCTGCTCGGCCGGCAGCCGGACGACAACCGGCCCACGGTGGTCTACAAGCGGGCCATCTGCCTGGTCACGCCGGCCGATGCGCCGGAAGAGGTGGTCGTGGTGGCGCCGGATCCGGCCAACGCGGCGGATTTTGTGCCTATCTATATGCCGCGCACCCGCAAGCGCCGCTAGTCCAACGCCCGCCCCACTTGCCCTTGCGCCCCGCCGCCCTTGGCCGCGCGGCGCTTCCGCCCGCCGTGCCGGCAGCCCGCGAAACTATCGCGGAGATCACTCTAAACCTTTCCGGAGCCTGGTCGATAACCTTTGCAACGGAGGCACTACAGCACTGCAACGCAGTCGGCCAACGTTACGGCACCCGCCGGACTGTGTAAATCACTGCATATAGGAGTCGCAACCATGGCGTCCATCATCAATACCAACTCGTTGTCTCTGATGACTCAGAACAACCTGAACGCTTCGCAATCGTCGCTGAACACCGCGATCCAGCGCCTGTCGTCGGGCCTGCGCATCAACAGCGCCAAGGACGATGCCGCTGGCCTGGCCATTGCCAACCGTTTCACCTCGAACATCAACGGCCTGACCCAAGCCCAGCGCAACGCCAACGACGGTATCTCGCTGGCGCAGACGACTGAAGGCGCGCTGACCGAAGTCACCAACAACCTGCAACGTATCCGTACGCTGTCGGTGCAGGCCGCCAACGGTTCGAACTCCGCCTCCGACCTGAAGTCGATCCAGGACGAAATCGGCCAGCGCATGTCGGAAATCGACCGCCTGTCGCAACAAACCGACTTCAACGGCGTGAAGGTGCTGTCGTCGACCGCCAAGGCTGTCAACGTCCAGGTTGGCGCCAACGACGGCCAGACCATCTCGGTCAACCTGCAGGAAATCAGCACCAAGACCCTGGGTCTGCAGAGCTTCAACGTGAACGGCCCGCAAGCTACCGCAACGGCTTCGTTCAACGGCACGGCAACGATGGTCGGCGTGGCTGACGCCGGCGCTGCCAACTTCCAGGCCGCCTACGGTGCAACGACCAACGTCTCGGCCAGCACGGTTTCGGAAAAGACCGCCGGCACCCTGGCCACCACGCTGGGTATCGGTTCGGGCAGCGTCACCATCGGCGCCAACGCCGTGGTCGACAAGAACGGCAACATGTTCGCCGAAGTCGCCATCACCCCGGCGAGCGCCGCCGAAGCCCAGGCCTTGAAGAACCAGGGCATGTCGAGCGCGACCAACGGCGTCGCGATGTACACCTACGTGGCCCTGGATCCGGCTTCCGCCGACACCACCACCACGTCCGGCACCGCCGCCTTCAGCCTCGACACCAGCAAGCTGACCGCCTCCAACCTGACGGCAGGCGCTTCGGCCAACCCGATGGCCACGCTGGACGCCGCCCTGCAGAAGGTGGACAGCCTGAAGAGCTCGCTGGGTTCGATCCAGAACCGTCTGGATTCGAGCATCGCCAACCTGGGCACGACGATCACCAACCTGTCGTCGTCGCGTTCGCGCATCCAGGATGCTGACTACGCAACGGAAGTGTCGAACATGACCCGCGCCAACATCCTGCAACAAGCTGGTACCTCGGTCCTGGCCCAGGCTAACCAGACCACGCAAGGCGTGCTGTCGCTGCTGCGTTAATTGACTGACGCGTAGCACCGGTGCCGGGCCTCGTGCCCGGCGCTGTTGTGGAATGTTTCCCCAGGGTTGCGGCCCTGGGAAAGCATTTCAAGAAACCCCTGAGTCGAGACGATCATGGCTACTGCCGCTACCACTTCGTCCGCGCTGCCTCCCGCGCTGGCGACCCAGCTGACCGAGTGGCCAGACCGCCGCGTGACCGGCATGCCCGGCGAATCCGCCGCACCCGCCACGCCCGGCGCCCCGGCAAAGAACGGCAGGCAGCCATCACCCTCGCTCGACGCAGCGCTTGAGCGCCTGACCGACGCACTGCGTACCGCCTCGGTCAGCGTCCAGTTTGAAATCGACAGCACCAGCCACCGCGTCATCACCAAGGTGATGGACAAGACCAGCGGCAAGGTGATCCGGCAGATCCCGACTGAAGAGCTGGTGCGCATCTCCGATGCAATGACGCAGTTGCAGGGCCTGTTCGTGAACCAGACCGCCTGAGCCATCCCTCGGACCTGGATTTGAAGTAGCACTCTGGAGTAGAAGACATGGCAACAATCTCTAACCTCGGCGTTGGTTCGGGGCTCGAACTGGGCTCGCTGCTCGACCAGCTCACCACCGCCGAGCAGGCACCGCTGACTGTCCTCAAGCAGCAGCAGTCCAGCTACCAGACCAAGCTGTCGGCCTATGGCCAGCTGCAGAGCATGCTTGCCGCATTCCAGGGAACGGCCAACCAGCTGTCCAAGCCGAGCTTCTTCAACGCAGCGACCGCCACCTCCAGCAACACTAACGTCATGACTGCCACTGGCAGCAACACCGCGGCTGCGGGCAACTATGCGGTCAACATCACCGCCCTGGCCCAGGCCCAGTCGCTGGTAGGCACAGGCCAGGTCAAGCAGGATGCGGCGATCGGCACCGGCACGATCCATATCGATTTCGGCGCCATCACCGGCGGCACGCTCGACACCAATACCGCCAGCCCCACCTATGGCAAGTACAGCGGAGCGGGCTACACCGCCAATGCGGGCTCGACCGGCTTCGACATCAAGATCGACAGCAGCAACAATACGCTGCAAGGCGTGCGCGACGCCATCAACAAGGCCAATGCCGGCGTCACTGCCAGCATCATCAACGATGGCTCCGGCGCGCCCTATCGCCTGGTCCTGAACTCGAACAACACCGGCGCAACCAACAGCATGCGCATCTCGGTCACTTCGAGCGACGGCACCAGCGCGCTGTCCGACCTGGTGGCCAACGATCCGGCTGGCACGCAAAACATGCAACAGACCGTCACCGCCCAGAATGCGGCGCTGACCGTCAACAACATCGCAGTCCAGAGCGCCAGCAACCAGGTCTCCGGCGCCGTACAGGGCGTGACGCTGTCGCTGGCACAGACCGGCACCAGCAATATCGTGGTCCAGCGCGACACCACGTCGATCCAGAATGGCGTGCAGGCCTTTGTCACGGCTTACAACAACCTGCAGAAGGCAGCCAGCAGCCTGTCGGCCTATGATCCCAGCACGCAAACCGCTTCGCCCCTCACGGGAGACGGCGTGCTGCGCGTGATCCAGAACCAGATCCGTGGCGTGCTCAACACGCCGCAGCCGGGCAGCGGTGCCACCGCCATCACCACGCTGACGCAAGTGGGCGTGACGTTCCAGCTCGACGGCACGCTCGCATTGGATTCGACCAAGCTGACCAAGGCCCTGAACGACAACCCGGCAGGCGTGACCGCCCTGTTCGGCAATGACGACGGCACGAGCGGCTACGGCAACCAGCTGAGCACCACCATCACGGCGCTGACCAGCAGCAAGGGGGCCCTGACGGCCGCCACCGATGGCATCAACCGCAGCCTGAAGGACCTGAGCGACCAGTACAGCGCGACCCAGGACCGCATCGACGCCACCGTCGCCAACTACCGCACGCAGTTCACGCAGCTGGACGTGATCATGTCGCAGATGAAGAACACCAGCACCTACCTGACGCAGCAGTTCAACGCCATGAACAACTCGTCGGGCAAGTAAGCCTTAACCGGGAGCCGAACGTCATGTACGCGCGCAACGCCATCAACGCCTATTCCCAGGTCGGGGTCGAGACCGGGGCCATGAGCGCCAGCCCTCACCGGCTGATCGTCATGCTGTTTGACGGAGCGCGCGCGGCCATCGCCAGCGCCCGCTTCCACATGGACGCCGGCGATATCCCGGCCAAGGGCAACGCGATCTCAAAGGCCATCGACATTATCGTCAATGGCCTCAATGCCGCGCTCGACCACCAGGCCGGTGGCGACATCGCCGCCGATCTCGAAGCCCTCTATGACTACATGTCGCGCCGCCTGCTGCAGGCCAACCTGCGCAACGACGCAGCCCTGCTGACCGAAGTCGACGGCCTGCTTGCCACCCTGGCGTCCGCCTGGGCGCAGATCGGCGAGCAGCCGCCGGCCGCCGCGCAGGCACAGGCGCCGGCCCCCCTGCTGGTCGTGGAGAACTGAGATGCACCCGTTCAAACCGGAAGCCTCGAGCCCGGTCACCCGTGGCTACGAGGAACTGCTGCTGCTCTCGGAGCAGATGCTGGACGCAGCACGCGCCGGCAACTGGGATGCGATGAGCGAGCTGCAGCAAGTCTATGTGGCGGAAGTCGACCAGCTGCGCGTCCTCCCTCCCCAGCCAGTGCCCTCCGCACAGGAGCGCACCCGCCGGTATCATCTGCTCGAACGAATCCTTGCCCACGACGCAGCCATTCGCCAGATCGTGATGCCACAGATGTCGCGGCTGGAAGCGCTGCTGAGCAACTCCCGCCGCAGGCAGGAACTCGTCCAGGCCTACGGCGTGCCCGTCTGAGCCGGATGTGGGCAGCGCATGCCTGCCCGCCTTGCCCCCGACGTGGCACCTGTCCTTTCCCTGGCGGCCCTGAGCCAGCCAATGCGCCGCGATAGCGGCTTCCCGTCTTACTGGCTTGCACCATGACCGGCCTGCTCCTGCCTCCCGACGCCTCGCTGACACCGCGTCCCGATACGCAGACGCTGCGGCCGACCCTTTCGGTCAACAAGCTGGCGGCGCTGCTGCCGACACCCGACGTCACGCAAACGAACTCACGCAACGCCGGCGAAGCCGGCAACGCGGTGATCCAGGGACGCCAGACGCAGGGTGCCGGCGGTGCGCTCGATGGCAGCGGCCTGGTCGCTACCACATCGACACGCGAAACCCTGAGCTTTGCCGCGCGCACGATCCTCGACCTTCTTGGCAAGGCCGCGGACAGCGCCCCGCGCGCAACCGCGACGCTGATGCCCGCGCCGCCGACCCCGACAACGGCCGCCGCGCTGCCGGCCGCTCTCGCAGGTCTGGTGGACCATAGCGGCCTGTTCTATGAATCGCACCTGGCCGCATGGGTCAATGGGGCGCGCACGCTGACGGACGTCCGCAAGGAGCCGCAGGCATCGCTGGGCATGCCCGCGCAGAACGGCGAGCCGGATCAAGCGCCCGGCCGGCCCGTCGCGCTGCTTCCCGCCCCCGTTGCCAGGCCGGACGCTGCGACAAATCCCGCGACTAGTCCCGCCGCCGGCGCTGCCGCCAACAGCCCTGCCGACCTTCTCGCGCAGGCGCTTGCCGCCCGGACGGCACCGCTCGATCCGCTGAGCGATGCGGCACCTGACCGCCTGGCGGCTCACCGTGTCACGTCAGCGCTGACGGACGCGGGGCCGGCCGACCACGCGCTGCCGGTACCGCGCAGCCTGGCGCCCGGCCCACATACCGGCACCGGCCCTGCGGCAACGCCGCAGCAGGGCGCGTTGCTTTACGAAGCCATGGCCCGCGCGAACGACGCGCCCCAACCCAACGCCCGCCTGCCGCAGCAGGCATACGACAGCCTGAATAATCCGCCGGCCAGCGCGACACCCGCCGGCCCCGCCGTGCATCCCGGCACCGAAGGGCTGGTCCGTCAGCAGCTCGAGCTGCTCGCCACCCAGCAGTTCCGCTGGGCCGGCGAGGCGTGGCCAGGCACCCATATGGCATGGGAGATCGCCCGCGACCGCGTCGGAGCGGACGACGAAGCTGCCCGCGGCACGCAAGGGGCCCAGACCTGGTCGACCCGCCTGTTGCTGGAGCTGCCCGAACTGGGGACGGTCGAGGCACGGCTGTCTCTGTCGCCGGGCGGACTGGGGGCGCGGCTGGTTGCCGGCGCGTCCGAGGTTGCCAGCCGCTTTGACGATGCCCGCGCCAGACTGCAGGAACGTCTCGCGGCCAATGGCATTGAGCTGGTGCAGTTCACGGCCGGCACCGGCACGCCAACGAGGTCGCAATGAGCAACGCCGGGCAGTCTCGCGGCGCTGCAGTGGCGCTGACCTATGACCAGAAGGACAATGCACCACGCGTTGTCGCCAAGGGCTACGGTGTCGTCGCGGATTCAATCATCGCGCGAGCGAAGGAGTCCGGCATCTATGTGCACGACTCCCCCGCCCTGGTCAACCTGCTGATGCAGGTGGATATGGACTCTCATATTCCACCGCAACTCTACGTCGCGGTGGCAGAGTTGCTGGCATGGCTCTACCAGCTGGAGCAGGAGAAGGCCGGCGATCCGCATTTCGGCCCGGCATGAGCCACTGCCAACCGCTGGCGCACAAACAACGCATTTACCATGACGACCATCACTGCCGCGACACGCAAGAAACCGCTGCTCGAAGCCCTGACCTGGAAATTCTTCGACTTTGAGGACTATCTGTTCGAGAAGCGGCACGGACTTGATCTCGGCGGCATCATTGCGGCCAATGATCTGATGGAAAGCGACCGTCTTCCCGTCGCCCATGCATCCGCCTACCACGCGGTGTGGTGCCGGAACCTGCGTGAACTGTTTGCCGAGGCCGGGCGCACGGGCGAGGCCTTCGACAACTTTATCGATCTGGGCTCGGGCAAAGGCAAGGCCTGCTTCTACGCACACACCCGCCGGCCGTTCGGGAAGATTGTTGGCGTCGAGCTGTCTGACAAACTGAACGCCATCGCCAACGGCAACCTGGAGAAGTTCCGGTCGGGGAGCGCATCCAATATCTCGTTTACCAACGCGGACGCCACCGAGTTCGAACTGCCCGATGCGAGCAACCTGATCTTCATGTTCAACCCGTTCGATGACGTAATCCTGCGCAAGTTCGTCTCGCGCAACCTGGAGCACTTCAGGAAGGGGAGGTCAATGATCGCCTATGCGAACGACGTGCACCGGGCAACACTGGAAGATTTCGGGTTTACTGCCGTGTTCCGGAACCCGCGGCGCAAGCTCTCGCTCCATCGCTGCCAGTAGCACAGGTGGTCCGGCCGGCCGCTGAATCACACCAGGCTGGCATGAGCGGTCGCTACCGCCGGGACGCGTTCGCTCAGCATCTCCCGCACCGCAGCGCCTACGCGCGCAACGTCGGCGCGCTCCAGGTTCAGGCCCGACGGCAGATTCACCCCGTGTGCCCCCACGGCGTAGGAAACGGTGTTGCGCGCGCGCGCCGCGCGCGCCATCGGGGATGCGGAATAGGCGTCGAGACTGCTCAGCGGACTGAAGAACGGCCGGGAATCGATCCCCTGCTTGCTTAGCGCCTGGATCACTCCGGCCTTGCCTCCCAGCCACTCGGGCAGGATCACCGTCACCATCCAATAAGAGTTGTGCACCGCCTGCGCTTCATGGTTCAGCACAATCCCTTCGCAATTGCCCAGCTCTTCCCGATACCAGCCGAAGATCTCGCGCTTGCGCTCCACGAGTGCGTCGATGCGCTCGATCTGTGCCAGCCCGAGCGCGGCCTGGAGGCTGCTCATCTTGTACTTGTAGCCCACCTCGGCATTCTGGAACATGGTGTCTCCCGGGCGGCGGCCGTGATCGCGCAGCACCATCACGCGGCGGTAGATCGCTTCATCATCGGTAATGAGCATGCCGCCTTCGCCAGTGGTCAGCGTCTTGGAGCCGTGAAAACTGAAGGTTCCGGTGACGCCGAGGGTACCGGCCGCGCGACCGCAGTAGCGCGAGCCGGCAGCTTCGGCCGCGTCTTCGATGATGGCGATCCCGCGCTGGCCCGCAATTTCAGCCAGCGCAGCGTAGTCCGGCATGTTGCCGTACAGGTCCACGGCGATCACGGCCTTCGTGCGAGGCGTGATGCAGGCGGCAAAGGACTGCGGCGACAGGCACCAGTTGTCAGGATCGATGTCGGCAAACACCGGTGTGGCGCCTACATAGCTGACCGGGGCCGCACTGGCGATCCACGTGCAGTCGGGAACGATCACCTCATCGCCCGGACCGATACCCAGCGCAAGCAACGACAGGTGCAGCGCCGAGGTGCACGACGGCAGCGATACCGCGTGGCGCACGCCATGGTACTCAGCGAACGCCCGCTCGAAGCGGTCGTTATAAACGTTGGCGTTGGCGTACCAGGCGTTGGTCACGGCGTCCGTGACATAGGCAATCTCCTTCTCGGTGATCGAAGGACCAGAGACCGGAATGCGCTTCATGATGTAACTATCCGAGAATGCCCGGCCCGGATGGCCGGTTGGTTTGGGTCAGGCAGCCGCACCGCTCGCGCATACGCTGCGCCACGATATGGTGCCCGAGCAGATATGACGCACACCGTCGCGTCCGCAGTTGGCCACCAGGTCAAGCCCGGTGACATAGGGGGTAAATTCGCCGTGGCGCTGGGAATAGGGGCTCAGCCGGTAGTCCATGTATTCCACCGCGACGCCGGCCCGCTCGAACAGTTCGTGATCCAGATAATGCTTCGCGCCATGCCCGGTCACGTAGCGTGTGGCGCCCAGCCGCTGGCATAGCGCAAAGACCCGTTGGCTGCTGTGGCCGGCTACGCCCAGCGCAGACGAATCCAAGAAGGACCTGCCGGCATCGAGCCCGAAGTAACGCGCCAGTGCCATGGTGGATGCGCGCGAGAGTTCCGACAGGTATCGCGCCGGCGCGGAGAACACCTCATCAACCAGCGCCAACATGTCCTGCACATATGGCGCACCGGCATAGGCATGGCGCAACAGGTCGCGGCCTTTGCCTCGCCAGTCGGTGCGATCGTCCAGCTCCAGCCCGCCGATCAGGCTGCCCAGGTGCCGGCCGCGCAACGGCACCGTCATCCAGCGCATGCCGTCCCGGGTCTTGACCTGCACCCGGCTGACACGGTTCGCCGGTCCGGTCGAGAACTGGACGTCATCGTAAAAGACGTATGTGTCGCTCAGCCGGATCTGCTCCAGCATGCCGACCCACGGAAAGAGCATGGGTTGGGAGATCACCAGGCTATGGTCCGCCTGCGGCACGTCAGGCACCCGCATGGTCCAGCATCCTGATCTCCGGCACGGCCACCGCGAAGCGCCCGCCCCACTCGCGCACATAGCCGTGCTGATCCCGCACCTCGTCCGCGATATTCCATGGCAGGATCAGCACGATGTCCGGGCGCGAGGCGCGCAACTGCGCCGGTGCGACCACCGGAATGCGGCTGCCCGGCAGGTAGCGGCCCTGCTTGGACAGCGCCGCATCGCAGACGAATGGCAGCAGGCCGGGGCGCACGCCGGCATAGTTGAGCAGCGTATTGCCCTTGGCTGCCGCACCGTAGGCCGCTACGCGGCGCCCCGCGCGCTTCTGCGCGATCAGGAACGTGAGAAGCGCATCCTTGACGGCATCCGCGCGCGCCTGGAAGTTCAGGTAGGTCGAGACCCGGCGCAAGCCGAAGGCTTCCTCGGCCTGAAGTAGCGTCTTCACCGCAGCGCTGGGCGGGCGCGCGTCATCGGCGTGGCCGCCATAGACACGCAGGCTGCCGCCGTGGGTCGTCAGCGTGTCGACATCCATCACGCGCAGCCCGGCGGACGCAAAGATCCGCTGCACCGTTTGCAACGACAGGTACGAGAAGTGCTCGTGGTAGACGGTGTCGAACTGGGTCTGCGCAATCAACTGCATCAGGTGGGGGAATTCCAGCGTGATCGTCCCGCCCGGCTTCAGGGCAGCCTTGAGCCCACGCGTGAAGTCGTTGATGTCCGGCACATGCGCAAAGACGTTATTGCCGGCGATCAGATCGGCCTGCCTGCCTTCCGACGCCAGCCGTTCGCCCAGCGCCTGCCCGAAGAACTCGCACAGCGTCGGCACACCGATGGCTTCCGCCGCCTGTGCGGTACTGGCCGTCGGCTCGATGCCCAGGCACGGAATGCCGGCAGCGACGAAGTTCTTCAGCAGGTAGCCGTCGTTGGAGGCCACTTCAATGACAAAGCTCTTCGGCCCCAGATCGAGGCGGCGCGTGATCTGGCTCGCGTAGGCGGCCGCGTGGGCCAGCCAGGTCTGCGACGTCGACGAGAAGTACGCATAGTCGCGGCTGAACAGCTCGTCGGCGCGTGCGTAGTCTTCGGTCTGCACCAGCCAGCAGTGCGAGCATACATGCAGCCTGAGCGGGAGGCAGGTTTCCGGCGCCCGCAGGTCGGACGCAGTCAGATAGGCATTGGAAGGCGGCGCGGACCCAAGGTCCAGGAATACATGGTCGAGCGCGGCATTGCAGTGGCGGCAATTCATGGCTGGAGGCCGGCAAAGCCGGCACTGAGAAGCGGATGGGAACGGTCGCGTGCCGAAATATCGGCCACGGGCAACGGCCAGCGGATGCCAAGCACGGGATCGTCGTGGCGTACCCCGCCTTCGGCCTGTGGCGTAAAGGGTGCAGTATGCAGATACAGCAGCTCGCTGTCGGGGTCGAGCACCTGGAACCCGTGCGCACAGCCTTCCGGAATCACGACCATGCGGGCATTGTCCGGGCTCAGCTCTTCGGCATGCCACTGCAGGAAGGTCGGCGATCCTGCGCGCAGATCCACCATCACGTCCCAGACGCGGCCGCGCAGGCAACGCACCAGTTTCATCTCGGCATGCGGCGCATGCTGGAAATGCAGCCCGCGCATCGCACCGGCTTCACGCGTGCGCGAATGGTTGGCCTGCATCACGCGGCGCGGGCCCAGCACCTCGGCAAGCGCATCCACGCAGAAGAGGCGCGCGAACGCGCCGCGATGGTCCGCAAAGGGCTCGCCCTGGACCAGCGCTGCACCCGGGATGGCAAGTGGAGTCAGCTTCATGCGGCCACCCAGTTCACGCCGGCGGCGGCCGCTGCCGCGATATATGCGTCCAACTGCCGGCGCGTCGGCGCGTCACCGTCAGCGTGTTCGCGATACCACGCAGCCGTCGCGGCGAGCGCCTGCCCGAGGTTCCAGGCGGGCTGCCAGCCAAGCCTTGACCTGGCCAGAGAGCTGTCGAGATACAGCAGGCTGGCTTCGTGCGGTTGCGGTGCATCAGACACACGCCATGCCAGCGCGGGCCAATGCACCTGCATCAGGGCAAGGACTGCCTCGACACTGCGGTTGTCCTGCGCGGCCGGCCCGAAGTTCCAGGCTGTCGCGCAGCCATGGTCGCCTTCCAGCAGCCGCTGGCCCAGCAGCAGGTAGCCGGCCATGCAATCGAGTACGTGCTGCCACGGCCGTGTGGCATGGGGCGAGCGGATCTCCAGCGTCTCGCCGCGGCTGCTGGCGCGAACGAGGTCGGGGATCAGGCGGTCTTCCGACCAGTCGCCGCCCCCGATCACGTTGCCAGCGCGGGCAGTCGCCAGCAGCGGTGCACCGTCTTGCGAGAAGAAGCCCTGGCGATAGCTGGCCGTGACCAGCTCTGCCGCCGCCTTGGATGCACTGTAGGGATCGTGGCCGCCCAGCCGGTCGCTCTCACGATAGCCCCAGGCCCACTCCTGGTTCGCATAGACTTTGTCGGTGGTGACCACCACCACTGCCCGCACGCAGCGATGGCGCCGGCAGGCTTCCAGTACGTTGGCCGTCCCCATGACGTTGGTCGACCAGCTCTCCAGCGGATCCCGGTAGGAGCGGCGCACCAACGGCTGCGCCGCAAGATGGAACACGATCTCGGGCTGGCTCCCCGCCAGCGCGGCATCGAGCGCAGGCAAGTCGCGCACATCGCCACGCAAGTCCGTGGCCGGCAGGCCCAGCAATTGCCAGTGACTGGGGGTCGTGGCCGGAGCCAGGGCAAAGCCGGTCAGCGTCGCGCCGAGCTGCACCAGCCACTGCGCCAGCCAGCTGCCCTTGAAACCGGTATGGCCGCTCAGCAGGACGCGCCGGCCAGCATAGATATTGTCGAACTGCCTCACGTCCAGACTTTCCATGGCGGATTGCCGCCAGCCCAGAGTTGCTCCAGATGGTTCTTGTCGCGCAGGGTATCCATCGCCTGCCAGAAGCCGTTGTGCATAAATGCCTGCAGGCTGCCCCGTGCGGCGAGCCGACTCATCGGCTCGTCCTCCCAGATAGTGGTGTCGTCGCTCACCAGGTCGATCACGGACGGATCCAGCACGAAGAAGCCGGCATTGATCCAGTTGCCATCCCCGGCCGGTTTTTCCTGGAAGCGATCGACCGAAGTGCCTTCGATCTTCAGCGACCCATAGCGTCCCGGCGGCTGGATCGCGGTAACCGTGGCCGGCTTGCCATGCGCGAGGTGGAAGTCGAGCAGGGCACGGATATTGATATCCGACACACCATCGCCATACGTGAAGCAGAACGGCTCCTCATCCAGGTATTCGCGCACGCGCTTCATGCGGCCGCCAGTCATGGTGTGTTCGCCCGTATCGACCAGCGTGACCCGCCATGGCTCTGCGTGGCGCTGGTGAACTTCCATCCGGTTGTGCTTCAGGTCGAAGGTCACATCCGACATATGCAGGAAGTAGTTGGCGAAGTACTCCTTGACCACGTACCCTTTGTAGCCCAGGCAGATCACGAAGTCATTGATCCCGTAGTGGGAATAGGTCTTTATGATGTGCCACAGCACCGGCTTGCCCCCGATCTCGATCATCGGCTTGGGCCGCAGGTGGGACTCCTCCGAGATGCGCGTGCCGAGTCCGCCGGCCAGGATCACCGCCTTCATGCCGTCACCTCTTCCCGCTGCACCTGGGTGCCGGCGATTTCATGGATCGACGGAACCGGCTGCGCTTCCAGGTAGGCAATATCCAGCCCGAATGCCTCATGCAGGAAGTCGGCGAGCGCGGTCTTGTCGTGGCCGCATTCGTCGAGTCGGGCCAGCAGCAGCCTGTACAGCGGCAGCGAATACTTGCGCAACGTTGCGCTCTCGATCAGCAGTTCAAGTGCGCCGACCTGGTCGCCCTGGCGATAGAGCAGCTCGGAGAGCGCATAGGCCACCAGCCAGTGCCTGCTCCATTTTGCAGAGATGTTCTCCAGTACGTTTTCCAGGGCGGAATGGTCGCCACATTCGAGCGCGGCAACCACCGCATGGATGATCTGCGGCAAACTGTGCCAGCGACCGCCGAAGAAGACGCCCTCTCCGGCCGGCAGCTCGATCTGGCCGGGCCGGCGATAGGTGCCTACCCACCGCGCCATCTGCGCCTCCAGCCAGCGGCAGTAGCCAGCCGCGTCGAACAGCGGGCTGCCTTCGAACATCGGCCGGATCGACTGGCGCAGCGCATTGAGTTCGCCGATGTCAGATACCAGCGCAACCGCGGTGTCCACGTACTGCGCTTCTGTCTCGCAAGCCAGCCCGTGAAGGCCGACTGCGCGCACGAAGGCCGTCGCCACACGCTCGTGGCAGGCATTGCCGGTCAGCGTGACAATGGGCACCCCCATCCACAGCGAATCGCAGGCATTGGCGCCCCCGGTCAGCGGCGCGGTATCGAGCACCACATCGATGTCGTGGTACAGCACGTACTGGTTGGCTGCACGACGGGGTACGCAGATGACGCGGTCGCCGTCGATGCCCGCCACGGCCATTCGCTCGAGCAGCGGCATCCGCACGGCATCGTTGTCCAGCCCCGCGCATTCCAGCAGCAGCCGGCTGCCCGGGCAGCGGGCAAGCACCGCGGCCCACAGGCGCAGCGTGCGCGAACTGATCTTGCCGAGGTTGATACAGCAGCCGAACGTGATGTAGCCATTGGTCAGCGCCGGCGTCGCACGGGGCCGATAGGCCGGCGCATAGGCATCCAGCGGCCGCCCGACCAGTGGGTGGTAAGCCACGCTGATCACCGGCGCGCGCAGCAGCTGCTCGCTATAGTTGGCCTCGTATCCTTCGGGATCGAGGACAGGGTCGGTGATGCGGTAGTCGATCTGCGGCATGCCGGTCGAGCCGGGGTACCCGATCCAGGTCACCTGGTTCACCGCGAGCCGGTGAGCCATGTAATACAGGGGGGTATTGCGCGTGTACCCGCCCAGGTCGAAGAGCACGTCCAGCCCGGCCTCGCGAACGGTAGCGATCACCTGCTCTGCGGACCGGCCGGCGACATCGATGAAGTGGTCCGCGTGATGGCGGATCTTTGCCGTGATGTTGTCGTGGTGGCCGTTGAGACTGAATACGAACAGCTCAACGCGGCTGTGGTCGATATTCGCCACGAACGGCACGATGAAGTAGGCGCATGCGTGGGCATGCAGGTCGTTGGACAGCAAGCCCACGCGGATGCGGCCGTTGTCGGCCGGCACAGGCAGCGGCCGATCCCCCATGCCCGGCGGCGTCATCAGTGCGGCGCACTGCCGGGCCTCCGCAAGCAGCCCCGATGCCGTCGTCGATTCATCGAACAGCATCGTGAACATCAGGTTGAAGCGAACCAGTTCCGATCGCGGCGCCCGGGCCACCGCCTGGCGCAGCACGGCCACGGCGCCAGGGACGTCTCCGGTTTCTTTCAGTGCGTTCGCATAGTTCGACAGAACGCGCGCATCGCCCGGGTTCAGCTCGAACGCCTTGAGCGCGGCTCGCTTTGCGGCATGGTAGTCCTGCAGGCTGTACAGGATTGCGGAATAGTTGGACCAGGCGGCCCATTGCGAAGGATCACGCGCGAGCACGGGTTCGATGATCGCCTTTGCCTGCCCGAAATCTCCAAGGTCCAGCAGGATCTCGGCGGCAAGGATGCGCGAGCGGGAATCGTCCGGGAATCTCGCCATCGCCGCTTCCGCGGTCTCGCGAGCCGCGGCGGCATCCCCCAGGCTCAGCTTGCCGAGTGCCAGCCAATACCAGGCTTCCGGATTCATGCCGTCGATCTCGCGCGCACGTTCGGCCTGGCGAATACAGTCGCCGAAGCGCTGCGCGGCAAAGCTCTCCCCTGCCTGGGTCAGGTAGCGCGACGCCCGGGACGCGTGTTTGTTCTTCTGCATTGGGTAGCGGCGGATGTTGGCCGCAAGGGCGCGGTGCCCCCTGCACCGCCGGATTCCCTGCGATTTATGCCGTCAGACTAAAGGCGGGCCGCGGGCCGTCATCAGACGAGCTTGACCGGAAATCCGGCTCTGTTCCCTGAATGGCGGCCCTGCGCCAGCGCAGATCATCGTGCCATGCCGGCATTGCGGCAGCCCGCCGCACGACCGCAACCTGGAGCCCGAACCCCGTGGAGTTGATCAACCACACGCGCGCAAGCCTGATCGAGTACGTCTGCGCGCAAATTGCCACGTTCTTCCCCGACCGGGCCGAAATCAGGCCCGCGATCACGCGCAATTTCAGCGAAGCGATGGGCAGGGTGGAGCGATGCTTTAATGGCAACCGCATCTGGCCGCAGGGAAAATTCAACTACCTGCATTCGGCCCAGTATTGCCTCTTCCTGTACTACCTGGCCAACACGATCTGGCGCAATGAAGAAGACGCCGGGTCAGCCACGCGCCTCTTCCTGCTCAACAAGGCGCTCAATGGCATCGACATGTTTTATGAAATCCAGATGCCCGACATCTTTGTGCTTGGGCATTCGAGCGGGATCGTGCTCGCCAAGGCCACCTATGGCAATTACCTGGTGCTGCACCAGCACTGCACGGTCGGGCGCAACCATGACGTAGCGCCGGTGCTGGGCGAAGGCGTAGTCATGTACCCGGGCAGCAGCGTGATCGGGCGCAGCCAGGTGGGAAACCGTTCCGTGATCTCGATCGGCACGCAAGTGGTCAACCGCGACACGCCCGGGCATTGCATCGTCTTCGGGGGCGATGGCGGCAACCTGGTGTTCAGGCCGCCGACCGTGAACCTGATCGAAGACGTATTTCGCGTCTGAGGCAAGGCACGCCGCCGGGCACGGCGGGATGCGCTCCACAGGCCAAAGCGACACAGCCGCCCGTGTGGCGGCTGTGTCGCTTTCCAATACGGGTCGGGCGGCTTACACCGCCATATTCATCATTTCCTGATACGCCGCCACCAGCCTGTTCCTCACCTGCACCCCCGTCTGGAACGACACATTGGCCTTCTGCAGGTCGATCATCACGTCATTGAGCGCCACGCCCGGCTTGCCGAGTTCGAACGCCTCGGCCTGGCCGTAGGCGCGCTCCTGCGCGGCGTTGATGCGGCCCAGCGAGCGCTGCAGCTCGCCGGCGAAGCCGCCGCCGACCGGGGCCGCGGACTGGCTGGCGGTGTTGCCCGAGGCTACCTGGGACATCCCGCGCAGTTGCTGCAGCATGCCCTCGATGGAAGAAATAGTGGTCATTTGGCTCGTCGGTGGCTCGTCGGTGGCTCGTCGTATGGCGGCGTACCGGCTCGGTTCGTCTTGTGGCGCGCGCCCCCTTGCATCACATGCCAGCCTGCCGGCAAGCACGCCTCGGGCGGTTCGCACCCAGTTTCAGCCCCCGCAGAGTACCCGCCGCCCGCGTCGGTCCATGGGCCGAAATCGGACAAAAAACCGGGTCTATTCACCGGATTGTCGGGCTCAAGTCTGGCCGATCATTGCCACCGTGCCGGAAAAGCGCGGGTTATCCCCCTGTGCGGGTGCCGGCAATCACCAGACAACCATCGATTCGGGAGTACGCGTGTTTTCTCTCCAGCGTAATGTGAGCCGTGCCGTGAGCCGAGCCGACGACCAAGGCGGTCCGCATCGCCCGTGCCGTCGCGAGCGTCGCGGCACCGGATCCGGAGCACGCGCATGACCGCGGCAGTGGCACTGCCCGGGCGCCCGGCCGAAATGCTCGAGCGCCTGAAGGCCAACCCGAAGCTGCCGCTGATGCTGGCCGGCGCGGCGCTGGCCGCCGCCATCGCGGTGGGCGTGCTGTGGTCGCGCAGCCCGGACTACAAGGTGCTGTACAGCAACCTGTCCGAGCGCGACGGCGGCGCGGTGCTGCAATCGCTGCAGCAGATGAACGTGCCGTACAAGTTCGCCGAAGGCGGCGGCGCGGTCATGGTGCCGGCAGAGAAAGTGCATGAGACACGCCTGCGCCTGGCTTCGCAGGGCCTGCCCAAGAGCGGCACGGCCGGCATGGAACTGATGGACAACCAGAAGTTCGGCATCAGCCAGTTTGCCGAACAGGTCAACTACCAGCGCGGACTGGAGGGCGAGCTGGCGCGCTCGATCGAGTCGATCGCCGCGGTGCAGTCCGCCCGCGTGCACCTGGCCATCCCCAAGCCGACGCTGTTCGTGCGCGAGCGCCAGAAACCGACCGCATCGATCGTGCTGCAGCTGTACCCGGGGCGCGCCATCGATGAAGGCCAGGTCGCGGCGATCGGCCACCTGGTCTCGTCGAGCGTGCCGGAACTGACGCCCAAGTCGATCTCGATCGTCGACCAGCACGGCAACCTGCTGTCGAACACCGGCAACGAGCGCATGCTCGACGCCACCCAGCTCAAGTATGTGCAGGCGCTGGAGCAGAACTACCTGAAGCGCATCGAAGCGATCCTGACGCCGATCGTCGGCAAGGACAACGTGCGCGCGCAGGTGACCGCCGACGTGGATTTCTCCATCGTTGAGCACACCGACGAAAGCTACAAGCCCAACCAGGACCCGACCCACACGGCCATCCGCAGCCAGCAGACCAGCGAATCGACGCAGCAGGGCGCGACGCCCCCGGGCGGCGTGCCCGGTGCGCTGTCGAACCAGCCGCCTGCTGCCGCCGCCGCGCCCGTGACCACGCCGCAGACGCCGCGCGCGGGCCAGGCGCCCGGACAGGCCGGCGCCCCGGCCGCCGGCCAGCCAGGCCAGGCGGCGCAGGGTGCCACCTCGACCGCTTCCAGCGGTCCGAGCAGCAACCGCCGCGACTCCACCGTCAACTACGAGCTGGACCGCTCTGTGCGCCACGTGCAGCAGGCACCGGGTGGCGTGCGCCGGCTGTCGGTGGCGGTGGTGGTCAATTACCGCCAGCAGGCCGATGCCAAGGGCAAGCTCGTGGCCGAACCGCTGCCGCCGGCGCTGCTGGCGCAGATCCAGAACCTGACCAAGGAAGCGATGGGGTTCTCGGCCGACCGTGGCGACTCCATCAATGTGGTCAACAGCCAGTTCACCACCGAGCGCGAAAAGGCAGAGCCCGAACTGCCCCTGTGGAAGCAACCCGACATGATTGAACTGGGCAAGACCCTGGCGGGTTACCTGCTGCTGGCACTGCTGGCCATGTTCGCGTGGTTCAAGGTGGCGCGGCCGATCCTGCGCCGCTACACCACGCCGCCGCTGCCGGCGCCGGAGGCCAGGGACGAAACCGAGGCGGTGCTGCTGCCGCCGGAGGAACCGGCCAGTCCGGAAATCCTGCGGCTTGCCGCCAAGTATGAAAGCGACCTCGCGCTGGTGCGCGACGCCGCACAGCGCGACCCGCGCCTGGTCGCCAGCGTGATCAAGAACTGGATTGCCAATGACAACCGCTAAGGGCATCTCTGAATCCGGCCTGCAGAAGAGCGCCGTCCTGATGATGGCGATCGGCGAGGATGCCGCGGCCGAGGTGTTCAGGCACCTGTCGCAGCGCGAAGTGCAGGAGCTGGGCTCGGCCATGGCCACGCTCAGCTCCGTCACCCGCGAGGAAATGGCCGAGGTGCTGGGCGAGTTCCGCGCCGAAACCGAGCAGTACCTGGCGCTGAACGTGGACTCCAGCGCCTTTATCCGCAGCGTGCTGAACAAGGCGCTGGGCGAGGAGCGCGCGCAGTCGGTGATCGAAGACATCCTGGAATCGCGCGATCCGGGCGGCGGCATCGACTCGCTGAACTGGATGGACTCGACCGCGATCGCCGAGCTGATCCGCGACGAGCACCCGCAGATCATCGCCACCATCCTGATCCACCTGGACCGCCAGAAGTCGTCCGAGGTGCTGGGGCTGTTCACCGACCGCCTGCGCAACGACGTGATCCTGCGTATCGCCACCTTCGGCGGGGTCCAGCCGGGCGCGCTGCAGGAACTGACCGACGTGCTGACCAAGCTGCTGGCTGGCCAGAGCCTGAAGCGCAGCCGCATGGGCGGCGTGCGCACCGCGGCCGAGATCATCAACCTGATGAGTACCGCGCACGAAGAAGCTGTCATCGACGGCGTGCGCCTGCACGACGGCGACCTGGCGCAGAAGATCATCGACGAGATGTTCCTGTTCGAGAACCTGCTGGAGGTCGACGACCGCGGCATCCAGCGCGTGCTCAAGGAAATCGCCACCGAGTCGCTGATCGTCGCGCTCAAGGGCGCGCCGCAGGAACTGCGCGACAAGTTCATCCGCAATATGTCCACGCGCGCCGGCGAGATGCTGCGCGAGGACCTGGAAGCGCTGGGCCCGGTGCGCGTGTCGCAGGTCGAGGCCGAGCAGAAGGCCATCCTGCAGGTGGTAAGACGCCTGGCGGATGCGGGCGAAGTGCAGATCGGCGGAGGCGACGATGCCTATGTCTGAGGCAAACCCTGAGCGCGGCCAGGCCGCACGCCGCGCACAGCGCGGCGACCCGCTCTCTTCCCTTGCCGGCAACGGCATGGCCGCCGATCCTGGCGGCTTTGCGCCGTTCGAGCCGCCGCGCCGCGCGCGTGGCGGCGCGGCGGGCTGGCAGCGCTGGCAGATGGGCTCGCTAGATCCCCGGGATACCGAGCCGCCAGAAGCCCTGGCCGCCATGCCCGCCGAACCCGCACCGCCGCCGATCGACTTCGAGGCCCTCGACGCGATGCGCGAAGGCGCGCGCAAGGAGGGCTATGCCCAGGGCTACACCCAGGGCCAGACGCAGGGCTACGGCGACGGCCACCGCGAGGGCTATGCGCGCGGCCTGGAAGCCGCCCGCAACGAGGCCGCGCAGTTGCAGGCGCTGGCCAGCAACTTCCGCAGCGCGCTAGGCGGGGTGGACGACCAGGTCGCGCGCGCGCTGGTGTCGCTGGCGCTGGACGTGGCGCGCCAGCTGGTGCGCTCGACGCTGGCGGAAGACCCCTCGGTATTGCTGCCGGCGGTACGCGAGCTGTTGACCAGCGAGCCCGCGCTGTCCGGATCGCCCAGGCTGCTGCTGCACCCCGACGACGTGGCGCTGGTGGAAGCCCACCTGCACGGCGAACTGGCCGCCGCCGGCTGGACCGTGCGCGCCGATCCGTCGGTGGCGCGCGGCGGCTGCATCGCCAGCGCCGCCAGCGGCGAGCGCGACGCCACGCTGCCCACGCGCTGGACCCGCGTGGTCAAGGCACTGGGCCGCGACGATCCGTGGGAGCCGCCGCATGCCTGACACCACCGCGCAAGCCTCGCCCACGCCAACACCGGACCCAGCACTGGCCCACACGCAACGCTGGGTCGGCGCGCTGAACAATGCCGCGGCCGGCATCGCCGGGCTCGACAGCAAGCGCAGCTGCGGCCGGCTGACGCGCGCCGCCGGGCTGGTGCTGGAAGCCGTGGGCCTGCGCCTGCCGGTGGGCAGCGACTGCCTGATCGAACTCCCGGCTGGACAGTTCACCACTGACAGCAACGCCCCGCGCACCGCGGAAGCGGAAGTGGTCGGCTTTGGCGCCGACCGCCTCTACCTGATGCCGCAATCGGACGTGGTGGGGCTGTTGCCGGGTGCGCGCGTCTACCCGCTGGAGCCATCGCCGCAACCGGCCGGCATCACCTCGCCGCGCGAGCCGGGCTCCAAGCGCCTGCCGGTCGGCGCCGGGCTGCTGGGCCGCGTGCTGGATGCCGCGGGCCGGCCGCTCGACGGGCTCGGGCCGCTCACCGCCGCCATGGAAGTGCCGCTGGCCGGCGAGCAGATCAACCCGCTGATGCGCGCCCCGATCGAGACCGTGCTCGACACCGGCGTGCGCGCCATCAACGGCATGCTGACCGTCGGCCGTGGCCAGCGCATGGGCCTGTTCGCGGGCTCGGGCGTGGGCAAGAGCGTGCTGCTCGGCATGATGGCGCGCTATACCAGCGCCGACGTGATCGTGGTCGGCCTGATCGGCGAACGCGGCCGCGAGGTGAAGGAATTCATCGAGAACATCCTCGGCCCCGAGGGCCGCGCGCGCTCGGTCGTGGTGGCCGCGCCGGCGGACACCTCGCCGCTGCTGCGCATGCAGGGCGCGGCCTATGCCACGCGGCTGGCCGAGTACTTCCGCGACCAGGGCCAGCATGTGCTGCTGATCATGGACTCGCTCACGCGCTACGCCATGGCGCAGCGCGAGATCGCCCTGGCCATCGGCGAACCGCCCGCCACCAAGGGCTATCCGCCCTCGGTCTTTGCCAAGTTGCCGACGCTGGTCGAGCGCACCGGCAACGGCCCCGAAGGCGGCGGCTCGATCACCGCGTTCTACACGGTGCTGACCGAAGGCGACGACCAGCAGGACCCGATCGCGGATTCCGCGCGCGCCATCGTGGATGGCCATATCGTGCTGTCGCGCAGCCTGGCCGAAGCGGGCCACTACCCTGCCATCGACGTCGAAGCGTCGATCAGCCGCGCCATGACCGCGCTGATCCCGAACGAGCAGTTCGGCTCGGTGCGCCGCTTCAAGCAATTGATGTCGCGCTACCAGCGCAACCGCGACCTGATCAGCGTGGGTGCCTACGTGCCGGGCAACGACCCGGAACTGGATCTGGCGATCCAGCTGCACCCGCGCATGGAAGCCTTCTTGCAGCAGGATATCCACGAGCGCGCCGGCTACCACGACGCCATCGCCCAGCTTCACCGCCTCTTCGACAGGAGTGAGCATGCTCAAGCATTCACCGCTTAATACGCTGGCTGACCTGGCCCAGACCGATACCGACACCGCCGCGCGCGAGCTGGGGCGGCTGCAGGGCTTGCGCACGCAGGCGGAGCAGCAGCTCAACCAGCTCACGCAGTATCGCCAGGAGTACCGCGCGCGCATGCAAGTGGTGGCCGCCGAAGGCATGACCTCCAGCCGCTGGCAGGATTTCTCGCGCTTCCTGGATTCGCTCGACCACGCCATCCGCCAGCAAGGCACTGCGCTGGCCAAGGCCGAAGCGGACCTGCTGGCCGGCCGCAACCGCTGGCAGCATCAGAAGCGCCGCCTGAATTCGTTCGACACGCTGATCGCGCGCGCCGAAGCGAAGGAAGACCAGGTCGCCGCGCGCCGCGAGCAGCACGCCAACGACGAATACGCCGCCCGCCTGGCCCGCACCACGGCCAGCCGCCTGAGCGAAGCCTGAGCATCATCGGCCAGGCCACACCCGTAGCGAACAACCATGATCGATATCAGCCAGATTGTCAGCAGCGCCGCCAATGCGGCAGAAGGCGCCAGACGCGCCACCGCCGAAGCGCCCGCCAGCGGCTTCGGCGACGCGCTGTCGCGTGCCCGCGACAGCAACAAGGCCGCTGCGCCAGCGCCCGCCGCCCGGGAGACGGCCGCGCGCGACCAGCCCGCATCGCGCCCGGCCGCGGCGCAAGCCGACGCCGCCAAGCCGCAGCAGGCCGCCACGACCGCCAAGAAGCCCGCCGGCAAGAAGGATGAGGACCAGGAAGACACCGCGGCGGCAACGCCGACGGATGCCGCCACCGCCGCAGCCGCTGCCGCACTGGCGCTGATGCTTCCCGCCACCGCCCCCGCCAGCCCCGCCAGCCCCGCCGCCACGCCAGCCGGCGCGGCAGGCACCGCTGTTGCCGGCGTTACCGACAGCGGCGGCGCCGCAGCACTGCAGGCGGCGCTGGCAACTGCCACGCAAACCACGGCGACGGATGCCCAGGCAGAAACCAGCCCCGCGGCCGCCGCGCTCCCCCCGGACACACTGCACGTGGCCACCACCGAAGCCCGACCCGCACAGCCTTCCGTAGCCGACACGCTGGCCACCATCGCCTCGCAGCGCGCCACGATGCAGGCCGGTGCCACCGCAGGCACCGACGGCAAGGCCGGCGCCACGCAGGCCGTCGCGGGCCACATGCTCGCCGCCCGGCCACAGGACACCTCGGGTCAGAACGCCGGCGGTTCGGACAACCGCCCTGACAGCGGCATCGGCCAGCATCGCGCCGATCCGCTCGCTGCCAGCACTGGCGCGCCGGATGCCAAACCCGCGGCAACGCCGTTCGCCGCCGCACAAGCTGCCGCCCATACCAGCGAAACCGCCGCGGCCAGCCCCGACAACACACAAGCCATTGCCGCCACGCTGGCCGGCCAGCCAACCCCGACGGCAGCCGCCGCCGCGGCCGCTGCCGCCAGCCGCCCCGTGGTCGCCCCGCCGCTGTACGACAGCCAGTGGCCGCAGGCCCTCGGCCAGCAGATGATTCGCCTGGGCACGCAAGGCCAGCAAAGCGCCGAGCTCCAGTTGAACCCGCCCAACCTGGGACCGCTGAAGGTGGTGCTCAACGTGGTCAACGACCAGGCCCAGGCCCAGTTCGTCTCGCCCCACCAGGCCGTGCGCGCCGCGGTGGAAGCCGCGCTGCCGCACCTGCGCACTGCGCTGTCGGAGAACGGCATCCAGCTCGGCCAGACTTCGGTGGGCGCGGACGGCTTTGCCGGCCAGGCGGGCAATGGGAACGGGCAGCAACAGCAGGCGCCGGGGAATGGGCGGGGGCAGTTCACCTTCGGTGCAGGTACCCTGGTATCTGCTGAGCCAGCACCAGCTGCCAGCGCAGCGGCTCGCCCCACGCGAGTGCTTGGGCGTGGTGAAATCGATACGTTTGCCTGAGCACGCGCTGCGCAGTGCGTAGTGACCTTGCGGCAAGGCTGCCATGACAGCGACTGCATGCAGTCGGCTTGCTCCCCTCTCCCGCTTGCGGGAGAGGGGCAGGGGGAGATGGCAGGCGCCGGCAGACCGACACGCTTCACTTCGTCGATGCTCCAGCCCTCTCCCCAACCCTCTCCCGCATTGACCCCGCAATCCTGCAACCGGATTTGACGGCTTGCTGCTAGCATTGGTAATCATTTTTGATTACCATGCACCGAGCATCCGTTGTCGCAGGAGGAGTCCCAATATGCTGCGTTTCCCCGCCAACATCGTCCCGGACGACGGTGGCTTTGCCGTGTCGTTTCCCGATATTCCCGAAGCCCTGACCAGCGGCGACACCATCGAGCAGGCCCACGAGATGGCCGCCGATGCGCTCGCCACGGCCATGGAGTTCTATTTCGAAGATGGCCGCCCGGTGCCGCTGCCGTCGAAGGCAAAACGCGGCCAGCATCTGGTCGAGCTGCCAGCGAGCGTGTCGGCGAAGGTGCTGCTGCTCAACGAGATGCTCGCGCAGGGGGTGACGCAGGCAGAACTGGCGCGCCGGCTGCAGACGCGCAAGCAAGAGGTACAGCGTATCGTCAACCTGGAGCATGCGACCAAGATCGATACGATCGAGGCTGCCTTCCGGGCGTTGGGGAAGCGGCTGGAACTGACGGTCGCCTGACCGCGCCAAGGCGCCCGCGCCCCCCCTCTCATGACTTTCGACCTGTTCGACGACCTGCCACCGAGCGGCCCTGCCACCCCCGCCGTCGAACCGCTGGCCGACGGCGCCGTAGTCCTGCGCGGCGTGGCACGGCCCGATGCCGAAGTGCTGGTGGCCGACGTCCAGGCCGTCATTGCCACGGCTCCCTGGCGGCACATGGTCACTCCCGGTGGCCTGCAGATGTCTGTGGCGATGACCAACTGCGGCGCCGTCGGCTGGGTCTCCGATGCGCGCGGCTATCGCTATGACCCGATCGATCCGCTGAGCGCAAACCCGTGGCCGGAGATGCCGGCGAGCTTCCGGCAACTGGCCACCACCGCCGCGGCGCAAGCGGGCTTTGCCGGCTTCGAACCAGATGCCTGCCTGATCAACCGCTATGCGCCCGGCACCCGGCTCTCGCTTCACCAGGACCGCGACGAGCGGGACTATGGCGCGCCCATCGTCTCGGTATCGCTGGGGCTGCCCGCAGTGTTCCTGTTCGGCGGCATGCGCCGCGCGGACAAGCCGCAGCGGGTGCGGCTGGCGCATGGGGACGTGGTAGTGTGGGGCGGGCCGTCGCGGCTGGCCTTCCACGGCGTGGCGCCGCTGGCCGATGGCGATCATCCGCTGCTGGGACAGCTGCGCATCAACCTGACGTTCCGCAAGGCGCTGTAGCCGTCACCGCCGCCTTGGCACTTTGCCGGGGGTTTTCTACAGTCAATGGACTGTCCTGAACGCCACCAAGCAAAGGCCCACATCATGCATCTCGACGGCTCCTGCCATTGCGGCGCGATCCACTTCTCGCTCGAATCCGATTCGCCCTATCCCTATATGCATTGCCATTGCTCGATCTGCCGCAAGACTGCCGGCGGTGGCGGCTATGCGATCAACCTCGGCGGTGACGCCGCCACGCTGCATGTGCGCGGGCGCAAGCACCTGGGGGTCTATCACGCGGTGCTGCGCGAGCCCGGCAAGCGAGCGCGGCGCTCGCCCGCGCAGCGGCACTTCTGCGTGAAGTGCGGCAGCGCACTGTGGCTGTGGGATCCGCGCTGGCCGCACCTGGTGCATCCGCATGCGTCGGCCATCGATACACCACTGCCGCGCCCGCCCGAGGTGGTGGAGGCTGCGCTGGATTCTGTCGCGCCCTGGGTCGACGTACCCAAGGGCAAAGGGCATGTGCACTGCCGCACCTGGCCGGATGAATCGCTGGCGGACTGGCACAAGCGGCACGGCTTGTTATCGCGCTGAACGGCTTGCGCGATATGACACCACCTTCTTTGCCGACGACAGCTACCGCTTCGTGATCACCGGCGCCGTGGTTAATATGCCGACCTCCTATTAGGGAGTCGGCTATGACCGCGCCATCAACGATGCCAACAAAGAGGGCTATACCCGGCGCGAGTTCTTCCTGCAGCCGCGCATGCTGATGCGCGTGCGGCCCAACACCTACTTCGGCGCCGGCATCTCGGTACAGATCGACGATGCCAACAGCCTGGAGCGCGGCGCCGCCAGCGCGCTGGCCACCGACCCCAACGGGCCGCACGTGTTCAGTTCGGGCGTGACAGCGCATTTCTCGTACGACACGCGCGACTTCCGGCCCAATCCCTGTTCCGGCCAGGCGCTGATCGCCAATGCCGCGGTGTACCGGCTCGGGCTGGGCAGCAATACGGATTTCGAGACGCTGGAGTGGTCCTACGACCGCTACCACCGGATGCGCGAGCGCGATGTGCTGGCCTTCGACATCTATGGCATTGATTTGGAAATAGACCCCGCGTGTTTGCCGCCCGAAGCCGGCATCGAGCCGCACATTGACGCGCGGCTTGAACTCGAAACGGTAGCCGATGCCCGCATTGGGCAGCCAGTGAGTCGAGGCGAGGTCGCCCGGCTTGGGCGCGATCGCCCCGGTGCCGGCCCAGAACACCATCCCCTGCCGGCCGGCGATATGCAGCCGGTATTCCACCTGTGCCTCGATCACATTGCGGTCGCGGTACTGCCCGAGGAAGTAGCCGCGCATGCGCTTGTTGTCCCCCAGCTGCGACAGCATGTTCCAAGGCACGTCGCCCCAGCTGAAGCGCGTTCTGAGCGCCCTGGCCACACAGGCCGGGCGCTCGTGAGCACTTACGCAGGCAGGAACCCTTCGACCGTCAGGTAACGCTCACCAGTGTCGTAGTTGAAGCCCAGCACGCGCGCGTTGGCGGGCAGCTCGGGCAGCTTCTGCGCAATGGCGGCCAGCGTGGCGCCGGACGAGATGCCGACCAGGATGCCTTCCTCGCGCGCGCAGCGGCGTGCCATCTCGCGCGCGGGCTCGGCATCGACCTGGATCACGCCGTCGAGCAATGAGGTATCGAGGTTCTTCGGGATAAAGCCCGCGCCGATGCCCTGGATCGGGTGCGGCGCCGGCGCGCCGCCGGAGATCACCGGCGAAGCCACCGGCTCGACGCCGAACACCTTCAACTGCGGCCACTTGTCCTTGAGCACCCTGGCGCAGCCCGTCAGGTGCCCGCCGGTGCCGACGCCAGTGATCAGCACGTCCAGCCCCTCGGGGAAGTCGTTCAGGATTTCCTGCGCGGTGGTGCGCACGTGCACGTCGACATTGGCCGGGTTCTCGAACTGCTGCGGCATCCATGCGCCCTGAGTCGCGGCGACCAGCTCCTCGGCGCGCGCGATCGAGCCTTTCATGCCCTTCTCGCGCGGGGTCAGGTCAAAGGTGGCGCCATAGGCCAGCATCAGGCGGCGGCGCTCCACCGACATGCTGTCCGGCATCACCAGCACCAGCTTGTAGCCCTTGACCGCGGCCACCATGGCCAGGCCGATGCCGGTGTTGCCCGAGGTCGGCTCGATGATGGTGCCGCCCGGCTTGAGCACGCCGCGGCGCTCGGCGTCTTCCACCATCGACAGCGCGATGCGGTCCTTGATCGAGGCGCCGGGATTGCTGCGCTCGGACTTGATCCAGACCTCATGGCCGTCGCCGAACAGCCGGTTGATGCGGATATGCGGGGTATTGCCGATCGTCTGCAGGATGTTCTGGACCTTCATCTTGTTCTCCATGGCGGGCGCGGCGCGGCCAGCCGGGAAGGCTGCGGCACCGCAGGATCGAATGACCGGGCGATTTTAGTGCAAAGCGCCCACCGGGCTGCTCGCGTATCATTGAGGCCGCCCCGCCTTGCCCCCGCTTTCTCCAGAATCCGGCCTGAAATCCCCGCATTGCCCCGCGTCCCCGTTGCCCCGATGCCTGACCATTCGCTGCTGTCCTCCCTTCTGATCTTCGGACTTGGTGGTGTGCTCGGCGCGGTGGGTGGGCTGTTCGGCATCGGTGGCGGGCTGATCGCCATTCCCGCGCTGGGGCTGCTCTACGGCATGGACCAGCAGCTGGCGCAGGGCACGGCGCTGGTGATGATCGCGCCCAACGTGGTGATCGGCTTCTGGCAATACCGCAAGCGCGCAGACATCGCCCTGCGCACGGCAGTGGTGCTGGGCCTGTCGGCGGTGCTGGCGACCTGGCTCTCGGCGCGCGCGGCCACCGCCATGGATGCGCAGCTGCTGCGGCGCATCTTTGCGCTGTTCATGATCGGGCTGGCGCTGTACTTCCTGTGGCGGCTGCTGCCGGGGCGCGCGGCCACTGCGCCACAGGCACGCGTATCGGCGCGCTGGATTCCGCTGGTGGGCGTCGTGGGCGGCGTGTTCTCGGGGTTCTTCAGCGTGGGCGGCGGCGTGGTGGCCGCACCGGCGCTGGTAAGCCTGTTCGGGCTACGCCAGGCGGCGGCGCAAGGCCTGGCGCTGGCCTTGGTGACCCCGGGGGCGGTGGTGGCGCTGGCCACCTATGCCCATGCCGGCCATGTCGACTGGGCCAACGGCATTCCGCTGTCGCTGGGCGGCATGCTGACGATCTCATGGGGCGTGGCGCTGGCGCACCGGATGCCGGAACGGCGCCTGCGCGCCTTGTTCGCGGTGTGCCTGATCGCCACCGCCGTCGTGATGCTGGTGCGCGGCTGAGGCGCGCACGGCAGCTTACTTGCGGAACACCAGGCTGAAATTGTTGGCCGGCATCGGCACCGGCTCGTCGCAGCGCATGCCCTGCGCCTCGCCCAGCGCGATCACGGCTTCCATGTCGCGCACGCCCCAGTCGGCATCGGTGGCGCGCAGCTGCGCGTCGAAAGCCGCGTTGCTGGGCGCGGTGTGCGCGCCGCCGCGGCGATAGGGACCGTACAGGAACAGCACGCCGCCCGGGCCCAGCAGCTTGCCAGCGCCCGCGAACAGCGCCTCGGCCGCGGCCCACGGGGCGATATGGATCATGTTGATGCACACCACCGCATCCGCGGCGTCGATGCCCCACGGCTGGCGGCTGACATCCAGCGCCAGCGGCGCGCGCACATTGGCCAGGCCCGCATGCGCGGTCCACGCGGCAATCGACGCGCGCGCGGCGGCTTCCGGATCGCTCGGCTGCCAGGTCAGCCCCGGCAGCGCCGCCGCGAAGTGCGCGGCGTGCTGGCCGGTGCCGCTGGCAATTTCCAGCACCGTGCCACTGGCGGGCAGGACCTTGCGCAGCACCGCGAGGATGGGTTCACGGTTGCGCTCGGTGGCGGGCGCCATGCGGCGTGCGTCGGGGTCTTGGGTCGAGCCGGTCATGATGGCATGCTCAGCGGGGGGAGGTCTAGCGTAGCAGAATCGGCGCGCTGGCGGCGCCGCGCGCCGGAATACGGTAGATCAGGCGCTCGTACTTGGGCGTCGTGGTTTGCCCCACGACCACGCCACCCAGCGATTCGGCAATGCGGCGGCTGGGCCAGTTCTGCTCAGCGACGGGATAGACCAGGTGCGACGGCGACAAGTTGGCCATTGTCCAGTCCGCCACCGCCGTCACCGCCTCCCTGCCGTACGAATGGCCGTGGCAGTCCTCGCGGATCCAGATGCCCAGTTCGGGCGCAGGCGTGTCGGCAAAATGGAGGCCGGCCAGTCCAAGGGACAGGCCGTCATCGGTGCGGCGAATGGTGAAGACGAACTCCGAGCCGCCGGCCATGCTGGCCAGCCATCCTTGCCAGACCGCTGGGAAAGCCGGCAGCGATGGCGCCGGCTCCCAGTCCATGAACCGGGCGAGGGTCGGGGTGATGCAGGCGAATGCCTCGGCCGCGTCGTCGCCGCGAAAGGGCAACAGGGTCAGGCGTACGGAGCGGATATGTGGAAGCTGGTCAGGCATGGCGGGCGGACTTGGCTGATGCCGGAACTGCCATGTTAGCCGATCGGGCCCATTGAAAACGGCGGGCCCTGGCCCGCCGCTCCCACTACCTCACTGCCTCAATGCCGTCAGGCTTCAGGCCTTGGCCAGCTTGACGCCGGTCGGATCGGCGGTCAGGTAGCCCACTGCAGCACCGAAGCGGTCCTTGTAGTTGGCGCGCACCAGCGGATCCAGCTGTGCCTTCACGATATCGTGCAGCGGCGTCTCCCAGTCACCGACGTGCTGGAAGTTGCTCATCACATAGGTCCAGCCGTTGATCTCGTCCACCGCATGCAGGCCGGTGGATTCGGCGCCGACCGGGCACGACAGCACGCGGCTAAGCACCTTGGTGTCGACGTTGTAGGCCCACAGGAAGTTGTTGACGTGGGTGTTGCTGTCCTCGCCCACAAACAGCGTGCGCAGCTTTTCCGAGAACTTCAGATTGTCCGGCGTGGCAATCTTGTCGGGGTTGGCAAAATTGCCCAGCGCGTCCTGCTGCTTCATCTTGCCGCCGCCCAGGTCTTCGCTGATCAGCGCGGATACGGCGGCCATGTCGACCGGCACCCATTCGCTGTTGATCGCCGTGCCGGTCTTGTCGGCCTGGCCGCCCTTCAGGTTCAGCTCATAGACCGCGCCGGAGTATGGGCCCTCCACCTTGATGTCGCCGGCGTTGGCGGCATTGCCCGTGAGCATGCTCGCCTCGATGCGGGACATCGCCGAATAAGCCTTCTTGTCCTTGATATTGACCGTGGTGCCTTCCATCTTGGTGAAGCCCAGGCTGCCGCCGACCAGCGCGGCGTAGCGGTGGGTTTCCAGGAATGCCGCGGCTTTTTCCATGCCCGGCACCAGCTTCACCCAGTTCGCCTTGCCGTTGTAGAGGATGCGGGTGTAGCTGGCGTCGGCCGGATCGGCGGTCTTGACGTCCATGATGTTGGCCAGCTTGATGCCGCCGTCGACGAGCGCGCGGATTTCGGCGCTGGTGGCGCTGCCCAGCTTGATCCACGACAGCGTGGCGCTGCCCGGGCCCACGCCCGAGGTCTGGTTCCACTTGGCGACGTACAGCGTGCCGGAGGACAGGTCGCGGGCGCGGTCGGCGACAAACACGAACAGGCCGCCATTGGTGGCATCGTCGCCCATCAGCACGGTGCGCTCGTCGGGCATGACCTGCACCAACTCATGCGAGATGCGGCCCAGGCAGTAGTGCTTCTTGATGGTGCCGGTGCCGTCCGGGTTGACCGTGACTTCCGGCAGGTGGCCATAGTTGTAGGCGTTGGCGCGGGCCGGATCGCCGTACAGGTTCTGGCTGTAGCCCTGCAGCTGCTTGACCGCGTTGGCGTCCATCATGTCGGTCTCGTACTCTTCGCTCGACAGATGGGTGTTCCACGGCGACAGGCTGGCGCCGCAGGTGATCCACAGGCCGTTGACGCCCGAGGTGTCGACGTTGTGGTACTTGACCGGAGTCAGCTTGCCGGTGGCCGGGTCCTGGTCCAGCGTCACCACCGCGATCGGCGACGGCAGCAGGCCGTACATGCTGACATTGTTCTGGTTGCGCGTGGTGTATTCGAACTGCACCACCGCGAACACCGTGTTGCCCTTGACGCCGGGAACGGTCGGGTTGGCCAGGGTCAACAGCGAGCTGCCGTCCGGCGCATCGGAGAAGAACTGGCGTTCCTTGCCGGCCACGGAGGCGTCAATAATCGGCTTGTTGTTGATGTCGTAGTAGCCGCCGGCCAGGATGGTGCCGCCCTTGCCGTCCGGCAGAGTGTCGCCGGTGATGAAGAACGGCTGGAAAGCCAGCTTGTAGGTCTGGCTGCTGCCGTCGCTGAACGATACCTTGAGGCTGGAGCCCACCGTGGTGGTCGCCATGGCGGCCGGCGTGGCCAGCGTCGGCGCGCTCATGCCAACAAATTCGGCAGTGGTAAACGTGGCGGCCTGGGCTGGCGGAATGGGCGCGGCGACAGCGTCGTCGCCACCGCCGCAGCCTGCCACCAGGCCGGCGGAGACCAGGCCAAGCGGCAGCATCGGCGCGCCGGCCAGGATCTTCAGGGCCTTGCGGCGGCCAGCATTGGGTTGTTCAAGCATGTTCTCGATCCGGGAAGAGGAAGGGATATGTTGTTCACTGCGTATTTGCGCCGCTCCCGCGGGCGGGACCGGGCACCTGTTGGCACAGGCGGGCGGCGGGCGGCATTGCGCACAGCCGGAGCGGATCGTAGGCCCCGTTTGTGACAGCATGTTGACTATGTAAGACATTTGCACGGAGATGCCTGGAGCGCCGGGCCCGCTGCGGTACACTCCCCGTTTGCTTTCTCTGCGGCCTGACAGGCGCGGATCCCTACCCCAGCTTTCAGCCTCTTCGCTTGTCCACCTACACGCTAGCCGCCCCCGTTCACGCCGAGATCGAGATCCGCAAGAGCCGCTTCCTGGCGCTGGCGCAGCCCGTTGCCGACCGCGACGCCGCCATGGCCGCGCTGCAGGCGCTGCGGGCCGAGCACCCGACCGCCACCCACGTCTGCTGGGCGCTGCTGGCCGGCGGCGCCTCGGGCATGTCCGATGACGGCGAACCGTCGGGCACTGCCGGCCGGCCGATCCTGGAAGTGCTGCGCCACCATGACCTGGACGGCGTGCTGGCGGCAGTGGTGCGCTATTACGGTGGCGTCAAACTGGGGGCTGGCGGGTTGGTGCGCGCTTACACCGATGCCATTGCGGCAGCGCTGAAAACGGCCGAGCGCGTGGAACGCATCGCTTACGGCACCCTGACGGTGGCTGTGGACTATGCCGACGAACCGCGCGTGCGCCGCTGGCTGGACTATGAGGCGCAACCTGGCTGCACCCTGGCCAACACCGCCTACGGCGCGCTGGCCACGCTGGTCCTGCGCATGCCCGCAACGCAGTTGCATACCGCGCGCGACGCGCTGCGGGATGCCACCCATGGGCGCGCTCAATTTCCGGAAACGGAGGATGAGGCGCATGACTGAACGCGATCCTGCCCTGCCGGACGACGGCACCGAATTCACGGCGCGCGTGCTGCCGGGCGAGACCTGTTTCCCCGCGCCGGCCGGACTGAGCCTGCTGGAAGCCGCGCTGCTCGAAGGCGTGCCGCTGCCCAACTCCTGCCGCAACGGCACCTGCCGCGCCTGCGCCAGCCGGCTGCATGCGGGGACGATCCGCTACCGGATCGAATGGCCGGGGTTGAGTCCGGATGAGAAGGATGAGGGGCTGATCCTGCCTTGTGTGGCTTGTCCGGCCAGTGATGTGGTGTTTGAGCCGGTAAGTCTCGGGTAGGCGTGATCAGATCAGGCGAACAGGCCCGGGGTACTGGGCAACGAGTTGGTCCGATGTCAGCAGCGTAATGCCTTCGACAGTCGCCTGGGCCACGAGGAGCCGGTCGAAAGGATCCTTGTGAATCGGGGGAAGGCAATCAATCGCCACCGCGTGTTCGCTGCCGATCGGCAGTTCGCTGTAGCCATTGTCGAGTAAGCCCCTGCGCAATACTCGGGCATCGACCTGAAAGTCCGCGCGGCCAAGCCCTTGCTTGATCGCGACTTCCCACAGGCTGGCCGCGCTGAAAAAAAGCTCTGTGTCCTCGCTACCCAGTATCGATTGCGCGCCGGGCGACAGGCGCGCAGGCAACAAGGCCGCCCATAGCAAGAGGTGTGTATCGAGCAAGACTTTCATGACTCGCCGCCGAACATGGCTTCAATCTCACGCTGGCCCATGCGATCAAAGTCATCGGGCACCTGACCCTGGCCGGCCATGAACCCCAGCCGCTTAACCTGGCTTGCTTCCGGCGCATTTAACGCAACGACCTTCACGAGTGGCTTACCTGCCTTGGCAATCACAAACGGCTCCCCCTTGGCCGCCTGGTCAACGAGCCTGGAGAGATGCGTCTTTGCGTCGTGGATATTGACGGTTTGCATAGCAGTAATCATTAAACTAAGTTTAGTTAGTCTAGTCCGTTCATATTACCAAGGCAATAGCCGTTTATCTAAACTCCAACCGCCAGAAAAAACCGCAACGCCAGCTTCAATCCATCCGGCCCCGCCGGATCGGAAAACGCCTGCCCGCCAGCCCCGCCGCTCCATGCGTGGCCCAGTCCTTCCACCCGCACCAGCCGCAGGTAGGGCGACTTGCCCTCGGTCCAGTCGAGCACATCCATGGCACGCCGCATGCCGCGCTGGATGCGCCGTGCCGGTACTGCGGACAGCGGGTGTGCATCCTCCGGCTGCAGGTGCATCCACATGCCCGCCGCGGCGGTGGCGTTGCTGAAGTCGACCACGTGGTCGGCATCGCCATGCAGCAATAGCAACGGCGGCGGGCGGCGCCCCGCCAGCCCGGACCGCAGCGCCTGCATGGCCTTGATATCGGGCCCGCGCTGCCCGCGCATGGCACGCGCCGCCTGGGCGGCATTGGTGGCGCTCCAGGGCACCGCGCCGGAGTGCGAGCCGACTGCGGCAAAGCGCTCCGGATAGCGCAGCCCCAGCATCAGCGCCATCGCGCCGCCCGCGGACAGCCCCAGCACGCTGATGCGGTCCGCGGCGACCGGATGGCGGTGGCACGCCCGGTCGATCAGCGCTATCAGCAGCCCGGCTTCAATGCCGCCCTGCGCGGCGGGACGGAACCAGTTCCAGCAACGCTGGGCATTGGCCTGCGAGGTCTGCTCCGGCAGCAACACCACCCAGCCCGATTCGCGCGCCACTGCGGCGGCGCGGGTGACCGCGGCAAAGCTGGCGGCGTCCTGGCCGCAGCCATGCAGCAGCACCAGCAGCGGGGCGCGCCGCGACGCGGTGACGCCGACTGGCACGAAGATGCGGTAGCGGCGCGGTGCCAGCGGGGTGCCCCAGGCACCTTCCTCCCAGCGCCCGTTGCCACGGCTTTGCGGCGCCTGCACCGGCGATACCACGCCCGACAGCGCGCGCTGCGTGGCGGCCGTGACTGCAGCCGATTGCTTCACCGCGTTGCGCACGATGGCCTCGGTCATCGGCCTGGTCAGGTTCTTGTTGACGGCGCGCTGCACCCGGCGTGCATTGCGGGCCGCGGCCTGGTTCAGCGTGGACCAGAGTTTCGCGCCGGGTGAGCGTGGCATGCGGCATCCTGTCGGCGTGGGTAACCGCTACATCATATGCCCTGCGGCAGACACACCTTGCATGCAACGCGCGCCGGATGACTGCCTACAATGCAAGGGCTGTGTCGTGCCGAGACACGGACAGGAGGCAAGCATGAGCGATGTGACAAGCGAGTTCAGGCCCCTGGATCCGGGCCGCATCAACCTGATGGATCCGCTTGAAGTGCAGTACTGGTGCCGGGAGCTGGGCTGCAGCACCAGCGACCTGGAAAGCGCCGTCGATGAAGCAGGCGACCATATCTCCGCGGTGCGTGCGCAACTGGAGTCGAAACAGGCCGGCGCGCGGCCTGGCTGAAATCCCGAGACTAACGCTGGCAGGCAGACATCCCCGCCTGGGTGGGGATGTCTGTGGCGCCCTGCGCCCTCAGCGTGCCACTTGAGATATCGGCTTTGTGTCCGTTCCATGACGGTAATGCGCAGCACGCATCAATCGGGAGCGAGCATGCAGCCCGTACTCCTGTTAAACGCAGTGCAGACCGGAATTCAGCAATACCTTGTTCGCTGGACGGCAGTTCTGATGCATGATTTCCGACCCGGGCAAAGACCCGGCACTCAAGGCTGGGACAGCTTGATGACACCACGTCGGGAAACAAGGGGTTGCCAACACCAGGACGCATCGACTATGAACACCAGGCTGCCGATTTTCACGCTTTGCGCCACCTTGCTTGCACCTGCCGCTTGGGCCGGCAATGACCCGCACTGGAGCTACACCGGACCGACCGGCACCAGTCACTGGGCCGAGCTGGACCAGGGGTACAAGACCTGCGCGCTGGGCAAGCACCAGTCGCCCATCGATATCCGCACCGGCAAGACGAGGCCCGCGGACCTGAAGCCGATCGGCTTTGGCTACGCCGCGGCGCCCGGCACTGTGATCAACAACGGCCATACAGTGCAGGTCAACCTGCCCGCCGCCGGGCAGATCGAACTGGACGGCGTGCCTTACAAGCTGCTGCAGTTCCACTTCCATACGCCCAGCGAAGAAAAGATCAATGGCAAGACCTATCCGCTGGTGGCGCACCTGGTGCACCAGAATGCGCAGGGCAAGCTGGCGGTGGTGGCCGTGCTGTTCAAGTCCGGCCGCGAGAACGCGGCGTTGAAGCCGGTCTTTGCCAGCCTGCCGGCCAAGGCCGGCGAATCGCGCGAACTGGCCGCGCCGCTGGACGTGGCAGCCCTGCTGCCGGCAAAGCAGACGTACTGGGCCTTCACCGGATCGCTGACGACGCCGCCATGCAGCGAGGACGTGCGCTGGCAGGTGCTCAAGACTCCAGTGGAAGTGTCGCCGGCGCAGTTGGCGGCGTTCCGCGAACTGTATCCGATGAACGCGCGCCCGGTGCAGCCGCTGAATGGGCGTACGGTGCAGGCGAGTCGCTAAGGACTGCGCCTGACAGGGCTACCAATCGGGCGTCAATGACCGACTGTGCGCCCCCTCTCCCGCTTGCGGGAGAGGGTTGGGGAGAGGGCCGGTGTATCGACGAAGTGAGACGTGTCGGTCTGCCTGTGCCTGCCCTCTCCCCCGGCCCCTCTCCCGCAAGCGGGAGAGGGGAGCGAACCAGCGGCGACGTTACGACAGCCCGCGCATCGCCAGCTCCCCGCCCAGCACCAGCAGCCCGCAGAAAAACAGCTTGCGAAAGCGCTCGGCGCTGATCCGGTGGCGCAGCCACTGGCCCAGGAACATGCCGCCGAGCGCGGGCACCAGTGCCAGCGCCGAGGCGCCCAGCACCGGCATGTGCAGCAGCGACCCGCCCATGGCCAGGCTTACCGCCAGCGCGATGGTCGAGACCGTGAACGACAGGCCCAGCGCCTGCACCAGGCTTTCCTTGTCCAGCCCGAGTCCCTGCAGGTAGGGCACGGCCGGGATCACGAACACCCCGGTCACCGCGGTAATGCCACCGGTGACCAGCCCGACCAGCGGGCCGAGCCAACGCTCAGCCCCGGCCGGCACCGTCAGCTTCACCGCCGCCAGCCCGACCACCGCGTAGAGCACCAACGCCACGCCCAGCGCGGAAGTCGCATGCGTCATTATGCCGGCGGGCACCAGCGCCGCGCACAGCCAGGTGCCGGCGCAGATCGCCACCAGCATCGGCCACAGCCGCCGCACCAGCAGGCCGAAGCGCGGGCCGCTGAACAGCTGCACCACGTTGGTCACCATCGATGGCGCCACCAGCAGCGCCGCTGCCTGCGCGGGCGGCATCACCAGCCCCAGCATGCCCACCGCGACCGTGGGCAAACCCAGGCCCACCACGCCTTTGACAAACCCGGCCAGCAGGAACGTCATGCCGATAAAGGCGGCCTGGGTGCCGATCGATTCCATCGTCATCGTCACCCCCCTCTCAACCTGCCTTGTGGTCGTGCACCGCGCGGCTGTCCGCCGGCGCTTCGTCGCGCTCGTCGAGCCCGTAGTCGCGCAGCACCTGCGCCACGCGCAGCCGGTAGCCGGCAAACACGCCGCCGCGCCCGGCCGCCTGCGCCTGCCGATGCGCCAGCGTGTTGCGCCAGGCGATCACCGCGGCCTCGTCGCGGAAGAACGACAGCGACAGCAGCTTGTTGGGGTTGGTCAGGCTCTGGAAGCGCTCCACCGAGATAAAGCCGTCGATGGCTTCAAGCTGCGGGCGCAGGTGCGCGGCGATATCGAGATAGTTGTCCTGCCGGCCCGGCGCGGGCTCGACTTCGAAGATGACGGCGATCATGGTTGCCTCCCGGGGGATCAAAGGAAATGCGGAATGCGCGCGTTCAGTGACGGACGATAGCGGAACGCACGCGCCAGCGCGACCGGATCGACACCCCGCGCACGGAGCGCCGCCACGGTGGCGGCAGCCAGTGACTGCGCCAGGCGATCACCAGGACAGGCATGGCGGCCGTGGCCGAAGGTCCAGGCCCGCTCGCCGTCGGCGGGGCCGCTGCATGACGCCGCGGCCAGCAGCACCAGCACCGCGTCGCCGGCCTTGACGGCGTGGCCGCATAGCTGGGCATCGACAGCCAGGAAGCGACGCGTATTCTGCACCGGCGGATCGTCCTGGGCGACGCGCGCCACCACGTCATCGAGCGGCGCCTCCCACTGCGACGCGCCGCGGCCCAGCCGCAGCAATGTGTTGCCCGCCAGCGCGGCGGTCGCTTCGCAAGCCTGCACCAGCAGGCCGATGATGTTGGCGGCAACCGCCTGCGGGTCGATGCCGGCGCTGTGGGCAGCTTCCCGCAGGGCGGCCAGCGGACCGTCGCCGGACGGTGCATCGGCCAGCCACTGGCCCAGCCATTGCGCGGCCTGCGCGCCGGCATGCACCGCCTGCGCATCGGCTAATGGCGACTGTGCCGCGGCGTACGCCGCGACACGCTGCGCGACTTCTACCGCCTTGCCGCCCTCACCCGCAACAGGCAGGCCGAGCAGGTCGGCAACCGTCACGACGGGCAGCGTGAAGAGCCAGCGGTTGACGCTATCGCCGGACATCGCGGTGCGGGATGCTTCATCTGCATCGAGCCTCCTCGCGAGTGCCGCGGCTCGCTGCGCCGCCGTGTCCGGGTCGATGCCCGCCAGCATCGGCATCAGCAAGGCCTTGAGCGGCGCGTGCGCGGCCCCGTCGTTCATGCGCACCAGCCGGCCGAACAGGTCACCCGCGGCAGTGCCGGCCAGTGACGGCGGCACCGGCTGCGCGGGCGGGCGCACGCGGCAGTCTGGGTGGGCCAGCACGGCCACGACTTCACGCCGTCCGGCGGCCACCCACAGGCCAAGGCGCTCATCGCGGAAGAAGGGCCGGCTGGCGGCCAGTTCCCGGTAGTAGGGGTACGGGTCGGGATGGGTGACGGCGCTGAGCGGGTCGATCCCGACAATCTCGGTAATCTCGGTCTGGGTCATGGCGGCGCGAAAGCTACGTGCTGGGTGGTGTGACGATCTCAGCGCCGCAATGTCGGGCGCCCATTCGCATCATGCCGCCGCGGCCAGGGCCGAAGCTTCATGACGGCGTGAACTATCGAATGCGGCGGCCGTCGCTGCACCCGTGCAAATGGTTGTATGCTCTGAGCACGGCGTGCCGGACGCCATGTGCGGCCACGCTGGCATCATGGCCTTCACTACGCTGCCAGTCACGCCACACCAAGTACGGCGGTGACGACATGAAGCGTGTTTACGCACTGGTTGTGACTGGCATCATGCTGGCGGCCTGCGTATCAACGGGCGTCGACGTGCAGCCCGGGCAATTGTCGAACTTCCTGCCCGGCTTCTCCACCCTTGACGAGGTCACCGCGCAGCTGGGGACGCCTTCCTCCCAAGCGACGCTGCGCAACGGAACGACGATACTGGTCTATTCCTTCGCGACCTCCAAGCCCCACCCCGAGAGCTTTATTCCGTTTATCGGACCGCTGTTTGCCGGCGGCGAGATCCGGTCTTCGACAGTCCTGTTCGAGTTCGACGAGAACGGTGTCCTCAGGAGCCAGCGCAGGACCACCTCGAGCGGGGCCTCGGGATGGAGCATCCTGGCCCCCGATGCGCAGCAGTAATCCGCCGAGCCGGGCCTGAAACTCGCCCGACCGGCCCCGGCCGTCACGCATCCAGCCGCGCCAACTCCCCTTCTCCGCGCGCCGCTTCCGCCGCCGGCTCATCGTTCCGGTGCGCCAGCCGGTACAGCACCGGCAACACCAGCAAGGTCAGCGCCGTCGACGACAGGATGCCGCCGATGACGACCGTCGCCAGCGGCCGCTGCACTTCGGCACCGGTGCCGGTGGCCAGCGCCATCGGCACGAAACCGAGCGATGCCACCAGCGCCGTCATCAGCACGGGGCGCAGGCGCGTCAGTGCGCCGTTGCGGATGGCGTCGTCAAGGCCGTGGCCGTCCTCGCGCAGCGAGCGGATGAACGACAGCATCACCAGTCCGTTGAGCACCGCCACGCCGCACAGCGCGATAAAGCCCACCGCCGCCGAGATCGACAGCGGAATGCCGCGCAGCCACAGCGCCAGGATGCCGCCTGTCAGCGCGAACGGGATGCCGGTGAACACCAGCAGCCCATCCTTGACGTTACCGAACATGGCGAACAGCAGCACGAACACCAGCCCCAGCGCCAGCGGCACCACCACGCGCAGCCGCGCGGTGGCGGACTGCAGCTGTTCGAAGGTGCCGCCCCAGCTGGTCCAGTAGCCCGCCGGGATCTGCACGCGCGCGCGGATGGCGGCCTCGGCCTCGGGCACGAAGCTGCCGATATCGCGCCCGCGCACATTGGCGCTGACCACGATGCGGCGCTTGCCGTTCTCGCGCGAGACCTGGTTTGGGCCCGGCGCGATCTCCACGCTGGCGACTTCGCTCAGGGGGATATAGCTGGTGCGCGCTACAGCCTCCTTCGGCAGCGGTACCGGCAGGCGCCGCAGCGCTTCCACGTCCTCACGCACGGCCTCCGGCAGCCGCACCACGATGTCGAAGCGCCGGTCGCCGCTGAAGAAGGTGCCCGACACCTTGCCGCCGATGCCGATCGCCACCGCGTCCTGGATATCGCTGAGGTTCAGCCCGTAGCGTGCCGCCTTGTTGCGGTCGATCTGCACCGTCAGCATGGGCAGGCCGGTGGTCTGCTCGACCTTCACCTCGGCCGCGCCGGGGATGCCCTGCAGCACCGCCGCGATGCGATTGGCGGTCTGCTCCAGCACGGGGTTGTCGTCGCCGAACACCTTGACCGCCACATCGGAGCGCACGCCCGAGATCAACTCGTTGAAGCGCAGCTGGATCGGCTGCGAGAACTCATAGTTGTTGCCCGGCAGCTTGCCCACCTCATCGCGTATCGCGGCGATCAGCTCGTCGCGCGTGCGGCGGGGCTCGGGCCATTGCGAAACCGGCTTGAGCATGATGTAGCCGTCGGAGATATTCGGCGGCATCGGGTCGGAGGCGATCTCCGCGGTGCCGGTGCGCGCAAAGATGCGTTCGATCTCCGGGAACTTGGCCTTCAGCGCGGTTTCCACCTGCTGCTGCATCGCCACCGATTGCGTCAGGCTGGTGCCGGGGATGCGCAATGCCTGGATCGCCAGGTCGCCTTCGTTGAGGCTAGGCACGAACTCACTGCCAAGGCGCGTGGCGATCGCGAGGCAAAGCGCCACTGCCACGCCGGCAAAGGTGAGCACCACGGGGGTCGCGGCCAACGAGCGCTCCAGCAGCACCGCGTAGCGACGACGCGCCCAGGCCATCAGCCGGTTCTCGCGCTCGGCCACGCGGTTGCCGATGAACAGCGCCACCGCCGCGGGCACGAAGGTCACCGACAGCACCATCGCGCCCAGCAGCGCCAGCACCACGGTGAAAGCCATCGGGTGGAACATCCTGCCCTCTACGCCGGTCAGGGCAAAGATCGGCAGGTACACCACCATGATGATCAGCTGCCCGTACAACAGCGGCCGGCGTGCTTCGCGCGCCGCGGCAAAGACTTCGTGCAGGCGCTCGCTGCGCGTGAGGGGCCGGCCGTGGCGCTCCTGCGCATGCGCCAGCCGGCGCACGCAGTTCTCGACGATCACCACTGCGCCGTCGACGATGATGCCGAAGTCCAGCGCCCCCAGGCTCATCAGGTTGGCACTGATGCGGTAATGCACCATGCCCGTGAAGGTGAACAGCATTGACAGCGGGATCACCAGCGCGGTGATCAGCGCCGCGCGCAGGTTGCCCAGGAACAGGAACAGGATGGCGATCACCAGCACGGCGCCTTCCAGCAGGTTCTTTTTGACCGTGGCGATGGCCTTGTCGACCAGCGTGGTGCGGTCATACACCGTGATGGCCTTCACCCCCGCCGGCAGCGTGCGGTTGATCTCGGCCATCTCGCGGTCCACCGCCTGCGACACCGTGCGGCTGTTCTCGCCGATCAGCATGAACACGGTGCCCAGCACCACCTCGCGGCCGTTCTCGGTGGCCGCGCCGGTGCGCAGCTCGCCGCCGGTCTGCACGGTGGCCACGTCGCGCACGCGGATCGGCTGGCCCTGCGCGGTGCCGACGATCACATCGCGGATGTCGTCCAGCGAACGCACCTGCCCCGGCACGCGCACCAGGTACTGCTCGCCGCGGCGCTCGATATAGCCGGCGCCGACATTGTTGTTGTTCTTCTCCAGCGCGCTCACCACATCGGCCAGCGACAGTCCATACGACGCCATGCGCTCCAGGCTGGGCGCCACCACATAGGCGCGCGCGTGGCCGCCGATGGCATTGACCTCGGTCACGCCGGGCACGTTGCGCAGCTGCGGGCGGATCACCCAGTCCTGGATCTCGCGCAGGTCCGACAGCGCATAGGGCGTGCCGTCCGGCTTGCGCGCGCCGGGATCGGCCTCGACGGTCCAGAGGTAGATCTCGCCCAGCCCGGTTGAAATTGGCCCCATCGCGGGCGTGATGCCGGCGGGCAGATTGTCGCGCGCTTCCTGGATGCGCTGGTTGACCAGCTGGCGCGCAAAGTGGATATCGGTGCCGTCGCGGAAGATCACCGTCACCTGCGACAGACCGTAGCGCGACAGCGAGCGGGTCTGCTCCAGGCCGGGCAGGCCCGCCATCACGGTCTCGACCGGGTACGTGATGCGCTGCTCGGTCTCCAGCGGCGAATAGCCCGGCGCGGCGGTGTTGATCTGCACCTGCACGTTGGTGATATCGGGCACCGCGTCGATCGGCAGCCGGGTGTAGCTGTACAGGCCCAGCGCGGCCATGCCCAGCACCGCCAGCAGGACCAGCCAGCGTTGCTCGATGGCAAAGCGGATCAGGCGTTCGAACATGTGCGCCTCCCGCTCAGTGCTCATGCCCGGCGCTGGCTTTGCCCAGCTCGGACTTGAGGATAAAGCTATTGGCCGTGGCGTAGCGCGCGCCGGCCTGCAGGCCGTCGGTCACCTCCACCAACTTGCCGCCGGCGCGTCCGGTCTTGACCGGCTGCACGGCAAACCCGCCCGGCACCGCGACGAACACCACGCTCTGGCCATCGACCTGCTGCACCGCGTCGGCCGCCACCGTCACCGGCACCTGCGCGGGCGCGCCCAGCACGCTGACCGTGACAAACAGCCCCGGGCGCCAGGCCATGCCGGGATTGGCCAGCGTCACGCGCGCCTTGGCCGTGCGTGTCTGCTCGCCCAGCAGCGCACCGACGTAGGACACCTTGCCCTCGGCCTGCGTATCCGAGGCGCTCGATCGGATCGTGATCGCTTCGCCCACGCGGACCTGGTCGAGGTCGCGGGCGGCAACCACGAACTCCGCCCACACTGAACTCAGGTCGGACACGGTGAAGACGCTGGCGTCTTCCTTGACCGCTTCGCCCAGGGCCAGGTGCTTCTCGACCACGATGCCGTCGAACGGGGCACGCAGCGCGAACTGGTTCAGGCTGCCACCCTTGGCCGCGTTGTTGTCCGTGGCGCCGATCGCGGTCAGCTTCTGCCGCGCGTTCTGCACCGCGATCTGCGCTTCTTCCAACGCCGTGCGGGCCTGCTGGTAATCCTGCTCGGCGGAGATCTTCTCCTGCCACAGGGTCTTCTCGCGCGCATAGGTGGCACGTGCCAGCGCCTCGCGCTTCTGCGCCGAGAGCAGTTCGCTGCGCTGCTCGGCCAGTGTGGTGCTGGCGATCAGCGCCAGCACTTCGCCCTTGCGCACCGGCTGGCCGAGGTTGGCCGGCACCGCCTGCGCCACACCTGCCACGCGCGGCACCACGTGGGCGGTTCGGTCTTCGTTGAAGCGGATCTCGCCGGGGAAGTCGACGCTGCTGCGCAGCGGCGCCGCGGCGGCAGTGGCGATGCCGATACCGGCCTGCTGGATCTGCGCGGGCGTCAGCGCGATCAGGTGCGGATTGCCTTCGGCTTGCGGATTCGCGGCAGGGGCGCTGGCGTTCGCGTGTGCGGCGGCCTTGGCGCCTTCCTTGCCGTGTTCGTGCGCGTCGCCATGCTCGGCATGCCCGTGCCCGGCTTCACCCGTGGCGTTGCCGCCCTTTCCGGTGAACAGGATCGCCGCGCCGCCCAGCAGCCCGGTGACCAGGATCGCCACCACGGCGGCCCGTTGTTGCTTGCTTATTGCCATGTCTGCAGCTTCCGTATCAGTGTCCGAGGATGCGGTCGATGCTGGCCGCCGCGTCATAGGTGCGGGCCAGCACGTCCAGGTAGCGGATGCGCGCCTGGAACAAGGTGCGCTGGGCATCCAGCACATCGAGGAAATTGAATTTGCCGGCCTCGAACCCGCGCGAGGCGGCGGCGTAGGCCTGCTCGGCCGCGGGCAGCACCGAAGCCTGCAGCGTCTGCGCCGCGGCGCGCGATACCGAAAGCTGCGTCGAGGCCTGTTGCAGTTCGCCCTCCAGGCGGATGCGGGTGGCGGCGTGCACATCCTGCGCGCGGTCGGCGCGGCGCAGGGCGCCGTACAGGTTGCCCTGGTTGCGGTCAAAGAGCGGCAGCGGAATCGCCACGCCCAGCACGGCCATATTGCGGTTGGCCTCGTTGTCGCGCTTGGCGCCCAGGCTCACGGTCACGTCGGGATACTGGCGGCTGCGCGCCACGGCGACTTCGGCGCGGCTGCGCTCGGCCGACAGGCGGCTCGCCGCCAGCAGCGGCGAGTCTTCCAGCGCCGCTTGCAGCGCTGCCGGCGCGGGCCGCGACGGCAGCGCACCGAGGTCACCCTGCGCCTGCGCGAAACGTGGCGCGGTATTGCCCCACAGCGCCGCCAGCGACTGGCGCGCGGATTGCAGCGCGCCGGTGGCCTCGGCAAGCTCCAGTTCGGCATTGGCCTGCTCGACCCGGGCACGCGTTTCTTCCAGCGGCGCAACCTTGCCGGCGGCCACGCGCCGCCCGGCCGCGGCGGCCGCCTTGCTGGCGATGCCGACCGAGCCTTCGGCCAGCTTGACGCGCTCCTGCGCCACCAGCACGCCGAAGAAGCGCGCGATCACGGCGGCGCGCAGTTCGGCCCGCACGCCGCCCAGCTCGGCCTGCGCCAGCTCGCGTCCGCGCTCGGCCACGCCGATGCGGGCAGCGCGTTTGCCGCCGAGTTCGATCGGCAGGTTGATCTGGCCGGTGGTGGAGCGCGAGGCCTTGCGCGTGTCTTCCATCGACACGGCCAGTTCGGGATTGGGCTGCACGCGCGCCTGCGTGACATCGCCCTCGGTGGCGTCGAGCTCCTTGCCGGCGGCGGACAATGTGAAGCTGCCGGCTTCGGCCAGCGCCATCGCGGCGTCGAGGGTCAGCGTGCCGGCAATGGCAGCGCCATGGCGGGGGGCGGCGTCTGCGCGACGCCGTGGATCGGGCTGGATAGAACGGCCGCCAGCCCAACCGGCAGAAAAAGTCTTCGCATCGAATTGCACCAGGAAAGAAACCGGGAGAATTCGGCGAGACGCCTGACGTCAGGAACTCAGGGAGATCAGGAAGCGGGGAAGCGTCGTCTCGCCGGCTAAGCGAGACGCGGCCACTGCGGACGGTCGGGTGCCCGTGCGCTGTGCGAAGAGAAGCTTGGCTGCGGCGCAGGTGGCGCCAGCTCCACACGCCGCATGGCGTGCACGTCGGGCGCGTCGGCACGCGCGAACGGCAGCGAGGCGATATGGCAGACGCCGCAGTCGGGATCCGGCACGCCTAGCCTGGCGTTGTCCTGAGCTTTGTCCCCGGCCTGCCCCGCGGCCTTGTCCTGCTTGCCGCCGTCAGCCTTGTGCTGGTGCTCATGGTGCCCGATATGAGCCTTGGCCGAAGCCGCCACCTCATGCCGGCAATACGCTGCCGCTCCCGCCCAGGCGAACTGGAGCGGCAGGACAAGCGCAAGAAGGATGAGGATAAGGCGTTGCATGAATGGGAGAGCCTGCGCTGCCTTGCCGCCCGGCATCACGACGGGGGACAGCAGCGAGCCGCAAGTTTAACCGAGCGGTGCCGGCCATTCCGGCGACCGGGTCATTACATTTGCGTCATGTCACGGGCGGTCTGCGCCTTCCTCTCTTAATTCAATATTTTTGAACAACTTATCCGGCAACTCGCCTGTTTCCGTCTTGGTGGCGCTCCTATAGTTCTGTACATGAACGGCACGCACACAACGCAACGCCTTCTGACAAATTCAACAAGCTTAAGGAGAACATCATGACCAAGACCACCCGCCTCGCTACCGCCCTGCTCCTGTCGCTGGCCGCCCTGGGCGCCGCGCAAGCCGCCACCGCCGCCGACCAGTTGCCCGGCGACAAGTACGGCTACAGCTTCCGCAGCACCGTGCCGGGCGACAAGTATGGCTATGAGTTCCGCAGCCATGATGTGTTCACCGAAGGCGCCCGCGCCCGCAGGTTCGATCCGTTCGTCGACGGCGCCCGCACGGTGGCCGGACTGGACCGCAGTGGCGTGTCAGCCGCTCCGGCGCGCAGCTTCGATACCTTTACCGAAGGCAGCCGTGCCGGCAAGTTCGATGCCTACGGGGAAGGCGCCCGCGCCTGAGCGATGTCCGCACCCCACCAGCAAAAAGGCCAGCGCAAGCGCTGGCCTTTTGTCATTCGTCGCGCCCCAGCCTGCGCATGGCCTCGCGCAGGGTCCGCATCTGGGCGCTGAAGCTGGTGCAGGCGTCGCAGATCGCCAGGTGGGCGCGCATGCGCAGCCGTTCCCCCCATGACAGCGGCCGGTCCAGGCCCTTCATGGTGAGATGGTGCACCTCCTCACAGTTCGGCAGCAGGCGGCGGGAGGGGCGGGAATCTGGCATGTTGGTCAGTGGCTTATCCGTTGCGTGGTCGTGGACCAGGCTCAGCCGGCCTTGCCGGGCTGGCCGCGCTGGCCGAACCAGTGCAGTTCCAGGCATTCGCGCAGGCGCATCCGGGCGCGATAGAGCATCGCCCAGGCATTGGTCGCGCTGATCTGCAAATGCTGACAGATTTCTTCGGTGTCCAGCTCCAGCCACTCGCGCATCATGAAGATCCGGCCGGTGCGTTCCGGCAGGCGGTCCACGCAAAGCTGCAGGATCTCGAAGAATTCGCGGCGCTCGAATGCGCGCTCCGGGTCGCCCCAGTCGGACGGCGGATCCTGGTAGTGGCCGTTGCGCGTGAACAGTGCGTCGAGGGCGTAGTCGTCGGACTGCGGCTCGCCTTCGCCATCGGTGGCCAGCGTCAGCCTGACTTCGCGCTTGCCGCTGCGCAGGGTGTCGACGATCTTGTGCTTGAGGATGCCGACCAGGTAGGTGCGCAGCGCGGACTGGCCGGCGAAGCGCTCAGGGTGCTCCAGTACGGCCAGCAGCGTTTCCGAGACGGCATCCTCGGCCACCGCGTCATCGCGCAGTTGCAGGCGGGCGAAACGCAGCAGGTAGGGGCGTATGGCCTGGAGTTCGGCAGGGTCAAGGCTCATCGGGGATCGGGGCGCGGTTGCCTGGGCGATGCGCCATGATACCCGCGCCGCACCTTATCCCGCACCCCTCATCTCGCACGCCTCATTCCGCACCATTACCCGATCCCGCGGAATTGCCCGCACAAGCGGAACACGTCTTCCGACAGCGGAATCCCCTTGGCCTTGCCGTAGCGCGTTGCCAGCTTTAACAGCTCCTTGATGTCGCGCCCGCTCGCCTTGGGGTAGGCCGCGGTCAGCGCATCGATCAGCCCGTCGCCCAGCTCCGTGCCGAACTGCCCGGCCTGCAGGCGCCACAGGCGCATCGCGTCTTCCCTGGACGGCGTTTCGTAATGGATGGTGGCGATGCAGCGCGACAGGATGGCATCGTCGACGTCGCCGATGCGGTTGGTGGTCATGAACAGCAGGCCGTTGAAGTACTCCAGCGTGCGCAGGAATTCCGCGACGATGGCGTTGTGCTCCAGGTCGTTGTCGCGGCGGCGGATATAGACGTCGGCCTCGTCCAGCAGCAGGATTGCGTTCCAGCGCATGGCGCGGCGCAGGATGGTCATCAGCGTGGCGCCGACCGACGCCGCGGTGGTGCCCAGCTGCCCCGAATGCACACGGTACAGCGGCTTGCCCACCACCTCGGCATAGACCTCCGCGGTCAGCGTCTTGCCCAGGCCCGGCGCGCCCTGGCACAGGATGGTGGTGCCGCCGGACTTGCCCGGCACGAAATCCGGCACCAGCATGTCCATGTGCGAGGTCAGGATGTCGATCAGGTCGCGGTGATGCGCGGGCAGGACCAGCTTGTCGCGCAGTGCGGGCTGATAGCGGTACTCCGTCAGGTGCTGCACGTGGACCCAGATATTGCGATGCCACTCCAGGTGGAACAGGTGCACGTAGCCATGCAGCGGCACGCGCTCGAAGCCTTCCATGATCCCCGCGTCGCGCCAGAACGCCGGATCGCAGGTCATCTCGAAACGGCGCTCCAGCCGCTCCTCGTCATTCACGCAGCGCGCGCCCGCGGTGTCGGCGATCGGCGTCAGCTCCGCCGCGCCCTTCGCGTCGACCGAGAACGCCGCGCGCGTCGCCACGAACTGCGCGCCAAAGCGGCGCTGGTAGCGCACGAAGCGCTGCGCGTGCTGCTCGTATTCGCGCCGGAACTCAGCGCATTCCTTGTAGAAGCCGAACTCGGCCAGCAGCTCCGGAATCGTGCGGTTGGCGATGTCGTCGCGGGTAATCACCATCGACGTGGTCATGCCCGAGCGGCGCAGGTGGTGGTCGGTCAGCGCTGAGTTGGCTGATTGCATGGTGTTGGCCAGCATGTCCACCACCACATAGGGCATGCCCTGCTCGGGCGACACATAGCGCATGCGGCGCACCAGCCACGGCAGCAGCACGCCGTCGCGGTTGCGCTGGTACAGCCAGCCGTCGATGGCGTCGCGCGCCAGGTAGGCGGCCAGCCCCGCCACCAGCTGGTCCAGCCCCGGGATCACGCGCGCCTGCGGTGCGTTGTAGATATTGTCCAGCGCCAGCATCTGGAACATCAGCGCGCGCTCGTTCTGCGTCTTGCTCAGCGTGTAGAGCGAGCTCAGCGCGCGCGCATCGAACAGCGTGCTCGACACCATCAGGTTGCCGTGGCAGACACCATGCTCCTGCAGCTGCCTGGCCAGCGGCGATCCGGTTTCGATCATCGCCAGCAGGGGATGGATCAGCGCCTCCGGAATTTCGAAATCCATGGACCACACTCCCGTTGAATGGCATGGCCACGCCGGCCAGGGGCCGGGGTTTCACTGCAGGAAGAAATCGATCGCGCGTTCGACCACCGGCGCATGGATGACATGCAGGCCATCGAACTCGATGTACTCCACGTCGTAGCCCGCGGCCTTGAGCCTGGCCGCATGGGCGCGCCCGCTGGTGGCGATTGGCAGTTGCTCGTCGGCCAGCCCGTGCGCGATGAACACCCTGGGCGTGCCCTCCTGCATGAACACCGACATGAAGCCGCCCGAGAAGGCGATCACATGGCTGGCGATATCGCCATTGGTGATGCCCAGCGACAGCGCGTAGCTGGCGCCGTCCGAGAACCCGGCAAAGGCGAGCCGGCCCGGCTCGATCCGGTAGCGTGAAGTCACCGCGGTCAGCGCCTGGTGCAGCCGCTCCAGGTCGGGGCCGTTGCCGCCGATCACGATGTCCCAGGTCGGGTAGAGCGAATGCGGCGCCAGCACCAGGAACTTGCGGCGCTGCGCATGGGCTTCGAGATACGGCAGCACTTTTTCCGGGAATCCGCCCGCGCCGTGGAACATCACCAGCAGCGGCACGGGCACGCCGGCCGGCAGATCCTCCGGCACGTACAGCACCGCGTCGCGTTCGGCGGCTACCCCCAGCGAGTTGCGGCCGGGCGGCAGGGGGCCATCGACAGAGTCGGCGTGCAGGAAGGACAGGCGACCGAACAGCGAGGGATCGAGCATGGCGGAGTGACGGGGACGTTATGTAATCATAATATATTGTATATCACATACATAAAGTAGGATGGACGCCTGAGCTAGCCGATGTGGCCGGCCGGTGGCGCGCTGCTTTGGCGATGCAGGACTGCACCTGGTGATGCCGCTGCCAGAGGGGACGGACGATCGTGCGGTCACGCAAGCCGCGATCGAACGCGATATCGTCGTGCGCCCGCTGCCTGGCTACTACGCGGATCCGGAACGCGCCCGGCAGGGACTATTGCTTGGCTACGCCTGCGTGCCCGAGGAAGACATCGCCCCGGCCTTCGAGACGCTCGCAAGCGCGATCGACGCAAGGACAGCGGGAGCTGTCCCCTGACATCTGCTTTGTGGCCAACGCGATGGCGTGCGTGATGCGGGTCACCGCTGCCAGGGCTCGGTCCTGTGCGCGTCGCGCTTGCCATAGCAATCGATAGCCTGCCCGACGAGCTCGCGCGAGATCGCACCGTCATCGGCCAGCGCCTTCAGCGCGGCAATCACAATCGATGCGCGATCGACCTCAAAAAAGGCCCGCAACGCGGCACGCGTATCGCTACGCCCGAAGCCATCGGTGCCGAGCGTCACGTAGCGGCGCGGCACATGGGCGCGAATCATCTCGGGCACGGCGCGCACGTAATCGGTCGCTGCGATCACCGGGCCGCGTGATGCCGCGAGCGCGGCCGTCACGTAAGGCGCGGCGCTTTCGTCATCCGTAAACAGCCGCTGCGCGCGCTCCGAGGCGATGCCATCGCGATGCAGTTCGGTGAAGCTTGTCACGCTCCATACGGCAGCATCGATCTTCCAGTCCTCCTTCAGCATGCTCGCAGCGGCCTGCACCTCACCGAGAATTGCACCCGATCCGAGCAACTGGACCTGCGCCGTCTCCAGCCGTGCTGCGTCGAGCGGATACATGCCCTTGAGCACGCCCTCGCGCACCTTGTCGATGGGCGTGGCGGGCAATGAAGGCTGCGCGTAGTTCTCATTCATGACGGTCAGGTAGTAGAACACGTCGCGCTGATGCTCGATCATTTCACGCATGCCTTCGTCGACGATCATCGCGACTTCATACGCGAACGCGGGATCGTACGCGCGGCAGTTCGGCACCGTCGATGCCGCGAGATGGCTCGTGCCGTCCTGATGCTGCAGACCCTCGCCGCCGAGCGTTGTCTTGCCCGCCGTCGCGCCGATCAGAAAGCCCCGCGCGCGCTGGTCGGCAGCGGCCCAGATCAGATCGCCGATGCGCTGGAAGCCGAACATCGAGTAGTAGATGTAGAACGGAAGCATCGGCGTATCGTGCACGCTGTACGACGTCGCCGCCGCGATCCACGACGACACCGCGCCCGCCTCGGAGATGCCCTCCTCAAGTATCTGGCCGCCCGTCTCTTCTCGGTAATAGAGCATCGATCCCATATCTTCCGGCTCGTACAACTGGCCGAGCGGCGAGTAGATGCCGACCTGGCGGAACAGGTTCGCCATACCGAACGTGCGCGCCTCATCGGCGACCACGGGCACGATGCGCGGCCCAAGCGATGCATCCTTCAGCAAACTGCCCAGCATGCGCACGATGGCCATCGTGGTTGACATCTCCTTACCGTTTGCGTCCAGTGCGAACTGCGCCCAGGACGGCATGGCCGGCACGGTTGGCGCCTGCGATGCCGCTCTGCGCCGCCTGGGCAGATAACCGCCGAGGGCAGCGCGGCGCGCGTGCAGGTACTGCATTTCCGGGCTGTTCTCCGCAGGCTTGTAGAACCTGAGCTGCTCCACGTCCTCATCGGACAGAGGCAAGCGGAAGCGATCGCGAAACGCCTTCAACTGCTCAACGTCGAGCTTTTTCTGCTGATGCGTGTTCATGCGCCCCTGGCCGATCGAGCCCATGCCAAACCCCTTCATCGTCTTGGCGAGAATGACCGTAGGCTGGCCGCTGTGCTTCACCGCCTTGTCATACGCTGCATGCAGCTTGCGAACATCGTGGCCGCCGCGCCGCAAGCGGTCGATGTCGTCATCGCTCAGATGCGCGGCAAGCGCGGCCAGTTCAGGGTTCTGGCCGAAGAAGCGCTCGCGGTTGTACGCGCCGTCGTTGGCAGAGAAGGTCTGGAACTGCCCGTCCACGGTGTGAGCAAATGCGCGCAGCAACGCGCCCGTGCGATCGCGCGCGAACAGCGCATCCCAGTCCGAGCCCCACAGCACCTTGATGACGTTCCAGCCAGCCCCCGTGAACTGCGCTTCGAGTTCGTCGATGATTCGGCCGTTGCTGCGCACCGGACCGTCGAGGCGCTGCAGATTGCAGTTGATCACGAACACGAGGTTGTCGAGCCCTTCGCGCGCCGCCAGCGACAGCGCTCCGATCGATTCTGGCTCGTCCATCTCGCCGTCGCCGAAAAAGCCCCACACCTTGCGGCCTTCTGTCTTAAGCAGACCGCGATTCTGCAAATAGCGCATGAAGCGCGCCTGGTAGATCGCGTTGATGGGCCCGATGCCCATCGAGCCCGTCGGAAATTGCCAGAAGTCCGGCATCAGCCACGGGTGCGGATACGAACAGAGACCCGGCCCCGCGATCTCGCGCCGGTAGTGTTCGAGATGCGTCTCGCTCAGGAAGCCTTCGAGAAACGCGCGCGCATAGACGCCCGGCGACGAATGCGGCTGGAAATACACGAGATCGCCGCCATGCGTATCGCTCGCGCCGCGAAAGAAATGATTGAAGCCGACTTCGAACAGATCCGCCGCCGACGCATAGCTCGCGATATGGCCGCCAAGTTCGCCGTACGCCCGATTGGCCCGCACCACCATCGCCAGCGCGTTCCAGCGCAACGCGGCGGCGAGCTTCTCTTCCGTGTCGAGATCGCCCGGATACGGAAGCTGCTGGGAGACGGAGATCGTGTTCGTGTAGGGCGTGACATTCGCACGCGCCGTCGCCACGCCGTTCGACAGCGCATGCGCGGCCAGCCGGTCGAACAGGTACTGCGCGCGGTCGACGCCGGCGTGCTGGACGATGCCGTCCAACGCGGCTAGCCACTCGGCCGTCTCCTGCGGGTCGTGGTCGATGCGAGCTTGAGTGAGGGCGAGAACGGTCTGGATACCGCTCGATAAATCCGTCATGGCGCAACTCCGAGGCTGAATGGTGTGGCTAGTACGATGCGTGCGATCCGAATGGATACGGCTCGAATACATGAGATAGCGTATCCATCCTGCCCCAGAATGTGCGTCTCTTTTGCGTGCTCCGGCGCTTTCAGATAGTATCTTTATTCCGAAAAAGCGGCCTCAGATGGAATATTTACACTATGACATCCGAAACTAAACCGGCCACGAGGCGCCTCGACCGCATCGACATCGCGATCCTCCAGCAACTCCAGAACAACGCGCGCATCACCAATGCGGAACTGGCGCGCGCGGTCCATCTGTCGCCGACGGCCTGCTTTGGCCGCGTACGCGCGCTCGAAAAGCTCGGCCTGTTTCGTCAACAGGTGACGCTGCTCGATCCCGGCGCGCTCGGGCTGCGCATCAATGTTTTCATTCAGGTGAGCCTCGAGAAGCAGGTCGAAGACGCGCTGCGCCGCTTTGAACAGGAGGTCGGCGCACGACCCGAGGTGATGGAGTGCTATCTGATGACGGGGGACGCCGATTATCTGTTGCGCGTCGTCGTGCCCGACATGCAGAGCCTCGAGCGCTTTATCGTGCAATGGCTCACGAAGATACCCGGCGTGTCGAATATCCGCTCAAGCTTTGCGCTCAAGCAGGTGCGCTACAAGACCGCGTTGCCGCTGCCCGTCACGGGCCTCACGCTCACGGCGGGTGACGATGCGCCCCAGGAATGGGCGTGAGGAGATGCCGCTTGGTAACGGGGTACAGCGCGTCTACCACGCCAAGTGCGAGGCAGCGTTGCGCATCGTCGCCACGGAGCGCTGCCAGAGCCGGGCGCTTGCCGTCTGGCTTGGCAATGACATGAGCGCTCTCATCCAGACATCTTTACCCAGTGTCCTGTTTCGCAAATAACTTGCCATGAAATCGCCCAGTTGGCCGCCATGCGTCGTTGCTCGTCGTTGCCATAGCTACGGCTATGGCGCCTCCTCGCGCCTAGCCTGACAGCCAACTGGACGATTTCATTTTGGCAAGCTATCTACGGAACAGGACACTGATATGTATTGACCCTGTCAAGTGCTCGTTTCCTTGTTCACGGTAGGACAAGTGTGTTTGGGCCAGGCCCGGCGGTTCTTCGACGGTTGATCATTCTGATATGCG
>NZ_QKWJ01000005.1 GCF_003353055.1 Cupriavidus lacunae
CAAGCATAAATCTGCTGAAACGCAATAGATAAATACTAATTTACATGGCTACATAATAGCCTCAAAAATAGCCGAAACCCAGCGCCGATGCGGGTTCCGGCTATTCGAGAAGTCAAAGTTCGGGTTAAGGAGCTCACGGAGATTACCGACCTGGGCGCGGACCTGTCAGCCTATAAGGTGTTCGTCATCAAGTCCCGCGTGCATTTCCGCCAGAGTTTCGATGACGGCGGCTTCGCGAAGACAATCATCGTGACGGAGCCTGGCGAGCCATTTCTCGGCACGACCCGGCTCGATGGGCTTCAATACGGCAACCTTCGACTGAAGGACTTCTATCCGTATGGTGACGTGAGCCTGTAAGCGATTTGCCCCCCTCGCCCGCTTGCGGGAAAGGGAGAGCACATCTGGTCTGGCTCAAACCTCCAGCCACTCCTTGCGCACCTGCGCATTGGCCTTCAGTTCCGCCGGCGTCCCCTCGAACACAATATGCCCGTGCCCCATCACATACACCCGCTGCGAAATATCCAGCGCGATGGCGAGCTTCTGCTCGATCAGCAGCACGGAAATGCCACGCTCCTTCAGCGTCTTCAGGTAGTCCCCCACCAGCGTCACGATCATCGGCGCCAGCCCTTCGGTGGGTTCGTCGATCAGCACCAGGTCCGGGTCGCCCATCAGCGTGCGGCACAGCGTGAGCATCTGCTGCTCGCCGCCTGACAATACGCCGGCCGAGGTGTTCTCGCGCTCCTTGAGCCGCGGGAACATGTTGTACATGTCCTCGACGGTCCAGCGCGGTTTGGCCTGCCGCGGGTTGCGCTTCTCGCCCAGCAGCAGGTTCTGCCGCACGGTCAGCGTCGGGAAGATATCCCGGTTCTCCGGCACATAGCCAATCCCCAGGTGCGCGATCTCGAAGGTGCGCCGGCCCAGGATCTCTTCGTCGCGGAACTTCACCGAGCCCTCGGCCCTGACCATGCCCAGGATGGCCTTGGCCATGGTCGAGCGCCCCACCCCGTTGCGCCCCAGCAGCGCAACGATCTCGCCTTCATCGATATGGGCATCCACGCCGTGCAGGATATGGCTCTTGCCGTAGTAGGCGTGCAGGTCCGTCACGTCCAGCATGCGCTTGCCCATCAGTGCGCTCCTTCGGTGATGTCTTCGTCCAGCGTGGTGCCCAGGTAGGCTTCCTTGACCTTGCGGTTGTTGCGGATGGCCTGCGGGGTATCCGTGGCGATCACCTCGCCATAGACCAGCACCGAGATCCGGTCCGCCAGGCCGAACACCACGCTCATGTCGTGCTCCACCATCACCAGCGTCTTGCCCACGGTGACCTTGCGGATCAGCTCGACCGCATGGTCCGACTCGGAGCGGCTCATGCCCGCGGTGGGTTCGTCCAGCAGGATCACCTCGGCGCCGCCGGCGATGGTGATGCCGATCTCCAGCGCGCGCTGCTCGGCATAGGTAAGCAAGCCCGCCTGGGTATCGCGGCGATGCTGCATGCCGATCAGCTCCAGCACTTCGTCGGCACGCTCGCGCGCGTCGCGCAGGCCGGTGAGCCGGTGCCAGAATGAATACTTGTAGCCGAGCGACCACAGCACCGCGCAGCGCAGGTTCTCGAACACCGTCAGCCGGTGGAAGATATTGGTGATCTGGAAGCTGCGCGACAGCCCCATGCGGTTGATGACAAAGGGCTGCAGCCCGCCGATCTCCTCGCCGTTCAGGCGCACCGTTCCGCTCGTCGGTGCAAAGCGGCCCGAGATCAGGTTGAAGGTGGTCGATTTGCCGGCCCCGTTCGGGCCGATCAGCGCATGGCGCTCACCCTTCGGGATGCTCAGGTTGACGCCGCGGATGATCTCCGTCTGGCCGAACTTCTTGCGTACATCGGTCAGTTCCAGTGCCGCCGCGCTCATGCCCTGCCTCCTGCGATCTCTGCCTGCACCTTGTCCCACTGCGCGCGCGCGGCGCGCACCGCCAGCCGCCACGCGGCCAGCCCCACCGCCCACAGCACCGCCGCCACCAGCCATGGGGTCCAGGCTGCGGCATCGAAGCCGACGCCGAACAGCGACATCGCGGTGCCGTTGGCGCTGTCGACCTGCACCTTGTAGACCAGTTCGACCGTCAGGATCATGGCCAGCAGCAACACCGCGCCGGCCCCGCCCGCACGCGCATACGACGGCAGCATGCGGCCCAGCCTGCCCTTGCCCAGCAGCGGCATCTGCATCAGCAGCAGGCTGGCCAGCCCGCCCGGCACGAACATCACCATCAGCACGAAGAACAGGCCCAGGTACAGCAGCCAGGCCTTGGTCAGGTCCGACAGCGCCACCGCGAACAGCACGAACACCACCGCGCCGATGACCGGCCCGAAGAACACGCCAGCGCCGCCGATGAACACCGCCAGCAGCACGCCGCCCGAGCGCACCGCGCTGACGTTCTCGGCCGATACGATCTCGAAGTTGATGGCGCCCAGCGCGCCGGCGATGCCGGCGAAGAACGCCGACAGGATCAGCACGAGGTAACGCACGCGCTGGGTGTTGTAGCCGATGAACTCGACCCGCTCGGGGTTGTCGCGCACGGCGTTGGCGATGCGGCCCAGCGGCGTCTGCGTCCAGGCGTACATCGCCACCATCGACAGCAGGCACCACGCCGCGATCAGGTAGTAGACCTGGCGCCCGGGCCCGAAGGTGATGCCCAGGAACGGATCGCCGACCACGCGGTTGGTGGAAATACCGCCCTCGCCGCCGAAGAACTCCGGGAACATCAGCGAGCTGGCGAACACCATCTCGCCGATGCCCATGGTGATCATGGCAAACGTGGTGCCGGACCGCTTGGTGGTGACATAGCCGAAGATCACGCCGAAGAAGGCGCCGGCCAGCCCGCCCACCAGCGGCAGCATCGACACCGGCAGCCACACCTTGCCCGCGCCGATCATGTTCAGCACATGCACGGCGATAAAGGCCCCCAGGCCCGCATACACCGCATGACCGAACGACAGCATGCCGGTCTGCCCGAGCAGCATGTTGTACGACAGCGCGAAGATGATCATGATGCCCATCTGCGACATCAGCGTAATGGCGAAGCCCCCGGTGAAGATCAGTGGCATCACCAGCATGACCAGCACGGTCAGGCTCCAGATGATCCAGCGCACCAGGTTCAGCGGCCGGTAGCGCAGGGTGCGGCCGGTCACCACCGGCTCGCGAGGTTGTTGCATCGCTCGCTCCATGGCGTCAGCTCTCCCGGGTTCCCATCAGTCCACGCGGGCGGAAGATCAGCATCACCACCAGCAAAAGGTATGGCAGCACCGGCGCCACCTGGGCCACCGTGAGCTTCCACAAGGCATAGAACGGCGTGGCGTCGCTGACGGCCAGCCCGAGGCTGGTCATCAGGCCCGCCAGCGAGGCGTCGATGGTGACCGCGAAGGTCTGCAGCACGCCGATCAGGATCGACGCAATAAAGGCGCCTACCAGCGATCCCATGCCGCCCACCACCGCCACCACGAACACGATCGACCCGACCGCCGCCGCCATCGACGGCTCGGTGACGAAGGCATTGCCGCCGATCACGCCGGCCAGCCCGGCCAGCGCGGCGCCGCCGCCAAACACCATCATGAACACGCGCGGCACGTTGTGGCCCAGCGCCTCGACCATCTCCGGGTGCGTCAGCGCGGCCTGGATCACCAGGCCGATGCGGGTGCGCGTCAGCACCAGGTAGATCGCCACCAGCATGCCCAGCGACACCAGCATCATGAAGGCGCGGTACTTGGGGAAGGATGAGGTGAACACGGTGAACAGCGGGCCGTCCAGTTCCGCGGGAATCCGGTACGGCACCGCCGCCAGGCCCCACACCAGCTTGACGCCCTCTTCGATCAGGTAGGCCAGGCCGAAGGTGAACAGCAGTTCGGCCACGTGGCCGTACTTGTGCACCGTGCGCAGGCCGAAACGCTCCACCAGTGCGCCCGCTCCGGCCACCAGCAGCGGCGCGAAGATCAGCGCCGGCCAGAAGCCGACCTTGCTGGCGATGGTGTAGGCAAAGTAGGCGCCCAGCATGTAGAAGCTGGCATGCGCGAAATTGAGCACGCCCATCATGCTGAAGATCAGCGTCAGGCCCGATGAGAGCATGAACAGCAGCAGCCCGTAGCTGATGCCGTTCAGCAGTGAGATGATGAAGAATTCCACAGCGTGTCCTTCAAGCTGGTGCCGCCATGCGTGGGCAAGCCGGCATCCGTCCGGGTGGATTGAGGGTGAGCGCCCCCTCCGGGGGCGGACAACGCCCCCGGACGCCCCCCGTTATCGTCCGAAACAAAGACCGAAATTACGGCCGGAAAGACCGGAAGTATGCAGGCCGGGCGGCCACTTTGTCAGCGTGACCGGCCCGTCCCGGGCAGGATCAGCCCGGCCGCTTCATCTGGCAGGAGGTCGGCTGGGCCGACACGTACTGGTCCATCAGCGCGTTGGTCTTCCAGCCGTAGCCGGTGTTCTCCTGGTCGTACTTGACGTCCTTGCCGTCAACCTTGGTCCAGGTGGCGACGACCAGCGGCTGCTGCGCCTGGTGGTCGGAGTTGCGCATCTCGACCAGGCCGTTCATGCTGTCGACCTTGATGCCCTCCAGCGCCTTGGCGACCTTGACCGGATCAGTCGAACCGCTGTCCTTGAAGGCCTTCGCCAGCATGGCGATGCCGGTGTACGAGGCCATCACGTAGAAGTCGTCGTTGTACTTCTTCTTGAAGCCCTCGATGACGTCGGCACCCTTGAAGCCCTTGTTGTTGGGGTTGTAGTAGCCGACGTACTTGACGTGCTCGGCGCCGGTCGCGCCCATCGCCGTGGGCACGCCGGTGGTGCCGGCGTAGTAGGTGTAGTAGTTGGTGGTCAGGCCGGCGTCCTTGCCCGCCTTGATCAGCAGGGCCAGGTCGCTGCCCCAGTTGCCGGTGATCACGGTGTCGGCGCCCGAGGCCTTGATCTTGGCGGCATACGGGGCAAAGTCCTTGACCTGTGCCAGCGGATGCAGGTCTTCACCCACGATCTGGATGTCCGGGCGCTTGCGCTTCAGGTAGTCCTTGGCCGCGCGCGCCACCTGGTGGCCGAACGAGTAGTTCTGGTTGATCAGGTAGACCTTCTTGACGTTCGGGTCCTTGGCCAGGAAGGTGGTCAGCGCCTCCATCTTCATGTCCGAGTTGGCGTCGAGCCGGAAATGCCAGTAGTTGCACTTGGAATTGGTCATGTCCGGGTCCACCGCGGCGTAGTTCAGGTAGACGATTTCCTTGCCCGGATTGCGCTCATTGTGCTTGGCCACCGCGTCCTCCAGCGCCATCCCGACCGACGAGCCGTTGCCCTGCACGATATAGCGGATGTTCTGGTCGACCGCCTGCTTGAGGATGGTCAGGCTTTCCTGCGGCGACAGCTTGTTGTCGAAGCCCACCACCTCGAACTTGTGCGCGCCTGCCCAGCCCTTCTGGTTGGCCATGTCCGCAACATACTGCCAGCTCTTGAGCTGGTTCTGCCCAACGGGAGCCATCAGCCCCGACAACGGATCGATAAAGGCGATCTTCACCGTATCCGCGAATGCGGTACCCGAAACCAGCGCAGAACCGACTGCGGCAAACATGGCCACACCGGCCACCAGCGGACGCATCTTGGTCATACCTGTCTCCTTCATTCTTTTCGTTGGCTTGTCGTTGATGGCGGCGGGCCGGGCGCGCCAACCGTCGCGCGCCCGGCCCGCCCCGGATACGCCACGCCGCAAGCTGGCATGGCGCACCGGACTGCGGGTGTGCCGGCCTCAGGCAGTCGGCAGCTTGTAGTCCTTGAACTGCTCGCGCAGCTTGAGCTTCTGCATCTTGCCGGTGGCGGTCAGCGGGATCTCGGTGACAAAGGCCACGTCGTCAGGAATCCACCACTTGGCGACCTTGCCTTCGAAGAACTGCAGCAGTTCCTCGCGGGTGACCTCGGCGCCGGGCTTCTTCACCACCACCAGCAGCGGGCGCTCGTCCCACTTGGGGTGGTAGGCCGAGATGCAGGCCGCCATATGCACCGCCGGGTGCGCGGCGGCGACGTTCTCGATATCGATCGACGAAATCCATTCACCGCCGGACTTGATCACGTCCTTGCTGCGGTCGGTGATCTGCATGAAGCCGTCGGCGTCGATGGTGGCGACGTCGCCGGTCGGGAACCAGCCGTCGACCAGCGGGCTGGCATCGTTGCGGAAGTAGCGGTCGATGACCCACGGGCCGCGCACCATCAGGTCGCCGAAGGCCTTGCCGTCCCACGGCAGCTCCTTGCCGTCGCCATCGACGATCTTCATGTCGACGCCGTAGATCACGCGGCCCTGCTTTTCCTGGATCTTGTGGCGGTCGGCATCGGACAGGCCCTGGTGCCTGGCCAGCAGCTTGCAAGAAGTGCCCAGCGGCGACATCTCGGTCATGCCCCAGGCGTGGATCACCTCGACGTCCAGCGCCTCGAGCGCGCGGATCATCGCCGGCGGCGCGGCCGAGCCGCCGATCACGGTGCGGTGGAAAGTCGAGAACTTCAGCTTGTTCGACTGCACGTGCTGCAGCAGGCCCAGCCACACCGTTGGCACGCCGGCCGAGAAGGTCACCTTCTCCTGCTCGAACAATTCATAGACCGAGGCCCCGTCCAGCTTGGCACCCGGCAGCACCAGCTTGGCACCGACCAGCGGCACCGAATACGGCAGGCCCCAGGCATTGACGTGGAACATCGGCACCACGGGCAGGATCACGTCGCTGGCGGAGCAGCCCAGCGCGTCCGGCATCGCCGACGCATACGAATGCAGCACCGTCGAGCGGTGCGAATACAGCGCGCCCTTGGGGTTGCCGGTAGTGCCCGAGGTGTAGCACAGGCTCGACGCCTGGTTCTCGTCGAACTGCGGCCATTCGTAGTTGCCGTCCTGGGCCTCGACCAGTTCCTCGTAGCACAGTAGCGGCACCCTGGATTCGGCCGGCATATGCGCGCGGTCGGTCATCGCCACCCAGCCCTTGACGTTGGGGCAATGCGGCGCGACGCCTTCCACCAGCGGCAGGAAGGTCAGGTCGAAGAAGATATAACCGTCTTCCGCGTGGTTGACGATATAGGCGACCTGCTCGGGGAACAGGCGCGGGTTGACGGTATGGCAGACGGCGCCCATGCCGGATACGCCGTAGTAGATCTCCAGGTGGCGATAGCCGTTCCAGGCCAGCGTGCCGACGCGCTCGCCCTGCTTCACGCCCAGTGCGCCCAGCGCCTGCGCCAGCTTGCGGGCACGCAGTTCGCAATCGCGGTACGTATAACGATGCAGGTCGCCCTCCGTGCGCCGCGAGACGATCTCGGTGCTGCCGTAATAACGCGCGGCGTGTTTGATGATGGAGGAAATGAGCAGCGGCGCGCTCATCATTTGACCCATCAATGCCATGTACCTGCCTCCTGAGGTGTGGTCTGTCCCGCCGAAAAACGAACAACCGTACTATTTTTTGGCGGTCGTTCGCATGCATGGAATCAGCATCGAGCCGATCCAGTGGTGCACTTGCCGTACTGTCGTCGCGTTGCTGTGTGTTGCCGTCGTCGCGTGCTGCTAGTCGTCGGGCCGCAATTCTGCGGAAGTCCATGCACCGGATTCATGTGCGCACTGAAGGAGGAAAATAACCGTGCGGCGCATGGCGGCATTCACTCGGTCGAGCAGTCGAGTGCCGTTGAGGACGTACAATACTGCGTGGCATGTTGCGCCTCAACATGTCGTTTTCCCTAGCCACCATCGCATTTTCGTGCCCTCGGCATGCCGCGCTGCACCGACCTTTACACGGTTCCCGGCACATCGACGACCGCACGGAATTCGCACCGCCCCCTTGCGCCCCGAGGCGCCCCTACGCGATGCCAGACACGCCCCAGTCACAAGCTCCGCAGCCCACCGACGCAGCCACGCCAGCCACGCTGTCCGTGCCCTTTCGCACCGCGCCCGGCTTCGCCGATCTCGGCGCGCAGTTCTTCACGCGCCTGCGTCCCACGCCGCTGCCGTCACCCTACCTGGTGGGGGTGGCTCCGGCCGCGGCGGCGCTGCTCGGCTGGGACGCCAGCATCGGCAGCCGGCAGGACTTTATCGAGACCTTTGTCGGCAACCAGGTGCCGGACTGGGCCGACCCGCTCGCCAGCGTGTATTCCGGGCATCAGTTCGGGGTCTGGGCCGGCCAGCTCGGCGACGGCCGCGCCATCCGCCTGACGCAGGCCGAGACCGCCAACGGCCCGTGGGAAATCCAGCTCAAGGGCGCGGGCCTGACGCCCTACTCGCGCATGGCCGATGGCCGCGCGGTGCTGCGCTCGTCGATCCGTGAGTACCTTTGCTCCGAAGCCATGGCCGCACTGGGCGTGCCGACCACGCGCGCGCTGTCGATCATGGGCTCGGACGCCCCGGTGCGCCGCGAGACCATCGAGACCGCCGCGGTGGTGACAAGGCTGTCGCCGACCTTTATCCGCTTCGGGCACTTCGAGCATTTCGCCGCGCACGACGACGTGGCCGCGCTGCGCAAGCTGGCGGACTTTGTCATCGACAACTTCATGCCCGCGTGCCGCGACGATGCCCAGCCCTACCAGGCAATGCTGCGCGAAGTCTCGCTGCGCACCGCCGACCTGGTCGCGCACTGGCAGGCGGTGGGCTTCTGCCACGGCGTGATGAACACCGACAATATGTCGATCCTGGGCCTGACCATCGACTACGGCCCGTTCGGCTTTCTCGATGCATTCGACGCCAACCATATCTGCAACCACTCCGACACGCAGGGCCGCTATGCCTACAGCCAGCAGCCGCAGGTGGCGTTCTGGAACCTGCACTGCCTGGCGCAGGCGCTGCTGCCGCTGTGGCTGGTGCCAGGTGAATCCGACCAGGAAACCGCACGCGACGCCGCCGTGGAAGCCGCGCGCGCCGCGCTCGACCCGTTCCGCGACCGCTACGCCGCCGCGTTCTTCCGCCACTACCGCGCCAAGCTGGGCCTGCGCCCGCCCGCCGGCGGCGACGACAAGTCCGACGAGCCGCTGCTGACCAGCCTGTTCCAGCTGCTGCACGGCCAGCGCGTGGACTACACGCTGTTCTGGCGCAAGCTGTGCGGCATTTCGTCCACCGACGCCTCGCGCGACGCGCCGGTGCGCGACCTGTTCCTGGACCGCGCCGCTTTCGACACCTGGGTGGCCGACTACCGCGCGCGCCTGCGCGCCGAGCCATCGCACGATGCCGCCCGCGAGCTGGAAATGCTGGCGGTCAACCCCAAATACGTGCTGCGCAACCACCTGGCCGAGACCGCCATCCGGTACGCCCGCGACAAGGACTTCAGCGAAGTGGACCGGTTGCTGGCGGTGCTGTCGCGACCGTTCGACGAACAGCCGGAGGCCGAGCACTACGCGGCGCTGCCGCCGGACTGGGCGTCGGGGCTGGAGGTCAGCTGCTCATCGTGAGGCGGCCTGCACGCCGGCACCAGCCGGTGTAAGGTTCACGCAGTTCGCACGACCAACGCCTGACCTGAGGAAACCCTTCAGACGAAGACCCGCGAGGACAAACCATGACCACCACCAAGACCGACGCCGAGTGGCGTGAACAACTCTCCGACATCGAATACCGCGTGGCCCGCGAGTCCGCCACCGAGCGCCCGTTCACCGGCCGCTACTGGGACCACTGGGACAATGGCATCTATCATTGCGTCGGCTGCGGCACGCCGCTGTTCGAATCCGCCACCAAGTTCGACGCCGGCTGCGGCTGGCCCAGCTATTTCCGCCCGATCAACGGCGAGGTGATTGCCGAGCATGTCGACCACAGCCACGGCATGACGCGCGTAGAGGTACGCTGCAAGGAATGCGGCAGCCATCTGGGCCATGTATTCGAAGATGGCCCCGCCCCGACCGGCCTGCGCTATTGCATCAACTCGGCTGCGCTAAAATTCGATGATCGCGACCCGGCACAGCGTGCGGCGGATGATGCCCACGGTGCCGGCAGCGGCGACGAACCCCGGCGCGACCCGCAGCGCTAATGCTCCGGCAAGGACGCCTGACACAACCTGGTACCGCATGAAATTCCTGTTCGACCTGTTCCCGGTCATCCTGTTTTTTGCCGCCTTCAAGCTGGCCGACATCTACACCGCCACCGCCGTGGCCATTGGCGCCACGGTGCTGCAGATCGGCTGGGTCTGGTTCCGCCACCGCAAGGTCGAGCCGATGCAGTGGGTCAGCCTGCTGATCATCGGGGTCTTCGGCGGCGCCACGCTGGTGCTGCACAACGAAACCTTCATCAAGTGGAAGCCGACCGTGCTGTACTGGATGTTCGCGGCCGCGCTGCTGGGCTCGGTGATCGGCTGGCGCAAGAACCTGATCCGCGCCATGATGGAAAAACAGGTGACCCTGCCCGATGCCGTGTGGACGCGGCTCAACGCCGCCTGGGCCGGCTTCTTCGCCGCCATGGGCGTGCTCAACCTGTACGTGGCCTTCCAGTTCTCGACCGAGGCCTGGGTCAACTTCAAGCTGTTCGGCAGCATGGGGCTGATGCTGGTATTCATCGTCGCGCAGAGCGTCTGGCTGTCGCGCCACATGCCCGAGAACAGCCAGGACTGACTGCCCGCTCCCGCCCCCCGAAACCAAGGAAACCATTGATGGCAGCCGATCCCGCCACGATCGAGGCGATGCTGCGCGAAGCGCTCGCCCCCAGCCACCTTGCCGTGCGCGATGACAGCGCGGCGCACGCCGGGCATGCCGGCGCCGCGTCCGGCGGTGGACATTACGACGTGACAATCGTCAGCGAGCGCTTTGCAGGTCACAACCGGGTTGCCCGACACCGCATGGTGTATGATGCGCTGCGCGGTCTGTTCCCCACGCAGATCCACGCGCTCGCCGTGACTGCGTTCACCGACCAAGAGTATCAATCCCGCACACAATCCCTCGCGCAATCACGCGATTCTTCCAGCAACTCTCAGACCTGATTCCATGAAGACCACCGTCCTCTCGTTCAGCCTGGCGGCTGTGCTTGCTGCCGGCAGCCTGCCGGCCTTCGCCCAGAATGCCGCCGTGGTGAATGGCAAGGCCATTCCGTCGGCAAAGCTGGACAAGTTGATCGCCGGCACCGGCCAGCCCGACAACCCGGAGCTGCGCACGCGCGCCCGCAACATGCTGATCGACCGCGAACTGCTCTCCCAGGAAGCCAACAAGCGCGGCCTGACCCAGCGCGACGACGTGCAGGAGCAACTGGAACAGGCTCGCCTGAACGTGTTGGCCGGCGCGGTGTTCGAAGACTACGTCAAGACCCACGGCGCCAGCGACGCCGAGCTGCTCAAGCAGTACGACAAGATCAAGTCGCAGTTCGGCAACGGCAAGGAATACCACGCCCGCCACATCCTGGTGGAAAAGGAAGCCGACGCCAAGGCGATCATCGCCAAGATCAAGGGCGGCGCCAAGTTCGAGGACATGGCCAAGGCCTCGTCCAAGGACCCGGGCTCGGCCGCCAACGGCGGCGACCTGGACTGGGCCAACAGCAGCAGCTACGTGCCTGAGTTCTCCGCAGCCATGACCGGCCTGAAGAAGGGCCAGATGACCGATACCCCGGTCAAGACCCAGTTCGGCTGGCACATCATCGAACTGGTTGACACGCGCGACGCCAAGATCCCGTCGTTCGAAGAGGTCAAGCCGCAGCTGACGCAGATGCTGATGGGCGACCAGAACTGGCAGCGCGAGCAGTTCCAGGCCATGATGAAGGCGCTGAAGGACAAGGCCAGGATCCAGTAAGCATTGGTCCGGTCGCCCCCGCCGGTCCTGTCATATACAAGGATGCAGCGCGTGGAGTCGACTGGCCGCTACTGGCAACTCTGGCATCTCTCGTCCCGGGGCATGTGCTATTGCGCACTGGCCTGGGCGACCCTGGACGGCGCCGCCCCTGGCTGGCGCCGGCTCCATCCCCATCTCCCCCTGCGTGACCGTTACGCGCCCGAGAAGATCCTGCACGCCGCGGTGGCGTACAAGGAGGCTCGCGGCGAGATCAGGCCGCCCCCTGATTTCGAGGCCGGGCGGATGCTGACTTATGCATATGCGTCGTGGAGTTCACGCTTGCGCGCGCCGATACCGGACTGATTCGCCCTTTACTATTCGCCCGCTACTGACGGCGATCGTAACGCCACCCTTCGTCGTCGAGCTGCCTGATACTGCCGACCACCAGCCCCACCAGGGCGTCAAGCATCTTGCTGCCCTTCTCCGCGCTGGCCCGCGTAGGATCGCCCGTGGCGCCCGTCGCGGAAACTTCAGCGATATCCCACATGATCTGCACGCGCTCGCCAAGGCGGATGCTGTCATCGGGCATCTGGCGCACGGCCTTGCTCAGGTCGCACAATTCCGGGCGCACCGCCATGGTGATGGAGGTTTCGCCTTCGCCGCCGTGCCCCAGCCCATCCCACTCGGCGAAGAAGCCGTCCCCGAGCAGATTGCCGACCAGGTACCACCAGGCGGGCATATAGGCGAACACGGCTTCCGGATGCCGCTGCTTGACCTTGCGCTGCGCAATTTCCAGCGGCGCGATATTGCCGTCATGGCCGTTCAGCACAAAGATGTGCCGGATGCCGTAGGCAAGCAGGCTCTCGAACATATCCTCGGCGACGGCCGTCACCGTCTCGAAGCGAAGCGAGATCGCCATCGGATTGGCGTTGTAATGCATCGAGGTGCCGAACGGCACGCCCGGGACCACGACGGTGCGCTCGAGCCGTTGCGCGGCCTGCCGGCCACTTCGGTGGGCACGAACAGGTCTGGCCCCAGTGGCAGGTGGCCGCCATGGCTTTCGCAACTGCCGAATACCGTGATCGCACTGTCGATGTCACCGGCGGCGAACATCGCCTCGAGCTCGGCCGTCGAGAATTCATTCAGGAAGACCTTCTTCATGATGCCCTCTGCGCCAGCGGACGCGGCTTCGCGTTCAGTATCGGGTGCAACAGCAAGTACAGCAGCACGGTGGCCAGCAGCGCCACCAGGCCGTTCGGCCAGGCGGCCAGCCATTGGTTCAGTTCAAGGCCGAGTCCCAGCATCATGCCGGTCAGCGCCGCGCCCACGCCCGCCCGGTTGAACGCCGGCTGGGCATCCAGTTCGCGAACGTCATAGCGTCCCTTGTGCTTGACGTAGTAGTCCGCCAGCAGCGGGCCGGCCAGCGGCGGCGCCATGATGCCGAGGTAGTTGATGAAGTGCGAAAAGAACATCTGGTAGAAGCCGAGCGAGCCGAGCACGGTACCGGCCAGGCCTGCCACAAGGACGAGCTGCTTCTTGCCGACCCCGAAGCCGCAGGACTGCAGCACGGGACCCGTGTAGAGCGCATTGCAATAGAGCTCGGCATCGTTGGTGGTCCATAGCGACAAGGTCCACGTGACCGCGCCCGCCAGTGCCAGCAGGAAGCTCTTCTCCAGCATCCACGACACATAGTTGTATTCGCCGACGGTGACGGTGCCGATATAGCCGACGATATTGAGCAACGGATTCGTCAGCAGGAAGCAGGCTGCCGAGCCCAGCCACACCGCTCGGGCGTTCCGGCTGAAGCGGAACAGGTCGACGCCCATGATGGCGCCGGCAATCCAGCTCCCCACCAGCATGGTGACGGCCGACGATAGCGGCAAACCGCTCTTCTGCGAGGAGGCCGCGATAAAACTGCCGAGCCCGCCGCCCTCGTCCAGCATGCCGATGCCGACCAGCACCGCGATCAGCATGATGACGGGCGCCACCGGCACCGCCAGGCGCTCCAGCCCTTTCATGCCGGACATGGAAGTCGCGGTGAACAACAGCCCGCAGAGCAGGCATGCCGCGAAGACCTCCAGTGTAATGGGGGCGATGGGGTACCCCATCCGGCCCGGGTCGAGCACCACGATGCCGCTCGGGTTGCCAATGAAGGCCCCCCAGATATCCCCCACCATGCCCGTGATCGCCGAGAACCAGCCCAGCGTCAGCAGCCCCATCGCCAGCATCGGCAGGTTCATGCCTTTGGCGCCGTAGGCATAACGGCACAGCAGGGCCAGGCTCAGCCCGGTTCGTTGCGCGATGACGCCCAGCAGCGAGGTCAGCACGAACAGGATGCCCATGCCGATGGCGATGGCCAGCAACGCCATGGGGAAGGAAACGCCCGCGCCACCCGCCGGCCCGGCCAGGGTGCCGCCGATAAACAGGCCGGTGGCAACGTAGCCAAACCCGACCCACACCATCACCTGCTTCCAGGTCGGCCTGCGCGCATCGCGCGGGACCGGGGCGAACATATAGTCTGCATCGACTGCCGGGGACGACTGCGCCGTCTGCTTCATGACTGGATCTCCGATTCAACCGTACCGTGCTCAAACGACCCGGCTGCAAGGGGACCAGCCCTGCTTCCGATCGTGAGTCAGCGCCAGAGTAACAGGGCAAAAACGGCGGAAAATGCGGAAGATTCCAAGATGCGAAGCGAAATGGCCATCGCCATCCGCGCATTGGCGGCGTGCATCGCCGAAAAACTAAAAAGCCACCGGCGCTGCCGGTGGCTCTGGGTCGGGACGAAGGGCGCAGGCCCTGGGCTGGTGCTTACCCCACCCACTTCCGCGCATTGCGGAACATCCGCATCCACGGGCTGCCGCCGTCGGCAACCTGCTTCCACGTATCCGGCGCCCAGCTCATGGTCGCGGCACGGAACACGCGCTCCGGGTGCGGCATCAGCACGGTGAAACGGCCATCGACGGTGGTCACCGAGGTAATGCCATCGGGCGAGCCGTTCGGGTTGAGCGGATAGGCCTGCGTGACCGCGCCGTAGTTGTCGACAAAGCGCAGCGCCACATGGGCCTGGTCGATATTGCCCTGCTGCGAGAAGTCGGCAAACCCTTCGCCGTGGGCCACAACGATGGGGATGCGGCTGCCTTCCATGCCGGCGAAGAAGATCGACGGCGAGGACTGCACTTCCACGGTCACGTAGCGCGCTTCGTACTGCTCCGACTGGTTGCGCGTGAACTGCGGCCAGGCACCGGCGCCTGGGATGATCGGGGCCAGGTTGCTCATCATCTGGCAGCCGTTGCACACGCCCAGCGCAAAGGTGTCCTGGCGGTTGAAGAAGGCCGCGAACTGCTCGGCCATCTGCCCGTTGAACAGGATGGTCTTGGCCCAGCCCTCGCCCGCGCCCAGCACGTCGCCGTAGCTGAAGCCGCCGCACGCGACGAAGCCGGTGAAGTCGGCCAGGTTGGCGCGGCCAGCGATCAGGTCGCTCATGTGCACGTCGTGCGTGTCGAAGCCGGCGCGGTCCATGCTGTACGCCATTTCGATCTGCGAGTTGACGCCCTGCTCGCGCAGGATCGCCACGCGCGGACGGGCACCGGTGGCGATGAACGGGGCGGCGATGTCTTCGGCAGCATCGAAGGTCAGCACCGGGCTGATGCCGGGGTCGGCGGCGTCCAGCAGGCGGTCGTACTCGCTGTCGGCGCAGGCCGGGTTGTCGCGCAGGCGCGCGATACGCCAGCTGACTTCGCTCCAGTTGCGCTGCAGGTCGGTGCGCGAGGCGCCGAAGACCTTCTTGGCGTCGCGGTAGACCTCGATCTGGTCGGTCGCGTTGGGCTTGCCCACCACATGGCTGCAGGCCGACAGGCCGGCTTCGCGCAGCACGGCGAAGACCGAGTCGCGGTCATCCATGCGCACCTGCACCACCGCGCCCAGTTCTTCCGAGAACAGCGCGCGCAGGGTCTGGTCGTTGCGGCGCTCGGCCACCTGCTGGGCCCAGTTCTTGGCGTCGCCGTAGTCCTGCTCCTGCTGCGGGTCCAGCGCCAGCATGTCGACGTTGAGCGAGATGCCGCAGTGGCCGGCAAAGGCCATTTCCGCCAGCGCGGCCATGAAGCCGCCATCCGAGCGGTCGTGGTAGGCCAGCAGCTTGCCTTCGCGGTTCAGGCGCTGGATCACGTTGAAGAAGTTCTTCAGGTCCTCGGCATTGTCGACGTCCGGGGCGCTGTCGCCGACCTGCTGCGTCACCTGCGCCAGGATGCTGCCGCCCATGCGGTTCTTGCCGCGGCCCAGGTCGATGCCGATCAGCACCGTGTCGCCCGCGTCGGTACGCAGTTGCGGGGTCAGCGTGTGGTTGACGTCGTCCACCGCGGCAAAGGCCGAGATGATCAGCGACACCGGCGCCACCACTTCCTTGTTGACGCCGTCGTCCTGCCACTTGGTGCGCATCGACAGCGAATCCTTGCCGACCGGGATGCTGATGCCCAGCGCCGGGCACAGCTCCATGCCGACTGCATGCACGGTGTCGTACAGCTTCGCGTCTTCACCTTCCACGCCGCAGGCCGCCATCCAGTTGGCCGACAGCTTGACCTTGCCCAGGTCTTTGACCGGCGCGGCGGCCAGGTTGGTCAGCGCCTCGCCGATCGCCATGCGGCCCGAGGCCGGGGCGTTGATCACGGCCAGCGGGGTGCGCTCGCCCATGGTCATGGCCTCGCCGGCGTTGCCCTGGTAGTCGAGCGTGGTCACGGCCACGTCGGCCACCGGCACCTGCCACGGGCCGACCATCTGGTCGCGCGCGTTCATGCCGCCGACGGTGCGGTCGCCGATGCTGATCAGGAACGACTTGCTGGCCACGGTCGGGTGGCGCAGCACGTCGCGCACGGCCTGCTCCAGGCCGATGCCGGTCACGTCCACGGCCGGCAGCGCCTCGTCCACGCGCTTGACGTCGCGGTGCATGCGCGGCGGCTTGCCCAGCAGCACGTCCATCGGCATGTTGACGGTGTAGTGCTCCTTGAGCGTGGCGTCGACATTGGCGTCGACCAGCTGCAGCTGCTGTTCCTCGGTGGCGATGCCCACCACGGCGAACGGTGCGCGCTCGCGCTGGCACATGGCCTGGAACTGCGGGAAGCTGTCCGGCGCGATCGCCAGAACATAGCGCTCCTGCGACTCGTTGCACCAGATTTCCGCCGGCGACAGGCCGGACTCTTCCAGGTGCACCTGGCGCAGGTCGAAGCGCGCGCCGCGGCCGGCCCCGTCCACCAGTTCGGGGAAGGCGTTGGAGATGCCACCCGCGCCGACGTCATGGATCGACAGGATCGGGTTGGCGTCGCCCAGCTGCCAGCACGCGTTGATCACTTCCTGCGCGCGGCGCTCCATCTCGGGGTTGCCGCGCTGGACCGAATCGAAGTCCAGGTCGGCGGTATTGGTGCCGGTCGCCATCGAGCTGGCGGCGCCGCCGCCCATGCCGATACGCATGCCCGGGCCGCCCAGCTGGATCAGCAGCGTGCCGGCCGGCAGCGGGTCCTTGTGCGTGTGCGAGGCGTCGATATTGCCGATGCCGCCGGCGATCATGATCGGCTTGTGATAGCCGCGCACGGTGCCGCCGACGTTCTGCTCGTAGACGCGGAAGTAGCCGCCCAGGTTGGCGCGGCCGAACTCATTGTTGAAGGCGGCGCCGCCGAGCGGGCCGTCGATCATGATCTGCAGCGGCGAGGCAATACGGTCTGGCTTGCCGGTCACGCCGGGCTTGTCGTCCGGGTTGCGGTGCGTCACCGGCTGGGCGGCGTCACGGTCGTTTTCCCAGGATTCGACCGCCTCGGGGAGCATCAGGTTGGACACCGTGAAGCCGGTCAGGCCGGCCTTGGGCTTGGCGCCGCGGCCGGTGGCGCCCTCGTCGCGGATTTCACCGCCGGCGCCGGTGGAAGCGCCCGGGAACGGCGAGATCGCGGTCGGGTGGTTGTGCGTTTCCACCTTCATCAGCGTGTGCGTCAGCGCCTCGTGGCGGCCGTACTTGTGGTCGTCGCCGCGCGGGAACCAGCGCTCGGCCATGCCGCCTTCCATCACCGCGGAGTTGTCCGAGTAGGCCACGATCGAGCCCTGCGGATTGAGCTGGTGCGTATTGCGGATCATCGCGAACAGCGACTTGTCCTGCTGCACGCCGTCGATGGTCCAGGTGGCGTTGAAGATCTTGTGGCGGCAGTGCTCGCTGTTAGCCTGCGCGAACATCATCAGCTCGACGTCGGTCGGGTTGCGCTCCAGCTTGCCGTAGGCGTCGACCAGGTAGTCGATCTCGTCATCGGACAGCGCCAGGCCCATCTCGACGTTGGCCGCGGCCAGCGCGCTGCGCCCTGCCGAGATGTCGATAAAGCGCAGCGGCTTGGCCGGCAACTCCTGGAACAGCCCGGCGGCGTCATCGCGCGTGGCGACCACGGTCTCGGTCATGCGGTCGAACAGGTGCGCGGCGACGGCGGCGCGGGTGCCCGCGTCCAGCGTCTTGCGCCCGCGCAGCAGGCCCTTCTTGCAGAGCACGGTGATCTCGATGCCGCGCTCGACGCGGTGGATGTGCGTGAGGCCGCAGTTATGGGCGATGTCGGTGGCCTTGCTGGCCCACGGCGAGATCGTGCCGAAGCGCGGAATCACCACGAAGCGGTCGCCTTCGGGCTGCTCGGCGAACGGGGCGCCGTAGGTCAGCAGCGCCGCCACGCGGGACTGCTCTTCGGCCGACAGCGGCGTCTGGGCGTCAACAAAGTGCAGGAACTGGCCATGCACCGATTCAATATCGGCGTCGATCTGCCGCAGGGCGGTGAGCAGGCGTTGCTGACGGAAGGCGGAAAGCGCCAAAGCGCCGGGGAAGCATGAGAAATGCGCCATGATCGTAGCGGTCGGGGAGGCGGTGAGGTAGGGGCTGCTGCTTAGCCGGCACCGCTGCATGGGGCGCCGGCCGGCGGGAAACCGGTATTGTACCTTGCCGGCACCCGGATTTTGCACTGCGGCATCACGGCGGCCCCGTGTGACGGGTTTTCGTGATAATGCTTATGCATCACTTTCTCCGTATAAACGGCTCAGAGTGACGTCGCCGAGCGCGCGGCCTGCTCGTACAGTCCGGTCAGTACCCGCATCAACCTGGCCAGTTCGCCGATCTCAGCATTCTCTTCGCTGCCTTCGGTGAAGTTGCTGGTCAGGCATTGCTCGCGGATCTCTCGGTAGCGCGCACAGGCCTCGGCGCCAGCCGCGGTGGTCGAATACGTCGCCTCCTTGCCAACCCGCTCCCCGCTCACCAGCGTCAGTGCCTGCAGCTTTTTCAGCGCGTAGGTCACCAGGTGGGTGTCTTCCACGTTCAGCACGAAGCAGATATCGGCCAGCCGCTTGGGCCGGCCACGATGGTTGACGTGGTGCAGCACCAGCACGTCCAGGAAGGTCAGGTCGCGCACGCCGGCCGCGCCCATGCAACGCACCACCCAGCGGCTGTAGGCGTTATAGGCGGTGTTCAGCCCGAACTCGAACTCGGACAACTCGGGGCTGCGCACCGACACCAGGTGCGATGACGACACGATATTGGCGCCGGCCGCGCGCGACAGCGCGGTGGCCGGCCTTGCCTCATTGGCAACGGCAGGGGCATCGGCCACGGCGTCCGTGATGTGCTCGCTCTCGGCTGGCTTGCGTGGCATGCGGGAAACTCCTTTCGATGGGGGCGGCGCTGGCGCTGCTAGGTATAAGCCCCGAGCGCGCCCCGGCAATTTTAGCTTGACAGTTTATTGGCGAATTATGAGCATGAACACCTAATAAATACAGGTAAAGCATGAGGGAGGACGCCGGCCACAACTGGCCCGGCGCATGTGCACCGCCCTTCCTCGCGCTGGCAGGCAAGCTCCGCCACGGCGCTGCCCGCCCCGCCCTCCTTGCACGCCGTTTGCCGACCCCATGCCACCCATGCTTCCCGACCTCGACACCCTCAACACCCGCCTGCGCGACGGCGCCACCAGCCGCGCGCAGATCATCGGGCAGGCCGCGGCGCGGGCCGCCACGCCGGCCGCCGAAGCCGTGTTCCTGCACAGCACCTTCGAGGCCGCCGCCCAGGTCGCGCGCGCCGCCGATGCGGCCAGCCGCGCCGGCAAGGCGCTGCATCCGCTGGCCGGCCTCCCGGTTTCGGTCAAGGACCTGTACGACGTGGCGGGCGAAACGACCCGTGCCGCCTCGCTGGTGCGCAAGGATGCCGCGCCGGCCGCGGCGGACGCCACCGTCGTCGCCCGGCTGCGCGCGGCCGGGGCCGCCCTGGTCGGGCGCACCAACATGACGGAGTTCGCATTCTCGGGCGTCGGCATCAACCCCCACTACGGCACGCCGGTGAATCCGGCCAGCGCCGATGGCGTGGCCCGCATCCCGGGCGGTTCGTCGTCGGGCGCGGCGGTCTCGGTGGCACTGGGGCTGGCGGTCGCGGCGCTGGGCAGCGACACCGGCGGCTCGATCCGGATCCCGGCCGCGCTGTGCGGCATCACCGGCTTCAAGCCCACCACGCGGCGCGTGCCGCTGACCGGGGCGTTTCCGCTGTCGTACACGCTGGACACCGCCTGCGCCATGGCGCGCACGGTCAGCGACTGCATCGCGGTGGACAGCGTGATCGCCGACAGCGCGGTGATCCCGCGCGTGACCAACCCCGCCGCCACGCGGCTGGCGATTCCGCGCCAGGTCCTGCTGGACGACCTCGACCCGACCGTGGCCCGCGCCGTCGACCGCGCCCTGGGCCGGCTGTCGGCCGCCGGCGTGCAGATTGAGCACGTCGACCTGCCCGAGCTCGGCGAACTGGCCGGCCTGAACGCCCAGGGCGGCTTCAGCTCGGCCGAGGCCTATGCCATCCACCGCCACGTACTGGCCGCCCGGCGCGACCTGTACGACCCGCGCGTGGCCTCGCGCATCGACCGCGGCGCCAATATCAGCGCCGCCGACTATATCGACCTGGGCCGCGCGCGGCTGGACTGGATCGCCCGCATGGAAGCGCGCCTGGCCCGCTTCGACGCCGTGGTCTGCCCGACCGTGCCGATGGTCGCGCCCGAGATTGCGCCGCTGCGCACCGATGACGCGCAGTTCTTCCGCGTCAATGCCCTGCTGTTGCGCAATACCTCGGCATTCAATTTCCTTGACGGCTGCTCGGTCTCGATGCCCTGCCACGCGCCGGACGAGCTGCCGGTGGGGCTGATGCTGTCGCACGGCCCGATGCGCGATGCCGACCTGCTGGGCACGGCCCTTGCGCTGGAAGGCATCGTGCAACCCTCGCAGCGCGACGACTGAGCGCGCGGGGCAATTCAGGTTCGACACAGCGCCAGTGCTTCCGGCAGCCATGGCGGCCCCGACATCGACATGGAGGGCCAGCAGCCCGACCGCTACGGGTTGGGGCCCGCCAGATAACCAGACATGACACCCTCTGCCTCTACCGCCAACTCGCCCGAAAGCGGCGACGGCTGGTTTGCCCTCGACGCGGCCGCATCCGCGCCGGTACCGCTGTACGACGTGGCCGCCATCCGCCGCATCGAGAACGCCGCTTACACGCAACTGCCCGGCTTCACGCTGATGTCGCGCGCCGGTGCCGCGGCCGCGCGCTGGCTGGCCTGCCATGCGCCCTCCGGCCCGCTGCTGTTCCTGGCAGGCCCCGGCAATAACGGCGGCGATGCGCTGGTCGCCGCCACGCTGCTGCACAGCGCTGGCCGCGCGGTGCAGCTATGGCTGGCCGCGGACCCGCAGCGCCTGCCCGCTGATGCCGAAACCGCCTGGCAGCAGGCGCACGCAGCCGGGGTGCCCATCAGCGTGGTCGCAGGCACGGATACCTCGCATGACGCGGACTGGCCCGCGGGCACCGCCGCGATCGTCGACGGCCTGCTCGGCATCGGCCTGAACCGCCCCGCCGACGGCACCATGGCGTGGTGGATCGGACAACTCAACCGCAGCGCGCTGCCGGTGTTTGCACTGGACATCCCCAGTGGCCTGTTCGCCGACACCGGCGCGGGCGCGCCGGCCGTGCGCGCCCGGCGCACGCTGACCTTTATCGCCGCCAAGCTCGGGCTGCTGACGCTGGACGGGCGCGACTGCGCCGGCGAGGTCGATATCGCACCGATCGGCCTTGACTATCCGCCGGACGAAACACCCCATTGCCTGGCAAACGGCCCGGCGCTGTTCAGCGCCGCGCTGCCGCGCCGTCGCCACGCCAGCAACAAGGGCACGCACGGCTCGCTGGCGGTCATCGGCGGCAACCTGGGCATGACCGGCGCGCCGCTGCTCGGCGCCAGGGCCGCGCAATTCCTCGGCGCTGGCAAGGTGCATATCGGCTTCCTGGCGCAGCCCGCGCCGCTGCTCGATCCCTTGCATCCGGAGCTGATGCTGCATGCCGTCGATGCACTGGCCCTCGCTTCGATGTCGGCACTGGTGATCGGTCCGGGCATGGGCACGGATGCCGGCGCGCACAAGCAGTTCGCCCGGCTGCTGCAAGCCGCGCCGTTGCCGCTGGTGCTGGATGCCGATGCCTTGAACCTGCTGGCCGCCGATCCGGCATTGGCCGGGGCACTGGCCGCCAGCGGCGCGGCTTGCGTGATGACGCCGCACCCGCTCGAAGCCGCGCGGCTGATGGGCGTGCCGGTTGCCGAGGTACAGCGCAACCGCCCCGCCGCCGCCGCAGCGCTGGCTGCGCAATGGCAGGCCGTGGTCGTGCTGAAGGGATCGGGCACGGTGATCGCCGCACCCGACGGCAGCCCATGCGCGCTGAACCCGACCGGCAATGCGGCACTCGCCAGCGCCGGCACCGGCGACGTGCTGGCAGGCATGCTGGGCGCGCTGCTGGCGCAAGGCATGGCGCCGCTGGCCGCGGCCCAGGCGGCCGTGTGGATCCACGGCCGGGCCGCCGATGTCCTGGTCGCCCAGGGCACCGGGCCCGCAGGCGTCACGGCAAGCGAGCTGTACGCGCCGGCGCGCACCGTCTTCAACCAGTTGCTGGCCGGGGCGCGCGCATGACGCGCTGATCCAGAGCGGCGTAACCGGCGCCTGCCCGGCACGCGCCGTCAGACAATGTCCGATACTGAGCCCGCGCCAGGGCTGCTATGTTGCAAGTGGTAACGATATGGCACCGCTGCCGGGCCGGATGCCGGCAGCGCTGACGATATACTTGCGACTCAGTCCTGCGAGCCGGCAACGCCACGCGGCTCGCGCAACAACGGTTGTCCTGCATGCCCACTGACCTTCACGCCTGGAACGCCCTCTTGCGGCACCACGACACCCTTCGCGACGCACAGATGCGCGACTGGTTCGATCGCGAAGGCGCGCAGCGCGTCGCGCAATTTTCGCTGGAAGCCGCCGGGCTCTATCTCGACTACTCGAAGAACCGGATCACGCCCGACACCATGCGCCTGCTGGTGCAGCTGGCGGCCGAGGCCGGCGTGACCAAACGCCGCGACGCCATGTTCGCGGGCGAGCATATCAATACCACCGAAGACCGCGCGGCCCTGCATGTGGCGTTGCGCGCCACCGCCGGCGCCGGCTACAGGGTCGACGGCGAACCGGTCGTGCCGGCGATCCAGAAGGTGCTGGTGCGCATGCGCGATTTTTCGGAGCGCGTGCGCAGCGGCGCCTGGAAGGGGGCCACCGGCGAACGCATCACCGATGTCATCAATATCGGCATTGGCGGCTCCGACCTGGGGCCGCGCATGGTGTGCCGCGCGCTGTCGCACCTGGCAGATGCCGACGGCAATACCGGGCCGCGCATGCACTTCGTCTCCAATGTCGACGGCACCGACCTGGCCGAGACCCTGGTCCGGCTGGACCCGCAGCGGACCCTGGTGATCGTCTGCTCCAAGACCTTCACCACGCTGGAGACCATGGCCAATGCGCACAGCGCGCGCGCCTGGTTTGTCGCCAACGGCGTAGCCGAGCAGGACCTCGCCAAGCATTTCGTCGCGGTCTCGACCAATACCGACGCGGTGCGCGAATTCGGCATCGACCCGGCCAATATGTTCGAGTTCTGGGACTGGATCGGCGGACGCTTCTCGCTGTGGTCGTCGGTCGGCCTGTCGATCACGCTGGCGGTGGGCTTCAATGCTTTTGCCGACCTGCTGGCCGGCGGGCGCGCCATGGACGAGCACTTCCGCACCGCGCCGCTGGAGCGCAACATGCCGGTGATCCTGGGCATGCTGGGCATCTGGTACCGCAATTTCTGGAACCTGCCGACCAGCTGCATGGCGCCCTACTCCACCTCGCTGGAGCTGTTTCCCGCCTTCCTGCAGCAACTGGAGATGGAAAGCAACGGCAAGTCAGTGCAGCTGGACGGACAGCCCATCCGCGCGCATACCTCGCCGGTGGTGTGGGGCACGGCCGGGACCAACGGCCAGCACGCCTATTTCCAGCAGATCCACCAGGGCTCGCAGGTGGTGCCGGTGGATTTTGTCGCGCCGCTGGTGCCGCCGCGCCGGCTGCCGGGCCATCACGCCAAGCTGCTGGCCAACTGCTTCGCGCAGGCCGAGGCGCTGATGCGCGGACGCAGCGCCGACGAGCTGCGCGCCGCCGGACTGAAGGATGAAGTGCGCATCGCGCATATGGTGTTCGAAGGCAACCGCCCCAGCAACACCCTGCTGATGGAGAACCTGACACCGCATGTGCTGGGTGCGCTGATTGCGCTGTATGAGCACCGCACCTTCGTGCAGGGCGTGGTGTGGAAGATCAACTCCTTCGACCAGTGGGGCGTGGAGCTGGGCAAGATCCTGGCCCGCCCGATCGAGGCCGAGCTGGCCGGCAATGCGACTGGCCAGCACGATGCCTCCACCTCCGCGCTGATCGACCGCGCCCGCGCGGTGCTGAAGGCGGGCGCCGCCAGCTAGACCTCGGCGCCCATCCATTCGTCGCTGGCCACGCGGCCGGCTTCGATGGTCAGGATGCGGCCGCAGCGCGATGCCACCGAGCGGTCGTGCGTGACCAGCACCAGCGTGGAGCCGGCATCGCGGTTGAGTTCGAACATCAGCGCGATGACCGCTTCACCGGTGGCGGTATCGAGGCTGCCGGTGGGTTCATCGGCAAACAGGATGTCCGGGCGCGCCACGAACGCCCGCGCCAGCGCCACGCGCTGCTGCTCGCCGCCGGACAGCGTGCGCGGGTAGTGCCCCAGGCGCGCGCCCAGGCCAACGCGTTGCAGCATGTCCACGGCGCGCTCGCGCACCTGCGAGGTTTCGCCGCGCAGCTCCAGCGGCAGCATCACGTTCTCCAGCGCGGTCAGGTGGGCCACCAGCTGGAATGACTGGAACACAAAGCCGACATGGCGGCCGCGCACCGCGGCGCGCTGGTCCTCGTCCAGCGCGTACAGGTCCTGGCCCTGCAGCCGTACGGCGCCCGTGCTGGGCAGGTCCAGCCCGGCCAGCAACCCCAGCAGCGTCGACTTGCCCGATCCGGACGCCCCCACGATGGCGAGCGTTTCGCCCGGCGTGACGGAAAAGGTCACGTCGTGCAAAATCGTCAGCGAACCGGTCGTGTCGGCAACGGTCTTTCCGAGGGACTCGACAGCGAGAATGGAAGAAGACATGGATATAGGGATCCGAGGGAAAAAGCGCAGGCTGTTGCTGGCAGCCGGCATGGCACTGGCGATATCGGCCACAGTACAAGCACAAACGCCTGCAACATCCAAGGCAGCCGCACCCGCGCTGCTGGTGCTTGGCGACAGCCTGTCCGCCGAGTACGGCATCGCGCGCGGCGCGGGCTGGGTCACGCTGCTGCAGGACCGTCTGCAGCAGGAGCGCTTCGATTATAGCGTCGTCAATGCCAGCATCAGCGGCGAGACCACCATCGGCGGCAAGACGCGGCTGCCGGACCTGCTGTCGCGCCACCGGCCGGCCATCGTGGTGGTCGAACTCGGCGCCAACGACGCGCTGCGCGGCCTGCCGCTGCAGACTACCGAGGCCAACCTGCGCAATATTGTCACCACGGCGCAGAAGGCCGGCGCGGGCGTACTGCTGATCGGCATGCGCATCCCGCCCAACTACGGGCCGGACTACACCGAGAAGTTCGTGTCGCTGTATCCGAAGCTGGCCGGCGAGTACAAGGTGCGGCTGGTGCCCTTCCTCCTCGACCAGGTGATCACGAGGCAGGACTGGTTCCAGGCGGATCGCATCCATCCTACCGCCGCGGCACAGCCGGCATTGCTCGATACGGTGTGGCCGCAGCTCAAGCCGATGCTCAGGCGTAGCGGTGGGGGGTGAGGGGGGCTGTTTTGGGGCTTGGCGCTGTGCTGTCGGAATTCGCTCTTGGCATGCGGGGGCTGTTTTGCCGGCTTTAGCCGGCGGGGCTTCTTGCTCGTTGGCTTGCTTGGGTATGTAGGTCGGGTTCCATGTTGTCGTAGGTTTGACCGCCTGATTCCGCCCTGCTGGGCGGGTCACTTTTTGTCCGGAGCGACAAAAAGTAACCAAAAAACGCGTCGCCTCTGGCGGCTGGCCACCAATTTGGCGGTGTTGGTGGTTCGGGCGGTGGTGCTTGCCGTTTGGCGTGGTTGGCCGTTCGGGCCTGCTACGCACCCTGTCTGTGCCCACATCAACGGACTATTGGACGAACCCGACTTTAGGCGGTTGGCAGCCTGCTAAGAACCGCTTCGGTGGGACGCCTTCGGCTGCGCTTCGCGCCGGCCCTAACGTGGCAGAGCCAACGGCCACGTCCTGATTTGCGCTTTTGGCCCGGCATCCCGACCGCCCCGTGCGAGCGCAGCGACGCACTCCGTGCCAGTGCCTTCGACCTACGATACTGAGTGCGCGCAGCGCAGCCGTAGGCGTCCCACCGATAACGTGTTTAGCAGGCTGCCAATAGCCTAAAGTCGAGTTCGTCCAATAGTCCGTCGACGCAAGGCACCGGACAGGGTGCGTTGCAGGGTCGAACCACCAACCCCATCGAACGGAAATCACCGCCGCTGGACCCACCAACACCGAGGAATGGATGGCCAGCCGCCTGAGGCGACGCGTTTTTTGGTTACTTTTTGTCGCTCGGACAAAAAGTGACCCGCCCAGCAGGGCGGAACCAGGCGCTTAAACCTACGACAACATCAAACCCGACCGACATCCCCAACCCAGCGAGCAAGCAACCCCACCCCCAATAACAAAAAACCCAATACGGCAGGGGTCTCTGCTTACCATATAGCCAAACCGCTTACTCAGCGCCCTGAGCCTGCGTAGCACCCACCGGCGTCAGCATCTTGACCTTGGACCGGGCCTTCAGGCTCTCATAGAAGGCCTGCAGGTCGGTCTGGCCGGACAGTTGCGACATCTGCTGCGCCGCGGCCTGGCGCTGGGCCGGATTGGCCTCGGGCGGCTGGCTGACCTTGGTGATGCGATAGACCGCATAGCCCTGGGCGCCCAGGTCGACACCCACCACTGCCGGCAGCTTCGCGGCATCGGCGCGCATCACGGCTTCCACGGCCTGCGGCGCCATGCCCTCGGCCTTGGTGCGCGACACGGTCTGCACCGCGCCGAAGCCGTCGGCGCTGTCGGCCTTCTTCAGCGCGGCGAGTCGTGCTTCACCGTCCTTGCGTGCCAGCTCGGCCGCCTGCTGGGCGATATAGCCCTCGCGCACCCTGGCCTCGACTTCCTCGAACTTGCGCACGGTCGCCGGGCGGTACTCGACGATGCGCGCAGCCACCAGCGTGTTCGGGGCCACCTGGACGGCCTCGGTATTGCGCTTGTTCTTGATCGCGTCGTCGCTGAACAGCGACTTGAGCAGCTTCTCGTTATTGAGCGGGCTTTGCGCGCCCAGCGCCGGGTTCGGCTGGCGCGTGACGTTGTCAGCGGTCTGGATGGCCAGCTTGAACTTGTCGGCGGCGGGCTTGAGGCTGTCGGCCTGCTCATAGACCGTATTGCCGAAGGCATCGGCCTGCTCGGCAAACTTCTTGTCGGCAAACTGCTTGCGCAGCTCGGCTTCCAGTTCCGGGCGCACGGCATCCAGCGGCTTGGCTTCCGCGGGCTTGATGCCGGTCAGCTTGATGATGTGGTAGCCGTAGTCGGTCTCCACCACGTCGCTGATCTGGCCGTCCTTGAGCGCGTACATGGCGTCCTCGAACGGCTTGACCAGCGCGCCGCGGCCCATGAAGCCCAGGTCGCCGCCCTTCTCCGCCGAGCCCGGGTCCTGCGAGTTCTTGCGCGCCACGTCGGCGAAGGTATCCGGATGCTTGCGCAGGTCTTCCAGCAGCTTGGTGGCCTTGTCCTTCGCGGCCTGGCGCTGGGCAGCCGGCGCATCCTTCGGCGCGGCGATCAGGATATGGCTGGCGCGGCGCTGCTCGTCGACGCGGAAGCGCGCGATATTGCTTTCATAGTAAGACTTCAGCTCTTCCGGCGTCACCGCCTGCGCAGCGGCCAGCGCCTCGCCCGACAGCACCAGGTATTCCACCTTGGCCTGCTCCGGCACCGAGAAGGCCTGCTGGTGGCCGTCATAGTAGGCCTTCAGCGCGGCGGCATCGGGCTGCACCTTGGCGGCATAGCCGGCCGGCTTGAACAGCAGCGTCTGCACATCGCGCTGCTGGTCGCGCACGGCCAGCAGGTGCTCGATCAGCGACTTGGGCATGAACGCCGTCGCGGCAACCGAAGCGCTCAGCTGCTGCGTGGCCAGCTCGAAACGCATGCGGGCATCGAACTGCTCGGGCGTCATGCCCTGCGACTGCAGCAGCTGCAGATAGGCCTTGTCGTCGATCTTGCCGTCCTTGGTGCGCGGCAGTTGCGCGATCGCCGGCAGGTTGCTGATCTCTTCGAGCAGCTTGGCGTCGGACACCGTCAGGTGCTCATTGGCCACGGCATTGGCCATCACGCGCTGCTGGATCAGCTGGTCCAGCACGGCCTTGCGTGCATCCGGGCCTTCGAACTGGCGCGGGTCATAGTTGGCGCCCAGGATCTGGCGCGCGCGCTCGCTCTGGTCGCGCACGACGTTGTCGACTTCCTGCACGCTGATGGCACGGCCGTCGACCTTGGCGGCATCGTGCGAGCTGTCCATGAAGCGCGAATAGCTTTCCACGCCGAAGAACACGAACGACGGGAAAACAAGCACCAGCAGCAGCAAGAGCATCAGGCGCCGGTTGTTGCGTACGAAATCAAGCATGCGGATTCGGGTAGTGGATTGGCACGAAAGACAAACTCCACGATTCTATCAGGAGCCGCTGGGCACGCACCCTTTGTGCAGGGCGGGAAACATGAGGGAGCAAATGAAAACGCCCGCAAATGCGGGCGTTTCCAACAAAACTGGCGAGTGGACGGGACTCGCCCACGTCCCGCGGGCCGCGGCTGCGCTTGCAAGCGCAGCCCTTCGATTCCCGCCGGAAGCCGCGCAGGCGGCTTCCTCCACTCCGCACAAATGAAAAACGCCCGCTACGCGGGCGTTTCCTTAAAACTGGCGGAGTGGACGGGACTCGAACCCGCGACCCCCGGCGTGACAGGCCGGTATTCTAACCGACTGAACTACCACTCCTGTGTCGGCGCTTGCTGCCGGCGTAGCTCTTGCACTTGCGATGGAGAGTGGTGGGTGCTGAGGGGCTCGAACCCCCGACCTACGCCTTGTAAGGGCGCCGCTCTACCAACTGAGCTAAGCACCCGCTCGACCATCGCAGGCCGGCTGCCTGCAACTTGCTGATCGCTCCACACCTCGCGGCAGCTGCCGTGGTTTGCGTTGCGAGGGCGCAAGTGTAATACAGGTGATTTCAGTTTGCCAAGACCCGCGCACGCAAAAAAAAACGCCGCCGGGCATCGCTGCCCCGCGGCGTTTCCTTGGGACGGCCAAGGCCGCGTCAGTGGTGCAGACGCTCAACCTTGGCCGCGGCCTTGTCCGCCACTTCGGCGGGCTTGGCGTCTTCTTCCGGCAACGGCTCGGGCTTGCGCTCGAGCGCCAGTTCCAGCACCTTGTCGATCCAGCGGACCGGCACAATCTCGATGGCGTTCTTCACGTTGTCCGGGATCTCGGCCAGATCCTTGACGTTTTCCTCCGGGATTAGCACCAGCTTGATGCCGCCCCGGTGGGCCGCCAGCAGCTTCTCCTTGAGGCCGCCGATCGGCAGCACCTCGCCGCGCAGCGTGATCTCGCCGGTCATGGCGACATCCGCGCGCACCGGGATGCCGGTCAGGACCGACACCAGCGCGGTGGTCATCGCACCGCCTGCCGACGGGCCGTCCTTGGGCGTGGCGCCTTCGGGCACGTGGATGTGGATGTCGCGCTTCTCGAACATCTCATCCGTAATGCCCAGACGGCGGGCCCGCGAACGCACCACCGAACGCGCTGCTTCCACGGACTCCTTCATCACATCGCCTAGCGAACCAGTGCGCGTGATGTTGCCCTTGCCCGGCATGATCGCGGCTTCGATGGTCAGCAGGTCGCCGCCCACCTCGGTCCACGCCAGGCCGGTCACCTGGCCCACCTGGTTTTCCTTGCCGGCCAGGCCGAAGTCGTACTTGCGCACGCCCAGGAATTTGTCCAGGTTCTCGGAATCGACCTTGATCGTGCCCGACTCCTTCTTCAGCAGCAGCAGCTTGACCACCTTGCGGGCGATCTTGGACACCTCGCGTTCCAGCGATCGCACACCCGCTTCACGCGTGTAGTAGCGGATGATGTCGCGGATCGCGCTTTCGGCAACCTCGATCTCGCCTGCCTTCAGACCATTGTTCTTGATCTGCTTGGGCAGCAGGTAGCGCTGGGCGATATTGATCTTCTCGTCCTCGGTGTAACCCGACAGGCGGATCACTTCCATGCGGTCGAGCAGCGGCGGCGGGATGTTCAGCGAGTTCGAGGTCGCCACGAACATCACGTCGGACAGGTCGAAGTCGACCTCGATGTAGTGGTCCTGGAACGTGTGGTTCTGTTCCGGGTCCAGCACCTCGAGCAGCGCCGACGACGGATCGCCGCGGAAATCCATGCCCATCTTGTCGATCTCGTCGAGCAGGAAGAGCGGATTGCGCACGCCGACCTTGGACAGGCTCTGCAGGATCTTGCCCGGCATCGAGCCGATATAGGTCCTGCGGTGGCCGCGGATCTCGGCCTCGTCACGCACGCCACCCAGTGCCATGCGCACGAACTTGCGGTTCGTGGCGCGTGCAACCGACTGGCCGAGCGAGGTCTTGCCCACGCCGGGAGGCCCGACCAGGCACAGGATAGGCGCCTTCACCTTGTCCACGCGCTGTTGCACCGCGAGGTACTCGAGAATGCGTTCCTTGACCTTCTCCAGGCCATAGTGGTCTTCATCCAGCACGCGCTCGGCGTTGGCCAGGTCGTTGTTGACCTTGCTCTTCTTGCGCCACGGCAGGTTCACCAGCGTGTCGATGTAGTTGCGCACGACGGTGGCCTCGGCCGACATCGGCGACATCAGCTTGAGCTTCTTGAATTCGGCGTCGGCCTTTTTCTTGGCTTCCTTCGGCATGCGCGCAGCCTTGATGCGCTTGTCGAGTTCTTCCAGGTCGGCGCCTTCTTCGCCCTCGCCCAGTTCCTTCTGGATGGCCTTGACCTGCTCGTTCAGGTAGTACTCGCGCTGGCTCTTCTCCATCTGGCGCTTGACGCGGCCACGGATGCGCTTTTCAACCTGGAGGATGTCGATCTCGCCCTCGAGCTGCGACAGCAGGCTTTCCAGGCGCTCGGTCACATTGACCATCTCCAGGATTTTCTGCTTCTGCTCGAGCTTGATCGGCAGGTGCGCGGCGATGGTGTCCGCCAGGCGGCCGGCCTCGTCGATCCCGGACAGCGAGGTCAGGATCTCGGGCGGGATCTTCTTGTTGAGCTTCACGTACTGGTCGAACTGCGACACGATCGCGCGGCGCAGGGCCTCGGTCTCGGCGCTTTCGCCAGGTGCGGGCGGCACGGGCACGGCTTCGCACATGAAGTGCGATTCGTCCTCGCTCACCTCGCGGATATTTGCGCGCTGGGTACCCTCGACCAGCACCTTCACGGTACCGTCGGGCAGTTTCAGCATTTGCAGGATATTGGCGATGCAGCCGACCTCATACAGGTCGTCGGCGGTCGGCTCGTCCTTGGCCGCCGTCTTCTGGGCCACGAGCATGATGCTCTTGCCCGCCTCCATCGCAGTCTCAAGCGCCTTGATGGACTTCGGGCGTCCCACGAACAGCGGGATCACCATGTGCGGAAACACCACCACGTCGCGCAGCGGCAACAGTGGAAGGCGAATCGGCTCGGCCGGGAGGAGTTGTGTTCCGGACATCATTTTCCCCAAGTCAGTCATTTAAGGCGTAAATTGGGCCGCCCGAATCGATTACAAGATACGTGCCAATCGATTCATCAAGGCAGGCAGATGCCGCTCCCTGCACTTGCTGGCCCCTCTGAAACAGCATACCCGCGTTTCCTCCCTCTCGTCGGTAGAAATAAACAAAAAAAGCCGCTCGCTTCTACGCGAACGGCCTTTCCGCCCTGCTGCCGGTGTGGTCCCGACCACTTACCACCTCTGGCAGCCCTCGCGTCAGTTGGACCCTGCCACCTTGGGCTGCTGCTCCTCGTACATCAGCAGCGGGGGTGCATCGCCGTTGATCGTGTTTTCATCGATCACCACCTTTTGCACACCCTTGTAGTTGGGCAAGTCGTACATGACGTCCATCAGCGACTGTTCCAGGATCGAACGCAGTCCGCGGGCACCGGTCTTGCGGCGGATCGCCTTGCGGGCGATGGCGCTCAGCGCACCCGGGCGGATTTCCAGCTCGACGCCTTCCATCGCCAGCAGCTTCTGGTATTGCTTGACCAGCGCATTCTTGGGCTCGACCAGGATCTGCATCAGCGCGGCCTCGTCCAGCTTGGCCAGCGTCGCGACCACCGGCAGGCGGCCGATCAGTTCGGGGATCAGGCCGAACTTGATCAGGTCTTCCGGCTCGGTCTGCGGCAGGACTTCACTGGCGTCGCGCTCTTCCTTGCTCTTGACCTGCGCGGCAAAGCCGATGCCGGTCTTGTCCGAGCGCTGCATGATGACCTTTTCCAGGCCATCGAAGGCACCGCCGCAGATGAACAGGATGTTGGTCGTGTCCACCTGCAGGAAGTCCTGGTTCGGATGCTTGCGGCCACCCTGCGGCGGCACCGATGCCATGGTGCCTTCGATCAGCTTGAGCAGGGCCTGCTGCACGCCCTCGCCCGAAACGTCGCGGGTGATCGACGGGTTGTCCGATTTGCGCGAGATCTTGTCGATCTCATCGATGTAGACGATGCCGCGCTGCGCCTTCTCGACTTCGTAGTTGCAGTTCTGCAGCAGCTTCTGGATGATGTTCTCGACGTCCTCGCCCACGTAGCCGGCTTCAGTCAGCGTGGTCGCGTCGGCGATCACGAACGGCACGTTGAGCAGGCGCGCCAGCGTCTGCGCGAGCAGCGTCTTGCCCGAGCCGGTCGGCCCGATCAGCAGGATGTTGCTCTTGGACAGCTCGACATCGTCCTTCTTGCCGAGGTGCTTGAGGCGCTTGTAGTGGTTGTAGACCGCCACGGCCAGGATCTTCTTGGCCTGTTCCTGGCCGATCACATACTGGTCCAGGCTTTCGCGAATCTCGTGGGGCGTGGGGAGGTCCGAGCGCGCGGCCGCGGCGGCGTCTTTCTCGGACGCCGTGGCCTCGTCGCGAATGATCTCATTGCACAGGTCGATGCATTCGTCGCAAATGAACACCGACGGGCCGGCAATCAGCTTCTTGACCTCATGCTGGCTCTTGCCGCAGAAGGAACAGTAGAGAAGCTTTTCGCTGGATGAACCTTTTTTGTCCGCCATAGGAATCAGTCACTTTTGCAGTGCGCACACCGCGGGGCGAAAGGCTCCTCGGCGATACGCTTCAACGCATCATACGCCAAAACAATTGGCACCACCGGCGGTTCCCCCCGGCTGTGGGGCAAAAGCGAAAAACGAGGCACGGGGCCTCGTTCCGGTGTAGCCTTCGCCATTTGGACCCGTGCCAGCCTGGCTGGCCGCCGCTGCGGTTCGCGCCTCGGCAGCCTGCAGCATCAGCCGCGGCGGGCCAGGACCTTGTCGATCAGACCGTAGTCGACCGCCTGGTCGCCGCTCATGAAGTTGTCGCGATCGGTGTCGCGCGCAATCTTCTCGACCGGCTGGCCCGTCACTTCCGACAGGATGGTGTTGAGCCGCTCGCGCAGGTACAGGATCTCGCGCGCCTGGATCTCGATGTCCGAGGCCTGGCCGCGCGCGCCGCCCAGCGGCTGGTGGATCATGATGCGCGAGTTGGGCAGCGCCGAACGCTTGCCCTTGGCGCCGGCCGCCAGCAGGAAGGCACCCATGCTTGCCGCCATACCCATGCACAGCGTGGACACGTCCGGCTTGATGAACTGCATGGTGTCGTAGATCGCCAGCCCCGCCGATACCGAACCGCCCGGCGAATTGATGTACAGCGACACGTCCTTGTCGGGGTTCTCGCTCTCGAGGAACAGCAGCTGGGCCACCACCAGGTTGGCGGTCTGGTCGTTGACCTCGCCCACCATGAACACCACGCGCTCCTTCAGCAGGCGCGAGTAGATGTCATAGGCGCGCTCGCCCCGGCCGGACTGCTCGACGACCATCGGCACCAGCCCCAGGCCCTGGGTTTCCAGTGCCGAAGCCTGCGTGGTGGCGAGACGGTCCAGCAAATCATTGCGGGTCATGCATGTTCTCCATGGATTCGTCGGATCGCAAGGCAATCCGGGGTCACTCGGGACGTTGCCCCCGCCCCACGCCGTGGCGCGGGGCTGCGGGTGACTTCCGGCCTCAGGCTTGCTGCTGGTTGCCTTCGGCGGTGAGTTCCTCGAAGGACACCTTCTTGTCGGTGACCTTGGCCTTGTCGCACACGAAATTTACCACGTTGTTTTCGAGCACGTAGGCTTCCATTTCGGCCAGGCGCTGCTGGTCGCCGTAGTACCAGCGCATGACTTCCTTCGGGTCTTCGTAGCTCTTGGCGAAGTCCTCGATCTCGGCCTTGATCTGGTCGGCCTTGGCTTCCAGGCCGTTGGCCTTGACGATCTCGGCCAGGATCAGGCCCAGCTTGACGCGGCGCTCGGCCTGCTGCGCGAACATCTCGGCCGGGATCGGCATGTCCTTGGCGTTGGGCATGCCACGCTGTTCCAGGTCACGGCGAGCCATTTCCACCAGGCGTTCCTGGTCTTGCTCGATCAGGGCCTTGGGCACGTCCAGCTCGCTCGCCTTCAGCAGCGCTTCCATGACCTGGTCCTTCAGCATGGAGTGCGTGCGGCGCTTCACTTCGCGCTCGAGGTTTTCGCGGATGTCGGCGCGCATCTTGTCGACGCTGCCGTCGGCGATGCCCAGCGACTTGGCGAAGGCTTCATTGACTTCCGGCAGGTGGGCCCATTCGATCTTCTTCAGGGTCACCGTGAACTCGGCGGTCTTGCCGGCCACTTCCTTGCCGTGGTAGTCGGCCGGGAAGGCCAGCGGGAAGGTCTTGCTTTCGCCAACTTTCAGGCCCAGCGCGGCCTGCTCGAACTCGGGCAGCATGCGGCCTTCGCCCAGCACGAACGGGAAATCCTCGGCCTTGCCGCCGGCGAACTCTTCACCGTCGATCTTGCCGACGAAGTCCAGCGTCACGCGGTCGCCGTTCTGCGCGGTAACGTCGGCACCGCCGTCGCCATGCTCGCCGGCTTCGCCGCGGGCGTGGTAGTGCACGCGCTGCTTGCGCAGGATGTCGATGGTCTTGTCGACTTCGGCGTCGGTGATATCAGTGCCGGTGCGGGTGACTTCGGCAGCCGACAGGTCGCCGATGGTCACTTCCGGGTACACCTCGAAGGTGGCGTCGAAGGCCACTTCGTCATCGCCCACGCCTTCGTTCTTGACTTCGAACTTGGGCTGGCCGGCAACCTTGACGTCCTGTTCCTTGGTGATGTCGAAGAACTTGCGTGCGGCCTTGTCGAAGCGCACTTCGAACTCGACTTGCTGGCCGTACTGCTTCTCGACCATCTTCATCGGCACCTTGCCCGGACGGAAGCCCGACATCTTCACGGTCTTCGACAGGCGAACCAGGCGCTCCTGCTTTTCCTTTTCCACTTCGGCCTTGGGGATGGCCAGGGTCACCTTGCGGTCCAGCTTGCCGAGGTTCTCAATCACGTTCGACATGGTCGTAGATCCAATCCAGAAATGTAGTTGTGTTCGTAGGTGCTACCGCTTGCGCATGTACCGCCCGCTTTACCGCCACGGCGCCGTCACCACAGGACGGCCGGGGCGGCGCACCGGCGAACGGAACGCTCCGCGCAAACGGAAAACGGGGATTATCGCACGGTTTTGATTCGCTTCCGGCAGTTTTTGCCCGGAACGCACCCGGAACCGCCCTGCCGCACCGTACGCCGCTATCCGGCCTGCCCGTGGCGCAGCGCACGCAGCAGCAGGCGTGCCGGATCCACCGCATCGGCCAGGTCCGACTCCAGCGGCAGCGGCTCGCCCTCGATCTGGCTGGCCAGCAGTTCGGCGGCCAGCGCAGCCCATGTGAGGCCGCGCGACCCATATGCAAGAGCGGCGTAGAGCCCGGGCATGCGCGGCAGGTCACGCAAGTGCGCGCCGCGCAGCGATGCGACCTGCGCCAGCGCGGCGGCCTCATCGGGCACCTGCCCGATCAGCGGCAGCCGGTTGTGCGTAACCGTGCGCACGCCGACATAGCCCGACAGGCCCGCCGGATCGATGGCGGCCACGGCATCGGCCTGCCGCGACAACAACCCGGACAGGCGCACCAGGTTGGCCGCGTGGACCGCGGGCTGCGCCACCAGCGGGCCCTCGTCGGCGTCGTAGCTGGAGCCGACCCGGCCGGTGCCGTCGGCGGCACGCGGCAGCAGGTAGCCCGCACCGGTCACCACGCAATCCGGCCAGCCGCCGAGCGCATCGACCTGCGCGGACGCCAGCGTGGTCAGCTGCCCGCGCACGCGCCGCATGGTCCAGTGCTGCTGCGGCAGCAGTTGCTGCGCCTCGTGTGCGTTGGCCAGTACCAGTACCGGCGCCGACGCCAGCACGTCACCGTCCTGCCCCATTGCCTGCCATTGATCGCCAACGCGCGCGATGGAGGCGACCCGGCAGCCAAACCGCGCAGTCACCGCAGCGCCGGCACGCGCCAGCTGCGCCGCACAAATGTCCGGGGGCGCCGCCCAGCCGCCGCCCGGGAACCACAGGCCGCCACGCGGCACACCGGCGTGGTGGGCCGACGCGGCCTCGTCAGCGCGCATCCAGCGCACGAACCCTTCCGGCAAGCCCATCGCCGCCAGCGCGGCGCGCTGAGCCTCGCCCTCGGCCTCGTCCTCGCCGATCTGCAGCACGCCGCAGCCGTGCCAGCCGACCGGGTGGCCGGCCTCGGCCAGCGCCGTCCAGGCGCGCAGCGCGTACAGGTTGCCGGCGCGCGACAGCCGCGACAGCAGGCTGTCGTCGGCGGACACGTGCGCATGCATGGCCGCCGCGCGATGCGCCGAGGTCTGCCGCGCCGGCCCGTCATGCCCATCGAACAGCGTCACGCGCCAGCCGCGCGCGGCCAGGCGCTCGGTCACGGCGCAGCCGGCCAGGCCGGCGCCAATCACGATGGCATGGCGCTCGGCCCATTGCGCCGGCAGTGGCGGCGCGTGGCGGCGCGCTTTCCATTGCGGGCGGAAGCGCGCGACCGTCATGTGCCACTTGCCGCCAAAGCCGGGCATCTTGCGGACTTCGAAACCGACGTCCTTGAGCCCGCGCCGCACAAAGCCCGCGGCCGCATATGTGGCCAGCCTGGCGCCTGGCCGGGCCAGCCGCGCCAGTCCGCGGAACACCTGCGGCGACCACATCTGCGCATTGCGCGCCGGCGCGAAGCCGTCCAGGTAGAAGGCATCCACGCCGGCCGCGAGTCGCGGCAGCACCTGCCCGACATCGCCCAGCGCCAGCGTCAGCACCACGCGTCCGTCGTCGAAGGCCAGACGGTGCAGCCCCGGCAGCGCCAGCGGCCATTGCGCCTGCAGCGCCTGCGCCAGCGGCTGCAGCCCGTCCAGCCCGGCATGCAGCTGCGCCAGCCCTTCGCGGGTGAACGGGTGTTTTTCGATCGAGACGAAATGCAGCGTGCCGCAGCGCTGCGGATCGTTGCGCCACGCCTGCCAGGTCGCCAGGAAATTCAGCCCCAGGCCGAAGCCGGTCTCGGCAATGACGAACTGGCCCTGGCCGGCCCACGCCTGCGGCAGGCCATTGCCGCCCAGGAAGACGTGGGCGGCCTGGGCCAGGCCGCCTTCGGTGCTGTGGTAGACATCGTCGTAGCGGGGCGAATACGGGGTGCCTTCGGCAGACAGGATGGGCTCGGCGGGCTCAAGTGCGCGCGGCATGGGACAGGAAACTCGACGGAAGCAAAATGCCCGGGCGGATTCGCCGGGGCGTGGGAGGGGCCGGGGTTGGCAATCCGCGCCGGATGGTAGCATAGCGGCCTTCCCGCAGACGGCCTCGTCCTGCACCCTGATTTGCGCCCCTGAAGCGCCCCGCTCCGCCATGCTCAGCTACCGTCACGCCTTCCACGCCGGCAACCATGCCGATGTCCTCAAACACGCCGTCGTGGTGCAACTGCTCGAGCACCTGACGCAGAAGGACAAGGCGTTCTGGTACATCGACACCCATGCCGGCGCCGGCCTCTATGCGCTGGACCACGCCTACGCGCAGAAGAAGGCCGAGTTCGAAACCGGCATCGCGCCGCTGTGGCGCGCCGCCGCCGGCGGCACCCAGCTGCCGGAGATGCTGGACGAGTACCTGGACCAGGTGCGCGCGCTCAACCCGGACGGCAACCTGCGCCACTACCCCGGCTCGCCCTGGCTGGCCTGGCAGATGCTGCGCGAGCATGACCGGCTGCGGCTGTTCGAACTGCACAGCACCGAGATCCAGGTGCTGCGCGACAACTTCCGCGGTGCCGGGCGCCGCGTGATGCTGTACGACGGCGACGGCTTCGGCGGCATCAAGGCCATCCTGCCCCCGGCGCCGCGCCGCGCACTGGTGCTGGTCGATCCGTCCTACGAGGACAAGCAGGACTACGCCCGCACCGTGCAGACCGTGCGCGACGGGCTGGAGCGCTTTGCCACCGGCGTCTACGCGGTCTGGTACCCGCAGGTGCAGCGGCGCGAATCGGTGCAGTTGCCGGTGCAGCTCAAGGGCCTGCCGCTCAAGAGCTGGCTGCACGTCACCCTGACCGTGAAGCATCCGGTCGAGGGCGGCCTGGGCCTGCACGGCAGCGGCATGTTCATCATCAACCCGCCGTGGCGGCTGAAGGAATCGCTGCAGCAGGCCATGCCGGTGCTGACCGACCTGCTCGGCCAGGACGACGGCGCAACGTTCACGCTCGAAGCCGAGGAGCACTGAGGCGGCGCACCAGCCAGTCCAGCGCCATGCCCGCGGCCAGGCCGATGCAGTCGGCCAGCAGGTCGAGCCAGTCCGCCTCGCGGTAGCCGGTCTGCCCCTGCAGCAACTCGATCAGGCCGCCGTACGCCACCAGCCCCAGCAATACGGCCCAGCCACGCCCGGCATAGGCGCGCCGCCCCAGCACGCCCAGTACCGCGAATGCCAGCATATGGTTGGCCTTGTCCCAGCCGGTGGTCGGCAGGGGCTGGCTCGGCGGCAGCAGCGACAGGACCAGCACCGCGGCCGCGCAGCCCCAGAAAAGCAGGCGCCAGCGCAGCGGAGTCAGCGTCGGGAGGGAAATCATCGGCATGCGTGTGGAATCGGGAAAAGCCGACAATATATCCCTGCCGCTTGCCGCCGCCACCGGCGTGCCGGGTAGGGCTGGATTCCCCCCGCGCCTTGCGCTACAATCCGCAGCCTTGTTGCAGTGCAGGCGCAAGCCATGCCGACACCACGTTTCGGCAGCCGGTGCAGCCAGCAGCGGACAGCGCAAAGGCGGGCAGTTCCAGCCGCCTTTTTTGCTTTCCTGTCCTGCCCCTGCCAACGAGCATCGCGGCCGCCCGCCCGGGCAGCGCCGCAAGGACCGCGAGGGTGGCGAAATTGGTAGACGCACCAGGTTTAGGTCCTGACGCCAGCAATGGTGTAGGGGTTCGAGTCCCCTCCCTCGCACCACCCGCCTTCCAAGTGGCGGGCTGACAACCTCCCCTCCCCTTTAGCCCTTCCCCCTTAGCCCCTTCGCCCCGCCTCTCTCGGCAGGCACCCCCACGCCGGCTCTTTCCAGCTTCCGCCATCGACGCTATGATTTGGTCATCGTATCGATAATCGATACATTCGTATATTGGTGCAATATTCACTCATCGTGGTGCAGCCATCCCGCCGATGGTGCCGCCCGGCCTCTCGCTTCCGACGTAACCATGCCGTCAAAACCCGCCCCGCCACCGGCGCCCACCCCCGACCGCGACAACCCGCTGTTCAACCAGTCGCTCGAAAAAGGCCTCGAAGTCCTGCGCGCCTTCAACGGCGTCCACCGCACGCTGACGCTGTCTGAACTGGCCGCGCTGACCGGCATGAACAAGAGCTCGGCGCAGCGCACCATCCATACGCTGGAGGCACTGGGTTACGTCGACAAGCATCCGCAGACGCGCCGCTTCCGGCTGACGCCGCGGGTGATGGAGATCGGCTACAACTACCTGGCGGCCGATGCGCTGATCCCGGTGGCCAGCCCCTACCTGTCGCAGTTGGCCGCCGCCAGCGGCGAGACCGCCAACCTGACCGAGCCGGTCGGGCTGGACATGGTCTACGTGGCGCAGCTGATGACCGCCAAACACATGCCGGTGCTGACGCCGGTCGGCATGCGCATCCCGATGTACTGCACCAGTTCCGGCCGGGCTTACCTCAGCAGGCTGCCCGATGAACAGGTCATGGCGATGCTGGCGCAGTCAACGCGCGAGGCGCGCACGCCGGCCACGCTGACCGATCCCGACGCCATCTTCGAGCGCGTGGCGGCGTGCCGCCGGCTGGGCTACGCCTGCAACGAAGAGGAGCTGTTCATCGGCGACATGGGACTGGCCGCGCCCGTCGTCAACAGCCAGGGCGTGGCGGTCGGCGCGGTGCACGTGTCGCCGCCGGCCAGCCGCTGGAGCATGGCCGAGGCGCAGAAGAAGCTGGCGCCGCTGGTGATGGAATGCGCGTGGGCGATCTCGCGCTCCATTGCCCATTGAGGGCTACCGCAGGGGTGGTAGAACACCTGAGTGGCAGCGCCTTTCGCCGGCCCTTGCCGCGATCTATTCTGAAGGTGTCGGGGCGGCGTTGCGCGCTGCGCAGGCTGTCTCCGGCATCTACACCTCAGCCCTGATCGGAGGGCATATGAAATTCCCTGCCTTGCTGTTGGCAGCGTCGATGGCCGCTGGCTGGTCATCGCTCGCCCAGGCTGCCGGATGCCAGTACGACATGCAGTGCAAAGGAGAGCGGATCTGCCAGCAAGGGCAGTGCGTCTTTCCTGACGCGGAAGAAACCGCGGAAGCCGGCGGGCCGGCGCCGCTGCCGGCGACCAGGCGCACGCCTGCGCCGCCGCCAGCCCGCGGGTGCTGCACCGTGGCAGGCAAGCTGAAGCTGTCGCCGTCCTCGGCGTCGGACACCAACCTGGGCAACGGCGATGCGTGCCAGGGGCTGACCGCCTCCGGCAAGCCGGTTCCCGGCACGATCTGCAACTAGCCCCGATAACCAGCATCGGATCTGGCGCGCGCGCCTAGCGCGCGTGCGCCAGCATGGCCTGCAGCAGCACGTTGGCGCCTGCCTCGACATGCTCGGGCAGCGCGTCTTCCAGTTCGTTGTGGCTGATGCCGTCCTTGCACGGCACGAAGATCATGCCGGTGGGCGCGCGCCGCGCGACGTAGACCGCATCGTGGCCGGCGCCGCTGACCACGTCCATATGCGGCAGGCCCAGCGCTGACGCCGCGCGCCGCACGCTGTCCACGCACTCGGGCGCGAACACGCACGGCTCGAACTTCACCACCTGGCGGATGTCGACCTCAACGCCGGCGGCCACGGCAATGCCTTCGAACCCCGCGTGCATGGCCGCATGCATGCGGTCCAGGCCATCCTGCGACAGGTTGCGGAAATCGACCGAGAAATCGACCCGGCCCGGAATCACGTTGCGCGAGTTCGGCGTGACTTGCAGGTAGCCGACCGTGCCGCGCCCGTGCGGTGCCTCGTCATGTGCGATCTGGTTGACCGCGTCGACCATGCGCGCGGCCGCCAGCATGGCGTCGTGGCGCAGCGCCAGCGGCGTCGGGCCCGCGTGCGCATCCATGCCGGTCACGGTCACGTCGTACCACTGCTGCCCCAGCGCGCCCGAGACCACGCCGATCGGCAGCCCGGCCGCCTCGAGCACCGGCCCCTGCTCGATGTGCGCCTCGAAGTAGGCCCCGAACATGCCGCCCGGCACCTCGCCCGCCGGCTGCGCGCCGCGGTAGCCGATGGCCGCCAGCGCGTCGCCCACACTGACGCCATCCACATCGGCCTGCGCGCGCGCAAAGGCCGCGTCGAACTCGCCCGCGAACACGCCCGAGCCCATCATCACCGGCGTAAAGCGCGTGCCCTCCTCGTTGGTCCAGAACGCAACCTCCAGCGGCGCGCGCGTGACGATGCCCAGGTCGTCGAGCGTGCGCATGACCTCCAGCCCCGCCAGCACGCCGAAGTTGCCGTCGAACTTGCCGCCCGAAGGCTGGGTGTCGATATGGCTGCCGGTGGCCACGGCGCGTGCGTGGGGGTCGCTGCCGGCGCGGCGCGCGAAGACGTTGCCGATCTCGTCGACACGCACGTCGAGGCCCGCCTCGCGGCACCACTGCACCACCAGGTCGCGGCCCTGGCGGTCGGCCTCGGTCAGCGCGATGCGGCACACGCCGCCCCTGGGCGTGGCGCCGATCGCGGCGAGGTCCATCAGCGATTGCCACAGGCGGGCGCCATTGATGCGGGGAAGGTGTAGCTGGTCCATATCTGGTTGCTGTCGGTGAAGGAAAGGAAGAAGGCACCCGTTCAGCAAGAAGCAGACCACCATCAGCCTGTCCCAGCGCCGCCCGCACTGGCCCGTCACCGTGGCACATGACTTGCTTTAGAGACATCCGTCCCTTCAAGCCAACCCAGGAGCAAGCCTGTGCACCACCACCCGTCCCATCTCGCGAAAGGTCTCAAGTCCGCTGCCTCGGTCATGAGCGCAGCCGTGCTGGCGCTGCTCGCGCTGCCCGGTGCCGCCCATGCCGACAAGGTGCTGCGCATCGGCATGACCGCCGCCGACATCCCGCGCACGCTGGGCCAGCCCGACCAGGGCTTCGAGGGCAACCGCTTCTCCGGCATCCCGATGTACGACGGCCTCACGCAATGGGACCTGTCCAGGGGCAACGGCCCCAGCCTGCTGATCCCCGGCCTGGCCACCGAATGGAAGGTCGACGCCGCCGACAAGACCAGGTGGGTGTTCAAGCTGCGCCCCGGCGTGAAGTTCCACGACGGCACCCCGTTCAACGCCGATGCCGTGGTCTGGAATGTCGGCAAGGTGCTGGACAAGACCGCGAAGCAGTTCGATCCCAGCCAGGTCGGCGTGACCGCCTCGCGCATGCCGACACTGCGCACGGCAAAAAAAATCGACGACCTCACCGTGGAACTGGTCACCTCCGAGCCGGACTCCTTCCTCCCCTACAACCTGACCAACCTGTTCATGGCCTCGCCCACGCAGTGGGAGAAGAAGTTCACCGCGGTGCCGGCCTCGGTCACCGATCCGGTCGAGCGCTCCAAGCAGGCCTGGGTCGCCTTCGCCGCCGACGCCGCCGGCACCGGCCCGTTCAGGATGAGCCGCTTCGTGCCGCGCGAGCGCCTGGAAGTGGTGCGCAATGCGCAATACTGGGACGCGAAGCGCGTGCCCAGGATCGACAAGGTGGTGATGGTGCCGATGCCCGAGGCCAACGCGCGCACCGCCGCGCTGCTGTCGGGCCAGGTCGACTGGATCGAGGCGCCGGCGCCCGACGCCATCGCCCAGATCAAGAGCCGCGGTTTCCAGGTCTATGCCAATGCGCAGCCGCATATGTGGCCGTGGCAGCTGTCGTTCGCGCCAGGGTCGCCGTGGCTGGACAAGCGCGTGCGCCAGGCCGCGAACCTGTGCGTCAACCGCGGCGGGCTGAAGACCCTGCTGGGCGGCTACATGGCCGAGGCCAAGGGCATCGTCGAGGCCGGCAACCCGTGGTGGGGCAATCCGAAGTTCGATATCAGGTACGACCCGGCCGCGGCCAGGAAGCTGATGCAGGAGGCCGGCTACTCGGCCGCCAGGCCGGTCAAGGTCAAGGTGCAGGTATCGGCGTCTGGTTCCGGCCAGATGCAGCCGCTGCCGATGAACGAGTACGTGCAGCAGAACCTGAAGGAGTGCTTCATCGACGTCGACTTCGACGTGGTCGAGTGGAACACCCTCTTCACCAACTGGCGCGTCGGCGCCAAGGACGCCAGCACGCACGGCGCCAACGCCATCAACGTCAGCTTTGCGGCGATGGACCCGTTCTTCGCCATGGTGCGCTTCGTCAGCACCAAGACGCAGCCGCCGGTCTCGAACAACTGGGGCTACTTCGGCAATGCCGAGTTCGACAAGCTGATCGAGAACGCGCGCACGTCCTTTGACGAGAAATCGCGCGACGCGGCGCTGGCCAAACTGCATGCCCGCATCGTCGAGGAGTCGCCGTTCGTACTGATCGCGCACGACGTCGGCCCGCGCGCGATCTCGAAGAAGGTCAAGGGCGTGGTGCAGCCGCAGAGCTGGTTCATCGATATCGCGACGATGTCGATGGACTGATCCCCCGGCCGCCAGACGGACGCCGCGCGGCTGCCCCACCGCCACGCGGCCCGGCAATCCCGCCATGTCTCTCCGGCGTGCCGCGCGCTGCGCACGCACGCCCCCAACTTGCCGGATCCTCGCATGCAATACCTGTTCCGCCGCATCCTCTATGCCATCCCCATCCTGCTCGGGGTGGCGCTGCTGTGCTTCTCGCTGGTCCATATCGCCCCAGGCGATCCGCTGGTGTCGGTGCTGCCGCCAGACGCCTCCGAAGACCTGCGCCGCCAGCTCACCGCGCTCTACGGCTTCGACAAGCCCTTCCTGGAGCAATTCGCGCACTGGCTTGGCCGCGCGCTGCAGGGCGACCTCGGTACCTCGATCGCCACCAGCCGCCCGGTGATGGCCGAAGTGAGCAAGGCGGTGGTCAACTCCCTGCGCCTGGCCACCGTCGCCACGCTGATCGGCTTCAGCTTCGGCTGCCTGTTCGGCTTTGTCGCCGGTTACCTGCGCGATTCGGTGGCCGACCGCACCGCGTCGCTGTTGTCGGTGCTGGGCGTCAGCATCCCGCACTACTGGCTGGGCATGGTGCTGGTGATCGCGTTCTCGGTGCTGCTGGGCTGGTTGCCGGCCACCGGCGCCGGGCCGGGCGGCTCCGGCGACTGGGCGTGGGACTGGGAGCACCTGCAGTACATGCTGCTGCCGGCGGTGACCATGTCGGTGATCCCGATGGGCATCGTGGCACGCACGGTGCGCGCGCTGGTGGCCGAGATCCTGGCCAACGAGTTCATCGTCGGCCTGCGCGCGCGCGGCCTGTCGGACCTGGCCGTGTTCCGCCACGTGCTCAAGAACGTGGCGCCGACCGCGCTCTCGGTGATGGGCCTGCAGCTGGGCTACCTGCTGGGCGGCTCGATCCTGATCGAGACCGTGTTCTCGTGGCCCGGCACCGGCTTCCTGCTCAACGCCGCCATCTTCCAGCGCGACTTCCCGCTGCTGCAGGGGACCATCCTGGTGCTGGCGGTGTTCTTCGTGCTGCTCAACCTGCTGGTCGACGCGCTGCAGACGCTGTTCGACCCGCGCATCCAGCGCAGCTAAGGAGGCCGCCATGGACATGACGCTCGACCAATCCCCGGCCGCTGCCGCGGTGCAGCGCTCGCCCGGCTACTGGGCCACGGTGGGCCGGCGCCTGCTGCGCAACAAGCTGGCCATGCTCGCCGCGCTGGTGCTGCTGGCGCTGGTGCTGACGGCGCTGTTCGCCCCGGTGCTGATGCCCGCCGACCCGTACGCCTCATCGATCCTCAAGCGTCTCAAGCCGATCGGCACCGAGCACTTCCCGCTCGGCACCGACGAGCTTGGCCGCGACATGCTGTCGCGCCTGATGCTGGGCGCGCGGCTGTCGCTGTTCATGGGCATCACGCCGGTGCTGCTTACCTTTGTCATCGGCAGCGCGCTGGGCATAGTGGCCGGCTATGCCGGCGGCTGGACCAATACCATGATCATGCGGCTCACGGACATCCTGTACGCGTTCCCGTCGGTGCTGCTGGCGATCGCGCTGTCGGGCACGCTGGGCGCGGGCGTGGGCAATGCGCTGCTGTCGCTGACCATCGTCTTTATCCCGCAGATCGTGCGCGTGGCGGAAAGCGTGACCACCCAGGTGCGCAACCGTGAGTTTGTCGACGCGGCGCGTGCCTCGGGCGCATCGTCGCTGACGATCGTGCGCGCGCATGTGCTCAACAATGTGCTCGGGCCGATCTTCGTCTATGCCACCAGCCTGATCTCGGTGTCGATGATCCTGGCCTCCGGCCTGTCCTTCCTCGGCCTGGGCGTGAAGCCGCCCGAGCCGGAGTGGGGCCTGATGCTCAACACGCTGCGCACGGCCATCTACACTCAGCCGTGGGTCGCCGCCCTGCCCGGCGCCATGATCTTCCTGACCTCGGTCTCGTTCAACCTGCTGGCCGACGGCATCCGCTCGGCCATGGAAATCAAGGACTGAACCATGCCAGCACTGATGCAGGCTCCCTCACCCCAGGCCGGCCGCGACATTGGCGGCCCGGCCCAGCCGCTGGTGATCGCCCACCAGCTGGTCAAGCACTTTCCCATCAAGTCCGGCATGCCCGGCCTGCGCGCGCGTGCCGCGTCGGTGCGCGCGGTCGACGGCGTCAGCTTCGACGTGCTCAAGGGCGAGACCCTCGGCGTGGTCGGCGAGTCCGGCTGCGGCAAGTCCACCACCGCGCGGCTGTTGATGCAGCTGACGCAGCAGGACAGCGGCGAGCTGATCTTCGACGCGCAGGGCGTGGGCTCGGCGCAGCTGCCGATGAAGCAGTTCCGCAGCCAGGTGCAGATGGTGTTCCAGGACAGCTATTCGTCGCTGAACCCGCGCCTGACCATCGAGGAATCGATCGCCTTCACGCCGCGCGTGCATGGCGTGCCGGCGCGCGAAGCGACCGAGCGCGCGCGCTACCTGCTGCAGCGCGTGGGGCTGGACCCGGCGCGCTTTGCCGGGCGCTATCCGCACGAACTGTCGGGCGGGCAGCGCCAGCGCGTCAACATTGCCCGCGCGCTGGCGCTGCGCCCGCGGCTGGTGATCCTGGACGAGGCGGTCTCGGCACTGGACAAATCGGTCGAGGCGCAGGTGCTGAACCTGCTGCTGGACCTGAAGGCTGAATTCGACCTGACCTACGTCTTCATCAGCCACGACCTCAACGTGATCCGCTACCTGTGCGACCGCGTCATGGTGATGTACCTGGGCAAGGTGGTGGAGATCGGCGACACCGAGACCCTCTACCGCCACCCGGCGCACCCGTACACGCGCGCGCTGCTGGCCTCAATGCCGTCGATGGACCCGGACCACCGCACCGAGGTCGCGCCGCTGGCCGGCGACCCGCCCAACCCGATCAACCCGCCCCCCGGCTGCAGCTTCCATCCGCGCTGCGCCATGGCACAGGACGTGTGCGCGCGGCGCGAGCCGCAGCTGACTAACCTCGTGGCCGGGCATCCGGTCGCCTGCCTGCTGGCCATCGCGCCCTGAGGAACTCACCATGTCCAACACTCCACAAAGCACGCCCGGCGCGCCGATGATCTCGGTGCGGGACCTGCGCGTCACCTTCTCCGGCGGCGGCAAGACCATCTGCGCAGTCAACGGCGTTTCGCTCGACGTGCGCGCCGGCGAGGCCGTGGCCCTGATCGGCGAATCCGGCTCGGGCAAGAGCGTCACGCTGCGCGCGCTGATGCGCCTGCACCCGCCGCGCCGCGCCCGCATGGAAGGCCAGATCCGCGTCGACGGCGCCGACGTGATGGCGCTCGACAAGCGCGCGCTGGCCCGGCTGCGCGGCGGCACCATGGCGATGGTGTTCCAGGAGCCGCTGCTGGCGCTGGACCCGGTCTACACCGTGGGCCAGCAGATCGTCGAATGCATCCGCGCCCACGACAAGGTCCCGGCCGCCGAAGCGCGCGAGCGCGCGCTGAAGGCGCTTGAGTCCGTGCGCATTCCCAGCCCGGAGCGGCGCCTGGCGGCGTATCCGCACGAGATGTCGGGCGGCATGCGCCAGCGCGCCATGATCGCGCTGGCGCTGTCCGCACGGCCGAAGATCCTGCTGGCCGACGAACCCACCACGGCGCTGGACGCCACCGTGCAGATCCAGGTGCTGATCCTGCTGCGCGAACTGCAGCGCGAGCTTGGCCTGTCCATCGTCTTCGTCACCCACGATATCGGCGCGGCGGTGGAGATCGCCGACCGCGTCGCAGTGATGTACGGCGGGTGCATCGTCGAGGAAGGTCCGATCCGCATCCTGCTGCGCGCGGCGCGCCACCCCTACACCATCGCCCTGCTGCAAAGCCGCCAGCACGCCATGGAACGCGGCCAGCGCCTGCAGACCATCGGCGGCGCCCCGCCCGACCTGGCCGCGCTGCCGCCGGGCTGCACCTTCGCGCCGCGCTGCCCGCATGCGCGCCCGCAATGCCTGGCCGAGGTGCCGCCGGCCGTCACCGTCGGCACCGGCCATCGCGTCAGCTGCGTGCTGGCCGCCGAGCCGGCGGTGGCCACCGCGGCCTAACCCTTGTCCCTGAACCCCAACGCTTCCCAGGAACCCTTCATGACGCTTGCCACCCACCCCGCCCGCGCCTTCATGCCCTATCCGGAGGTTGCCGTCCCGCACGCCGCCAGCGGCCCGCTGCAGGGCCTGAGCTTTGCCGTCAAGGACCTGTTCGACGTGGCTGGCTATCCGACCGGCGGCGGCAATCCGCACGTGCTGGCGCGCTCGGGCATCAAGGGCGCGACCGCGCCGGCAGTGCAGCGGCTGCTGGATGCCGGCGCCGCCTTCGTCGGCAAGACCCATACCGACGAGCTGGCTTTCTCCATGAACGGCCAGAACGCCCACTACGGCCGCCCGGTCAACGGCGCGGCGCCGGACCGCATCACCGGCGGCTCGTCATCGGGCTCGGCGTCGGCGGTATCGAACAGCTTGTGCGACTTCGCGCTGGGCTCCGACACCGGCGGCTCGGTGCGCGCGCCGGCCAGCCATTGCGGCCTGTTCGGCATCCGGCCCACGCACGGGCGCATTTCACTGGAACGCAGCCTGCCGCTGTCCGAGAGCCTGGATACCTGCGGCTTCCTTGCGCGCGACATCGGCACCTTCGCGCGCGTGGCCGAGGTGATGCTCGGCATCGACCCGGCGCCGCTGCCGGCCGCGCCGCGGCTGCTGTTCGCCACCGACCTGTTCGCCCAGCCGACGCCGGAGGCCCGCGACGCCCTGGCGCCGGCCGTCGCCCGGATCGAGGCGGCACTGGGCCAGGCCGCGCCGGTCACAGCGTCCGACCGGCCGCTGACCGAGCTGTGGTGGGTGTTCCGCTATGTGCAGGGCTGGGAGGCCTGGCAGAGCGACGGTGACCTCATCGAGCAATACGGGCTAGAGCTTGGCGCCGATGTCGCGGCACGCTTTGCGTTCTCGAAAGCTGTCACCCGCGGGCAGTTCGAAGAAGCCAGCGCGGTGCGCCGCGACTTCACGGCGCACCTGGGCCGGCTGCTGGGCCAGGACGGCGTGATGGTGCTGCCGACCATGCCCGATATCGCGCCGCTGCGCGCCGAGCCGATCGCATCGCTGGAGACCTATCGCAACCTGGCCGCCCAGACGCTGTGCCTGACACCGCTGAGCGGCTTCCCGCAGCTGAACCTGCCGCTGGCCGGCCGCGACGGCGCACCGCTCGGCATCTCGCTGCTTGGCCCCGCGGGCAGCGACCGCAGCCTGGTGGCACTGGCGGAGCGGATCATGGCGCACCAGGCGTGAACCAGTAACGCAAAAGGCACGCAGGTGGGCGCCCGGCGCCCCACCCGCATCAGGTGGCCCACCACCCGAAGGCGCCGCCAGCCCGCACGGCGCTCCTACAATGCCGTCATCGCATTGGTCCGCCGGCCCGCGCCACACGGACAAGAGGAGCCCAGCATGCCCCCGGCCGGAGCCGCGCCAGCAGAACTCGCCAGCCAGTCCGCGGCACCCGCCACACCCGCCTTTCCGGTCACGCCGACCAAGCTGGTGCCGCCGCGCGGCTCCCGCCCGCTGATGCCGCGCGACACCCTGCTGGCGCGCCTGGCCGAGGCGCGGCGCCAGCGCTGCGTGGTGGTCCAGGGTCCGGCCGGCTGCGCCAAGACCAGCACGCTGGCGGCGTGGCGCCAGGCCCTGCTGACACTGGACTTCGACGTCGCCTGGCTGTCGCTCGCGCCCGAGGACAACAGCCTCGCCGCGTTCTTCAACGGCCTGGTCGCCAGCCTGGCCACGGTAGATCCCACCATCGTGCGCGACGCCTGGGTGCTGATGGGCCGCGACGGCCACCAGTCCGCGGTGGAGCACTGGGTCATCACGCTGGTGAGGGCCATCGGCGCGCGCCGGCGCGAGCTGGTGCTGATGCTGGACGACGTCCATCACCTTGACGACCCCGGCGTGGTGCTGGCGCTGCGCTGGCTGCTCGACTACGCGCCGCCGCAGCTGCATGTGGTGCTGGCGTCGCGCACCGCCCCGCCGGTATCGCTGGCGCGGCTGCGCACGCAGGGGCTGCTGTCGACCTTCGGGCTGCCCGACCTGCGCTTCTCCGCACAGGAATCTGCCCGCTTCCTGCAGGAGCAGCTGGGTCACGTCGACGCCCGCGATGCCGGCCGGCTGCATGAACTCACGGACGGCTGGGCCGCCGGCCTGCAGCTATTTGCCATCGACCTGAAGGGCAAGCGCGGCGGGTCGTACAACCCGGTCCAGGTGCGCGACGCGCAGACCTTTGCCAGCTACTTCGAGCGCGAGGTGCTGGTGCGGCTGACGCCGAACGACCTCGACCTGCTCACCCGCATGGCGCTGTGCCACCGCTTTTGCGGCGCGCTGTGCGCCACCCTGCTGGGCCGCCCCAATGCCGCCGCCGAAATCACCGCGCGGCTGGCGCACCTGGCGCGCGACGACCTCTTCATCGCGCAGATCGGCAACGACAGCCATGGCGAAGCCTGGTACCGCCTGCACCCGCTGCTGCGCGAGGTGCTGCTGGGACGCCTGGGCGGGCTGCCGCCCGGCACGCAGGCCGCGATGCACGCGGCAGCCTGGCAGTGGTTCAACGCGCACGGCGACGCGGACGAGGCCGTGCGGCATGCGGTGCTGGCCGGCGACAGCGCGGCCGCCGCCGACATGGTGCACGGCCGCGCCCACGGCCTGCTGGAACGCGGCGAACTCAGCCAGCTGGCCGCGCTGGTGCGGCAACTTCCGGCCGAGCAGATCCGGGCCCGTTTCGGCCTGCTGCTGGTCCAGGCCCACCTGCAGATGTATGCGGGCGATGCCGAGGGACTGCATGACAGCCTGCAGCGGATGCAGGCCCAGGCCGGGCGGCTGGGCCCGCGCGAGCACTATGCGCTGGCGATATTGCGCGGCAGCATGGCGCTGCTGCGCGACGACTCCGACGCCGTCGCCAACCTGCTGCCGACGCTGCAGCGCGTGCCCGCCGGCGCGGACGGCTTCACCCTGACCGGGCGCGGCAACATCCTGTCGTGGATACATATCTACCGCGGCGAATACGACCAGGCGCGACGCGTGATCGAGGACGGCGCACCCTGCGACGGCGCGCCGCGCGGCACGCTGCTGGGCCGCTGCATGGGCGGCATGACCCACGCGGTCGAGGGCCAGGTGCTGGTGGCCGAGCGCGTGCTGCATGACGTGCTGGCCGATGCAGAGCAGCGCGGCGCGGCCTGCGCCGGCGTGGCCTGCATGGCGGCCGCGCTACTGGGCGAGACCCTGTACGAACTCAACGATGTCGAAGCCGCCGCCAGCCTGCTCGACGCCCGCATCGACGTGCTGGTGCGCATCTCGATCCCCGACACCGTGCTGCGGGCGCTGCTGGCACTGTCCTGCGCCCGCTGGCACGCCGGCGACCACGCCGGCGCGCTAGCATCTCTGGACCGGCTGGAGCGCTACGGGCAGCGCCACCGGGTCGACCGCCTAGTGGCCGGCGCCCTGTCGCTGCGCTCGCGCCGGCTGCTGGAGGACGGCCATGTCGACACCGCCGACGACGCCCTGCTGCGGCTGGAAGCGCTGGCGGCCCGGCATGCCGGCGCGGTGCGCAGCACCGCCTGGGAAGTGCGGGTCCACGCCGACCTGGCCCGCATCGGCATGTGCCTGCACCACAACGACTTCGACGGCGCGCTGGCGCGCCTGGAGCCGCTGGCCGCGCTGTCCGAGGCGGGCGGGCGCTGGTCCCGCGTGGCCACCTTGCGCATGCTGATGGCGCTGGCCCACCAGGGCCGCCGCGACGCCGCCGCCGCGCGCCGGCAACTGGTCGACGCCCTGCGCATCGGCCACCGCCACGGGCTGGTGCGCAGCCTGCTCGACGCCTCGCCGCGGGTGCCGGCCATGCTGGCCGCGCTGGCCGGCGACGACAGCCTGGACCCGGTGCTGGCGTTCTACGCGCAGCGCCTGGCCGACGCCGCCGGGCCGGTCGCCTGCACCAGCCCCGCCGTCTCGCCGGCGCCTGCCGCGCAGCTCGCGCGCCTGGCCACCCTCAGCGAGCGCGAGCAGGAAGTGCTGGGCCTGCTGGCGCAGGCCATGCCGAACAAGAAGATCGCCCGCATCCTCAACGTGTCGCTCGACACAGTGAAGTGGCACCTGCGCAATGTCTACGCCAAGCTGGAAGTCACCGGGCGTGACGAAGCCGTGGCGCGGCTGCGCGATGCCGGCGCCCTGCCCACCCCCTGATCTGCCCCACCTACACCACCGGTGTAGGGACTTCCCACCCGCCCCCGGCCACACTGGACCCAACGAGGCAGCAACACTGCTGCCGTCCACCAGTCAGACCGGGAGCCATCGATGGAAATCATCCGCAACGTCTATCGCGAAGACCACGAGATGTTCAGGGAAACCGCGCGCCGCTTCTTCGAGCGTGAATGCCTGCCGCGCCAGGCGGCATGGGACAAGGCCGGCTGCGTCGACCGCGAGACCTGGCTCAAGGCCGGCCGCGAGGGCCTGCTGTGCGTCACCGTGCCAGAGGAATACGGCGGCGGCGGCGGCGACTTCGGCCACTCCGCCGTGCTGGCCGAGGAATACCACCGCTCCGGCATTTCCGGCCCGAGCTTCTCGGTGCACTCGGACATCACCGCGCCCTACATCGTGCGCCTGGGCACCGAGGCACAGAAGCGCAAATGGCTGCCCGAGATCTGCCGCGGCGAAAAGATCCTGGCCATCGCCATGACCGAGCCCGGCAGCGGCTCCGATCTGAAGTCGATCCGTACCAGCGCCGTGCGCGACGGCGACGAGTTCGTCATCAACGGCAGCAAGACCTTTATCTCGAACGGCCTGAACGCCGACATGATCGTGGTGGTCTGCAAGACCGATCCGGCGGCGGGCGCCAAGGGCGTGAGCCTGATCATGGTCGAGGCTGACCGCGCGGGCTTCCGCCGCGGGCGCAAGCTCGAAAAAGTGGGTCAGCACGCCGCCGACACTGCCGAGCTGTTCTTCGACAACGTGCGCGTGCCGGTCACCAACCTGATCGGCAACGAGAACGGCGGCTTTATCCACCTGATGGAAGAACTGCCGCAGGAACGCCTGATCATCGCCGTCTACTGCGCCGCCAAGCTGGAGCGCCAGCTGGAGCTGACGCTGCAGTACGTGAAGGACCGCCGCGCCTTCAACCAGACCGTGTGGGACTTCCAGAACACCAAGTTCAAGCTGGCCGACGTCAAGGCCCAGGCCGTTGCGATGCGCACCATGGTCGACTACTACATCGGCAAGCACATGGAACGCAAGCTGACGCTCCAGGAAGCCGCTATCGCCAAGCTGTACGCCACAGAGACCATGTGGAAGTGCATCGACGACATGGTGCAGCTGCACGGCGGCTACGGCTATATGCTCGAGTACCCGATCGCGCGCGCCTTTGCCGACATGCGCGTGACCCGCATTTTCGGCGGCACCAGCGAAGTGCTGCGCGACCTGATCGCGCGCAAGCTCTGAGCCCCTCTTTCGAAACCTCCTTCAGGAACCCATCATGAGCGAGAAAGTCCTGGTTGCCGGCGTCGGCATGATCCCCTTCGCCAAGCCCGGCGCAAGCCTGAGCTATACCGAAATGGGCGCCGAGGCCACGCGCCGCGCGCTGGCGGACGCCGGCATCGGCTACGAGCAGGTGCAGCAGGCGTTTGCCGGCTATGTCTACGGCGACTCCACCTGCGGCCAGACCGCGCTGTATGAAGTCGGCATGACCGGCATCCCCATCATCAACGTCAACAACAACTGCTCGACCGGCTCGACCGCGCTCTACCTGGCGCGCAAGGCGATCGAGACCGGCGATGCCGACTGCGTGCTGGCGCTGGGCTTCGAGCAGATGCAGGCCGGCGCGCTCAAGTCGCACTGGGATGACCGCCCCGTCACCCGCGCCCGCTTCCAGCCGATCATGCACGGCCTGACCGCCGACATGGCCCACCTGCCGCAGGCGCTGCGCACCTTCGGCGGCGCCGGCCGCGAGCATATGCATCGCTACGGCACCCGCATGGAAACCTTTGCCGCAGTGCGCGCCAAGGCCAGCCGCCATGCCGCCAACAACCCGCTGGCGCTGTTCCGCAAGGTCGTCACCACCGAAGACGTGATGAACGACGTGGAACTGCTGCCCGGCGTGATGACGCGCCTGATGGCCTGCCCGCCCACCTGCGGCGGCGCCGCGGCGATCCTGGTGTCGGAGCGCTTTGCCCGCCAGCACGGCCTGCGCACCGGCGTACAGATCGTGGCGCAGGCGCTAACCACCGATCCGCCCGCCTCGTTCGACCCGCCGTCGATGCTGAACTACGTCGGCACCCACATGACGCGCTCGGCAGCTAACAAGGTCTATGAGCAGGCCGGCATCGGCCCCGAGGACGTCGACGTGTGCGAGCTGCACGACTGCTTCGCGCACAACGAGGTGATTTCGTATGAAGCCCTGGGCTTCTGCCCCGAAGGCGGCGCCGAGAAGTTCGTGATGGACGGCGACAACACCTACGGCGGCAAGGTGGTGGTCAACCCCTCGGGCGGCCTGCTGTCCAAGGGGCACCCGCTGGGCGCCACGGGCCTGGCCCAGTGCTACGAGCTGACGCACCAGCTGCGCGGCACCGCCGAGCATCGGCAGGTGGCAGGCGCGAAGCTGGCACTGCAGCACAACCTCGGCCTGGGCGGCGCCTGCGTGGTGACGCTGTACGGCAAGTACTGAGCCACGGACCGAACCAGAGCAATGAGGTGGCGCGCCGGCGGCATCGTGCTGCCGGCAGTGCCCCGCAAGGAGACTGCCATGAAACGTTCCACGCTTTCCCGCCTGCTGGGCCTTGGCCTGGCCTGCGCGATGCTGCTGCCGGCTCTGCCGGCAAGCGCCGCCGACAACTTCCCCTCGCATCCGCTGCGCTTTATCGTGCCCCTGACGCAGGGCAGCGGCTCGGACTCGGTCACCCGCTTTGTCGCCGAGCTGGTGGGCAAGGACCTGGGCCAGGCGGCCGTGGTCGAGAACCGCCCCGGCGCCGACACCATCATCGCCGTGCAGAGCCTGCTCAACGCCTCGGCCGACGGCTACAGCATCCTGATGATCTCGCCCAGCGCCATGGTCATCAACCCGCTGGTCAACGACAAGCTGCCCTACAACCCGCGCGACATCCGCCCGCTGGCCGCCGCGATCCGCGCGTCTGCGGTGCTGGTCACGGGCGCCAACTCGCCCTACAAGAGCTTTGCCGACGTACTCGCCGCCGCGCGCAGGAAGCCGCATACGGTCAGCCTTGCCAACTACAGCTACCACTATCGACTGGGCGGGCTGCAGTTGCAGCAGATGGCCGGCATCGACCTGAACCACATTCCGTACAAGGGCGCGGCGCAGGTGCAGACCGACCTGATGGGCGGCGCGGTGGACCTGGCCCTGCTGGATGTCGGCGGCGCCCTGCCGCTGCTGCGCGCCGGCAAGCTGCGCCCGCTGGCCGTGACCACCCGCACGCGTCATCCCGAACTGCCCGACGTGCCGACCGTGCGTGAAAGCGGCGTAGCCAACTACGAGCTGTCGGTGTGGATCGGCTTTGGCGTCAGCAGCAAGACCCCGGAGCCGATCGCGCAGAAGCTGGAAGCGTCGCTGCTGAAGGCGCTCGGCACGCCGGAATTCCGCAACTTCGCCGCGCGCACGGCCTATGCCGAAGTGCTGGCCGAGCCGGGCAAGCAGATGGGCGCCATGATCGCCTCGGAGCGGGTGCGCTACGGGCAACTGGTCAAGACCTACGACGTCAGCGCGCGCTGAAGGCGCGGCCCCGCACAACCCAAGAGAACAGGATTCACCATGTCACAGCTTTGCAAGGACCGCGTGGTCGTTATCACCGGTGCCGGCCGCGGCATCGGGCGCGAATATGCGCTGGAGTTCGCCCGCTAGGGCGCGAAAGTGGTCGTCAACGATCTCGGCGGGCGCGGCGAAGGCGGCGGTGCCACCAGCGGCCCGGCCCAGGAAGTGGTGGCCGAGATCCGCGCCGGCGGCGGCGAGGCCATCGCCAACTTCGACGACGTGGCCGACTGGGCCGGCGCCGAGCGCAAGATCCGCGCCGCCATCGAGACCTTCGGCGGCCTCGATGTGCTGGTCAACAATGCCGGCATCCTGCGCGACCGCGCGCTGGTCAACATGACCGAGGAAGACTGGGACTCAGTGATCCGCGTGCATATGCGCGGCACCTTCGCGCCGTCGCGGCACGCGGCCGCCTACTGGCGCGAGGAATCCAAGGCCGGGCGCCAGCGCGCGGCGCGCCTGATCAACACCAGCTCGTCGTCCGGCCTGTACTGCAACGCCGGCCAGTCCAACTACGGCGCGGCCAAGGCCGGCATCGCCGCGATGTCGGTGATCGCCGCGCGCGAGCTGGACCGCTACGGCGTCACCGTCAACGCGATCTACCCGACCGCGATGAGCCGGCTGACCGAAGACATCATCGCCAAGCGCCGCGCCGAGTTCACCGCCGGCGCCGCGCCCGGCTTCGACCCGCTCGATGCCGGCAACGTGGCGCCGCTGGTGGCGTGGCTGGGGAGCGTCGAGTCCGGCAACGTCACCGGGCGCGTGTTCGGCGTGCGCGGCGGTCGCATCACGGTGGCTGAAGGCTGGCACGCCGGCCCGCGCATCGAGAAGGCCGGCCGCTGGGACGCCGCCGAGCTGGGCCAGCATATTCCCGCGCTGGTCCGCCAGGCCGCGGGCCAATGCCGACACGTCGGGCGAGATTCCAGCCGCCTGATCCCGCACTGAGCACCGCATCCACGGACCCGTACCATGAACCCGACCCCAAAGTACCTGGGCGATCACGCCGCCCTGAATCCCGAGAAGCCCGCCGCCATCAACGGCACCACGGGCGAGGTCCTGAGCTACGGCGAGCTGGACCAGCGCTCGAACCGCTTTGCCCAGTACCTGTACGCGCTTGGCCTGCGTCGCGGCGACCATATCGCGATGGTGCTCGAGAACAATATGCGCTGCTTCGAGCTGTGCTGGGCCGCGCTGCGTTCGGGGCTGCTGATTACTCCCGTCAACCGTTTCCTGACTGCGCCCGAGGCCGCCTACCTGATCGAGGACAGCCAGGCGCAGGTGGTAGTGACCTCCTGTGCGATGCGCGAGCTGGCCGACCAGTTGACGGACCTGATGCCGACCTGCCGCAGCCGGCTGATGGTGGACGGCACCATCCCCGGCTGGGACAGCTACGAAGCAGCCATCGCCGCGCACCCGGCCGAGCGCCTGGCCGAGGAATGGATGGGCGCGACCATGATCTACAGCTCGGGCACCACCGGCCGGCCCAAGGGCATCGTGCGTGCGCAGCCGCAGGGCTATGTGACCGAAGGCTCGGGCTCGCCGCGCCGGGCCCAGTTCGTCCGCTATGGTTTCGATGCCGACACCATCTACCTGTCGCCCGCGCCGCTGTACCACACCGCGCCGCTCGGCTACGGGCTGGAAACCCAGTTCGGCGGCGGCACCGTGGTCTTCATGGAAAAGTTCGACGCGGTCGAGGCGCTGCGCATGATCGAGCGCTACCGCGTCACCCACAGCCAGTGGGTGCCGACCATGTTCATCCGCATGCTCAAGCTGGAACCGGCGCAGCGCGCGGCCTTCGACCTGTCCAGCCACCGCGTCGCGATCCACGCGGCCGCGCCCTGCCCGCAGGAAATCAAGCGCGAGATGATCGCCTGGTGGGGGCCGATCGTGCACGAGTACTACGCCGCCACCGAAGGCAACGGCGTAGCCACGCTGAACACGGCGGAATGGCTGGCGCACCCGGGCTCGGTCGGCAAGGCGCTGGTGGGCGTGCTGCATATCTGCGACGACGAGGGCAACGAGCTGCCCTGCGGCGAAAGCGGGATGGTGTATTTCGAGCGCGAAACCCTGCCCTTCCACTACCACAACGATCCGGACAAGACGCGCGCCGCGCAGCACCCGCGCCACCCGACCTGGACCTCGGTGGGCGACATCGGCCGGCTCGATGAAGACGGCTTCCTGTACCTGACCGACCGCAAGGCGTTCATGATCATCTCGGGCGGCGTCAACATCTACCCGCAGGCAATCGAGGATGCGCTGGTGGTGCATCCCAGCGTCGGCGACGCCGCCGTGATCGGCGTGCCCAATGCGGAGATGGGCGAAGAGGTCAAGGCCATCGTCGAACCGGCCGCCGGCATCGCGCCGTCCCCCGAGCTGGCCGAGACCCTGCTTGAATACCTGCGCGGCAAGGTGGCGCGCTACATGGTGCCGCGCTCGATCGACTTCACCGACGCCATGCCGCGCCTGCCCACCGGCAAGCTGTACAAACAGGCCCTGCGCGACCGCTACTGGAAAGCCCAATGACCGTGGCGGCAATGCCTGCCGCCACCAAGGAGTAAGACGTGAGCCAATTGCTGGACGCCTTCCGCCTGACCGCGCTGCCGCCCGCGGCGCAAGCCTTGCGCGCCGAAGTCAGGCGCTTCCTGGCCGAGCACCTGCCTGCCGCCAGCGCCGATATCCGCGCGCGCTCGTGGATGGGTTTCGATGCCGGTTTCAGCCGCCGGCTGGCGCAACGCGGCTGGGTCGGCGTGACGCTGCCGGCCAGCCATGGCGGCGCCGGCATGGATGCATTCCAGCGCTTCGTACTGGTGGAAGAGCTGCTGGCCGCCGGCGCGCCGGTGGCCGCGCACTGGGTCGCCGACCGCCAGAGCGGCCCGCTGATCCTGAAGTACGGCACGCCGGCGCAGAAGGACTTCTACCTGCCGCGCATCTGCAACGGCAGCGCCTTCTTCTGCATCGGCATGAGCGAGCCCGACGCCGGCTCGGACCTGGCCAGCGTGCGCACCCGCGCCACGCGTTGCGATGGCGGCTGGCGCCTGAGCGGGCGCAAGATCTGGACCACCAACGCGCACCATTGCCACTACATGATCGCGCTGGTGCGCTCGTCCGGCGCGCCGGAAGACCGCCAGAAGGGACTGTCGCAGTTCATCATCGACCTGGGCGCGCCCGGCGTGACGGTACGCCCGATCGTCGACCTGACCGGCGACGCGCATTTCTCGGAGGTCGCCTTCGACGATGTGTTCCTGCCCGAGGGCTCGCTGGTCGGCGAGGAAGGCGGCGGCTGGGAGCAGGTCACGGCGGAACTCGCATTCGAGCGCAGCGGCCCGGAGCGGCTCTATTCGAGCATCGTGCTGGTGGATCGCTGGGTGCAGACGCTGCGCGCCGGCAAGCCCTCGGACGCCGATGCCGCCAATGCCGCACTACTCGGCAGCTTCGTGACCCAGCTGGCCACGCTGCGCAGCCTGTCGGTGGCCGTGACCGCGCGCCTGGCGCGCGGCGAAAGCCCGGTGGTGGAAGCAGCGCTGGTCAAGGACCTGGGCACCGAGTTCGAACAATCCATCCCCGCCCTGCTTGAAGCCGTGATTAGCGCCGACCCCGGCGCCGCGCCGAACCCCGAGCTGTACCGCACGCTGGCTTTCCTGAGCCAGATCTCACCCACCTTCTCGCTGCGCGGCGGCACGCGCGAAGTGCTGCGCGGCATGATCGCCCGCGGCCTCGGCCTGCGCTGAAAAGAACCAGACTTCCAGAGGGACGACATGGACATGTTTACCGAAGCCATCGAAGACATCCTGCGCGACCACGCCACCCCGGCCGCGGTGCGCGCCATCGAGGGCGGCGCATCGCCCGCGCCGCTGTGGGCAGCACTGGCCGATGCCGGCTTCCTGGAGCTGATGGCGCCGGAATCCGCCGGCGGTGCTGCCCTAACGCTGCAGGCGATCGGACCGGTCTTCACCCTCTTCGGCAGCCACGCGCTGCCGCTGCCGGCGGCGCAGGCCATTGCCGCCCGCGCGCTGCTGGCGCCCACGGGCAAGGCGGCGCCGGCCGGCATGATCACGCTGGCCGGCCAGTGCCTGCAAGGCGCCGGCGGCACCATCACCGCACCGCTGCTGCCCTTTGGCGCGATCGCGGACTGGGTGCTGGCCAACGTGGAAGGCTGCATGCTGCTGCTCGATGCGTCGCAGGCATCGCGCCAGCCGGCCGGCGTGCACGGCAGCCTGGCGGCCACGCTGGTGTGGGCCGCGCGGGACCTGCCGGGTCCGGTCGGCGACCATGGCGAGCGCGTGCGCGACTTCAGCGCCGCCATCCACGCCGCCGCCATCGCCGGCGCGATGGGACGCGTGTTCGACATGACGCTGCAGTACTGCAACGACCGCTCCCAGTTCGGCAAGTCGATCGGCAAGTTCCAGGCCGTGCAGCACCAGCTCAGCGTGATGGCGCAGCATGTGGCGGCGGCGGGCATCGCGGCGGAGCTCGCCTTTGCCGGCGACGGCCCCCTTCCCGCCCGCATGCCGGTGGCAATCGCCAAGGCCCGCGCCAGCATGGCGGTGCCACTGGTCGCCGCCACCGCGCACGCCCTGCACGGCGCCATCGGCGTGACCGAGGAATACGACCTGCAACTCTACACCCGGCGCCTGCATGAATGGCGCATGGCGGACGGCTCCGAGGCGTACTGGAACCGCCTTGCCGGCCAGGCCCTGCTGGCGCAGCCGCAGGCCACCATCACCGACTTCGTGCGCGAGACGCTCGCGGCCTGAATCCCTGCCTCCCATGCCAGCCACGTTCCGCACCCGCATCACCGAGCTGCTGTCGATCCGCCACCCGATCGTGCTGGGCGGCATGCATCACCTGGGCGAATCGCGCATCGTCGCGGCCATGGTCAATGCCGGCGCGATGGGGTTTATCACCGCGCGCTCGTTCGACTCGCTGGCCGCGCTGCGCGACGACCTGCGCCGCTGCCGCGACCTGACGGCAGGCCGGCCGTTCGGCGTCAACCTGACGCTGGCACGCCGGCCCGAGCAGAACCGCAATGTCCAGGCGTGGATCGACGTGGCGCTGACAGAAGGCGTGCGCTGCTTCGAGACTGCCGGCGGCGCACCCGAGGGCCTGGTCGATCCGATCCACCAGGGCGGCGCCATCGTGATCCACAAATGCCCCAGCGTGCGCCATGCACTGAGCGCCGAGCGCATGGGCGTGGATGCGGTGACACTGGTCGGCATGGAAGAAGGCGGGCATCCGGGCGCGAACCAGCTGCCCACCTTCGTCAACGGCGCCTTTGCGCTGGCGCGGCTGCGCGTGCCGCTGCTGCTGGGCGGCGGCATCGGCAATGGCCGCCAGATCGCGGCCGCGCTGGCCATGGGGGCGGACGGCGTGGTCATGGGCAGCCGCTTCATGGTCGCGGCCGAGATCCGCACGCATGCGGCGCTCAAGCAGCGCATCGTCGAGTCCGACCAGCACTGCTCCACCGCCATCCTCGGCTCGCTGGGCGACACCTGGCGCGTGCTGGCCAACGAGACCGCGCGCGAAGTGCAGCGCCTGGAAGCGGCCGGGGCGCGCAGTCATGCGGAATTCGGCGACCTGATCCTGTCGTCGCGCACGCGCCAGCGTGTCTATGCCGATGGCGAGGTCGATGCCGGCATCGTCTCGCTGGGGCCGGCCGGCGGCTTCTGCGATGCCATCGAGCCGGCGGCGCAGATCGTGGCTCGGTTGATGGCCGAGGCATCGCAGGCGGCCGCGGCCTTTACCCAGACGTTTGCCGGAGCCTGCTCCGCAAACAGCCGCGCGGCCTGAGCCGCACGGCGCTTCAGCCCGCCAGCGCCCCCACCCCGTCCTCCGGACGCTTCACGCGGAACCACGCCGCGTACAGCGCCGGCAGGAACAGCAGCGTCAGCACCGTGGCAATGATCAGCCCGCCCATGATCGCCACCGCCATCGGCCCCCAGAACATCGAGCGCGACAGCGGGATCATCGCCAGCACCGCCGCGGCGGCGGTCAGGATGATTGGCCGGAAGCGGCGCACCGCGGCTTCGACGATGGCGGTCCATTGCGGCACGCCGGCGCTGACGTCCTGCTCGATCTGGTCGACCAGGATCACCGAGTTGCGGATGATCATGCCCAGCAGCGCGGTGATGCCGAGCTGCGCCACAAACCCCATCGGCGCGCGCAGCAGCAACAGCGTGGCGGCGGCGCCGATCAGCCCCAGCGGGCCGGTCAGGAACACCATGGCCGCGCGCGAGAAGCTGTGCAGCTGCAGCATCAGCAGCGTGAAGATGAGGAAGATGCACAGCGGCAGCTGCGCCGCGATGGAGGCACCTGCCTTGCCGCTTTCCTCTTCCGCGCCGGCCACGGTGATGCGGTAGCCCGGCGGCAGTTGCGCGCGCAGCTTGTCGAGTTTCGGGCTGATCTGTGCGGTCACCGTCGGGCCCTGGATGCCGTCGACCACGTCGGCCTGCACGGTCACGCCGAAGTCGCGGTTCTCGCGCCACACCACGCCCGGTTCCGAGCGCAGCGTGACGCGCGCCACCTGCGTCAGCGGCACCATGCGCCCGGTGTTGGTCGGCACCAGCATGTTGTTCAGGTCCGAAATCGCATCGCGCTCATTGCGCGGGGTGCGCATCAGGATGTCGATCAGCTTGTCGCCGTCGCGGTACTGGCCCACCGGCACGCCGGTCAGCACGGTCTGCGTGACGCGGGCGATGGCATTGGTGGTCACGCCCAGCGCGCGCGCCTTGTCCTGGTCGATGTCCAGGCGCAGCATCTTGACGTTCTCATTCCAGTTGTCGTTGACGCCGACGGTGTTGGGGTTGGCGCGCATTTCGGCCTTGACCTGGTCGGCCAGCCGGCGCACCCCGGCGGCGTCCGGCCCGATCACGCGGAACTGCACCGGATAGGCCACCGGCGGGCCGTTGGGCAGCAGCTTGACGCGGCCGCGCAGGTACGGGAACTCGGCATCCAGCAGCCTGATGACGCGGCGGCGCAGCGCATCGCGCACCTCGGTGCTGACCGGCATCACGATCACTTGCGCCACGTTGGTCTGCGGGAAGATCTGGTCCAGCGGCAGGTAGAAGCGCGGCGCCCCGCTGCCGACGAAGGTGGCCAGGCTTTCGACGTCCTTGTCCTTGCCGACCAGCTGCTCAAAGCGCTTGGCCTCGGTCTCCATCTGGGTGAAGCTGGTGCCCTCGGGCATCCACAGCTCCACCATCAGCTCGGGGCGGCTGGAATCCGGGAAGAACTGCTTCTCGACGAACTTGAAGGCGTAGAGGCCCAAGCCGAAGGCCACCAGCGTGATCGCGATCACCAGCTTGCGCCAGGTCACGCACCAGTCCACCAGCCGGCGAAAGCGCGCATAGAACGGCGTGTCGAAGACCTCGTGGGGCTCGCCCGCGCCCGGGCCGCGGGTCTTGAGCAGCAGGTAGCCCAGGTAGGGCGTGAAGTAGACCGCCGCCAGCCACGACAGCACCAGTGCCAGCGCCGTCACCGCAAAGATCGCGAAGGTGTACTCGCCCACCGTCGAACGCGCCAGGCCCACCGGCAGGAAGCCGGCCGCGGTGATCAGCGTGCCGGTCAGCATCGGCATCGCGGTGGAGGTATAGGCGAAGGTGGCCGCCTCCATCTTGGAGAAGCCCTCTTCCAGCTTGCGCACCATCATCTCGACCGCAATGATGGCGTCGTCGACCAGCAGCCCCAGCGCCACGATCAGCGCCCCCAGCGATATCTTGTGCAGGCCGATGCCGAAGATATGCATGAACAGGAAGGTCACCGCCAGCACCAGCGGGATGGTCAGCGCCACCACCAGGCCCGGGCGCACGTCCAGCCGCAGCGGCCGCGTGTGCAGGCCCAGCGAGACAAAGCTGACCGCCAGCACGATCACCACCGCCTCGATCAGCACGTGCACGAACTCGCCGACCGAGCGCTTGACGGCCTCGGGCTGGTCCTGCACCTGGTCCATCTCGATGCCCACCGGCAACTGGGTGCGCAGCCGGTCGAACGCGGTACGCAGGTTCTTGCCCAGCTCGATGATATCGCCGCCCTTCTGCATCGAGATCCCCAGCCCGATCACGTCCTTGCCATTGAAGCGCATGCGCGTCTGGGTCGGGTCGACATAGCCGCGGTAGACATGGGCGATGTCGCCCAGGCGGATATTGGCGATGCCGTTGGGCCCGCGCAGCACCAGGTTCTCCAGGTCTTCCACGCTGGCGAACTGGCCCGACAGGCGCACCTGCAGGTTGTCGGTCGGGGTGACCAGCACGCCGCTGCCGGTCAGGTTGTTCTGCTGCGAGATCTGGTCGGCAATGGCGTTGATATCCAGCCCCAGCTGGGCAAAGCGCGCCTGGTTGAAGTCGATATAGACCTTCTCGTCCTGCAGGCCGATCAGCGACACCTTGGCCACCGACGGCACGCGCAGCAGCTCCTGGCGCACCAGATCGGCGTACTCGCGCAGCTCCTTGTAGTTGAAGCCGTCGGCCGAGAGCGCGTAGATGGTGCCGTACACGTCGCCGAATTCGTCGTTGAAGAACGGCCCGCGCACGCCGGCGGGCAGCGTCTGCTGGATGTCGCCGATCTTCTTGCGCACGGTGTACCAGACCTGCGCAGTCTCTTTGGCCGGCGAGGTGTCCTTGAGCTGGAAGATCACCGTAGTCTCGCCCGGCTTGGAGAAGCTGCGGATCTTGTCCGCATACGGCACTTCCTGCAGCTGGCGCTCGATCTTGTCGGTAACCTGGACCGCGATTTGCTCGGCGGTGGCGCCGGGCCAGAAGGCCTGCACCACCATCACGCGGAAGGTAAACGGCGGATCCTCATCCTGGCCCAACTGGAAGAACGCCAGCAGGCCGCCGAGCAGCAGCACCACCAGCAGGTAGCGGGTCAGCGGCTGGTGCTCGAGCGCCCAGCGCGACAGGTTGAAGCGGGAATGGTCCATCCGCTCACCCCTGCTTCGGGGCGGCGGCCGGGGCCGATGCAGGTCCTGCGGCAGGCGCGACCGTCTGCAGCGGACGCACCTTCTGGCCCGCGCGCAGCAGGTGGACCCCGGCGGTGACGATGGTCTGGCCCGGCGCCAGGCCCTGGCGCACCTCCACCTCGTTGCCGATGGCCTCGCCCAGCGTCACCGCCACCGGCTTCACCGTGCTGGCCGCGGCGTCATAGATCCAGACCTGGTTGCGGCCCTGCTCCTGCAAGAGCGCGGTCAGCGGCACCCGGATCGCCGGGGTGGCGCCGGTGCGCATGAAGGTCACCACGGCGGTCATGCCGAGCTTGAGGTCCGCGGGCGGGTTCGGCACCGTCACGCGGGTGGCATAGGTGCGGGTGACCGGGTCGGCCGCGGCGGCAATCTCGCGCACGCGGCCGGGCAGCGTGCGCTGCGGCTCGGCCCAGGTATGGATGGTCACGTCGGTAATGCCGCGCAGCAGGTCGACCTGGTCTTCGGGCAGGCCGATGGCCACTTCCTTCTCCGCCGTCTGCGCCACGCGCACCACCGGCTGGCCCGGGGTGACCACCTGGCCCACCTCGGCATCGATGGCCGTGACCACCCCGTCGGCGTCGGCATGCAGTACAGAATAGGCAGTCTGGTTGGACTGGCTGCGCAGCCCGGCCTGGGCCTGGCGCAGCCGCGATTCGGCGGCGTCGTAGGTGGCCTGGCGCCGGTGCTGCTCGGCGGCACTGATAAAGCCCTTGGCGAACAGGTCGTTGTAGCGCTTCAGGTCGCTGGCAGCGAGGTCGCGGTCAGTCTTCGCAGCCTCGAACTGGGCGCGCGAGCCGGCTTCGGCCAGCGACAGGTCGGTTGGGTCCAGCCGCGCCAGCGGCTGGCCCTTGCTGACCACCGCACCCACATCCACCAGCCGGGCGGCGATCTTGCCCCCCACGCGGAAGCCCAGGCGCGACTCCACGCGCGGGCGCACGTCGCCGGAAAACTCGAAGGCGGTCTTGCCGCTGTGCGGGCTCAGCTGCATCAGGCGCACCGGGCGGACCTCCGGCGCCGGCTCGGCCTTCTTGCCACAACCGGCCAGGACAAGCATGCCGGCGGTCAAAAGTGCGGCCACGATCATGCCAGGGCCGGTGCGGCGCGGCGGCATCGTAACGACAGGGATATCTGCAGCCGCAACTTCCGGCACTTGGCAAAGCACTGGCATCGGTAGGCAACGAATCGGATGGGAACAACTGACGAGACCGGCCGGTGACCGCAGCCCTTGTGCCGGCCCTGTGCCGGAGAACCCGACGGGCTGGCGGACGGGCCGCCGGAAGCCGGCGCCGGCAATAAATAACTTGCCGGTCAGTAATATAGCGACGACCCCGGGGTGCGTCAAACGGCAGGCGACGAAACGGCTGGAATGAACACTCAGATGTCGTTCCTGGCCGGTGAGTTGCGCTGACGGCGCTTCCGCATGCGCGACCATACCCCGCCTGGCGCGATGCTACAATCCGGCGCGCCGCTGCCGTAGCCCTCCCTGGCGCTTCCCCCCCATATCTTCGACCCGAGACCGGCGTGACGCCCGATCAGTATTGCCAAGAGAAAGTCGCCCAGAGCGGCTCGAGCTTCTATTACAGCTTCCTGTTCCTGCCGGCCGAGCGCCGCCGCGCCATCACCGCGCTGTACGCGTGGTGCCGCGAGGTCGACGACGTGGTCGACGACAGCCATGACGCCGGCCTGGCGCACCAGCAGCTGGACTGGTGGCGCGCCGAACTGCGCCGCCTGTTCGATGGCGCGCCGACCCATCCGACCACCAAGGCCCTGCAGCCGCACGTGGCCGGCGCTGGCCTGAGCCAGGCCGAGATGGCCGAGGTGCTGGAAGGCATGGAGATGGACCTGACCCAGACCCGCTACCTGGACGAAGCCGGCCTGGCCCGCTACTGCCACTGCGTGGCCGGCGTGGTCGGCACGCTCAGCGCGCGGCTGTTCGGCTACACCGAACCGCAGACGCTGGTTTTTGCGGAAAAGCTCGGCCAGTCGCTGCAACTGGTGAATATCCTGCGCGATGTCGGCGAAGACGCCCGGCGCGGGCGCATCTACCTGCCGGTCAACACGCTGCAGCAGTTCCAGGTGCCGGCCTCCGAAATCCTGAAGGGCCAGCACTCCGAGCGCTTTGTCGCGCTGATGCAGTATCACGCCGGCCGTGCCCGCGCGCTGTACCATGAGGCGCTGGCGCTGCTGCCGAAGCAGGACCGCCGCGCCCAGCGTGCCGGTCTGCTGATGGGCGCGATCTACCATGCGCTGCTCGACGAACTGGAAGCCAGCCAGTTCCAGGTGCTGCACCAGCGCATCGCGCTGACGCCGCTGCGCAAGCTGTGGATCGCCTGGAAGACCTGGGTGCGCAACAGCTAGCGCCCTGCCGCCGCCCTTTCCCCTCTCTTCGACCCGTCCCGAGCCGTACCGCCATGACGCAGACCCCCGCTTCCCTCGGCGACACCATCCTCGCCCACGCCGACCAGCTCGCCCGTTTCTCCGACATGGAAGGCGGCCTGACCTGCGCCTACCTGACCCCGGCCCACCGCGCCGCGCAAGGCCAGCTTGCGCAGTGGATGGCGGCGGCCGGCATGCAGGTGCGGATCGACGCCATCGGCAACGTCATCGGCCGCTATGCGGCCGACCCCGCCGTGCCCCACGCACGCGTGCTGATGACCGGCTCGCACTTCGACACCGTGCGCAATGGCGGGCGCTATGACGGCCGGCTTGGCATCCTGCTGCCGATTGCGGTGGTCGGCGCCCTCAACCAGGCCGGTATCCGCCTGCCCTATCACTTCGAGGTGGTGGGATTCGCCGAAGAGGAAGGCCTGCGCTTCAAGACCAGCTTTCTGGCCAGCAGCGTGCTGGCGGGCCGCTTCGATCCCGCCCTGCTGGAGCGCCAGGACGCTGACGGCATCACGCTGCGTGAAGCGCTGGCGGCATCGGACCTGCCCGGCGCGGGCGACCTGCAAGCCCTGCGCGACGCGGCGATCGATCCGGCGTCGCTGCTGGGTTTTGTCGAAGTGCATATCGAACAGGGCCCGGTGCTGCTGCACCATGGCCTGGCGCTGGGCGTGGTCACGCAGATCGCAGGCAGCAGCCGCTTCACGGTGCGGGTCGAAGGCCTGGCCAGCCACGCCGGCACTACGCCGATGGGCATGCGCCGCGACGCCGCCGCGGGCGCTGCCGAGATGATCCTGCTGGTGGAGCAGCGCTGCGCGGCGGCGCCGACGCTGGTCGGTACGGTGGGGCAGCTGCAGGTGCCCAACGGGTCGGGCAATGTCATCCCGGCGGCCTGCACTTTCTCGATGGACATTCGTGCCGGCGAGGATGGCATCCGCGAGGCCGCCATCGCCGATATCGTCGCCGGCATCGGCCAGATCGCGGAACGGCGCGGGCTGAGCGCGCAGGTAGAGCGCGTGCCCCCGGTCAACAACGCGCCATGCGCGCGCTGGCTGATGGACCAGTTCGGGGCGGTGCTGAAGAAGCGCGGGCTGCGGGCATTTGAGCTGCCCTCCGGCGCCGGACATGACGCCATGATGATGCAGCGCATCACGGATGTGGCCATGCTGTTCGTGCGTTGCGGCAACGGCGGCATCAGCCACAATCCGCTGGAAACGATCACGGCGGAGGATGCACAACTGGCGGCGGAGGTCTTCGTGGACTTCCTGCGGCACTTCCAGCCCCGCGGCTAAGCGCCACAGTGGCGTACCATGGAGCGAAGCACGAAAAGAACGAATTAGCCGCCCTGGTAGATATCGCGTCCGAAGTCGTAGAGGTTCTTGCGCAGTTTGCGGCGCTCGTCCGGCGACAGGCGCGAGCTGCTGCGGTCGTCCACGCGCCGGCGCTCGGCGTCGCGCTGCTCGGCGCGGTGGCGTTCGGCACGGGCCCGGGCCTCGCGCTGGCCGTTGCCAGGATCGCTGGCCTGGCTCGAGGGATGGTGCTTGAGCAGGTTGGCCATACCTGCCGATTGCGCCAGTGCCGTCCCGGCCGGCATGCACAGCGCCAGCGCAAGGCATGCGCCGACGATACCTTGCTGCGGATGCCCGTGCCGGGTTCGGTTCACTTTCATTGATAATGGCGGTTTTGGCTTCGGGAAAAAACAGTGGTTGGACTGCCCTGAAGCCTGGAATTCCGGTACCCCGTCAGGCGCCGCACCCTCTGCAAGCATCGCGCCAGCGCGGGCTGGGCAGGCTGGTCGGAGCAGTGGATCGTCGGTGCAAATGCGCGGAAATCTGCCGCGCGTGGCGCCGAAAAAGACGGATTGCGCAGTGTAATCGCACGATTGGTGCACACTGCCATACCACGGGGTAAAGTATGTAACGTTTTGTTAAGCCATTTTGAGCGAAAGCGATAGTCGCTAAGATACCGCCATGGAAAATACCAGCCACAAGATTCTTGTCGTCGACGATGACCCGCGTCTGCGCGATTTGCTGCGCCGCTATCTGGGCGAACAGGGTTTTACCGTGCTGGTGGCGGAAAACGCCACCGCGATGAACAAGCTCTGGCTGCGCGAGCGTTTCGACCTGCTGGTGCTGGACCTGATGATGCCCGGCGAAGACGGCCTGTCGATCTGCCGCCGGCTGCGCGGGGCCAATGACCAGACCCCGATCATCATGCTCACCGCCAAGGGCGAGGACGTGGACCGCATCGTCGGCCTGGAGATGGGCGCCGACGACTACCTGCCCAAGCCGTTCAACCCGCGCGAGCTGATCGCGCGCATCCACGCGGTGCTGCGCCGCAAGGGCCCGGCCGAAGTGCCCGGCGCCCCGTCGGAAACGCCCGAAACCTTCGCCTTCGGCGATTTCGTGCTGAACCTGGCCACGCGCACGCTGACCAAGAATGACGAGGAAATCACGCTGACCACCGGCGAGTTCTCGGTGCTCAAGGTGTTTGCCCGCCACCCGCGCCAGCCGCTGTCGCGCGAAAAGCTGATGGAAATGGCGCGCGGCCGTGAATACGAAGTGTTCGACCGCAGCCTGGACGTACAGATCTCGCGCCTGCGCAAGCTGATCGAGCCGGACCCGAGCAACCCCCGTTTTATCCAGACGGTGTGGGGCCTGGGCTACGTCTTCATCCCCGATGGCGTGAAATAACCGATTGCGGCCGCTGTTCCTATCGTGGCGACCGTAATCGGCCGTACCGCAACGCGGTTCTTTGGTTCGCTGTTCTGGCGGACCTTCATGCTGATCGCCCTGTTGCTGGCAATCTCGCTGGGCATCTGGTTCCAGAGCTACCGGCTGTTCGAACGCGCCCCGCGCGCGCAGCAGATCGCCATGCAGGTGGTCAGCGTGGTCAAGCTCACGCGCGCCGCGCTGCTCTATTCCGACCCCGCGCGGCGGCGTTTCCTGCTGCTCGACCTGGTGCAGAACGAAGGCATCAAGGTCTATCCGCGCGAGAAGGACGACGACTTCGCCGCGCCCACCGCCAACCCGTTCCTGACCACGCTGGTGCAGCAGGAGATCCGCGGCCGGCTGGGCGAAGACACGGTGCTGGCCACCACTGTCAACGACATTCCAGGCGTGTGGGTCAGCTTTGAGATCGAGGGCGATGACTACTGGGTGGCGATCAGCCCCGAGCGCTTCGAGCGCGTGCCCGGCATCCAGTGGCTGTGGTGGAGTATTGCCGCGCTGCTGCTGTCGATCATCGGCGCGGCCTTTATCACTGCGCGCGTCAACTACCCGCTCAAGCGGCTGGCCAACGCCGCGCGCGCCATCGGCGCCGGCGGCGACCCGCCGCCGCTGCCCGAGCACGGCGCCAGCGAAGTGGCGCTGGCCAACCACAGCTTCAACCAGATGGTGCGCGACCTGCGCCAGCTTGACGACGACCGCGTGGTGATGCTGGCCGGCATCTCGCACGACCTGCGCACGCCGCTGACGCGGCTGCGGCTGGAAACCGAGATGTCACCGATGGACGGCATCACGCGCGACGCCATGATCGCCGACATCGAACAGATGGACGCCATCATCGGCCAGTTCCTCAACTATGCGCGCCCGCCGCTGGAGACCGTCGAGCCGGTGGACTTGTCGGCCCTGGTGCACGATGCCGTGGGCGTCTATGCCGCGCACGACGACGTGCGCGTGCACGTGCGCGCCAACGCGCCGGTGATGGCGGTGGCCAACCGCATGGAAGTGCAGCGCATCCTGGACAACCTGGTCGAGAACGCGCGCCGCTATGCCAAGGACGAGCAGAGCGGCATGGCCGTGGTGGAAATCTCCACGCGCGTGGACGACAAGGAGGCGGTGCTGACGGTGGCCGACCACGGCGTCGGCGTGCCCGACGGCCAGCTGTCGCTGCTCACGCGGCCCTTCTACCGGCTCGACAGCGCGCGCAGCGAGGCCAAGGGCGCCGGGCTGGGCATGTCCATCGTCAACCGCATCATGCAGCGCAACGGCGGCCGGCTGCTGCTGGCCAACCGCGCCGCCCCGGCCACGGGGCTGGTGGTCAGCGCGTGCTTCCGGCGCGCCTGATCGGTCATATCGGGCGCCTGCCAGGCACTTTGACAGGTTATCGACAGCCGTTGATAGCCTTCTGAAAGGCATTTGACAGGGCAATGACAGGGGCTCGGCGCACACTGGCCCCCGTCATCAGGCCCGCGGCGATCCTTCCCCTCACGGCGCGGCCCGCGCGCCTGGCTGACTTCTCCGAAAAAATCATGCCGCCGGCCCCACCGGCGGTGACTGAGAGACAGCCATGTCAGATACCTCCGCAGCCACCTCCGGCTCGCAGCACGGGTTCCGCACCGTGTTCCGCGTCGTCAGCGGCAACTTCCTAGAAATGTACGACTTCATGGTGTACGGCTTCTACGCCGCCGCCATCGCCAGGACGTTCTTCCCCAGCGGCGACGAGTTCGCCTCGCTGATGCTCTCGCTCGCCACCTTCGGCGCGGGCTTCCTGATGCGCCCGCTGGGCGCGATCGTGCTGGGCGCGTATATCGACCACCATGGCCGCCGCAAGGGCCTGATCATGACCCTGGTGCTGATGGCCCTGGGCACGCTGCTGATCGCCTGCGTGCCGGGCTACGCCACCATCGGCGTGGCCGCGCCGCTGCTGGTGCTGGCCGGGCGCCTGCTGCAGGGCTTCTCGGCGGGCGTGGAACTGGGCGGGGTCTCGGTCTACCTGTCGGAAATCGCCAAGCCCGGATGCAAGGGCTTCTATGTCGCGTGGCAGTCGGGCAGCCAGCAGGTGGCGGTGATCTTTGCCGGCCTGCTGGGCGTGATCCTGCATGCCACGCTGGCGCCGGCGCAGATGGACGAATGGGGCTGGCGCATTCCCTTCCTGGTCGGCTGCCTGATCGTGCCGTTCCTGTTCCTGATCCGCCGCTCGCTGGAAGAGACCGAAGCCTTCAAGGCGCGCAAGCACCGCCCCGCCATCAGCGAGATCTACCGCTCGATGCTGGACAACTGGCGCATCATCCTGGCCGGCTGCATGATGGTGGTGATGACCACGGTGTCGTTCTACATGATCACCGCGTACACGCCGACCTTCGGCAAGACCGTGCTGAAGCTGGGCGACACCGACAACCTGATCGTCACCATGTGCGTGGGCCTGTCGAACTTTATCTGGCTGCCGCTCATGGGCGCGCTGTCGGACCGCATCGGGCGCAAGCCGCTGCTGGTGTTCTTCACCGTGGCGACACTGCTGACCGCCTACCCTGCCGTGTCGTGGCTGGTGGCAGAGCCGTCGTTCTCGCGGCTGCTGATGGTCGAGCTGTGGCTGTCGTTCCTGTACGGCAGCTATAACGGCGCGATGGTCGTGGCGCTGACCGAGATCATGCCGCCCGCCGTGCGCACCACCGGCTTCTCGCTGGCCTACAGCCTGGCCACGGCGCTGTTTGGCGGCTTCACCCCGGCGATCTCGACCTACCTGATCCACGCCACCGGCAACAAGGCGGCACCGGGGCTGTGGCTGATGTTCGCTGCGCTGTGCGGGCTGGTCGCCACGCTGGTGATTTTCCGCGCGCGCCGCGCGGGGGCTGTGCTGCATCCGGCTTGATTTCGCGGCAATCGTCACCAACTTGCCATAAGCGGGCCCATCGCGCATGGCATACTCGGCCTTCCGCATGACCCAGTCATGAGGGGCCGCTCCTATGCGCCACATGCCTTGTGCCTATCGGGCTGTTTGAGAATATCAATTAGCCCCCGTGCCGGATGATGACGCATAATCACGTTTTGTCGCGGTGCATTGCAGCAAAGTCCAGTCCCGGTCCCACGCCGGCAGCGCTGCAGCCGCACCGCTTTCATTGCAACCGTATCAGGAGAAAGTCTATGAAGACCGTTGGTGACAAGCTCGAAGCCTTCCACGTCGTCGGTGTCAAGCCGGGTTTCAACAATCACGAAGAGAACGGCCAGTCGGCTTTCGAAGACATCACCGAAAAGTCGTTCGAAGGCAAGTGGAAGGTCATCTACTTCTACCCGAAGGACTTCACCTTCGTGTGCCCGACCGAAATCGTGGCCTTCGCCAAGCTGAACGGCGACTTCGCCGACCGCGACGCGATCGTGCTGGGCGGCTCGACCGACAATGAATTCGTCAAGCTGGCATGGCGCCGCGAGCACAAGGACCTGAACAAGCTGAACCAGTGGCAATTCGCCGACGTGACCGGTTCGCTGATCGACCAGCTGGGCGTGCGTGACCGCGCTGCCGGCGTTGCCCTGCGCGCGACCTTCATCGTCGACCCGGACAACGTGATCCAGCACGTGTCGGTGAACAACCTGAACGTTGGCCGCAACCCGGAAGAAGTCCTGCGTATCCTGGACGGCCTGCAAACGGACGAGCTGTGCCCGTGCAACCGTGCCGTTGGTGGCGCCACGCTGTAATTTGCTGTCAGTCGCCAGACACTGTGGCGATTCGCGGAGGGCCCTGCCCTCCGCATCAAAACCCGCTCGCGCGGGTTTTTTGAGCCCCGATCGATAGGAGAAATAAATGGAATTCCTCAGCACGATTAAGAATCTCATCCCCGATTTCGCCAAGGACATCCGCCTGAACGTGGACGGCACCATTGCGCGCTCGTCGCTGGAAGGCAACGATGCGGTGGGCGTGGCGCTGGCGGCGGCCTTCGCGGCGCAGAGCAAGGTGCTGGTGGATGCCATCCGCAATGCCGGCGTGCTGTCGCCCGAGGAAACCAATGGCGCGCTGACCGCGGCCGCCTTGATGGGCATGAACAATACCTGGTACCCGTACGTCGAAATGGCCGACGATCCCGACCTGGCCACCCAGCCGGCCGGCCTGCGCATGAACGCCTACGCTACCCATGGCGGCGTGGACAAGCGCCGTTTCGAGATGTACGCGCTGGCCGCCTCGATCGTGGGCAAGTGCCACTTCTGCGTGAAGTCGCACTACCAGTTGCTGAAGAACGAACAGGGCATGACCGCGCAGCAGTTGCGCGACGTCGGCCGCATCGCCGCCGTGATCGTGGCGGCCGCCAACGTGATCGCCGCGCAGTAAGCCCTGCCACGGCGGCCGTAGCACAGCAGCCGGCAGCTTCCCATCGGGAATTGCCGGCTGTTCCCATCCTGCAACCGCCCCGCACCAGGGCTGCACACGTGCGTCGATCGGCCTACAATCCAGGCAGTACACGCACTTTCAGGTTGCCATGACCCTGCCTTCGCCGACTTCTCCCCGCTTTCACTACCGCCTCGCGGCGGTGCATGACTGGGGCGACATCGCCGCCGTCACGCAACAAGCCTACGGCCAATATGAGCTGGCCATCATGGAAGACTGCCGCGCGTCGTTCCAGCGCGGCATGCAGGCGGTGCTGGCGACCAGCCATCCGGACATGGAATGGTGGGTGGCGGAAACCGATCACGGCATCATGGGCGCCGTGCTGTTCTGCCATCCGGGCGCCACGCTGCCGGCACTGGACGGCAGCACCATCACCCTGACCCAGCCGGAAGCGCGGCTGCTGTCGGTCAGCCCGCAGGCGCGCGGCCTGGGCCTGGGCCGCACCCTGATGCAGATCTGCGTGCAACGCGCACGCGATATCGGCGCGCCCACGCTGGTGGTGCGTACGATGCCGGAAATGGCATCGGCCAACCGGCTGTGTCAGCAGATGGGCTTCGCCAAGCGTACCGAAGCCGGCGCGCGCAGCGGCGCCATGGCCCGCCTGATCGACTACACCTACGCCATCACGCCGGATAGCGCGCCGGCGCCCGACGCCCCGCGCGCCTAGTTCAGTCCTGCACGTCCGCCACCGAGGCGCGCCAGACCAGCACCGCGGCCTGGGCCACGATGCCTTCCTGGCGCCCTTCGAAGCCCAGCTTCTCGTTGGTCTTGGCCTTGACGTTGCAACGCCCGGGTGCAATCCCCAGGTCTTCCGCCAGGTTGGCCACCATCGCACCGATATGCGGCGCCAGCCTGGGCGCCTGCGCGATCACCGTGGCATCCACATTGCCGATTTCATAGCCCGCCGCGCGTACGCGGCGCGCGGCCTCGCGCAGCAGCGCGCGGCTGTCGGCCCCCGCGAACTGCGGGTCGGTGTCGGGAAAATGCCGGCCGATATCGCCCAGCGCGGCCGCGCCGAAGAGCGCGTCGGTGACCGCGTGCAGCAGCGCGTCCGCATCGGAATGGCCCAGCAGGCCGCGGTCGTGCGGGATCTCGACCCCGCCCAGGATCAGCTTGCGGCCGGGCACCAGTGCGTGGACGTCATAGCCCTGTCCCACGCGGATATCGAAAGGCATCATGCGATTAGGCTCCTTTGCCGTCGTTGCCCAGCAGCACTTCGGCCAGTGCGAAGTCCTCCGGGTAGGTCACCTTGAAATTGCGCAGCGAGCCGTTGACCAGCCGCGGATGCAGCCCCAGGCGCTCGATCGCGCTGGCCTCGTCGGTCACCACCGCGCCCGCCGCCATGGCGTCCTGCAGCGCCTGGCGCAGCACGCCGAGGCGGAACATCTGCGGCGTCTGCGCCTGCCACAGCCCTTCGCGCGGCACCGTGGCGCCGATGCGGGCATCGTCCTGCGCGCGCTTGAGCGTATCGGGCACCGGCACTGCCAGGATGCCGCCGATGGCAGCGTCCGGATCGTCGTCGCCGTCGCTTTCCACTGCGCGCACCAGGGCGTGGATCATCGCCGGGGTCAGGCCCGGGCGCGCGGCGTCGTGCACCAGCACCCAGTCGCTGTCGGTCGCGCCCAGCTGCGCCAGGTGGTGCAGGCCAGCCAGCACCGAGGCGTGGCGGGTATCGCCGCCGACAAAGGCGGTGTCGAAGCGCAGCCCGGCAAACGCGGCCGCGCCGAAGCGCGATTCCAGCGGCATGTCGTCGGGCGCCAGTACCAATGCGGTGGCGTTGATGGCGTCGCACGCCGAGAATGCCGCCAGCGCATACCAGATCATCGGCCGGCCGGCCACGGTCTGGTATTGCTTGGGCACGGCACCGCCGGCGCGGCTGCCGGTACCGGCACAGGGAATCAGGGCAAAGCGGCGAGCGGACACAGGATCGGCGTGGAGTGAAAGAGGCGCGGGCGCCCGCCGGCCAGCATGGTCAGCGGGACAACCGGTGCGCATTCTATAATACGGCCCTTGCCCGCCGCCATGCCGCGCTATCGTACGCGGCAGGCGCCATGGGCACCTGAGATCCCCTGTTCCGCCCCCCGCCCGCAACGCCGGCGGGGTGTCGTCGTTTTGAACGCCCCGCTGCCGACATGCCTGACGCCAAGCCCGCCTTCCCCTTTGTCAACCTGCCGCTGGTCAAGCCGGGGCTGCGCCACAGCGTGGCCGGCCTGCGCGGCTCGGCCGATGCGCTGGCGGTGGCCGCGTACGCGCGCCAGCACCGCGAGCGCGCGCCGATGCTGGCCGTGGTCTGCTCCCATGCCGTCGATGCCCAGCGCCTGGCCGAGGAAATCCCCTGGTTCGCGCCGGAGCTGCGCGTGCGCCTGCTGCCCGACTGGGAAACCCTGCCCTACGACAGCTTCTCGCCGCACCAGGACCTGGTATCCGAGCGCCTGGCCACGCTGCACGACATCCAGACCGGGCAATGCGACGTGATGCTGGTGCCGGCCACCACCGCGCTGTACCGGCTCGCGCCGCCGGCGTTCCTGGCCGCCTACACCTTCTTCTTCAAGCAGGGCGAGCGCCTGGACGAGAACGCGCTCAAGGCCCAGTTCACGCTGGCCGGCTACGAGCACGTCAGCGCGGTGATGCGCCCCGGCGAATACAGCGTGCGCGGCGGCCTGATCGACCTGTACCCGATGGGCTCGGCGCTGCCGTACCGGATCGACCTGTTCGGCGACGAGATCGAGACCATCCGCGCGTTCGACCCCGACACCCAGCGCAGCCTGTACCCGGTCAAGGAAGTGCGCCTGCTGCCCGGGCGCGAGTTCCCGCTCGACGAAGCCGCGCGCACCGCCTTCCGCGGCCGCTGGCGCGAGCTGTTCGAGGGCGACCCGACCAAGTCGCCGATCTACAAGGACATTGGCAACGGCGTGCCGTCGGCCGGCATCGAGTACTACCTGCCGCTGTTCTTCGAGCACAGCGCCACCGTGTTCGACTACCTGCCCGCCGAGACGCAACTCGTCTTTGCCGGCAATGTCGACGAGGCCATCCGCCGCTTCTGGGCCGATACCACGCAGCGCTACAACTTCATGCGCCACGACCGCGAGCGCCCGCTGCTGCCGCCCGCGGACCTGTTCCTGTCCGAGGAGCAGTTCTTCGTCGCCGCCAAGCCGATGGCGCGGCTGGTGCTGCAGGCCGAGGCCAATGCGGACCAGGCAGCGTTCTCGGCCATCCTGCCCGACGTCGCGGTCAACCGCCGCGCCGACGACCCGCTGGTCAACCTGGAAGCGCTGCTGCTCGACAAGCAGACCCGCGTGCTGATGTGCGCCGACTCGGCCGGGCGGCGCGAGACGCTGCTGCAGCTCTTTGCCGAAAGCGGCCTGCGCCCGCAGCCGGTGGACGACTTTGCCGCGTTCCTGGCCGGCGACTCGCATTTCTCGATCGCGGTGGCGCCGCTGCAGAGCGGCTTTGCGCTGCCGCAGGGGCAAATCGCCTTTGTCACCGAGGCCGAGCTGTATGCCGGCACCGCACGCCGCACCGGACGCCGCAAGCAGGAACAGGCTTCCGCCGTCGACTCGATGGTGCGCGACCTGGCCGAGCTGAAGATCGGCGACCCGGTGGTGCACAGCGAGCACGGCATCGGCCGCTACCAGGGCCTGGTCACGCTCGACATGGGCCAGGGCGACGAGGAATTCCTGCACCTGGACTACGACAAGGCCAGCAAGCTGTACGTGCCGGTGCACCAGCTGCACGTGATCTCGCGCTACTCCGGCGCCGACCCGGATACCGCGCCGCTGCACCACCTGGGCTCGGGCCAGTGGGACAAGGCCAAGCGCAAGGCTGCCCAGCAGATCCGCGACACCGCGGCCGAGCTGCTCAACCTGTACGCGCGCCGTGCCGCGCGCGAGGGCTTTGCCTTCCCGCTCTCACCCAAGGACTACGAGACCTTTGCCGAGAGCTTCGGCTTCGAGGAAACGCCGGACCAGGCCGCCGCCATTGCCGCCGTGATCGCCGACATGACCTCGGGCAAGCCGATGGACCGCCTGGTGTGCGGGGATGTCGGCTTCGGCAAGACCGAGGTGGCGCTGCGCGCGGCCTTTGTCGCGGTGCTGGGCGGCAAGCAGGTGGCGATGCTGGCGCCGACCACGCTGCTGGCCGAGCAGCATTTCCAGACGCTGTCCGACCGCTTTGCCGAATGGCCGGTGCGCATCGTCGAGCTGTCGCGCTTCAAGACCAAGAAAGAGATCGACGCGGCCATCAAGCAGATCAACGAAGGCACCGTCGACATCGTCATCGGCACGCACAAGATCCTGTCCGACCAGGTCAGGTTCGAGCGCCTGGGCCTGGTCATCATCGACGAGGAACACCGTTTCGGCGTGCGCCAGAAGGAGGCGCTGAAGACCCTGCGCGCCGAGGTCGACATACTGACCCTGACCGCCACGCCGATCCCGCGCACGCTGGGCATGGCGCTGGAAGGCCTGCGCGACTTCTCGGTGATCGCGACCGCGCCGCAGAAGCGGCTGGCGATCAAGACCTTCGTGCGGCGCGAGGAAGATGGCGTGATCCGCGAGGCCATCCTGCGCGAGCTCAAGCGCGGCGGCCAGGTCTACTTCCTGCACAACGAGGTCGAGACCATCGAGAACAAGCGCGCGCGGCTGGCCGAGCTGGTGCCGGAGGCGCGCATTGCCGTCGCGCATGGCCAGATGCATGAGCGCGAGCTGGAGCGCGTGATGCGCGACTTCGTCGCGCGCCGCGACAACATCCTGCTGTGCACCACCATCATCGAGACCGGCATCGACGTGCCGACCGCCAACACCATCCTGATCCACCGCTCCGACAAGTTCGGCCTGGCGCAGCTGCACCAGCTGCGCGGCCGGGTCGGGCGCTCGCACCACCAGGCCTATGCCTACCTGCTGGTGCATGACGTCGAAGGCCTGACCAAGCAGGCGCAGCGCCGGCTGGAGGCGATCCAGCAGATGGAGGAACTGGGCTCGGGCTTCTACCTGGCCATGCACGACCTGGAGATCCGTGGCGCGGGCGAGGTGCTCGGCGACAAGCAGTCGGGCGAGATCCACGAGATCGGCTTCCAGCTCTACACCGACATGCTCAACGCCGCGGTCAAGGCGCTCAAGGCCGGCAAGGAGCCCGACCTGATGGCGCCGCTGGCCGCCACCACCGAGATCAACCTGGGCACGCCGGCGCTGCTGCCCAACGACTACTGCGCCGACGTGCACGAGCGCCTGTCGCTGTACAAGCGGCTGGCCAACTGCGAGACCGCGGAGCGCGTGGACGATATCCAGGAAGAGCTGATCGACCGCTTCGGCCGGTTGCCGGCGCAGGCACAGGCGCTGGTCGAAACCCACCGGCTGCGCATTGCCGCGGCGCCGCTGGGCGTGCGCAAGATCGACGCGGGCGAGGCCAGCATCAGCGTGCAGTTCGTGCCCAACCCGCCGATCGACGCGATGCGCATCATCGACCTGGTGCAGAAGAACCGCCATATCAAGCTGGCCGGGCAGGACAAGCTGCGCATCGAGGCCAAGATGCCCGACGTGGCGATCCGCGCGCAGACCATCAAGCATACGTTGCGGCAACTGGCCTAGTATCCTGCATGGACGCAGCGCGTGGCCGGGTGTAGCATCGAATCCTTAACAAGTTAGTGATATCGCCCCATGCCCGCCCACGCCGCCTCCCATCGCCAGCCCGTCACCGAAACCGCCGCGCGCGGCAGCGCGCTTGAATGGACCCAGCGGCTGGTCGCGTACGACACCACCAGCCGCCATTCCAACCTGGGCCTGATCGAGTCGGTGCGCGACCATTTCCTGGCCAAGGGGCTGAAGCCGCATCTGAGCTACAACCCGCAGCAAGACAAGGCCAACCTGTTCGTCACCGTGCCCGCCGCCAACGGCGACACCAACGGCGGCATCGTGTTCTCGGGCCATACCGACGTGGTGCCGGTGGACGGCCAGGACTGGACCACCGACCCGTTCAAGCCGGTGGTGCGCGACGGCAAGCTCTATGGCCGCGGCACCTGCGACATGAAAGGCTTTATCGGCACCAGCCTGTCGCTGCTGCCGGCCATCCTGCAGGCAAAGCTGCGCGAGCCGGTGCACTACGCACTGTCCTTCGATGAAGAGATCGGCTGCATGGGCGCGCCCTACCTGCTGGCCGAACTGCGCGACCGCGGCGTGACGCCCGGCGGCTGCATCGTCGGCGAACCCACCAGCATGCGCGTGATCGTGGCGCACAAGGGCATCAACGCCTACCGCTGCTGCGTCAGGGGCCAGGCCGCGCATTCGTCGCTGACGCCGCGCGGCGTCAATGCGATCGAATACGCCGCGCGCCTGATCTGCTTCATCCGCGACATCGCCGATGAGTTCAAGGCCAAGGGCCCCTACGACCAGGCCTTCGACGTGCCCTACACCACCGCGCAGACCGGCACCATCCAGGGTGGCATCGCGCTGAACACCATCCCGGCGCTGTGCGAGTTCGTGTTCGAGTTCCGCAACCTGCCGGGCGTGGACCCGGAAGCCATCTATGCGCGCATCCAGGCCTACGCCAACGACGTGCTGCTGCCGAAGATGCGCGCCGAGCATGCCGATGCCGGCCTGACGCTGAGCAAGATCGCCGCCGCGCCGTCGCTCGACGTGGCCGAGCAGGAGGCCATCACGCAGCTGGTGCGCGCGCTGACCGCCGACCGCGACACAAACAAGGTGGCCTACGGCACCGAGGCCGGCCTGTTCCAGCGCGCGGGCATTCCGGCCGTGGTGTGCGGGCCTGGCGATATCCAGCAGGCGCACAAGCCGGATGAGTTTGTTTCGCTGGAGCAGCTGGCGGCTTGCGAGGCTTTCCTGCACAAAGTCGTCGACAGCCTGCGCGTGGCGGCCTGATATCCCCTCTGCCGCGCCGTGTGCCCGGCGAAGGCACATGGCGCGGCGCCCTTCCGGCCACGCTATCCGGCGTGGCCTCAGCACTGCCTGCATCACACCAACAATAAAGAGCGGGTAAGAGGACGGCGTCACCGCCATCCCCTCCCCAAAGAACCGCCCAAGCGACTTTCACCGCAAGCGGCTCGCGCATGGCTAAAACACCGTTTGCCCGATGCCGGCCTTGCCATACGACAGTGCGCTGGCCCAGGCGCCAGCCACACCGGCCAGCGCCGACGCCCTGCACGCACAGATCGAGACCCGCGCCAAGGCGGTGGAGCAGCAGCTGATCGCCTGGCGCCGCGATATCCACCAGCGTCCGGAACTGGGCAACTACGAAACCCGCACGGCCACGCTGGTGGCTGATCATCTGCGCAAGCTCGGCATGGAAGTGAAGACGGGCGTGGCCAAGACCGGGGTGGTCGGCGTGCTCAAGGGCGGCAAGCCCGGCCCGGTGGTGGCGCTGCGTGCCGACATGGACGCGCTGCCGGTGAAGGAGCGCGTGGACGTGCCGTTTGCGTCGAAGGCCAAGGGCCAGTACCTGGGCAAGGAAGTGGACGTGATGCACGCCTGCGGCCATGACACCCACGTCGCCATCCTGATGGCCACCGCGGAAGTGCTGGCCGGCATGAAGGACCAGCTGCCCGGCACGATCAAGTTCATCTTCCAGCCGGCCGAGGAAAGCCCGGCCGACTTCGAGCCCAATGGCTCCAACATGTGGGGCGCCAAGCAGATGGTGTCCGAGGGCGTGCTGGACAATCCCAAGGTCGATGCGATCTTCGGCCTGCATGTGAGCAGCGGCATCGAATCGGGCAAGCTGGGCTGGCGCAGCGGCCCGTCGATGGCGGCGGCCGACCAGTTCTGGATCGACGTCAAGGGCCGCCAGACCCACGGCGCGCGGCCGTGGGGCGGGATCGACCCGATCGTGGTGGCGTCGCAGATCGTGATGGGCCTGCAGACCATCCAGAGCCGCCAGGTCAATGCCATGCTGGAGCCGTCGGTGATCACCGTGGGCGCCATCCATGGCGGCAACCGCATGAATATCGTGCCGGAGAAGGGCGAGATGATGGGCACCATCCGCACCTATGACGAAGGCATGAAGAAGGACATTCATGCCCGCATGAAGCGCACCACCGAGGCCATCGCCACCAGCGCCGGCGCCGAGGCCAATTTCCGCGTGGTGGAGCTGTACAACGCCACCGTCAACCAGCCGGCCCTGACCGAGAAGATGGCGCCCACGCTGCAGCGCGTGGCCGGCGAAGGCAACTGGTTGATCACGCCCAAGGCGACCGCGTCCGAGGACTTCTCGTTCTACCAGGAGAAGGTGCCGGGCCTGTTCTTCAACCTCGGCGTGACGCCCAAGGGCCAGGATGTGACCAAGGCGCCGTCGAACCACTCGCCCGAGTTCTATGTGGACGAACCGGCGCTGATCAACGGCGTGCGCGCGCTGTCCAGCCTGACCGTGGACTACATGGTGATGGCGCAGCGCTGAGCGGCTCGCCCGGCGCGCTGCGGGGGGCTACAATAGCGGTTTTGCCGCGTTGCAGCCCCCCGCCTTGCCGCCAGCTTGGTGTCGCCAGCCTGGCAAGCGCCCGATCCTCTTTCGTCATGCCCCTGATCCTCCAGAGCACCGCCCCGCTTTCCGCCGCCGACCTCGACACCGCCCGCACCCTGGCCCGCGCCTCTGAACTGGTGCTGCGCAGCGACACCGTGGCCGCCGCCGAGGACTGCGCGCCGCTGACGCCGGCGCTGCGCGATGCGCTGGATGACTTCTGCGGCCCGCGCGCGATCGACTGGGCGGTGGTGCCCGCGGGGCGCAGGCTGTCCGACTTTCGCCTGGTGGCGATGGACATGGACTCGACGCTGATCACGATCGAGTGCATCGACGAGATCGCCGATTTCTGCGGCCTCAAGGCCGAGGTCTCGGCCATTACCGAAGCTGCAATGCGCGGCGAGATCACCGATTTCAACGAGAGCCTGCGCCGCCGCGTGGCCCTGCTCAAGGGCCTGGACGCGAGCGTGCTGGACCGCGTCTATGACGGGCGGCTGCGGCTGTCGCCGGGCGCCGAGCGCATGCTGCAGACCGTGCAGGCGCTGGGCCTGCGCACGCTGCTGGTGTCGGGCGGCTTCGTGCATTTCACCGAGAAGCTCAAGGCCCGGCTCAAGCTCGACGTGACCCGCGCCAATACGCTGGAGATCGTCGACGGCAAGCTGACCGGCAATGTGGTCGGCGAGATCGTCAATGCCGACGTCAAGGCCCGCACCGTGCAGGAAGTCTGCGCCCAGATCGGTGCCACGCCGGACCAGGCCATCGTCATGGGCGATGGCTCCAATGACCTGAAGATGATGGCCGTAGCCGGCCTGTCGGTGGCCTTCCGGGCCAAGCCGGTGGTGCGCGCGCAGGCCAGCGTCGCGTTCAACCATGTCGGGCTGGACGGCCTGCTGGCGCTGTTCCCGCACTGATCCCGGGCCGCGGCAACAGCGGGCCGGCGGAGTCGGTCTGGGCGATGCTGCAGGCAGCCCAGGCCGCCAGGCCCGCGAGCGCCAGGACGATACCCGGCACGGATACGCCCTGAGCGCACGGCCCCGGCATGCAAAACGGACGCAGCAGCGTCCGTTTTTGTTTCCTGGGCACGCCAGCCTGGCCGCTGCCCTACACTACCTCAGGCCAACAACACGGAGCCGACCGCCATGGAATCGACCTTCCATCAGTTTTCCGAACTGTTCGCCCAACTCGGCCTGCCCTCGGACGAAGCCAGCATCCGCGGCTTCATCGGCACGCATGCACCGCTGCCCGACGATATCGAGCTGGCCGAGGCACCGTTCTGGACCCCCGCCCAGGCCACGCTGCTGCGCGACGAACTGCTGGACGACGCCGACTGGGCCGAAGTCGTCGACCAGCTCAACCTCGCGCTGAGACAGCCGACCTAGCACCACCTAAGCGGCGAGCGTGGCCGCCATCGCCTGGCGCAGGTCGGCGATCAGGTCGCGCGTGTCTTCCAGGCCGATATAGAGCCGCACCAGCTCGCCGGTATCCTGCCAGCCGGCCGGCGGCCATGTGCCCGCCGGGCGCATGCTCTGCACGTGGTAGGGCACGGCCAGGCTATGGGCCCCGCCCCAGGACCAGCCGATGGCAAACAGCTGCAACGCCTCGACGAACGCATCCACCTGCTGGCGCGTATAGCGGGCACGCAGGATGATGGCAAACAGCCCGCTGGCGCCGGTGAACTCGCGCCGCCAGTTGGCGTGACCGGGGCAATCCGGCAGCGCCGGATGCAGCACGCGTGCCACCTCGGGCCGCTGGTGCAGCCATTCGGCCACTTCGCGGGCGGCGCGGTCGTGCGCGGCCAGGCGCACCGGCAGGCTCGGCAGCCCGCGCAGCACCAGGTGGCAGTCGTCGGCGGACACGCCCCAGCCCATCAGCATGCGGGTGCGTTTGAGGCGGTCGTGCAGGCCATCGTCGCAGGTCAGCACCGCGCCCATCAGCACGTCGCTGCCGCCGGACTGATACTTGGTCAGCGCCTGCACCGAGATATCGATGCCGCGCTCGAACGGACGGAAGTAGATACCAGCCGACCAGGTATTGTCGATCGCGGTCAGCACGCCGCGCGCCCTGGCCACGGCCACGATGGCGTCGCAGTCGGGCACTTCCATGGTCACCGAACCGGGCGACTCCATCCAGATCAGGCGCGTATTGGGCCTGATCATCGCCGCCACCGCGGCGGCGTCCATCGGATCGTAGTAGCGCACGGTCACACCGAATTCGCGTGCCAGCCACTCGCCGTGGTCGCGGTTGGGGCCGTAGACGTTGTGCGGCACCAGCACGTCGTCGCCGCTCTTGAGCAACGCGAAGTAGACAAGCGAGATCGCCGCGAGACCCGACGGCTGCAGCAGCGTGTGGCGCGCGCCTTCAAGCAGCGCCAGGTGCTGGCACAGCGCCTCGCTGGTCGGCGTGGCGTGCAGGCCATAGCGCCAGTAGGTGGTGGTGCCGTCGCCCTGTGCGCGCAGTTCGGCCAGGTTGCGGAACACCACGGTCGAGCCGCGGTGCGTGGCGGGAGAAAACGAGGCAAAGCCGGGCGCAATCTCCAGCTCGGGCTGGACCGCAACGGTTTGCAGGTAATGGGCGGGGGACGCGGGCTTGTCGGATGGCGAATCGGACACGGCGGTTTCCTTGCTGGCTGCTGGCCGGCCACGCACGCTGCCTGGTGATGTCACTCAGGCAATGGGGTGGAACGGTCAGGAATGAGACTCGATGAGCCTTCGAGCTTACCAGCAAATGCCGGCCGCGCCACCGGCGATGGCGGCGGCAGGCACCGCGAAGCGGCTTACCAGCCGGAAATCGAGGACTTCGGCGGCGGCGGCGCGTAGGTGACGCCGCTGTTGGGCGTCATGTCGAACGGGGGAATCACCAACATGCCCAGCGGGCGGATGAAGAACGGCAGCACGATCGCCGGGTTGAACGCATCGGTCCAGGTGCCGCGCACGGCGCCGCTGGCGTCGATGTTGCCTTCCCAGTTGCCCGACACGCGCGTGCCGTCGTCGGACTCTTCCATCAGGAAGGCGCCGTCTTCCCACTCGCCGGCCAGCAGGCGCACACCGGCGCCACGGCCGGCGTACTCGCCGCGCACGCTGTCGCGCTCGTCGGGCTTGGGACCCAGGCGCAAGCGCACCGGCTGGTCGCCAACCTTGCCGACATAGACCGGCAGCGACGCATATTCCGGCCGCGGCGCCAGCGGTTTCGGCGCGCCAGTGGAAAGCGAGGCGCCGCGCCGGGCTTCGCCATCACGGATAGCCTGGTTGATGCCCAGGCCTTCGCCGCCGGCCGATGCAGCCGCTGGCGCAACGCTAACCGGGCCGGTCGACAGCTCGGTCGCCGGCCCGGCCTGCGCCGCGCTCGCCAGGGCGAGCGCGGCGGCCAGACCGAGCGTCCAAAGGGTCTTCGTCTGCAAAGCCAGGCGCAAGGCTAACCTCAGATACGCTCGAAGATGGCGGCAATGCCCTGCCCGCCGCCGATGCACATCGTCACCAGCGCGTAGCGGCCTTGCACGCGGTTCAGCTCGTGCAGTGCCTTCACCGTGATCAGGGCACCGGTGGCGCCGATCGGGTGGCCCAGCGAGATGCCCGAGCCGTTCGGGTTGACCTTGGCAGGGTCCAGGCCGAGCGCCTTGGTCACCGCGCAAGCCTGCGCGGCGAAGGCCTCATTGGCTTCGATCACGTCCAGGTCCGACACCTGCAGGCCGGCGCGTTCCAGCGCGATCTTCGTCGCCGGCACCGGGCCGATGCCCATGGTCTTCGGGTCCACGCCGGCATGGCCGTAGGACACCAGGCGGGCCAGCGGCTTCAGGCCACGGCGCTCGGCCTCGGCGCGCTCCATCAGCACCACGGCGGCGGCGGCGTCGTTCAGGCCCGAGGCATTGCCCGCGGTGACGGTGCCGTTTTCCTTGACAAAGACCGGCTTGAGCTTGGTCATGTCGTCGATGGTGGCGTCATGGCGCACGTGCTCGTCGGTGTCGAAGGTCACGTCGCCCTTGCGGCCCTTGCTTACCACCGGGACGATCTGGTCCTTGAAGTAGCCGGCCTTGATCGCGGCCGAGGCGCGGCGATGCGATTCCAGCGCGGCCTCGTCCTGCTGCGCGCGCGAGATGTCGTATTCCTTGGCGACGTTCTCGGCGGTCACGCCCATGTGGATGCGATGGAAGGGGTCGTGCAGCGCGCCCAGCATCATGTCGACCAGGCCCGCGTCGCCCATGCGGGCACCCCAGCGTGCCGCCGGCGCCAGGTACGGCGCGCGGCTCATGCTTTCCGCGCCGCCGCCGATGGCCACGTCGGCATCGCCCAGCAGGATGGTCTGCGCGGCGCTGACGATGGCCTGCAGGCCCGAGCCGCACAGGCGGTTGACGGTCAGCGCGGGCGCGTTGACCGACACGCCGCCGTTGACGGCCGCGACGCGGCCCAGGTACATATCGCGCGGCTCGGTCTGGATCACATTGCCGAACACCACATGGCCGACATCGTCGCCCGACACTTGCGCGCGCGCCAGTGCCTCGCGCACCACCAGTGCGCCCAGTTCTGCCGGCGCCACATCCTTCAGGGCGCCCCCAAAGGTCCCGATCGCGGTACGGACACCGCTCACCACCACCACTTCACGCGTCATGACTTTGTCTCCATGAGGTTATGTTGCACCGCACAGTATAGCGGGATCGGAGCGAAATCGAACGAGCGTACTTTTACTTAATCAACCCGTTTCAGACCTCGCCCCACAGGTCGTGGCCGTCGGCGCCGGTGATCTTCACGTCGACGAACTCGCCGGCGCGGTAGCGCAGGGAATTGCGTTCCGGCGGCGCGATATAGACCAGGCCGTCGATTTCCGGTGCATCGGCGGACGAACGGCCGATGCCGCCTTCCTGGTTGACCTCGTCCACCAGCACGCGCAGGGTCTGGCCGACTTTGCGCTGCAGGCGGCGCGCCGACACTTCCTCGGCCACTTCCATGAAGCGGGCGCGGCGTTCCTCGCGCACCTCATCGGGCAGCGCGCCTGGCAGTTCGTTGGCGGTGGCGCCCTCCACCGGCGAGTAGGCGAAGCAGCCGACGCGGTCCAGTTCAGCCTCGGCGATAAAGTCGAGCAGGGTCTGGAACTCCGCCTCGGTCTCGCCGGGGAAGCCGGCGATAAAGGTGCTGCGGATGGTCAGTTCCGGGCAGATCTCGCGCCAGGCGCGGATGCGGTCCATGGTCTTCTCGGCATTGGCCGGGCGCTTCATGCGCTTGAGCACGTCCGGGTGGGCATGCTGCAGCGGCACGTCCAGATATGGCAGCACGTGGCCCTGCGACATCAGCGGGATGATCTCGTCCACGTGCGGATACGGGTAGACGTAGTGCAGGCGCACCCAGGCGCCGTACTGCGCCGCCAGTTCGCCCAGCGCCGCCACCAGTTCGGTCATGCGGGTCTTGAGCGGGCGGCCGTTCCAGAAACCGGTGCGGTACTTGACGTCGACGCCGTAGGCGCTGGTGTCCTGCGAGATCACCAGCAGTTCCTTGACGCCGGCCTTGAACAGGTTCTCGGCCTCCAGCATGACCTCGGCCACCGCGCGCGAGACCAGGTCGCCGCGCATCGACGGGATGATGCAGAACGAGCAGCGGTGGTTGCAGCCCTCGGAAATCTTCAGGTAGGCGTAGTGCTTGGGCGTGAGCTTGATGCCGGCGGCCGGCACCAGGTCAGTGAACGGATCATGCGGCTTGGGCAGGTGCGTGTGCACCGCCTGCATCACCTCGCCGAGCGCATGCGGGCCGGTCACGGCCAGCACCTTGGGGTGCACCGACGACACGATGTCGCGGCCTGCAGCATCCTTCTTCGCGCCCAGGCAGCCCGTGACGATGACCTTGCCGTTCTCGGTCAGTGCCTCGCCGATGGCGTCCAGGCTCTCCTGCACGGCCTCGTCGATAAAACCGCAGGTATTGACCACGACCAGGTCGGCGCCGTCATAGGTGCCGCTGATGGCGTAGCCCTCGGCGCGCAGTTGCGTGATGATTTGCTCGGAGTCGACCAGCGCTTTCGGGCAGCCAAGGGAAACAAATCCCACACGCGGACTATGGTCTTTCTGGGTCGTTGATTCTGAAGGGTTTTTCACAGTGCAATCCGAATGTGGGGCAGGCGCGGCGGCCTATGTATGAACAATGCAGGAACAAAGCCGCCAGGCGGTAAAAGCCAATCGGCCATTTTAACCGTTTGCCATGATTTCCCGGCGCCTGACTCCACACATGTGGCGCAGGCTCGGTAACGCCGCGTCATTGCGGCGCGGTAGCGGCCCCCGGCAGGCTTTCCAGGACACGCTCTATCTCCAGCGAGTCCTGCATGCGCCGGATGGCGTCGTGCAGTTCGGCGGCCTGCGGCCACGTCCGCTTGAGATAGCTGAGCCACAGTTTCACGCGCCCGTGCTCGTGGCAGGAGGCGATCCGGGCATGCAGCTTCTTCAGGTAAGTGGCGATCTGGCGCAGCACCAGCCGCCATTCCTCGTCCGATGGCGAGCTGTCCATCAGCCCGCGAATGCGCAAAGCGAGGAAAGGGTCGGACACGGCGCCCCGCCCGATCATCACGTCGGCGCAACCGCTGACGTCCCGGCAGCGCTCCCAGTCGGCCACCGACCAGACGTCTCCGTTGGCAATCACGGGCACGTCCACGGCCGCCGCAATGCGCGCGATCCAGTCCCAGTGGGCGGGCGGCCGGTAGCCGTGGTCGCGCGTCCGGGCATGCACGACGAGCGAGGCCGCGCCGCCTTCGGCGAGCGCCGTGGCGCAGTCGATGGCCAGCGAGGTATCGGAGACGCCCAGCCGCATTTTCGCCGTCACCGGGATATGAGCCGGCACCGCGGCGCGCACCGACGCAACGATCCGGTTCAGCAGTTCGGGGTTCGTCAGCAGCATCGCGCCGCCACCATGCCGGTTGACGACCTTGGCGGGACAGCCGAAGTTCAGGTCGATGCCATGTGGCGACAAGGTCGCGGCATAGGCCGCATTGCGCGCCAGCCATTCCGGGTCGCTGCCGAGCAGCTGGATCACCATCGGCGTCCCGCTTCGGGTATAACCGCCGGCGAGGATCTCGGGCGTATCCCGCTCGTAGACGCGCGCCGGAAGCAACGAACCCGTCACCCGGACGAACTCGGACACACAGCCGTCGTAGCCGCCGGTGTCGGTCAGCACGTCGCGCAGGACATAGTCGGCAAGCCCTTCCATGGGGGCCAGGAACAGCCGGCTCATGGCAAGGCCATTTGCCGAAGCGGAGGGCCGGGCCTTCACGGCCGGCGCCAGACGAGCACATTGGATAACGGAGGTCATGGGAGTTCGCGCAGAAGGCGAGTCCACACTGAGCCGCCGCTGTAGAGAGTATGCGTGATTGTCTGCAGCCCTGACGGGCGCAAAGCGCGCATTCTACCTGCTTTGGGTTTTCGGGGTTTTCGGGGTTTTCAGGGATCGGTGATTCAGGTACTGTAGCCGGTAGGCTACAGTATGGTATGCCCGACATCTGGGCGACCCGGACATCGAATATTGCTTTCGGAGTGAGCCATGAAAGAACCAACCCGCCCCTGGGACTCCGCTGAACATCTGAGGACCGGGCAAGAGATCGCCGCCTACCTGGATGCCTGCCTCGCCGAAGCCGGCGACGACGATCGGTTCATCGCCTATGCGCTCGGCGTGGTGGCACGCGCTCGCGGCATGACGCGGCTGGCACGTGAAACCGGCCTGTCGCGCGAAAGCCTCTACCGTTCGCTGTCAGGCGAAGGCAATCCGGAGTTCGGGACGATCTGGAAGGTGATGCGGGCGCTGGGCATCCGCCTGCATGCGAGCGCTGACTGACTGCCAGCGTGCGGGAAGCGCGGCAGGCGCAGGGCCCGCCGCCGCTGGTGTGTTACTTCTTTTCCGGCTGGTTGAACGGGAACGTCCCGAACATGTTCTTGGCCTGGCTCTGCATCTGTTCCTGCATCTGCACGAACAGGTTCTTGCTCTGCTCGATGTAGTTGCTCATCATGCCCTGCATCATCGGGCCCTGCATGTTCATGAACTGCGACCACATGTCGGGGCTGAAGGCTTCGCCGGAGTACAGGCCCTTGGAGTTTTCGGCCAGCTTGCTCTGGATGTCGATGAAGGCCTGGATGTTCTTTTCCAGGTAGGTGCCCATCATGCCCTGCATGGCATGGCCGTAGAAGCGGATGATCTGCGACAGCATGGCGCTGGAGAACATCGGCACGCCGCCGGTCTCTTCTTCCAGGATGATCTGCAGCAGGATGCTGCGGGTCAGTTCGTCACCAGACTTGGCGTCGACGACCTTGAAATCCTCTGTATCCATGACCAGTTGCTTGACGTCGGCCAGGGTGATGTAGGTGCTGGTTTGGGTATCGTAGAGCCTGCGATTGGGATACTTTTTGATCAGTCGCTCTGCGCCTTTTTTGGTCGTGGCCATCGGTGCTCTGTCCTTGTGTCGTCGCTGTTTGCGCGCTGCTGCACCGCACGGGGTGCAGTGCGCAAATCGGTACCGCCCGCGCCATCTGCTTGTTGTCGTGCCGGCCAGCTTGTGGCCTGTTCGCGCATGGCTGCGCGTGGCGGCCTGCAACCTCGCCCCCGCGAGGGCCGCGCTGCACGACTATGGTGCTGGCTGCGCCGCTGCCCTGATTCTATGCCCAACAAGGCACTAAGAAAAGCGACCGGGCTTAAGGAAAACCCGGTGAACTGGCGCAAAAAGGGGGGAATGCCGCGCAGGCAGAAACGATTCGCGGGCCCTGACGGCCCGCGAAACAGGTGGCGGAACGAAGCCTCCTCCGCCTTGTGCGCCGCGCTGGCTGCACCGCAATACGCGGGCGCCGGCGCGGACTGCCGACTGGCTGAACCAGTCCGGCAGATCAGCCCATATGCAGGCCGCCGTTGAGCGAGAAGTCGGCGCCGGTCGAGAAACCGGACTCCTCCGACGACAGCCAGGCGCAGATCGAGGCGATCTCTTCCGGCAGGCCCAGGCGCTTGACCGGGATGGTCCCGACGATCTTGTCGAGCACGTCCTGGCGGATCGACTTGACCATGTCGGTGGCGATATACCCCGGCGAAACGGTATTCACCGTCACGCCCTTGGTTGCCACTTCCTGCGCCAGCGCCATGGTGAAGCCGTGCAGGCCGGCCTTGGCGGTGGAGTAGTTGGTCTGGCCGAACTGGCCCTTCTGCCCGTTCACCGACGAGATGTTGACGATCCGGCCCCAGCCGCGGTCGGCCATGCCGTCGATCACCTGCTTGGTGACATTGAACAGCGAGGTCAGGTTGGTGTCGATCACCGCATCCCAGTCGGCGCGGGTCATCTTGCGGAACACCACGTCGCGGGTGATGCCGGCGTTGTTGATCAGTACATCGACTTCGCCGACCTCGGCCTTGACCTTGTCGAATGCCGTCCTGGTCGAGTCCCAGTCAGCCACGTTGCCTTCCGAGGCTACGAAATCGAAGCCCAGGGCCTTCTGCTGCTCCAGCCACTTTTCGCGGCGCGGCGAGTTGGGGCCGCAGCCGGCCACCACGCGAAAGCCATCCTTGGCCAGCCGCTGGCAAATGGCGGTTCCGATACCACCCATGCCGCCGGTCACATACGCAATGCGCTGAGTCATGTCCACTCCTTGATTGGCTTTTCGTTATTTGCCGCCGGGCCCGCGCGAACCTGCGCGGGCCGGCACACCCTTAATCGCGCTCGACTGCCAGCGCCACGCCCATGCCGCCGCCGATGCACAGAGAGGCCAGGCCCTTCTTGGCATCGCGGCGCTTCATCTCGTGCAGCAGCGTCACCAGGATACGGCAGCCCGACGCACCGATCGGGTGGCCGATGGCGATGGCGCCGCCGTTCACGTTGACCTTGGAGGTATCCCAGCCCATTTGCTGGTGCACCGCCAGCGCCTGCGCGGCGAAGGCCTCGTTGATTTCCATCAGGTCCAGGTCCTGCGGGGTCCAGTTGGCGCGCGACAGGGCACGCCTGGAAGCCGGCACCGGGCCCATGCCCATCACCTTCGGATCCACGCCGGCGTTGGCGTAGCTCTTGATCGTGGCCAGCGGGGTCAGGCCCAGTTCCTTGGCCTTGGCGGCCGACATCACCACCACCGCGGCGGCGCCGTCGTTCAGGCCCGAGGCGTTGGCGGCGGTCACCGAGCCGGCCTTGTCGAAGGCGGGCTTGAGGCCGGACATGCTGTCCAGCGTGGCGCCCTGGCGCACGAACTCGTCGGTCTTGAAGGCCACCGGATCGCCCTTGCGCTGCGGAATCAGCACCGGCACGATCTCTTCGTCGAACTTGCCGGCCTTCTGCGCGGCCTCGGCCTTGTTCTGCGAGCCGACCGCGAATTCATCCTGCGCTTCGCGCGTGATGCCGTATTCCTTGGCCACGTTCTCGGCGGTGATGCCCATGTGGTACTGGTTGTACACGTCCCACAGGCCATCGACGATCATGGTGTCGACCAGCTTGGCATCGCCCATGCGGAAGCCGTCGCGCGAGCCCGGCAGCACGTGCGGGGCGGCGCTCATGTTCTCCTGGCCGCCGGCCACCACGATCTCGGCGTCGCCCGCCATGATCGCGTTGGCGGCCAGCATCACGGCCTTCAGGCCCGAGCCGCACACCTTGTTGATGGTCATGGCCGGCACCATCGCCGGCAGGCCGGCCTTGATCGACGCCTGGCGCGCCGGGTTCTGGCCCGAGCCGGCGGTCAGCACCTGGCCCATGATTACTTCGCTGACCTGGTCCGGCTTGATGCCGGCGCGCTCCAGCGCGGCCTTGATGACGATGGCACCCAGTTCAGGCGCCGGGATCTTGGCCAGTGAGCCGCCAAATTTGCCTACCGCGGTGCGGGCCGCGGATACGATGACAACGTCAGTCATGGTGTAGTCCTCTCAATGAAATCGGGGGAACCTGCAAGTCTGCCGGCGCCGTGCATGACGCACGCCGGCCGTCATGCAGGCATCATGCCTTGGCCTTGACGTATTGCCCAGGCGCGGGTTCGATCGCAGGGTAGCGCGCATTGCCGTACCCGGCAGGCGCGGCACGCTTGGCGCCGGCATGGCCGGCCAACCATGCCGACCAGTCCGGCCACCAGCTGCCATGATGCTCGGTGGCGCCGGCCAGCCATTGCTGCGGCGACGCCGGCAGCGCATCGTTGGTCCAATGGCTGCGCTTTTTCTTCACCGGCGGGTTGATCACGCCGGCAATGTGGCCCGATGCACCCAGCACGAAGCGCAGCTTGTTCTTCAGCAGCGCGGTCGAGGCATAGGCCGCGGTCCACGGCACGATATGGTCTTCGCGCGAACCGTAGAGATAGGTCGGCACGTCGATGCTGCCCAGGTCCACCGGCTCGTTGCATACGGTCAGCTTGCCGGGCACCTTGAGATCGTCCTGCAGGTAGGTGTGGCGCAGGTACCAGCAGTACCACGGCCCCGGCAGGTTGGTGGCGTCGCCGTTCCAGAACAGCAGGTCGAACGGGACCGGCGCGTTGCCTTTCAGGTAGTTGTCGACCACGTAGTTCCACACCAGGTCGTTCGGGCGCAGGAACGAGAAGGTGTTCGCCAGCTCGAGGCCGCGCAGCAGCGCGCACGGCGCGCCAGCGCCGCCGCCGAGCGTCGCCTCGCGCAACTGCACGTGGCCCTCGTCGACAAAGACGTCGAGAATGCCGGTGTCGGCAAAGTCCAGCAGCGTGGTCAGCAGCGTGAGGCTGGCCGCCGGGTGCTCGCCGCGCGCGGCCAGCACCGCCAGCGCGGTCGAGATGATGGTGCCGCCCACGCAGAAGCCCAGCACATTGATCTTGTCCTGGCCGCTGATGTCGCGCGCGACTTCAATGGCGCGGATGGCGGCGTTCTCGATGTAGTCGTCCCAGGTGCTCCCGGCCATGCTGGCGTCCGGATTGCGCCACGACACCAGGAACACGGTATGGCCCTGCTCCACCGCATGTCGCACCAGCGAGCTTTCCGGCTGCAGGTCGAGGATGTAGTACTTGTTGATGCACGGCGGCACCAGCAGCAGCGGCCGCGCGTGGACCTTCTCGGTCAGCGCCTTGTACTGCAGCAGCTGGAAGTACTCGTTTTCGTAGACCACCGCGCCTTCGCTCACCGCGACATTGCGGCCGACTTCGAACGCGGTCTCGTCGGTCTGCGAGATCTTGCCGCGCGTCAGGTCTTCCATCATGTTGCGCACGCCCGCACGCAGCGATTCGCCGCCCGACTCGATCAGCAGGCGCTGCGCTTCAGGGTTGGTGGCGAGGAAGTTGGCGGGCGACATCGCATCGACCCATTGCGAGATCGCAAAGCGGATGCGCTGGCGCGTCTTGGCGTCGGCCTCGACGGCGTCGGCCAGTTCGGTCATGGCGCGCGCGTTAAGCAGGTAGAAGGCCGCGGCAAAACGGAACGGCAGGTTGTTGCGCCACGCGTCGCCGGCAAAGCGCCGGTCGTGCAGCGGACCGGTAGCCTCGGGCTTGCCCTCGGCCATGGCCTGCCACAGCGCCGTAAAGTCCTTCATGTAGCGCTGCTGGATACCGGCCAGCTGCGCCGGCTCGATCTTCAGGCCCGCCAGCCCGTCCAGGCCTGGAATGCCTGCCGCGGCCGCGTGGCCGTTGCCCTGAGTGCCCTGCCACTGGCGGGACCATTCCAGCCACGTGGCTGGATCGAATGGCCCCGGCGTGAACTTGAATGGTTGGGACTTGCCTTTCTGCGTGGAAGCTGCCGCACCTTTGCCGGTCGCCATGATCTGATTGTCTCTCTGCCGTCACTATTCGAACCGGCTCCGGGCATTGCCCTGGCCGGCACTTTCTGCATGGGGAGATGCTATCCGAATGGACCCGGCTGCGCCTCCCTGAAAACGGGAGGGTCTGCCGGCACATCTGCCCTGGAACTGGCCAGAAGCCTCGGCCGCACCTGCTGCGGCCATGGCTTGCGCCCATCCCGATAGCGGCTCCCTTTTATCCGGCAAGCGCGACACCCGGGCATGGCAGTGCCATGCGGTATGCTTGCCGGTAAAACCTGGGAATCGTCAGCGATCCCGAGACATTTGAGCCCATTGTTGCCTTGCAACGCACGCGCTGTCAATGCGGGAATCAGCCCCGGCGCTGCGCGCTCCCCGACCTACCGGACGGTATGCAGCGCTCGCATCTGCCGAGGCCACAGAGCATAGGCGAGAAGGATGAAAGTTTGATGTACATCGTGGCCATTGGCTGGCTCTACGTGGCGCTGATGATGGCGATCACCGAGCACAACGTGGTGGCGGGGGTTGCCACCTTTCTGATGTATGGGCTCGCGCCCGTGGCGCTGGTGCTCTACATCATGGGCACGCCCGGCCGGCGGCGGCGCAAGGCCGAAGCCGAGCGCGCCCAGGAGGCCGGGGAAGCAGCCAAAGGGGCGGCCAAGGGCAAGGACGAATGAGGCGGCGGCCGGCTCAGTCCGCCAGCCAGACCAGGCTGGCCATGCGGCCGGTCACGCCGTCGCGCCGGTAGGAGTAGAAGCGCCCGGCGTCGGCCACAGTGCAGGCGTCGCCGCCATGGATTTCCACGCAGCCCGCGCGGGCGAGCCGCGTGCGTGCCAGCGCATAGATATCGGCGAAATACTTGCCTGGCGCACCGGCGCGGAAGGCCGCGGCAACCGCGGCCTGTTCGCCGGGATATGCCTGCGCGAGGAAGGCCTCGCGCACTTCGGCACCCACCTCGAAGGCATCGGGGCCGATCGCCGGACCCAGCCACGCCAGCCAGCGCGCCGCACCACCGCAGGCAGCCGCCTGCATCCGTGCCAGCGTGGCTTCGATCACGCCGTTGCACAGGCCGCGCCAGCCCGCATGCGCGGCGCCCACCACCGTCCCCTGCGCATCGCACAGCAGCACCGGCAGGCAATCCGCCGTCATCACGGCACAGACATGGCCCGGCGCCACCGCCAGGCTCGCGTCGGCCTGCGGCACGGGATCGGCGGGCGCCGCCACATGATCGACGGTCGCCACCGCGCAGCCGTGCACCTGCTCCAGCCATTGCGGCATCGACGGCAGGCACGCAGCGAGCCGTTCGCGGTTGCGCGCCACGTCGGCGGGATCGTCGCCAACGTGGGTGCCCAGGTTCAGGCCGCCCGGCGCGCCGTCGGCAAGGCCATACGGGCCCTTGCTGACGCCGCCCTGGCGTGTCGTGGATAACGCGCGCACCCGCGCCGGCGCGGGCCAGTCGGGCACCAGCCAGGCCGGATCAGGCGTCGCGCTCATCGTCATTACCGTCGTCGGCTGCGTCTTCGTCATCGCCAGCGTATTCCCAGTGGGCTTCGCCGCCTTCCCACACCTCGTCCCAGGCCTCTTCTTCGTCGTCGGCCTGCGCGCCTTCGAAGTCCAGCGCATCGATCAGCGCCTGCAGGTCCTCGGGCGGCTGCGCGGTCCACGACATGTGCCGTCCGGTGGCCGGATGCACCAGGCCGAGCTTGTAGGCATGCAGCGCCTGGCGCTCGTACGGCACCGGCAGCGTCACGCGGATCGCCGGGCGCTGGCCGCGCTGCGTGGCGCGGAAATAAACCGGGTCGCCCACCAGCGGATGGCCGATGGATTCGAAATGCACGCGGATCTGGTGCGTGCGCCCGGTCTCGAGCTTGCACATCACCATCGACACGAAGCCCCGCCCCAGCGGCACCGTGGCCAGCGTGCGGAAATGCGTGCGCGACGGCTTGCCGCTGGCGGTATGCACGATCGCCATGCGCGTGCGCTCGCGCGGGTCGCGGCCGATGGGGGCGTCGATGGTGCCTTCGTCGTAGGTGCGGCCCCAGACCAGCGCGATATACGTGCGCTTGACCGTGCGCGCCTGCAGCTGGCGCACCAGGTCGGTCTGCGCGGTCAGCGAGCGCGCCACCACCATCAGCCCCGAGGTTTCCTTGTCGAGCCGGTGCACGATGCCCGCGCGCGGCAGCGCGGCGGCGGCGGGGTCGCGGTGCAGCAGGCCGTTGAGCACGGTGCCGCTCCAGTTGCCGGCAGCCGGATGCACCACCAGCCCGGCGGGCTTGTTGATCACCAGCAGGGTGTCGTCTTCATAGACCACGTCCAGTGGCACGTCCTCGGGCGAGAAGGCGGACGATTCCGGCGCGGCCTGCGGCTGGATCTCGATCCGGTTGCCCATCTGGACCGCATCGCGCGGACGGCGCACCTGGCCGTCGACGCGCACCGCGCCGCTTTCGATCCACTGCTGCAGGCGGCTGCGCGAGAACTCGCTGAAGTGACGCGCCAGCAATTTATCGAGCCGCTCGCCGTGGGAGGCGCTATCCACCTCCAACGACAGGCTCACGGCCTCCCTTGCGCTGCCGGACGGTGTCTCAACAAGGTCTTCAAATTCCTCAGGATTGGCCTCAAAATCGGCCACGGACGCGGCTGCGCGCACCCGTTCTGGTGGGAGTCCTCCCACGCCATCTCCTGCTTCGGAGTTGGGCTGGGGGCTTGGGCTATAATGCTTGACGCTATTTTTCTTCATCCGGGATACGATTGCCCATGCAATTGCAGAGCATGAAACGCGCGCGCTGGCGCACGACAATAGGAGCGGTTCTGCTCGCAGGCGGCTGCGTCATGCTGTCTGCATGCGGCCTGCTTGCGGACCAGCCCGACGAGACCGCCGGCTGGTCGGCCAACAAATTATATTCGGAAGCCAAGGATGCGCTGGATGGCGGCGACTTCACGCGCGCCGTCAAGCTGTATGAAAAGCTCGAAGGCCGCTATCCGTTCGGCCGCTATGCGCAGCAGGCGCAGATCGATACCGCCTACGCCAACTACAAGGATGGCGAAACCGCGGCGGCACTGGCGGCGGTGGACCGCTTCATCCAGCTGCACCCGAATCATCCCAATATCGATTACGCCTACTACCTGAAGGGGCTGATCAACTTCAACGACAACCTCGGCTGGCTGGGCCGCTTCTCGGGCCAGGACCTGAGCGAGCGCGATCCGAAGGCCGCGCGCGCCGCGTACGACGCCTTCCATACGCTGATCACGCGTTACCCGGAAAGCAAGTACACGCCAGACGCCACGCTGCGCATGCAGTACATCGTCAACGCACTGGCCCAGCACGAAGTGCATGCCGCGCGCTACTACTACCGGCGCGGCGCCTACCTGGCGGCGCTCAACCGTGCCCAGCAGTCGCTGAAGGACTACGACGGCGCACCGGCCAACGAAGAGGCCCTGTACATCATGATCCGCTCGTATGACGCGATGGGCATGAAGGACCTGCGCGATGACACCGCGCGCGTGATGGAGAAGAACTTCCCCGAGAGCGACTTCATCAAGTACGGCGCACGCCGCAAGGACAAGTCCTGGTGGGAAGTGTTCTGACACAGGCTGGCCAGCGGCTATAAAAAACGGGACGTATCATCCGATACGTCCCGTTTTTCTTTGCCCGGCGCCGCGACAGCCTGCGGCGATCAGTCCTCGGCCGGGTCTTCGGCGCTGGCTTCGACCTGCCCGGCCGCAGCCTCCTTGCCGGGACCGCGCAGCGACTCCAGGAACCGCACCACCGTTGCCGCCTCGCGCGTGCGCGTGAACGGGGGCAGGCTCTGCCAGATCTGGCGGCCATAGGGCTTCTCGACCAGGCGCGTGTCGAAGATCGCCAGCACGCCGCGATCCGACTCCGAGCGGATCAGCCGCCCCGCGCCCTGCTTGAGCGTGATCACCGCATGCGGCAGCTGGTGCACGGCAAAGGGGCTCAGGCCCTTCTTCTGCAGCACTTCCATGCGCGCGGCCAGCACCGGGTCGTCCGGCGGTGCGAACGGCAGCTTGTCGATGATCACCAGCGACAGTGCCTCGCCGCGCACGTCCACGCCTTCCCAGAAGCTCTGGCTGCCGACCAGCACTGCATTGCCCAGCTCGCGGAAGCGGTCCAGCAACTCGGTGCGGCTGGCCTGGCCCTGCACCAGCAGCGGCAGGTTCAGGCCGCGCTCGGCAAAGGCGTCGTACAGCAGGTCGGAAGCACGCTGCACGGCACGCAGCGTGGTGCACAGCAGGAAGGTGCGCCCGCCTGCCGCCTCGATCAGCGGCAGCGCCGCCTGCACCACGGCGTCGGTGAACTGCGGCGACTGCGGCGCCGGCATGTCGCGCGGCACGTAGAGCAGGCCCTGCTTCGCGTAGTCGAACGGGCTGGGCAGCGTCAGCGAGCGGTCCTTGTCCAGCCCCAGCTGCGCGGCATAGTGGGTGAAATTGCCCTTTACCGACAGCGTGGCGGAGGTGAAGACCCAAGCGCGCGGCTGGCCGTCGCGCTGGCGCGTGAAGATCGGCGCGATCGACAGCGGCGTGCGGTGCAGCTGCACGGTCTGCGAGAACACCTCGACCCAGCGCACGGTTTCAGGGCCGGCGGACACCGCGGGCGTTGCTTCGCCCTCGCCTTCCGGCGGCCGCGGGGCCGGCGCGGCATCGGTGCGCCAGGCCGCCAGCTTGTTGGCCAGCTCCAGCGCGCGGCGATGGCATTGCTGCAGCGATTCGGCGCGCTCGGCCTGGCTTTCGAGCATCTCGACGAAACCGGACAACGCCTCGTCCAGTGCATCGAGCGTCTCGTTGAAAGGCTCGGCGACACGGCGGTCGGCCTCGATCTGGCCCAGCGCCAGCCGCGCGTTGTCCTTGCTGAAGGCCAGCCGCAGGTCGCGCGCGGCGCGTTCCAGCGGTGCGGCGAGCGCCACCCAGTCCACCGCATCGCGCGCATGCGACAGGCCCTCGGCCACGGTATCGCGGGCGATTTCCAGCAGCTGGCTGGTCGAGAGGGTCTCGCCGAAGAACAGCGTGGCGGTCTCGGGGAGCTGGTGCGCCTCGTCGAAGATCACGGTATTGGCCGTGGGCAGCAGTTCCGCCATGCCGGTGTCGCGCAGCACCACGTCGGCAAAGAACAGGTGGTGGTTGACCACCACCACGTCGGCCTGCTGCGCTTCCTTGCGCGCGCGCATCACGAAGCAGTCCTTGTAGTAGGGGCACTCCGATCCGAGGCAGTTGTCGCGCGTGGAAGTCACCATCTGCCACACCGGCGCGTTCTCGGGCACGGAGGCCAGCTCGGCCTTGTCGCCGGTGGAGGTTTCCTTGAGAAAGCGGCCGATATCGCGCAGCCACGCCGCATCCTGGCGCGAGGCCAGGCGCCCGCCCGCCTGCGCGCGCTCCAGGTGATAGTGGCAGACGTAGTTGGCGCGGCCCTTGAGCAGCGCCACCGAGACCGGCACGTTGAGCGCGTGGCGCACGGTAGGAATGTCGCGCAGGTACAGCTGGTCCTGCAGGTTCTTGGTGCCGGTGGACAGGATCACCTTGCCGCCCCACAGCATGGCCGGGACCAGGTAGGCGTAGGTCTTGCCGGTGCCGGTGCCCGCCTCGACGATCACGGAATCGTTCTGTGCGATCGCGTCGGCGACGGCCTCGGCCATCTTGTGCTGCGAGGCACGCGGCCGGTAGCCGGGAATGGCCTGGGCCAGCGTGCCGGTATCGGCAAAGATGGTGGCAAGCTCGGCGCCGCGGCTGGCGCCGGCGTCGGCGGGGGCGGCATGCGCGGGCGCTTCGGCGTCGCTTGCGCCAAGGTCATCGGACAGCTCAGGGGAATCTGGAAGATCGGACAAGGCAGGGGGAATATTTTATGGGCCGCCGGCCGAAGCCGGCAGCATTCGGCAGCCTGGCGCGGATGCGCTCAGGCCGGCACGTCGGGTTCGAGCTGCAGCTGCAGCAGCGTGATCGCGTCCTTCAGCTTGAGGCGGCGCTTTTTCAGCCGGCGCAGTTGCAGCTCGTCATGCACGGCGTCGCTGGCGAGCCGGTCGATCAGGAAGTCGAGGTCGCGGTGCTCGATCTGCAACTCCATGATGCGCCGCTCCAGGGTGTTCAGGTTGCTGTCCATCTATGCCTCCGCTGCGCAGTCACGGTGCCGGGCCTCAGAAGCCGAACGGGCGCGGCGCTGACGCCTGGCCCTGTTGCTCCTTCGCCTTGGCGCGGCGCTCTTCCAGTTCCTTCTGGCGCTGTTCGAGGTCGCGCTGCTTGGCCTCGTATGCCTTCACGTTCTCCTGGCGCTGGCGGGCCTGCTCCGCGCCCTTCTGCTGCGCCTCCTGCATGCGGGCATCGTAGTCAGACTGCTTCTTCTCATAAGCCTGCGTGTTGGCGGCACGCTGCGGCGCCTCGCCCTGGCGCTGCGCATCGCGCAGCTGCTGTTCCTGCTGCTTCTTCTCGAAGGCCTCGCGGCTGGTCTGCTCACTGGCGGCGCGCTGGGGCTGGCTGGCCTCGAACTCGGCGCGGCGCAGCGCCTGTTCGCGGTCGCGTTCGGCCGCGCGGTGGGCGCGTTCGGCCTCGCCCACTTCGAGCTCGCGCTTGCGCAGCACCAGCAGTTCCTCGCGCTGGGCTTCCTTGGCCTTGTCGATACAGTGGTTGACAAAGAACTTGCCGTAGCACTCACGCTCAGCCGCGGCAAAGCGGTAGTTGGTCCAGGCGCGCGAATCGCTAATCGCCTGGCGCTCGGCGGCAAAGTCGCGCTGGGCACCCGGGGCAACGCTGGCGGCGGGCGGCGCGGCAGGCGCCGAAGCCTGCGCCTGGGCCTCGCGCAGCGGCACCAGCACGGCGCAAGCCGCCACGGCCAGTGCAGCCAGGGGGCCGAAGCGGAACAGGGAAGATTCGGGCACGTTGGCGAAGGTTGGCATGGCCAGCAGGGTGGCCTGGACGGCGGCCGGACGGGACTTGACGATCATGACCGGATTCTAGCATCCGGGCCGCGCACCGGCCTGCCCCGCCCCCCTTCCAAACGTGCCCGGGAAGCCGCCTGCCGCGCGTCCACCGCCCGCCCCGGCAAACCACGCCCGCGCTTGTGGCAAAATGCCCCGCTTTCGACTGACTGCGTTTCACGCTGCGCTCTCCGATGTCCAACCTGCCCGCATCCGTCTCGCAAAAGATTGTCTCGCTCATCGCGGCTGAACTGTCCGTGCAGCCCCGCCAGGTGGCCGCGGCCGTGGCGCTGCTTGACGAAGGTGCCACCGTCCCCTTCATCGCCCGCTACCGCAAGGAAGTGACTGACAACCTGGATGACACGCAGCTGCGCAACCTGGAAGAGCGCCTGCTGTACCTGCGCGACATGGAAGACCGCCGCGCGACCATCCTCGCGTCGATCCAGGAGCAAGGCAAGCTCACGCCCGAGCTGCAGGCCGCCATCGAGGCCGCCGAGACCAAGCAGACGCTGGAAGACCTCTACCTGCCCTACAAGCCCAAGCGCCGCACGCGCGCCCAGATTGCACGCGAATGCGGCCTGGAGCCGCTGGCGCAGGCACTGCTGGCTGATCCCACGCTGGACCCGCAGGCCGAGGCCGCCAGGTACGTCAACGGCAATCCCACCGCCGACGGCGGCGTGCCCGACGTCAAGGCCGCGCTGGACGGCGCGCGCGACATCCTGTCGGAACAGTTCGGCGAGACCGCCGAACTGCTGGGCAAGCTGCGCGAGCACCTGTGGAACAACGGCGTGGTGGCCTCCACCGTGATGGAAGGCAAGGAAACTGCCGAGGAAGAGAAGTTCCGCGACTACTACAGCTACAGCGAGACCATCCGCACGGTGCCGTCGCATCGCGCGCTGGCGCTGTTCCGCGGCCGCAATGCGGGCGTGCTGATGGTCAAGCTGGGCCTGGGCGAAGAGCAGGACGCGATGGTGCCGCATCCGTGCGAAGGCATGATCGCGCGCCACGTCGGCATCCAGAACCTCGGCCGCCCGGCCGACAAGTGGCTGGGCGACGTGTGCCGCTGGTGCTGGCGTGTCAAGGTGCAGCCGCACCTGGAAACCGAACTGCTGACGCAGCTGCGCGAAACCGCCGAGGGCGAGGCGATCAAAGTGTTCGGCCGCAACCTGCATGAGCTGCTGCTGGCCGCGCCGGCCGGCCCCAAGTCGGTGATGGGCGTCGACCCGGGCATCCGCACCGGCTGCAAGATCGCGGTCGTTGACCACACCGGCAAGCTGCTGGAAACTGCCACCATCTACCCGCACGAGCCGCGCCGCGACTGGAACGGCTCGCTCGCCACGCTGGCGCGCCTGGCAAAACAGCACAACGTGGCGCTGGTGTCGATCGGCAACGGCACCGCCAGCCGCGAGACCGACAAACTGGTGCAGGACCTGATGAAGCAGATGCCCGAACTGAAGCTGACCAAGATCGTGGTCAGCGAAGCCGGGGCTTCGGTCTACTCCGCGTCGGAACTGGCTGCCAAGGAATTCCCGGACCTGGATGTATCGCTGCGCGGCGCGGTGTCAATTGCCCGCCGGCTGCAGGATCCGCTGGCCGAGCTGGTCAAGATCGATCCCAAGTCGATCGGCGTGGGCCAGTACCAGCATGACGTCAACCAGCGCGAGCTGGCGCGCGCGCTCGACGCCGTGGTCGAGGACTGCGTGAACGCCGTGGGCGTGGACGTCAACACCGCCTCGGCGCCGCTGCTGGCGCGCGTGTCGGGCCTGAACTCGGTGCTGGCGCGCAATATCGTCGATTTCCGCGACGCCAACGGCGCCTTCACCAACCGCGATGCGCTGAAGAAAGTGCCGCGCCTGGGCGACAAGACTTTCGAGCAGGCGGCCGGCTTCCTGCGCATCAACGATGGCGACAATCCGCTGGACCGCTCCTCGGTGCACCCGGAAGCGTATCCGGTGGTGCAACGCATCCTGGAGCACGTCAAGAAGGGGCTGCGCGATGTGATGGGCAACCGCGACGCGCTGCGCGGCCTGTCGCCCGAAAAATTCACCGATGCGTCGTTCGGCCTGCCGACCGTGCGCGACATCCTGACCGAACTGGAAAAGCCGGGCCGCGACCCGCGCCCCGAGTTCAAGACCGCGACCTTCCAGGAAGGCGTGGAAGACGTGAAGGACCTGCTTCCCGGCATGGTGCTGGAAGGCGTGGTCACCAACGTGGCGGCCTTCGGCGCGTTTGTCGATATCGGCGTGCACCAGGACGGCCTGGTCCATATCTCGGCGCTGTCCAGCAAGTTCGTCAAGGACGCGCACGAAGTGGTCAAGGCCGGCCAGATCGTCAAGGTCAAGGTGATGGAGGTCGACGTCAAGCGCAACCGCATCGGCCTGTCGATGCGCCTGGACGACGAGCCCGGCCAGGCCGCGGCGCGCGCCGGCGGCGACCGTGGCGACCGCGGTGGCCAACGCAACGGCGGCGGCAAGAACTCTGGCGGCGGGCGCCGCGAGGCAGAGCCGGCCGGCGCCATGGCCGCGGCCTTCGCCAAGCTCAAGCGCTGAGCCGCACGAGGATGGCAACACGCGCCCCGCACGGGAAACCGTGTGGGGCGTTTTTCATTTCAGCCGCTATACGCAATCCGCACGGCCAGCCCCCTGCCTGCTCCATCCGAGCGGTTGGCAAACGCGATCTCCAGCCCATGCAGCCGCGCCACGCGCTGCGCGATGGAAATGCCGAGGCCGTGGCCCTGCTCGCGCTGCCCGGCGCCGCCGCGGAAGAAGCGGTCGCCCAGGCGCGCCAGCACGTCAGGCGCCACGCCCGGGCCCTGGTCGCGCACCGTGACGCTGTCGGGCCGGAAGTCGACCGTCACCAGCGCGCCCGGCGGGCTGTAGCGGATGGCGTTGTCGAGCAGGTTGCGCAGCAACAGCGACAACAGGTTGGTGTCGCCCGCCACCGGCAATGGCGCCTGTCCCTGCGGCGGCCATTCCAGTTCCACGTCGACCTGTTTCTGTTGCGCCAGCGCCAGGCAGTCCGACAGCGCCTGCTGCGCCACCGGCAACCAGCTGACCGGCTGGCGCGACGGCAGGCTGGCGGCATCTTCCAGGCGGCTCAGCGTCAGCAGCTGCGACACCAGCCGGCTGATGCGGTCGATGCCGGTGGCCACGTTGGCGCGTGCCTGCGCGCGCTCGGCCTCATCGGTGGAGCGCTCGGCGATCTCCCACTGCGCCTTGAGCGCGGCCAGCGGCGTGCGCATCTCATGTGCGGCATCGGCGGTCAGGCGCCGTTCGTGCTCGATCGAATCCGATACCCGCGCCAGCAAGCAGTTCATCGCATGGACCAGCGGCACCAGTTCGCCCGGCACGGCTTGCAGGCTGAGCGGGCGGCGGTCCTCGGGGGCGCGGCCCTCGATGTCCGTCGACAGGGCCCGCACCGGCGTCATGGCGCGCCGCATGAACCAGATCAGCAGGCCGATCAGCACCGGCAGGCCCGCTGCCCAAGGCAGCACCTGCGCGGCGATATAGGACAGGATCAGCTCATTGCGCTCGCCCAGTTGCTGGCCGACGCACACGCGCCAGCCGCTGCCGGGATCGTCGAGGTAGTACAGGCGCCACCGCGCCTTGTTGATGGCGACGTCGGTAAAGCCCTTGATGCCCGGGGCGCGTGGCAGCAGGTCGCCGTCCGGATCGATATGCAAGGGCTTGCCGTCCGGCAGCCACACAGCAATGGCGAGGTCGCCCAGCCCCGCGTCGCCCTGGTCGCCCTCGACCAGGTGGGGCTGCATGGCGCGCGACGGTGCCGCGGCGACGTCGACCAGCGGCAGCACCGAGTGCAGCTGCAGCGCCATGCGCACCATGTCGGTGTCATAGAGTTCGTTGATTTCGTGGCGGGCGCGCACATAGGTCATGCCGATAGTCAGCAGCCACACCACCGGCGCGGCAATGAGCACCGCAAGGATGAGCCGGCGCTGCAGCGTCATGCGCAGTCCTCGGCCGCGCCAAGCGTGTAGCCGGCGCCGCGGAAGGTGCGCACGATCTTGGGGTGGATCTTGCGGCGCAGATGGTGGATGTGGACCTCCAGCGCATTGCTTTCGACCCCGCCCTGCCAGTCATAGAGCTTGTCGCGCAGGAAGTCACGCGTCAGCAGCCGGTTGGGATGCGCCAGCAACAGCTCCAGCAGCATGGCTTCGCGGCTGGTCAGCTCCACCGACTTGCCCTGCCAGTACGCCTGGCGTGCGGCCGGGTGGAACTCCAGCGCGCCGTGCTTCCACACTGGCGACGACAGGCCGGCGGCGCGGCGGGTGACGGCACGCAGCCGGGCGGCCAGCTCATCGAGGGCGATCGGCTTGACGAGGTAGTCGTCCGCACCGGCGTCCAGGCCGCCGATGCGGCTGTCGATCGCATCGCGCGCGGTCAGCACGATCACCGGGATGCGGCAGCCGCGCGCGCGCCAGCGCGACAGCAGCGACATGCCGTCTTCCCCCGGCAGGCCCAGGTCGAGCACCACGGCATCGTAGTGAACCACGTCGAGCGCATGGTCGGCTTCGGCGCCAGCGCTGAACCAGTCGACCGCATAGTCGAGCAGCTGCAGACCGCGCCGCAGACCATCTCCCAGCATCGGGTCGTCTTCAACAATAAGGAGTCTCATTCTTTGATCAGTTGCGGCGTGTGTTGCGTGTGCGCCACGCCAGGCGCAAGTATCTCGAACGTATCACGGCATTGTGCGCGAGCCGCCTTAATATTCCGTTAAGGTTCGGCAATTATCCTCCCGCTCTCCTTGCCAGCGCCTGGCCGTTCAACGCGGCGCTGAACTTTGGCGTGGACAAGCCTTGTCACCCACGCCCCCTCCACACCTCGTTCACCCCTTTCACGCCGAGCCCATCCCGCATGCAGCATCGTTCCGATCGCCTCGCCGACGAGCCTGGGCACGACACCGCCCGCCCCGCCGCGCCGTGGCATGCCGCCCGCTTCGCGGGTATTCCCGTGGTTGCGCTGGTGGTGCTGGCCTTCGTGCTGCTGTGGTTCGGCACGCTGGATGTGCGCCACCTGCTGGGCCCCGACGAAGGCCGCTATGCCGAGATCGCGCGCGAGATGCTGAGCACCGGCGACTGGGTCACGATCCGTTACAACGGCTTGAAGTACTTCGAGAAGCCGCCGTTCCATATGTGGGCCACCGCGGTGTCATTCTCTTTGTTCGGCATCGGCGACTGGCAGGCGCGGCTGTGCGTGGCGCTGTCCGGCATGATCGGGCTGGGTGTGTCGATGCTGGCAACCGCGCGCTGGTTCGGTGCGCGTGCCGGGCTGCTGGCCGGACTGGTGCTCGCGGCTGCGCCCATGTGGAACGTTGCCGCGCATTTCAATACGCTGGACATGACCCTGTCGGGCGTCATGGCCTGCGTGCTTGCGTTCATGCTGCTGGCCCAGCATCCGGACGCCACGCCGGCGGCGCGCCGCAACTGGATGCTGGCGTGCTGGGCGGCAATGGGCGTGGCGGTGCTGACCAAGGGACTGGTAGGCCTGGCGCTGCCGGGGCTGGTGCTGGTGATATACACCTGCGTGACGCGAGACCTCGCACTGTGGCGGCGCCTGCACGCGCCGGCCGGGATTGCGCTGATGCTGCTGGTGACGGTGCCCTGGTTCTGGCTGGTGGACCAGCGCAACCCGGAATTCCTGCGCTTCTTCTTTATCCATGAGCACTGGCAGCGCTACACCTCGACCGTGCATGCGCGCAAGGGTGCGCTGTGGTACTTCGTGCCGTTGCTGGTGGGCGGATTCCTGCCCTGGCTGGGGCTGGTGCCCGGCATGTTCCGCGCCGTCAGGCAGCGCGCCGGCGTGAGCGACACCGGCGGCACCGGCGGTATCAAGCCGTTCCAGCCAGCGCTGATGGCCGCCTTGTGGGCGGTGTCGATCTTCGTGTTCTTCAGCCTGTCGGGGTCGAAGCTGCCGGGCTACATCGTGCCCGTGTTCCCGGCACTGGCCATCCTCGCAGGCGTGGCCCTGACCCAGACCGGCGAGCGCGCCTGGACCCGGCAACTGCGCGTCATGCTGGTCATCGGCGCCATCGGCCTGCTGGCAAGCCCGATCGTGGCCACGCTGAATTCCAACAACACGCCGAATGTGCTGTACCGCGCCTATGCGATCTGGGCGGCGCTGGCTTTCGCGCTGGTGATTGCCAGTGCCGCCGTCGCGTTGTGGCTGCTGCGGCGGCAGAGCCGCATGGCCAGCGTCACGGGCTATGCCTTCGGCATGCTGCTGGCATTCTCCGTGGCGCTGCTCGGCCATGAAACCATCGGCCGTTCGGCCTCCGGCATCGACATGATCGCGCCGATCGAGCGCGTGCTGCGTCCCGGCATGCCGCTCTACGCGGTCGGCCTGCTTGACCATACCCTGCCCTTCTACCTGCGCCATCCGCTCACCATGGTGGCGCAGGCCGACGAGCTTGCCTTCGGCACCGAGCAGGAGCCGCAGAAGTGGCTGCCGACCCGCGATGCCTTCGTCGAAGCCTGGCAGCATGGCCCGCCCGCCGTGGCACTGCTGTCGCCATCGGCGTTCGCCGAACTGAGCACGCGCGCGCCGATGCATGTCATCGCACGCGACTGGCGGCGCGTTGCTGTTACCAACTTTCCCTTCGCCGGCGAGCGCTAGGCGCGCCGGCGCACCCCTGAATCCCTGCCACAGTTAAACCCAATGCAAGGCAAGAAAGTACTGATCCTTGGCGTCAACGGCTTCATCGGCCACCACCTGACGCGTCGCATCCTGGAAACCACGCCGTGGGAAGTCTACGGCATGGACATGTCGTCGGACCGCCTGGGCGACCTCGTCGACCACCCGCGCATGCACTTCTTCGAAGGTGACATCACCATCAACAAGGAGTGGATCGAGTACAACATCCGCAAGTGCGACGTGGTGCTGCCGCTGGTGGCCATCGCCACCCCGGCCACCTACGTGCGCCAGCCGCTGCGCGTGTTCGAGCTGGACTTCGAGGCCAACCTGCCGATCGTGCGCGCCGCGGTCAAGTACGGCAAGCACCTGGTGTTCCCGTCGACCTCCGAGGTCTACGGCATGTGCAGCGACGAAGAATTCGACCCCGAGGCGTCGCCGCTGGTCTACGGCCCGATCAACAAGCCGCGCTGGATCTATGCCTGCTCCAAGCAGCTGATGGACCGCGTGATCCACGCCTACGGCATGGAGCAAGGCCTGAACTACACCCTGTTCCGCCCGTTCAACTGGATCGGCGCCGGGCTGGACTCGATCTTCGAATCGAAGGAAGGCTCGTCGCGCGTGGTGACGCAGTTCCTCGGCCATATCGTGCGCGGCGAGCCGATCAAGCTGGTCGACGGCGGCGCCCAGCAGCGGGCCTTCGCCGATGTCGCCGACGGCATCAGCGCGCTGATGCGCATCATCGAGAACCCCAACGGCGTGGCCAGCGGCAAGATCTACAACATCGGCAACCCGGGCAATATCCACTCGGTGCGCGAGCTGGCCGAGATGATGCTGAAGATGGCGGCGGACTATCCCGAGTACGCTGACGAAGCGCGCAAGACGCAGATCGTCGAGACCTCGTCGGGCGACTTCTACGGCAAGGGCTACCAGGACGTGCAGCACCGCGTGCCGAAGATCGACAACACCGTCGAGGAACTGGGCTGGAAGCCCGAGATCAGCATGGAAGCGGCGCTGCGCCGCATCTTCGAGGCGTATCGCGGCCACGTGAGCGATGCCCGCATCCTGGTGACTCAGGACTAAAGTCCCGGCGCCGCAGGCTCAGGCGCCGGTGCGGATGGCAAAACCCCCGGGGTGGCCTGGCGGCGCGCCCCGGGGGTTGCGAAGGATCGACGGATGCGGGCGCCGCTGCCCGCGCGTTCAGATCTCGACCTTGGTGCCCAGCTCCACCACCCGGTTGGCCGGGATCTGGAAGAAGTCGGACGGCTTGGCGCCGTTCTGATGCATCCAGGCAAACAGGCTCTCGCGCCACATCGGCATGCCCGGCAGCTTGGACGGGATCACCGATTCGCGCGCGATGAAGAACGAGGTCTCCATCAGTTCAAAGTGCATGCCCAGCTTGCGGTCGGCCAGGTCCAGCACCTTCTGCACATCCGGCGTTTCCTTGAAGCCGTATTCGGACTTCAGGATATAGACGCCGCCGCCCAGGTCCTTGCTGCTCACGCGCTTGTCATCGTCCACGTAGGGGATATCGCGCGTGACGAAGGTCAGGAACACCACGCGCTCGTGCAGCACGCGGTTGTGCTTCAGGTTGTGCAGCAGCGACACCGGCACGGAATCGGTATTGCCGGTCAGGAACACCGCGGTGCCCTCGACGCGGTGCGGCGGGTGCGCCAGCAGGCCGGCGATAAAGGGCTCGAGCGGGATGCCGTCTTCCAGGCTGCGCGCGCGCAGCAGCTTGCGGCCGCTGTACCAGGTCATCAGCAGGAAGAAGGCCGTAGCGCCCATCAACAGCGGGAACCAGCCGCCTTCGGCGATCTTCAGCAAGTTGGCCGCGAAGAACGCCAGGTCGACCAGCAGGAATGACAGGCCGATCAGCGTGACCAGCACCGGATTCCACTTCCAGACATTCCGCATCACGACCGCCGCCAGGAAGGTCGTGATCACCATGGTCGTCGTGACGGCGATACCGTAGGCAGCAGCCAGGTTGTCGGATTTCTTGAACGCCATCACCACGATCACCACCAGTACCAGCAGGATCCAGTTGATCACCGGCAGGTAGATCTGGCCGATTTCCGCTGCGGAGGTATAGCGGATGCGCATGCGCGGCACGAAGCCAAGCTGGATAGCCTGGCTGGTCAGCGAGAAGGCTCCCGAGATCACGGCCTGTGAAGCAATCACCGTGGCGGCGGTCGCCAGCAGCACCATCGGCAACTGCAGCATGTCCGGCACCATCAGGTAGAACGGATTGGAGACGTTTGCCGGGTTGTTCAGCAACATCGCGCCCTGGCCAAAATAGTTGAGCATCAGGCAGGGCATCACCAGCACGAACCACCCATAGCGGATCGGGCGCGCGCCGAAGTGGCCCATGTCCGCATACAGGGCCTCGGCACCGGTCAGCACCAGGAACACCGAACCCAGCACGACGAAGGCCTGCAGCGAATGCTCCATCAGGAAGCTGATCGCATAGTGCGGGCTGACTGCCAGAAGAATGCCCGGCGCCTTCACCAGGTGCAGCAGCCCCAGCGCACCGAGCGCGATGAACCACACAACCATGATCGGGCCGAACAGCTTGCCCACGGCATGCGTGCCGCTGCGCTGAATGAAGAACAGCGCGCACAGGATGACCAGCGTGATCGGTATGACGAAATGCGACAGGCCCGGCGCGGCGATTTCCAGGCCTTCCACCGCCGACAGCACGGAGATTGCCGGCGTAATGACCGCATCGCCATAGAACATGCATGCGCCAAAGATGCCCAGCATCATCAGCAGGTGCGCCATGCGCGAACGCGGTGCCGCCGTGCGCAGCGCCAGCGCCATCAGGGCCAGCACGCCGCCCTCGCCGTCATTGTCGGCGCGCATCACGAACATCACGTATTTGAGCGAAACGACGATGATCATCGCCCAGAACAGCATCGAGATGATGCCAAGCACGGCTTCAGGGCTGAACGGAATGCCGTGTTCCTGGCTGAAGCATTCCTTGAGCGAGTAGAGCGGGCTGGTGCCGATATCGCCGAAGACGACGCCTACCGCGCCGATCACCAGGGCGCGCGTACTGGGGCTCTCGACAAAATAATGGCTGGTTGTGGACTGGGTCATGAAATTGGGTCTGCTCGGCCGGCTCGCCGGCAGCTCTGTTGGCTCTGCCGCAATCCGTTCCCATCCGGCGCAACAGGAGGCTGCGCCCGTTTCCGGTTCTTCTTGCGGTTCTTATTGCATTGCACAAACGCGCGCAATTCTAGTTGAACTGTCGACTATCGACCACTGCGGCAAAAAGGGATGCCGCTTTCGTGACTTCGCAAGGATGGGAGGGAAGCGGCCGATGGTCAAGCCCCGGCTGAGCAAAACTGCGTGACTTCGCGCCCGCAAGTGCCGTTGCGGCAGCGCAACAGAGGAGCCGCATAAGGCACTCCGCGTTCAGACGCCGAGATAGCGGTCCAGGGCTTCGGGCTTGCCGGCGAGGTCCGACGCGGGGCCGGCCATCACCACCCGGCCCTTCTCCAGCACCACGGCGCGGTCGGCGTGCGCCAGCACCGAGCGGAAATTGCGGTCGACCACGACCGAGGCGATGCCGGTGCCGCGCACGGTGGCGATGACTTCCCAGATCTCGCGCACGATGCGCGGCGCCAGCCCTTCGGTGGCTTCGTCGAGCACCAGGCAGTCGGGATTGGTCATCAGCGCGCGGCCGATGGACAGCATCTGCTGCTCGCCGCCGGACAGTTGCTGGCCGCCATGGGACAGGCGTTCCTTCAGGCGCGGGAACAGGTCGAGCACGCGCGCTTCGTCCCAGTCATTGCGGCCGTTGCAGCCCTTGCGCGCGGCCATCAGCAGGTTTTCGCGCACCGACAGGCTGGGGAAGATGCCGCGGCCCTCCGGCACATAGGCCACGCCCAGGCGCGCCACCTCGAACGGCTGCGCGCGCGAGACATCGCGGCCGGCCACGCGGATTTGCCCCTGGCGCTGGCGCACATGGCCCAGCAGCGTGCGCAACAGCGTGCTCTTGCCCATGCCATTGCGCCCCAGCAGTCCGACCGTCTCGCCCACGCCCACGGTGAAGTCGACGTCGCGCAGCACGTGGCTGGAGCCATACCAGGCGTTGATGCCGGTGGCTTCGATCATCGGCGCATTGGTCGGTGCGTTCATGCAGCCTCGCTCTCTTCCTCACCCAGGTAGGCGACCTGGACCTCGTGGTTGGTCCGGATCGCCTCGGGGCTGCCGGTGGCAATCACGGCGCCGTTGACCATCACGGTGATGCGGTCGGCGACCGAGAACACCGCGTCCATGTCATGTTCGACCAGCAGGATGGCGTGGCCCTCGCGCAGGCCGCGCAACAGCGCCAGCATCCGCGCCGACTCTTCCGCGCCCATGCCGGCCAGCGGCTCGTCCAGCAGCAGCGCGACCGGCTGCGTGGCCAGGCACATCGCCACCTCCAGCTGGCGCTTCTGGCCATGCGCAAGATCGCTGGCGAGCCGGTCCGCCAGGTGCGCCAGGCCGGCGCGCTCCATGGCCTCGTCGGCCAGCGCGGCGCTGGTGCGGCAGCGCTGGGCGCCTTCCCACAGGCGCCAGGCGCGCTGCGCGCGCGACTGCGCGGCCAGCCGGCAGTTCTCGCGCACCGTCAGCGGCAGGAAGATGTTGTTGCGCTGGTAGCTGCGCCCCACCCCGTGGCGCGCCAGCCGCGGCTGCGACCAGCCGGTCACGTCCTCGCCCTTCAGGTGCAGGCGGCCGGACGACGGCGGCAATTCACCGGACAGCATATTGATCAGCGTGGACTTGCCCGCGCCGTTGGTGCCGATCACGGCATGGATCTCATGCAGTGCCAGCGACAGGTCGACGTCAGCCACGGCGGTCAGGCCGCCGAAGCGCCGGGTCAGCTGCCGCGCCTGCAGGATCGGGGTGCCTTGCGATGTCATGCGGCCTCCGTATTCCGGTGCCCTTCGCCGCGGCTGTCCGCGGTGCCCGCGGCCTCATCCGTGCCGTTGCCGGCATCGCCATTGCGGCGTCCGCGGCGCCCGTGCCGCAGCACCGACGGCAGGCTGACCAGTCCGCGCGGCAGCAGCGCCACCGCCACGATGATGAAGCCGCCCATCAGCAACTGCCAGTGCTTGGTCAGCGTACTGAACCACTCGGCCAGCAGCACGAACGAGAAAGCGCCCAGCACCGCGCCGGCCAGGCTGCCCACGCCGCCCAGGATCACCATCAGCATGGCGTTGCCGGACTGGTGCCACGACGCGATCTCCGGATTGACGAAGCCAAACTGGATCGCATAGAGAAACCCGGCCAGCCCCGCCAGCAGCCCGCCCGCGACAAAGGCGCCAAGCTGGTAACGGTACGTGGCATAGCCGGCCGCGCGCATGCGCTGCTCATTGTGGCGGATGCCGACCAGCGCGTGGCCGAAGCGCGAGCGCAGCACCAGCATCAGCACCGCCACCGTCACCACCAGCCCCAGCCACACCATCCAGTAGAAGTGCATGGGGTCGTTGACCGTCAGCGGGTGTTCGCCGGGCACCGGGAACTCCGGCCGGAAGTAGATATAGGTACCGTCGCTGCCGCCCGCGACGTTGGTGTCGTGGAAGACGAAATACACCATCTGCGCGAACGCCAGCGTCACCATGATGAAATACACGCCGCGCGTGCGCAGCACCAGCGCCCCCACCACCAGCGCCAGCGCGGCCGATGCCGCGAGCGCGCCGGCCAGCAGCAGCCAGCCATTGCCCGGGCCGGCCTGTGGCGCCAGCATCGCGGTGGCATACGCCGCCATGGCAAAGTACGCGGCATGCCCCAGGCTGACCAGCCCGGTGTAGCCGATCAGCAACTGCAGCGACAGCGCGAAGATCGCCATGATCATCACCTTGCTGAGCAGCTCGATATAAAACTTGTGGCTGTCCGCGGTCAGCAGCAGCGGCAGCCCGGCCAGCAACGCGAAGGCCACCAGCCAGCCCAGCGCGGTGGCGAGCGTGGCGTTGCGGGCAGCGTGCCGGCGCGCCGGCGATGTCGTCGGATTCATGTCATCCCGCCTTGAACAGCCCCTGCGGCTTCCACAGCAGGATCACCGCCATCAGCAGGTAGATCAGCACGCCGGCCGCCTCCTGCCAGAACACCTTGCCGAAGGTATCGACAAAACCCAGCAACAGCGATGCCACCAGCGCCCCCTTGACCGAACCGATGCCGCCGATCACCACCACCACGAAGCAGACGATCAGCACCTGCGCACCCATGCCCGGATAGACCGACGACACCGGCGCTGCAATCATGCCGGCCAGCACCGCCAGCGCCACGCCCAGCGCGAACACGAAGCGGTACAGCACCGTGATATTGATGCCGAGCGACTGCACCATCTCGCGATTGGTGGCGCCGGCGCGGATCATCATGCCCAGCCGGGTGCGGCGGATCACGTAGTACATCGCCACGGCCACCACCAGGCAGATGGCGGAGATAAAGAGGCGGTACACCGGGTAAGTCATGTCGTTGCCGATCGCCAGCGCGCCGTCCAGCAGCGCCGGCACCTGCACGCCGTGGACGTCGTCGCCGACCAGGATGCTGCGCAGTTCCTCGAACACCAGGATCAGGCCGTAGGTCATCAGCACCTGCTGCAGGTGATCGCGCTCATACAGGTAGCTGAAGAAGGCCCACTCCAGCACGTAGCCGAACGCCACCGCCAGCACGATGCCCAGCGGAATGGCGATGAACAGGTTGCCGGTCAGCCCCGCAAGCGTGAAGGCCAGGTAAGCACCCAGCATGTAGAAGCTGCCGTGGGCGAGGTTGATCACGCCCATGATGCCGAAGATCAGCGTCAGGCCGCTGGCGACCAGGAACAGCAGCAGGCCGTACTGCACGCTGTTCAGGCACTGGATCAGGAAGGAGACGATATCCATGCGGGGTAATGCACCAAATGTCCGACAGCGCCACGCGTGCCGGTGGCAGGCTCCCCTCTCCCGCGCGCGGGAGAGGGGTTGGGGGAGAGGGCCGGCGCTTGCGGGATGCGAAGGCCTTCACTTCGTTGGGGGCTCCTGCCCTCTCCCCCGCCCCTCTCCCGCAAGCGGGAGAGGGGAGCAAACCGGCAGGCCTGGATGGCCTTACAGCCGGCAGCCGCGCGCAGGATCAGCCAGCGCCTTCACCGCAACCGAGCTGACCTTGTTCTCGCGCCCGTCGACCTTGCGCAAGTAGAAGTCCTGCACCGGGTTATGTGCCTTCGACAACGTGAAGGCACCACGCGGGCTGTCGATCTTTGCCGCGCCCATGGCCTTGTACAGGTCGGCCTTGCGCGTCATGTCGCCCTTCACCGCGGTGGCGCCGGCCGCCAGCAGCTGGGCGGCATCGTAGCCCTGCACCGCGTACACGTCGGGCTGCAGCTTGTAGGTCTTGGCATAGTCCAGGCGGAAATTCTTGTCGCGCGGGTTGGTCAGGCCATCGGCGTAATGCAGCGTGGTTTCCAGACCCTGCGCGGCAGTGCCCTGCGCCTCGAGCGTGCCGTCGGTCAGGAAGCCCGAGCCATACAGCGGGATCTTGTCCTTGAGTCCCGCCGCGGCCCAGTCCTTGACGAACTTGACGGCGCCGCCGCCGGCAAAGAACACGAACACGGCGTCGGGCTTGAGCGAGGCCACTTCGGTGATCAGCGCCTGGAATTCGACATTGGGGAACGGCAGGTTCAGTTCCTTCACCACCTTGCCGCCCTTGGCTTCGAATGCTTCCTTGAAGCCCTTCACCGACTGCTCGCCGGCGGCGTACTTCCAGGTCAGCGTCACCACCTTCTTCAGGCCGCGCTCGCCCAGCACCTGGCCCATGGCGTAGCCAGGCTGCCAGTTGGAGAACGAGGTGCGGAAGATATTGGCCCCGCACAGCGGCCCGGTGGCTTCGTCCACGCCGGCGTTGGGGATGATCAGCAGCGTGTTGTTTTCCTTGGCCACCTTGACGATGCCCATCTGCACACCGGAATGCACCGTGCCGACCACCACGTCGACCTGGTCGCGCTTGACCAGCTTGGTGGCGTTCTCCGGCGCCTTGGCCGGATCGGATTCATCGTCGACCTTGAAGTACTCGATGTCGCGCCCGCCGAGCTTGCCGCCCTGCTGCTGCACGTACATGCGGAAACCGTTCTCGATGGCGGTGCCCAGCGCGGCATAGGTGCCCGTGTACGGCAGCATGAAGCCGACCTTGATCTTGCCGCCCGGCGCCGCGGGCGCGGGGGCCGCCGGCTGCGCGGACGCGCTGGCCATGGCAAAGACGGTGGCGACGGCAAGGCAGGCAGGCGCAAGCCTGCGCGAGGTGAAGCGACGCATGGTGTCTCCTGGTGATCAAGCCGGTGGCTCGCTGGACCGTTGCCGGTCACCCCTGCCCTTGCCGTGTCCCGCGCTGGCGCATGCACCGTGAGGACCCTTCGCAACGGGCGGGAAGCCGAATTATTTTAGGTTTGAAGTATGCAGATTTATATGCCGAACGGCAGCCAGCGTCAACGGTTCTTTTTGGTCCCGGTGTGGCGAATGCCCGCATCGCGCGAGTTTAAGCAAGGTGGTTTGGGGGGCATATCGATGGATACCCTCGATCTGCGCCATGGTGCCGTACTCGTCGTCCTCGCCCTGCACCGCCAGCACCGGGCACTGCAGGCCGGACAGCAGCGGCCGCAGGTCCCAGTGGCGGAAATCGGGATCGAGCCAGATATCGTTCCAGCCCCAGAAGGCCGAATCGACATCCTCGTGATGGCGCGCCAGCCGCTGACGCAGGTCGGTCTCCAGGTAGGCCTGGCGCGTCGCGGCGATGCTGCGCACCGACAGGTCTTCGACCACGATATGCGGCGCCAGCACGGTGATGCCGGCCACCGCCTGCGGGAAGCTGGCGGCGTAGATCAGCGCGATCGAGCCGCCGTCGCTGTGGCCCAGCAGCCAGGGCACGCCGTGCGCGCGGCCGGGGCCGATGTCGAGCGCATCGAACAGCGCGGGCAGCGCCTCGCGCGCCTGCCTGTGCATGAAATCGGGCCGCCACTTCTCGGGGTGCGGCCGTGGTGTGGAACGCCCGTAGCCGTAGCGGGAAAACACCAGCCCGCGGTAGTCGCCGGCTTCGCAGAATTCGCGCGGGAAATCCCGCCACATGCTCACCGACCCCAGGCCCTCGTGCAGGAATACCACCAGCGGGCGCTCCCTGCGTTCAGGCCGCAGCCACTGGCATTCGATCTGGATACGGCGGTTGTCGAATGGAATTTCAACCAGGCTGCCTGGCATGGGCACTTTGTTCTGTTGCATCGGTTCAGGAAAGGATTGTCAGGCGCGCGCGGCTTGCTCGCGCTGGCGCAGCCGGAAGCGCTGGATCTTGCCGGTCGCGGTCTTGGGCAGCTCGGGCACGCATTCGATCTGGCGCGGGTACTTGTACGGCGCGAGGCGCGACTTGATAAAGGCCTGCAGTTCCGCCGCCATGCCGTCATGCCATTGCTGGCCGGGCCGCAGCACGACGAACGCCTTGGGCTTGACCAGCTCATCGGCATCGGCCACGCCGATCACCGCCGCCTCAAGCACGGCCGGATGCTGAGCCAGCGCGGCCTCGACCTCGAACGGCGAGACGTAGATGCCGCCCACCTTGAGCATGTCGTCGCTGCGCCCGGCATAGGTGTAGTAGCCATCGGCATCGCGCAGGTACTTGTCGCCGCTGCGCGTCCATTCGCCGACAAAGGTATCGCGGCTCTTGTCGCGGTTGCACCAGTACATCAGCGCGGCACTCGGGCCCTTGATATAGAGATCGCCGATCTCGCCGGGCGCGCAGGGCTCCCCATGCTCGTCCAGCAGCTTCAGCTCGTAGCCAGGCACTGGCACGCCGGTAGTGCCGTAGCGCACCTCGCCCGGCCGGTTCGACAGGAAGATATGCAGCATCTCGGTGGAGCCGATGCCGTCCAGGATGTCGCTGCCGAAATGCGCCAGGAAGCGTTCGCCGATATCGCGCGGCAGCGCCTCGCCGGCCGAGGTGCAGACGCGCAGCGCCACCTCGGCGCGCGGCGGCAGATCGGGCGCGGCCAGCATGCCCGCAAACAGCGTTGGGACGCCGCAAAACACCGTGGGACGCTGCTCGCGCAGCCGTTTGAACACGGCCGCCGGCGTAGGCCGCTCGGCCATCAGCACGGTGGTGGCGCCGACCGACATCGGGAAGGTCAGCGCATTGCCCAGCCCGTAGGCAAAGAACAGCTTGGCGGCAGAAAACACCACATCATCCTCGCGGATGCCCAGCACCTGCCGCGCATACAGGTCAGCCGTGTGAAACAGGTTGCCGTGGGTGTGGACGGTACCCTTGGGCCGGCCGGTGGAACCGGACGAGTACAGCCAGAACGCCATGTCGTCCGGGCCAGTGCTTGCCGCCGGCGCCGGGGAGCGCGTGCGCGCCAGCATCGCGCCGACGCTGCACGCCGGCGCGGCGTCGCCGTGCGGCGCAGCCTGAATCACCGTCGGCGACAGCCCGCTCTTGTCGATCGCGGCCTTCATCACCGGCAGCAGCGGCTCGGATACCACCACCGCGCGCGCGCCGCTGTGGCCAAGCATGTAGGCGTAGTCGTCCGCGGTCAGCAGGGTATTGACGGCCACCGGCACCACGCCCGCCAACAGGCAGCCGAGGAACACCGTCGGGAAATCGATGGTATCGAGCGCGCACAGCAACAGGCGCTCTTCCTGCCGGAAGCCGGCCTCGCGCAGTGCGCCGGCAAAGCGGCGGGCGCGGACATCGAGTTCGGCATAGGTCAGCGAGGTGGTGTCGTCGATATAGGCGGTCTTGCCGCCGCGCCCCGCCCCGAGGTTGCGCGACAACAGGTCTTCGGCGGCGTTATAGCGTGGCGGCAGCGCCGTGGCGGCACTCGCTGCACCGGCGGCGGTATTGGGGGGCGTCATGTCTCCACTCCTTGGTGTCGCGCGCCGCGTGCCCGCCGCTATCCGGCTGGTGTCGCGCCGGCGTCAGGCCAGTCGCTGTTCTGGTGTCCGGCAGCTGGCGCGCCGGCATCCGCTTGTTGATGCATTTTATTTCATATCAACTATTATGCAAGCAAGGGAATGCACTATAGAACAGGGCTTATCGATGACAGACGCCTGAGGCGCCACTTGGCGCGCCAGGACTGACTGCCAGCTGCCCGTATAATGCGCCCTTGCATTTTTTGCCAGACCCAACCCGACCGCCACCATGCGCCGCGATTCCGCCCCGCTGCCCGCCGCCAATGCCGAGAATGCCGACAGCGCCGGCGCGGCCGACACGCGTCCCGCGCCTGCCGCCAACGGCGAACGCGATCCCTACCTGACGCAGCTGGGCGAGCGCATCCGGTCGCTGCGCGCCTCGCGCGGCATGTCGCGCAAGGACCTCGCGCGCGGCGCCGGCGTCTCCGAGCGTTACCTGGCCAACCTGGAAACCGGCACCGGTAATGCCTCGGTGCTGCTGCTGCGGCAGGTGGCGCGCGCGCTCGATGTGCCGCTGCCGGTGGTGCTGGCCGAAGTAGACAGCCTCAACGGGCAGCAGGCCACCGAGTTCGCACAGATGGTGCAATGGCTGGCGCAGTTGCCCGCCGGCGACCTAGCGCGCGTGCGCGAGGCCAGCCGCCACGCGCTGGCACCAGAAGAGTCCGGCGATGCACGCCACCGCCGCATCGCGCTGATCGGCCTGCGCGGCGCGGGCAAGTCGACGCTGGGGCGCGCACTGGCAGCCGCCCGGGACGTGCCCTTTGTCGAACTGAATACCGTGATCGAACAGGAAGCGGGCGCCAGCCTGTCCGAGATCCACTCGCTGTACGGCCAGGCCGCCTACCGCCGCTATGAAATGCGCGCACTCGAGCGGAGCCTGCGCGAGCACGACCGCATGGTGCTGGCCACGCCCGGCAGCCTGGTCTCGGAACCGGCCACCTTCAACCTGCTGCTGGCCCAGTGCTACACCATCTGGGTGCGCACCTCGCCGGAAGAGCACATGGCGCGCGTGGTGGCCCAGGGCGACATGCGGCCGATGGAAGGCAACCGCGAGGCCATGGCCGACCTGCGCCGCATCCTGCAGGCACGCGCGCCGCTCTATGACCGCGCCGATATTTCGATCGACACCAGCGGCCAGGACGCTGCCACCTCGCTGCAGCAACTGCGCGCCCAGCTGCAGGCCGCCGGCGCCTGATCCCGCCCACGAGCGGGCCAGTGTGACTGACGGGCTGACAAAGTCATTGCACCGGCCGTCTCCATGCACTATATTTCATCAAAAGCCGCAAGGCACTATAGTGCACTCAGGAGACAGCCATGTCCACGCCGGCAACCGCCCTGCAACGCCCCAGCAACGCAGACGCCGCAGACGCGCCTGCACCCGTCACCTTCGAGCGCCATCCGGACCAGTACCGCCACTGGAAACTGACCTTCAACGGCCCCGTCGCGACGCTTGCCATGGATGTCGACGAGGAAGGCGGCCTGCGCCCCGGCTACGCACTGAAGCTCAATTCCTACGACCTTGGCGTCGACATCGAACTGCACGACGCACTGCAGCGCATCCGCTTCGAGCACCCGGAAGTGCGCACCGTGGTGCTCACCAGCGCGCGCGACCGCATCTTCTGCTCGGGCGCCAATATCTTCATGCTGGGGCAGTCTTCGCATGCGTGGAAGGTCAACTTCTGCAAGTTCACCAACGAGACCCGCAATGGCATCGAGGATGCCAGCCGGCACTCGGGGCTGAAGTTCATCGCCGCCTGCAATGGCACGACTGCCGGCGGCGGCTATGAACTGGCGCTGGCCTGCGACGAGATCGTGCTGGTCGATGACCGCTCGTCCGCGGTGAGCCTGCCCGAGGTGCCGCTGCTGGGCGTGCTGCCCGGCACCGGCGGCCTCACGCGCGTGACCGACAAGCGCCATGTGCGCCGCGACCACGCCGATATCTTCTGCACCACCACCGAGGGGGTGCGCGGGCAGCGCGCCAAGGACTGGAAGCTGGTCGACGACGTGGTCAAGCCGGCCCGCTTTGCCGAGCACATCGCCGAGCGCGCGGCGGCGCTGGCGGCCACCAGCGATCGCCCGCAGGGCCACCACGGCATCACGCTGACGCCGCTGTCGCGCACCGTCGAGCCGGACGGCTACCGCTACGAGACCGTGCGCGTGCATGTCGATGCCGCGGCACGCAGGGCCACGCTGACCGTATTCGGGCCGGACAAGCACCAGCAGACCGATCTCGCCGGCCTGGTCGCGGCCGGCGCGCAATGGTGGCCGTTGAAGATGGCGCGCGAACTTGACGACGCCATTCTGACGCTGCGCGCCAACCATCTCGATATCGGCATCTGGGTACTGAAGACCGATGGCGCCCCCTCCGCGGTGCTGGCGGCCGATGCACTGCTGCAGGCACACGCCGGCCACTGGTTCGTGCGCGAGACCATCGGCATGCTGCGCCGCACGCTGGCGCGGCTTGACGTGTCCTCGCGCAGCCTGATCGCGCTGATCGAGCCGGATTCCTGCTTTGCCGGCACGCTGCTGGAACTGGCCCTGGCCGCCGACCGCAGCTACATGCTGCACCTGCCCGACGCCCCCGACGATGCACCGCGCGTGTTCGTCTCCGCGCTCAACTTCGGCCACTACCCCATGCCCAACGGGCAAACCCGGCTGGCCGCACGTTTTTATGGCGACGAGCCCACGCTCACGGCGGTGCAGGAACACATCGGCGCGCCGCTGGATGCGCTCAGTGCCGACTCGCTCGGGCTGATCACCGCCGCGCCGGACGATATCGACTGGGAGGACGAGATCCGCATCGCACTGGAAGAGCGCGCCAGCCTGTCGCCCGATGCACTCACCGGGATGGAAGCCAACCTGCGCTTCGGCGGCGCCGAGACCATGGAAACGCGCATCTTCGGCCGCCTGACCGCATGGCAGAACTGGATCTTCCAGCGCCCCAACGCCGTCGGCGAAAACGGCGCGCTCAAGGTCTTCGGCAGCGGCAACAAGGCGCGCTTCGACTGGGACCGCGTGTAGCACGCATCCCCACCAGACAACACAGGAGACAGCACGTGAGCATCGACTACAGCCAGAAGATTCCCAACAACGTCAACCTGTCCGACGACCGCGCGCTGCAGCGCGCGCTGGAACACTGGCAACCGGCGTTCCTCGACTGGTGGCGCGACATGGGTCCCGATGGCTCGCACAACTTTGATGTGTACCTACGCACCGCGGTGTCGGTCGATCCATCGGGCTGGGCGCATTTCGACCACGTCAAGATGCCGGACTACCGCTGGGGCATCTTCCTGCAGCCGGCCGACCCCGAGCGCAAGATCCACTTCGGCGAGCACAAGGGCGAAGCCGCTTGGCAGGACGTGCCGGGCGAGCACCGCGCCAACCTGCGCCGCATCATTGTCACGCAGGGCGATACCGAGCCCGCCTCGGTCGAGCAGCAGCGCCACCTGGGCCTGACCGCGCCCAGCCTGTACGACCTGCGCAACCTGTTCCAGGTCAACGTGGAAGAAGGCCGCCACCTGTGGGCGATGGTGTACCTGCTGCACCGCTATTTCGGCCGCGACGGCCGCGAGGAAGCCGAGGCGTTGCTGGAACGCCGCTCGGGCGACCAGGACAATCCGCGCATCCTCGGCGCCTTCAACGAGCGCACGCCGGACTGGCTGTCGTTCTTCATGTTCACCTACTTCACCGACCGCGACGGCAAGTTCCAGCTATGCGCGCTGGCCGAATCCGGCTTCGATCCGCTGGCGCGCACCACGCGCTTCATGCTGACCGAGGAGGCGCACCATATGTTCGTCGGCGAATCGGGCGTCTCGCGCGTGATCCAGCGAACCTGCGAGGTGATGCGCGAGCGCGGCATCGAAGACCCGGCCGAGGTGCGAGCCGCCGGCGTGATCGATCTGCCGACCCTCCAGCGCTACCTGAACTTCCACTACAGCGTCACCATCGACCTGTTCGGCGCCGACCAGTCGTCCAACGCCGCCACCTTCTACAGCGCGGGCCTGAAAGGCCGCTTCGAGGAAGGCAAGCGCGCCGACGACCATGTGCTCAAGGGCGATGTCTACCGCGTACTGGAAGTGCGAGACGGCCACCTGGGCGAGCGCGAAGTGCCGATGCTCAACGCGCTCAATGAAGTGCTGCGCGACGACTACATCAAGGACAGCATGGGCGGCGTGGCGCGCTGGAACAAGGTCATCGAGAAGGCCGGGATCGCGTTCCGCCTGACCGTGCCGCACAAGGCCTTCAACCGCAAGATCGGCACGCTGGCCAATGTCCACGTCTCGCCCGAGGGCCAGTTGATTTCCGAGGCCGAATGGCAGGCCAACGAGCGCGACTGGCTGGCCACCGAGGAAGACCGCGCCTTTGTCGCCTCGCTGATGGGCCGCGTGACCGAGCCCGGCAAGTACGCCAACTGGATCGCGCCGCCGGCGGTGGGCATCAACCGCCAGCCGATGGATTTCGAGTACGTGCGTTTCAACTGAATCCGAACAACAAGGCAGGCCAGGGAGACACCGGAGACACGCCATGGGCGCCCCCGACATCATCAAGCAGCACCTGATCGATCCGGAAATCTGCATCCGCTGCAATACGTGCGAGGACACCTGTCCGATCGATGCAATCACCCACGACGACCGCAACTACGTGGTCAGGGCCGACGTGTGCAACGGCTGCAATGCCTGCCTGTCGCCCTGCCCGACCGGCGCCATCGACAACTGGCGCACCATGCTGCGCGGCCAGGCCTACCCGATCGAGGCGCAGCTGTTGTGGGACGAACTGCCTGCCGAGGTGCCGTTGCCGGATCTCGCCAACCTGGGCGAGTCGCCGGATGCCAGCGCCGACAGCGGCACGGCATCCGCTGCGGCCACGGACACCGCCATCCAGTCCGTCGAAACCAGCCACCACACCTCGGCGCGTGCGCCGTGGTCGGCTGCCCATCCCTATGTGAACCTGCACGGCGTGCGCGCGCCGGTCGCGGCGACCGTGGCCGGCAACTACCGGCTGACCGCCGAGGACGCGTCCAGCGACATCCACCATATCGTGCTGGATTTCGGCACGCACTTCTTCCCGATCCTGGAAGGCCAGTCGATCGGCATCGAGCCGCCGGGCACGGATGCGTCGGGCAAGCCGCACTACATCCGCATGTACTCGGTGGCCAGCCCGCGCGACGGCGAACGCCCGGGCTACAACAACCTGGCGCTGACCGTTAAACGGGTGGACCAGGACCACGACGGCAAGCCGGTGCTGGGCGTGGCCTCCAACTACCTGTGCGACCTGGCCAAGGGCGACACGGTGCAGGTGGTGGGCCCGTTCGGATCGACTTTCCTGATGCCCAACCACGCCGCGGCCAGCGTGATGATGATCTGCACCGGCACGGGCTCGGCGCCAATGCGCGCCATGACAGAACGCATGCGCCGCAACATGGCGCACTTCAGCGGGCGCCGGCTGCTGTTCTTCGGCGCGCGCAACGCCAACGAACTGCCCTACTTCGGCCCGCTGCTGAAGCTGCCCAAGGACTTCCTCGATATCCACTTCGCCTTCTCGCGCGACCCGGCAACACCGCGCCGCTACGTGCAGGATGCGATCCGCGAGGCCGCCGGCAGCGTCGCCGCGCTGCTGGGCGACGCCAATGGCCATGTCTATATCTGCGGCCTGAAGGGGATGGAAGAAGGTGTGCTGGCCGCCTTTGAAACGGTCTGCGCCAGCGCCGGTCTTAACTGGAAGGCGCTGGAGACCACGATGAAATCGGAAGGCCGGCTGCATATCGAGACCTACTAGCCGAAAAACAACAAATCGCCCCGCAAGCTGCTGCTTTTTTCAGCAAGCACTTCCCTTCTGAAATACATCGCCTATAATATTTCTCAAGAAACAGGAGCAAAGGCGATGCAATCCAGGCGGATTCCGGAAACCGATCCCGCCGGCGGCCCCGACCCCGGCACCACGCTGACCAAGGCGGTCATGCGCGCCGCTGGCTTTCTCGGCATCAGCCAGGCCATGGTGGCGAGCGTGCTGGGCATCAGCACGGCCTCGGTGTCGCGCATGGCATCGGGCGGCTATGTGCTCGATGCGCACCGCAAGGAATGGGAGTTCGGCGTCCTGTTCGTGCGCCTGTTCCGCTCGCTGGATGCCATCCTGGGCCACGGCGACCAGGCCCGGCTATGGCTGACCAATGAAAACCTGGCACTGGGCGGCAAGCCCCTCGAATTGATCCGCACAACGGAAGGTCTGGTCCGTGTCGTTCACTACCTGGACGCCACCCGCGGTCGCATCTGAGCGCCGGCAGTTCGCGCTCACACTGTGGCGGGCGGTGGAAGCCCAGCATGTTGTATCCACCATGCCGCTGGTCGACAGCCTGGAAGAACAGGCTGTGCTGGAAGCCGTGCTGGACGCCGGCAAACCCGCCGTGCCCGCCGAGGCACGCCATCTGCACTACCTGCTGTTCACCCCGTTCCGCTATCCGCCCTCGCCCTGGGGCTCGCGCTTTCGCGCCAGCCAGGACCCCGGCGTGTTCTACGGCGCCAACGAAATCCGTACCGCCTGCGCCGAACTCGGCTACTGGCGCTGGCGCTTCCTCAACGACAGCCCAGCGCTGCCGCGCATCGACGCCCGCGCGCAGACACTGTTCGAAGTGCGCGTCGACACTGCGGGCGTGGCGCTGGACGCACCGCCCTTCGACCAGGACCGGGCCATCTGGACCGACCCCGACCACCATGAGGCCTGCCAGGCCTTCGGCCGCATCGCGCGCGAAGCCGGCCTTGGCATGATCCGCTATACCTCCGTACGCGACCCGCAGCATGGCCCCTGCGGCGCCGTGCTGACCCCGCGCGCGTTCTCGCACCCAAGCCCGCTGGCCACTACCACCTGGATGCTGACCGTGCGCCGCGAACGCGTGATCTGGCAGCGCGACGACCTGCAGCAACGCGACAGCTTCGAGTTCGAAGCCGCGCTGTGGCAGCGCACAAGCGATAACGCCAACAACGGCTGAACCTAAGCCCCGTGCCGGCGATCTAACCGTTATGGCAGGCGGCAATGCGCGCCCCTGGAAAGTATCTTCAAACAGGTGTTGCATTGCGCAACCGGATGCCATATAATCTTTTCTTCGACGGACGCGGGGTGGAGCAGTTGGCAGCTCGTCGGGCTCATAACCCGAAGGTCGCAGGTTCAAGTCCTGCCCCCGCAACCAACCGCATGATGCGTATCATGCGCGGCACCGTCAAAGCAGATAGACCCGCCCCTGGCGGGTTTTTTGTTTTCTGCTGCAACCCAACGCCGGCACGCCACGCTGGTGTCTCAATGCCGGCCTCTGCGCAGTATCAGGCGGCGTTGACCATTGGTACCCCAATGCCCCAATCACCCCTGCCGACCTCCTCCGCGAGGGTGATACACTTTCGCCATTCCTCCCGGACGCCCCTCATGAAATTCTGCTCGAACTGTGGTCATGCGGTCGTGTTGCGCGTGCCTGACGGCGACAACCGCCCGCGCAGTGTTTGCGACAACTGCGGCACCATTCACTACGTCAATCCCCGCAACGTCGTGGGCACGATCCCGGTGTGGGAAGACAAGGTCCTGCTTTGCAAGCGCGCGATCGAGCCGCGCTATGGGTTCTGGACCCTGCCGGCGGGCTTCATGGAGATCGGCGAGACCACCGCGCAGGCCGCCTCGCGCGAGACACTGGAAGAAGCCGGCGCGCGCGTGCAGGTCGGCGAGCTGTTCTCGATCCTGAATGTGCCGCATGTGCACCAGGTGCATCTGTTCTACCTGGCCACGCTGGACGACCTGGATATCGCCCCCGGCGAGGAAAGCCTGGAGGTCAAGCTGGTGGAAGAAGCCGATGTGCCCTGGGATGAACTGGCCTTCCCCACCGTCATCCACACGCTGCGCTGCTTCTTTGCCGACCGCGCCGCCGGCCGACTGCAGGACAGCAGCTTCCGGCTGCACAGCCTGGACATCGACAAGCCCATGCGCCCGCTGACCAGCCGGGCCACGGTTACCCCCTGAGCGGCGGGCCAGCCGCGCATCGCCCTCTGGCGCAGCCCGCATGATTGCCTGGCTGGACCCACAAGATCCGTTTCCCCCGGTAGCGCACGCGCTCGGGCCTGATTCCGAGGCCCCGGGGCTGCTCGCCGCCAGCCGCGAGCTGTCGCCCCAGCGGCTGCTGCTGGCGTATCGCCAGGGCATCTTCCCGTGGTATTCAAGCGGCCAGCCGGTGCTGTGGTGGAGCACCGATCCGCGCATGGTACTGGCCCCGCCGGCGCTGCGCATCTCGGTCAACCTGCGCAAGACGTTGCGGCGCGTGCTGCGCGATGCTGACTGGGAGATCCGCGTCGACGACGACTTCCTGGCGGTGATGCGCGCCTGCGCAACCACGCCGCGCGACGGCCAGGACGGCACCTGGATCACCGACGACATCATTGGCGCGTATGGCACGCTGCACCGCAAAGGCATGGCCCATTCGGTCGAAAGCTGGTATCGCGGCGAGCGCGTAGGCGGCCTGTACGGGGTCGCACTGGGGCGCATGTTCTTCGGCGAATCGATGTTCGCGCACCGCACCGATGCCTCCAAGATCGCGCTGGCGGCGCTGTGCGCGTTCCTCGGCAACCACGGCGTGGCGATGATAGACTGCCAGCAGGAAACCGACCACCTGGCCTCGCTGGGTGCGCACCCGATCCCCCGCGCCGAATTCGTGGCCCATGTGCGGGCGGCGACGGCGCAGCCGGCGATCAGTCCGTGGCGGTTCGACAAATCGGTGCTGGAGCGCTGGGCCGGGACGCCAGCCGCGCCGGCCGGCTGAATCCTGGCACGGGACGCCAAGGCTGACTGTCCGAAGCTGCCCGCGCAAACGCACCGTCCCGCCCGGAGCCCCCTGAGTCATGAGCAAGCTGAAGGAACTACCGCTCTCCGCGCTGCAGTTCTACGCCACGGCGCCCTACGCTTGCAGCTATCTCGACGGCCGCATGGCACGCTCCCAGGTGGCCACCCCGGCGCACCTGATCAATGCCGACGTCTATTCGCGCCTGGTGCGCGCCGGCTTTCGCCGCAGCGGCATCTTCACCTACCGGCCGTATTGCGACGAATGCCACGCCTGCACGCCGTGCCGCGTGGTGGTCGACCAGTTCACGCCGGACCGCTCGCAGCGCCGCGCCTGGAGCCGCCACCAGCACCTGCAGGCACTGGTCGCGCCGCTGACCTATGTCGAAGAGCATTATTCGCTGTACCTGCTGTACCAGTCGATGCGCCACGCCGGCGGCGGCATGGACCAGGACAGCCGCGACCAGTACGAGCAGTTCCTGCTGCAGAGCCGCGTCAATTCGCGCCTGGTGGAATTCCGCGAACCGCCGGGCTCGCCCGAGGCCGGGTGCCTGCGCATGGTCAGCATGATCGACGTGCTCGACGACGGGCTGTCGTCGGTCTACACCTTCTACGACCCGCTCGAACGCAACGCCAGCTACGGCACCTACAACATCCTCTGGCAGATCCGCCAGACGCGTGAACTGGGCCTGCCGCATCTCTACCTGGGCTACTGGATCGCCGACAGCCGCAAGATGGCCTACAAGGCACGCTTCCGGCCGCTGCAGGTGCTGACCGGCAACCACTGGCACGCATTCGAGGACGAAGCCGGGGATGGAGTTGAGGGCAGCCCGGCACCGCCGGCCACTCACGAGTAGCCTGGTCCAGCGCGCGGGCAGGCGGCCCAGCCGCTACAATGCCGGCCTGGACCTGACTTCCGCGCCGCCCCGCCGGCCGCCTCCCACGTGCTCAACGCGCTCTACCCCCTGTTTCGCCCCGCCCTGTTCTCGATGGATGCGGAGGACGCCCACCATTTCACGCTGAACAACCTGCTGCGCGCCCATCGCATGGGCCTCGGCGGCTGCATCGGCAACAAGATTGCCGATGATCCGCGCACGGTCATGGGGGTGCGTTTTCCCAACCCGGTCGGGCTGGCCGCTGGACTGGACAAGGACGGCGCCTATATCGACGGGCTGGCCGCATTGGGCTTCGGCTTTGTCGAAGTTGGCACGGTCACGCCGCGCGCCCAGCCGGGCAACCCGCGCCCGCGCATGTTCCGGCTGCCGCAGGCCGATGCGCTGATCAACCGCATGGGCTTCAACAACGGCGGCGTCGATGCCTTCGTCGCCAACGTGCAGGCATCGCGCTGGAAGGCCGAGGGTGGCGTGCTGGGGCTGAACATCGGCAAGAACGCCGATACCCCGATCGAGCGCGCCAACGACGACTACCTGTACTGCCTGGAGCGCGTCTACCCCCACGCCAGCTACGTGACGGTGAATATCTCGTCGCCCAACACCAAGAACCTGCGCCAGCTGCAGGGCGCCAGCGAACTGGACAGCCTGCTGTCGACGCTGAAGGACGCGCAGCAGCGCCTGGCCGACCGGCACAAGCGCTATGTGCCGCTGGCGCTGAAGATCGCGCCGGACCTGGATGCCGACCAGATCGGCAATATCGGCGACGCGCTGGTCCGGCACAAGATCGATGGCGTGATCGCGACCAACACTACCATCTCGCGCGAGGCGGTCAAGGGCCTGCCGCACGCCGAGGAAGCCGGCGGCCTGTCCGGCCGCCCAGTGTTTGAAGCGTCGACCCGCGTGGTGCGCGCGCTGCGCGGCGTGGTCGGCGACGCGGTGCCGATCATCGGCGTGGGCGGCATCTTTGGCGGCGCCGATGCGCGCGCCAAGATCGACGCCGGCGCGAAGCTGGTGCAGGTCTACAGCGGCCTGATCTACCGCGGCCCGGCGCTGGTGCGCGAGTGCGCGGCGGCGCTGCGCGGCTGAGCCCCTCCTGCGCCAACGACACGCAGACCGCCATGGAAACCATCCGACTCGGCCGCAGCGACCTGCAGGTTTCGCGCATCTGCCTCGGCACCATGACCTTCGGCGAGCAGAACACCGAAGCCGAAGGCCACAGCCAGCTGGACTACGCCTTCTCGCGCGGGGTCAATTTCATCGACACGGCCGAGATGTACCCGGTCAAGCCAAGCGCCGGCACCTACGGCCAGACCGAGCGCATCGTCGGCACCTGGCTCAGGCGCCAGCCGCGCGACCGCGTGGTGCTGGCCACCAAGGTGGCGGGCCCGGGCCGCATGCCGTGGATCCGCAACGGCGACGACCTGACGCCGGCAGGCATCCGCGCCGCGGTGGACGAATCGCTGCGCCGGCTGCAGACCGACTATATCGACCTGTACCAGATCCACTGGCCGGCGCGAAGTGCGCCGATCTTCGGGCAACTCAGCTTCGATCCGGCCAAGGAGCGCGAGTGCACTTCGATCCGGGCCCAGCTGGAAGTCATGGGCGAGCTGGTGCGCGCCGGCAAGATCCGCTGCGTGGGCGTATCGAACGAGACCCCGTGGGGCCTGGCCGAATTCGTGCGCCTGGCCGAGCAGCACGGGCTGCCGCGCATCGCCACCGTCCAGAACCCGTACAACCTGGTCAACCGCAGCTTCGAGCAGGGGTTGGACGAGGCGTGCTTCCGCACCGATGTCAGCCTGCTGGTGTACAGCCCGCTCGCGTTCGGGCAGCTGACCGGCAAATACCTGGCGGGCGATGCGGCCAACCCGGTGTTCAACGCCGAGGCCAAGGGCCGCCTGTCGCGCTTCCCCGCCGACTGGAGCCCGCGCTACATGCGCGCGGAGACCATGGCGGCCTCGGCCCGCTATGTCGAACTGGCAAAGAGTGCGGGCCTGTCCCCTGCCACCCTGGCGCTGGCCTGGTGCTACTCGCGCTGGTTCGCCGCCAGCACCATCGTCGGCGCCACCACGCTGGCCCAGCTCAAGGAAAACCTCGACGCCTGGAACGCGCAATTGCATGAAGATGTGGTCGCCGCAATCGGGGTAATCCACAAGCAAATCATGAATCCCGCGCAATAAAATGCGCCCCGATGGCGGATAGCAGGCGTCTGGCAGCATGCGATGCCTCACATCCGCATGATGACTATCCATTTCGTGCGCGGGAAATGGTATCCTCGCAGGCTTATCGCTGTCGCATCCGACGCGCCCGCGCACGCTCCCTCCCGCCGCAGGAAGCCGCCGCGCCCGCCCGGACCGGCACCGTACGCCAGCATGCGCGCGGGCCAGGACGGCGGACCGAATCATCCGCGGCCGTATCCAATCCAGAACCGAGCTTCGGGGGAGAACAGATAATGAAGTCCATCAAGGGTCTCGCAGCAACCAAGTCCATCCTGGGCGGCGCCGTGGCGCTCGCACTGCTGTACGGCGGCGCCGTGCAGGCCCAGTCCGTCAAGGTGCTGTCGATCGTCGACCATCCCGCGCTGGACGCCATCCGCGATGGCGTGCGCGCCGAACTGAAGGCCGCCGGCTATGACGCCGACAAGAGCCTGAAGTGGGAATACCAGAGCGCCCAGGGCAACACCGGCACCGCGGCGCAGATCGCCCGCAAGTTCGTCGGCGACAACCCGAACGCCATCGTTGCCATCGCCACCCCGTCGGCCCAGGCCGTGGTTGCCGCCACCAAGACCGTGCCGGTGGTGTACTCGGGCGTGACCGATCCGGTCGCCGCGCAGCTGGTCAAGAGCTGGTCGGCAACGGGCACCAACGTGACCGGCGTGTCGGACAAGCTGCCGCTGGACAAGCAGGTCGCCCTGATCAAGCGCGTGGTGCCCAAGGCCAAGACCGTGGGCATGGTCTACAACCCGGGCGAAGCCAACTCGGTGGTGGTGGTCAAGGAACTGAAGGAGCTGCTGGCCAAGGACGGCCTGACGCTCAAGGAAGCCGCCGCGCCGCGTACCGTGGACATCGGTCCGGCCGCCAAGAGCCTGGTCGGCAAGGTCGATGTGATCTACACCAACACCGACAACAACGTGGTGTCGGCGTATGAGTCCCTGGTCAAGGTCGCTAACGAGTCGAAGATCCCGCTGATCGCAGCCGATACCGACAGCGTCAAGCGTGGCGCCGTGGCCGCGCTGGGCATCAACTACGGTGACCTGGGCCACCAGACCGGCAAGGTCGTGGTGCGCATCCTGAAGGGCGAGAAGCCGGGCGCGATCGCCTCGCAGACCAGCGACAACCTGGAACTGTTCGTCAACACCGGCGCCGCCGCCAAGCAAGGCGTCACGCTGTCGCCGGAGCTGGTCAAGGAAGCGAAGACGGTCATCAAGTAAGCACTGCAAACCCGCCGTCGCAAGACGGCGGATGCTCCGCCTGGCCTACCCGGCCCGGCGGGACAGAACAGGGCGAGGCGGCCGGCAGCCCCACACGGGCGCGCCGGCCCACCCGCCCCGAAGGCGGCGCCAAGGCAGCCGCCGGCCCCTGCAACAGGATTCCCCCATGTCCCTCTTTTCCCTTCTGGGCGCCCTGGAGATCGGCCTGATCTTCAGCCTGGTGGCGCTCGGGGTGCTGATCTCCTTCCGCATCCTCAATTTCCCCGACCTGACCGTTGACGGCAGCTTTCCGCTCGGCGGCGCCGTGGCCGCGACGCTGATCGCCGCCGGCCAGGACCCGTTCGTGGCCACCGCCGCGGCGATCGTGGCGGGCGCGCTGGCCGGCTTCATCACCGGCTGGCTCAATGTGCGCCTGAAGATCATGGATCTGCTCGCCAGTATCCTGATGATGATCGCGTTGTACTCGGTCAACCTGCGCATCATGGGCCGCCCCAATGTGCCGCTGATCACCGAACCGACGCTGTTCACCATCCTGCAGCCCGAGTGGCTGCCCGACTACGTGCTGCGCCCGCTGGTGCTGTTCGTGGTGGTGGTGGTGGCCAAGGTCGGCCTGGACTGGTTCTTCAGCTCGCAGCTGGGCCTGGCGATGCGCGCCACCGGCGCCAACCCGCGCATGGCCCGCGCCCAGGGCATCCCTACCGGCCGCGCCACGCTGGCCGGCATGGCGCTGTCCAACGCGCTGGTGGCACTGGCCGGCGCGCTGTTCGCGCAGACGCAGGGTGGTTCCGATATCTCCATGGGCATCGGCACCATCGTCATCGGCCTGGCCGCGGTGATCATCGGCGAGACCATCCTGCCGGCACGCCGCCTGATCTGGACCACGCTGGCCGTGGTGCTGGGCGCCATCCTGTACCGCTTCTTTATCGCGCTGGCGCTGAACAGCGACTTCATCGGCCTCAAGGCGCAGGACCTGAACCTGGTCACCGCCGCGCTGGTGACGATCGCGCTGGTGCTGCCGGCGACCCGCAAGAAGCTGTTCGCCCGCAAGAACGGAGGTGCCTGAGATGCTGCGTGCACAAGACCTGAAGCTCACCTTCAACCCGGGCACCCCGATCGAGACCCGCGCGCTGCGCGGCCTCAGCCTGGAGATCCCCAGCGGCCAGTTCGTGGCCGTGATCGGCTCCAACGGCGCCGGCAAGTCGACCTTCCTGAACGCGATCAGCGGCGACCAGATGGTCGACTCCGGCCGCATCACCATCGCTGAAACCGACGTCACGCGCCAGCCCGCATGGGACCGCGCCCACCTAGTGGCCCGCGTGTTCCAGGACCCGATGGCCGGCACCTGCGAGGCGCTGACCATCGAGGAAAACATGGCGCTGGCGATGGCCCGCGGCAGCCGCCGCGGCTTTCGCCCGGCGCTGAACCGCGCCTCGCGCGAACTGTTCCGCGAGAAGCTGCGCCTGCTCAACCTGGGCCTGGAAAACCGCCTGACCGACCGCATCGGCCTGCTCTCCGGCGGCCAGCGCCAGGCAGTGAGCCTGCTGATGGCCTCGCTGCAGCCGTCGCGCATCCTGCTGCTGGACGAGCACACCGCCGCGCTGGACCCGAAGACCGCGGCCTTCGTGCTGGAGCTGACCGCGCGCATCGTCGAGGAAAGCAAGCTGACCACGATGATGGTGACGCACAGCATGCGCCAGGCGCTGGACTACGGTCAGCGCACGGTGATGCTGCACCAGGGCCAGGTAGTGCTGGACGTGTCGGGAGACAAGCGCAAGGGGCTGGATGTGCCGGACCTGCTGCGCATGTTCGAGCAGACACGGCACGAGCAACTGGACGACGACGCGCTGCTGCTTGGTTGAAGACCTGTAGCGTGCAAGAAGCGGGGAGCCTTGGGCTCCCCGTTTTGTTTTGCGGCACCGCGAGCGCCAGGCGCGCCAGGCGAAGCGCGATCAACACTCAGTCGACGGTGATGTTCCGCTGGCGAATCACGCCGGCCCAGCGCGTGCTTTCCTTCTGGATGGTGGCGGCAAGCTGCTGCGGCGTGCCGCCCGCCGCCTCCATGCCCAGCGTGGCCAGCCTCTCCTTGAGCGAGGGGTCAGCCAGCACGGCATCGACATGCTGGCTGAGCTTGCGCACGATTTCCGCGGGCGTGCCGGCCGGCGCCATCAACGCGTACCAGGAAACCGCCTCGAATTTCGGGAAACCCTGTTCGGCGATGGTCGGCACCTCGGGCAGAATCGCCGAGCGTCTGGCACTGGCAACCCCCAGCGCGTGCAGCTTGCCGGCCTTGATATACGGCAACGCCACGGAAAGCGGCGCGAACATCATCGTCACCTGGCCGCCGACCACGTCGGTCATCGCCGGGCTGATGCCTTTGTACGGGACGTGGTTCAGCTTGATATGGGCATCGAGCTGCAGCAATTCGCCGGCCAGGTGGGCCTGGCTGCCCGCGCCGGGCGACGCGAAGCTCAGTTCGCCTGGCTTCTGCATGGCCAGCTTGCGCAGGTCCGCCAGCGACCGGGCCGGCGTGGCCGCATTGACCACCAGCACGTTCTCGACGGTGGCCAGCATTGCCACCGGCGCCAGGTCTGTCGGCTTGTACGGCAGGTGCGGCATCAGCGTGGGGTTCACCGCGATATTGCCCACCGGCACGACCGCCAGCGTATAGCCGTCAGGCGCTGCCTTGGCCACCATGTCGACGCCGATGGTGCCCGCTGCGCCGGCCTTGTTGTCGACCAGCACGCTCTGGCCAATGGCCTTGGCAATGCCCTCTCCCACCGCCCGGCCGAGCACGTCGGCCGGGCCGCCGGCAGCAAACGGCACCACGATGCGCACCGGTTTGACGGGATAGCCCGGCGGCTGGGCAAGCGCGGGAATGGCCGCAAGCCACGGCGCGCAGGCCGCCACGCAGGCAAGCACGCAATGCATGGCCATGCGCCGCAGGCTTGCCTGCATGGCGGGCTTTACAGCAGCTTCTACAGCGGGTTTCACAGCGGACTTCATCACAGTTCCCCTATTCGGCAGTTATCAGGCTTGGCTCCCCCACCGCGCCGGCATTCTGGTTATATTGCGCGGGCTCCAGGCAGCGACATGCCAGCGCCGGGTCCGGCATCGGTCAATGCAAACCCCGCCTGGTCGGCTTCGCGCGCCATGGCGGGCAACACGGCGTAGTCGGCCGGCTGCACCGCAGCAAAGCGTGCCAGCCCCAGCATGGCCAGCAGATCCGTACCCGCTGCGTCTTCATGCAGCGCCAGCAGCGCTGCGCGCACGCGCGCGCACTGTCGCGGATCGATCTGCGCCGCGGCCACCAGCGGCGGGATCGGCGTGGCTTTGGTGACCTCCAGCGTCTTCAGTTGCGCCACGAGCGTGGGCTCGAAGCGGCGCAGCAGGTCCAGTACGTAGCCGTCGACCACACCCACCTCGGCACGCCCGCCGATCACCGCTGCGATGACTTCGCGCGGGGTCGGCGTGGGCACCTCGGTGGCCCGGTACAGCGCGCGCTTTCCCGCCGGCGCCAGCCGCATCAGGTGGTGGCGCGGCGCGTTGTAGCCCGAGTTGGACTCAGGCAGCATGCATGCCAGCTTGCCGCCGAAGGTCTGCGCCAGTGTCTGCTCAGGCGCATCGGCGCGCACGATGAACTCGGTGAAGTAAACCGGGCGCCCGCCATAGCGCGGCAGCGCCGGCACCGGTGCCGCCAGCAGTTGCGGCGAGACCGGCGCGCTGGCATAGGGATAGCCGCACATGAACACGCAGCCGCAATCCGGCCGCGCCCACAGCGCGCTGACCGGGGCGGGTGCGGCGTGCTCGACATACGGCAGGTCCACGCCGGCGCGCTCGGCCACGTGCGCCAGCAGCGCACGCCATGCCTGCCCGGCCGGCGCGCTCACCGAGTACATGCGGGCGCTGGCGATCATGCGTAGACCAGCCTCTGGCCCAGGCCGCGACTTTCAGCCTTCTTCAGGATGGCGTGGCCCAGCGCGATATCGCTCAGGGACAGCCCGCGGTGCCAGAACAGATTGGTCTCGTCATCGCTCTGGCGGCCCGGCTTGCGCCCCGCGGCGATCTCGCCCAGTTCGGCATAAAGAGTCTGTTCCGACAGCTTGCCGGCTTCCACATGCGCGCGCAGCGAGCCGAACATGCCCCCCTTGCACTGCCCCCAGTCGTCCACCACCAGCTTGGCCATGATGTCGGTCAGCGACAACTCGACCGCGCTCATGGTGCCGTAGGGCACGACAAAGGCGCCGCGCTTGATCCATTCGGTCTTGAGCATCGGCGTCGGGCGCTCCAGGCGCGAAGCCTCGACCACGATGTCGGCATCGCGCACGCAAGATTCCCAGTCTTCGGTCACCACGATCTTCTTGCCGAGATCGCGTTCCAGCCGCGCGGCAAAGGCATTGCGGCTTTCCGGGCGGCGCGAGTGCACACGGATCTCGTCGAAGTCGAACAGGCTGTCGAGCAGGCGCACGTTCCAGTAAGAGGTGCCGCGCGCGCCGATATGGCCCAGCACCTTGCTGTTGCGGCGCGCCAGATGCTTGGCCCCGAGCGCGGTGAGCGCACCGGTGCGCGCATCGGTGATGAAGGTGGCGTCGACCATCGCCACCGGCACGCCGGTACGCGGATCGAACAGGTTGAGCATGGCCATTTCCGATGGCAGGCCAAGCTTGTAGTTGTCGACGAAGTCACCCACGATCTTGACGCCGGCCAGCCCCAGTGGCGCCACGTAGCCGCGCAGCACATTGAAGTGGCCGTTGAAGGCGGGGTCGGGAATCAGGTGCACGCGCGGCTCGATCACGGTCTGCCCGTTGCCCTGCGCCACCAGCGCCTGTTCGACCGCGTCCAGGATCTCGGCGTCGGTCATCTCCAGACGGGCGATGTCCTTGCCGTTGAGATAGGTGAGATGGATGTCGCTCATACAGTCCTTTCCTCCAGGTTTATGCCTGCACACTGCCGGTGCATCTTGCACATCTTGCACCGCATTGGGCCGTCGCGATTCAATCTGGTGCGGGGTCTGCGTTGCAAATGCTCAGCGTGTGTCGATGGAGTTCAGTGTAGGGTTGGCGCCATTGACTGTCATATGCTTATATGTCCGCCAGCCTTAACATCAGGTTAATACTATGAAAATGAACCTGCGCCAGATCGAGGTGTTCCGCGCCGTCATGCTGACCGGCTCGATCAGCGGTGCGTCCAAGCTGCTGTATGTGTCGCAGCCGGCAATCAGCCGGCTGATGTCGCACACCGAGCAACGCCTTGGACTGGAGTTGTTCCGCCGCACCAAGGGACGGCTTTACCCCACGCCGGAAGCGCGGCGCTTGCTGGGGGAAGTGAATGCGGTCTATGAAGGCATCGAGCGCGTCAACGAGATCGCCGAAGACCTTGCCGCCAACCGCACCGGCAGCCTGCGCATCTCATGCAGTCCCAACCTGGGCCAGACCGTGTTGCCGCGCGCGATCGCGGGCTTCCGCGCGGCGCACCCGGCGGTGCGGGTAGTGGTGCGCACACAGATTCCGGGCAATATGCTGCGTGCGCTACTGTCGGGACAGGTGGACCTGGCGGTGTCGAACATGCCGCTGGTGCATCCCAACCTGGAAGCTCGCCTGCTGGTGAAGAACCCGATCTTGGCATTGGTGCCGGCAGGGCACCCGCTGGCCGCGCGCAAGTGGGTGCGCCCGGCCGACCTGATCGGCGAAGACCTGATCGGCTACGGGCCGGAAGTCCCGTTCGGCCTGCTGGTGCATGAGATGTTCGGCAACGAGGGCGACCAGCCCGATATGCGCGTCCAGGTGGAGCAGGCGCATGTGGCGCGCGCGTTGGCGCAGGCCGGCGCCGGCATCGCGCTGGTTGACGCCATGACCGTGTTTGGCGCGGCCTGGCCCAATATTGTCGCGGTGCCGGTGCGCACCAAGGTCAATGCCTCAGTGCAGATTTTCCATATGCAGACCGAACCGCTGTCGCGGCTGTCGCTGGAATTCGTCGATACGCTGACGGCGATGATGAAGCGCTGACGCGCTGCGCCGGTGGCGTCAGGCCGTGGCGGCCTTGTCCAGCCAGCGCCCCAGCTGGTCTGTCACCGCCGTGCTCGAGAACGAGCAGCTGTCCTGCGCGAACACCGCGGACATCTCCATCCGGCGCAGCAGTTCTTCCATCGCCTGGCCGTAGACCGGCGGCAGCGCCAGCCCGCTGCCGGCCTCGCGCCACGCACGCACCAGGTCGGCGGCGGGCATCGATCCCGCCAGGTGCTGGTCCAGTGCGGCACGCATGCGTGCCAGTGTCTCGCTGTTGGCTGCGCTCATGAACGCGCCCTCCTTTCCTTGTAGAGTTCGCGGAACGTGCGGCCCGACGGGGCCGGCATGTCGCGGGTTTCGGTCCAGCCCTTGCCAGCCATCGGCAGGCTGGCGATCAGCCTGTTGCTGCCGCCCATGCGGCCCAGCAGCCAGGCGCCGATGCGGGTGGCAAAGGCATAGAGCTCCGGGCGCTTGGCGACGTAGCCCCACGCCTGCAGCGCGAAGCGCTCCTGCCACGGGCGCAGACCGCGTTCCATCTGCTTCTCGCGCAGCTTGCGCAGCAGGTCCGACAGCGGGATCGACGCCGGGCATACGCGGTTGCACTCGCCGCACAGGGTCGCGGCCTGCGGCAGGTCCACGGCATTGGCCAGGCCGACATAGCTGGGCGTCAGCACGCTGCCCATGGGGCCCGGGTAGACCCAGCCGTAGGCGTGACCGCCGATCTTCTGGTAGACCGGGCAGTGGTTCATGCACGCGCCGCAGCGGATGCAGCGCAACATCTCCTGGAAGTCGCCGCCGATCAGCCCGGTGCGGCCGCCATCGACCAGCACGAAGTACATATGCTCGGGGCCGTCGCGCTCGCCCTCGGCGCGCGGGCCGGTCAGCAGCGAGAAGTAATTCGAGATGGCCTGGCCGGTAGCCGAGCGCGGCAGCAGGCGCATCACCGTGGCCAGGTCTTCCAGCGTCGGCAGCACCTTTTCGATGCCGGTCACGGCCACGTGCACGCGCGGCATGACCGTGCACATGCCTTCGTTGCCCTCGTTGGTGACCACCGCCACCGAGCCGGTTTCGGCAATGATGAAGTTGCCGCCGGTGACGCCCATGTCGGCGCTCAGGAACTCCGGCCTGAGCACTTCGCGCGCCTCGCGCGTCATCTCCGGGATCTCGGTCAGCCGCGGCTTGTGGTGGACCCTGGCGAACAGGTCGGCGATTTCGTCCTTGTCCTTGTGCACCACCGGCGCAATGATGTGCGACGGCGGCTCCGAGTCGTTGATCTGCAGGATGTATTCGCCCAGGTCGGTCTCGATGCTCTGCACACCCATCTCGCCGAGCACCTGGTTCAGGCGCATTTCCTCGGTCACCATGGACTTGCTCTTGATGACCTTCTTCACGCCGTGCTTCTGCGCGATCTCTGCGACCAGGCGCGCGGCGTCGGCGGTGGTCTCGGCAAACAGCACCGTGGCGCCGCGCTCGGTCGCGTTTTCTTCGAAGGTGGCGAGCCAAACGTCGAGGTTCTCCAGTGCGCGGTTGCGGCGCTCTTTCAGGGCCTCGCGCGTGGCGTCGAAATCGATATCGCGGATCGCGTCGGCGCGCGCCGTGACGAACTTGGTCGAAAGCTTCTTCAGGTTCTGCTGCAGGCGCTGGTCGGCCAGCTTCTGGCCGGCGCGCGCCTTGAATTCCATGCTGCGGACTTGCATCGTTGCGTCCTCCGGATGTCAGGCGTCGCCGGCCAGCACCTGCGCGATATGCAGCACGCGCGTGCTGCTGTCGCCGGTGCGGCGCAGGCGGCCTTCGATATTGAGGATGCAGCCCAGGTCGCCCAGCACCACGGCATCGGCGCCGCTGGCCTTGATGTTGGCGCACTTCTCGTCGACGATGGCCGTGGAGATATCGCCGTACTTGATCGAGAAGGTCCCGCCGAAACCGCAGCAGGCCTCGCAGTCCTTCATTTCGGTCAACTGCACGCCCGGCAGGCGCGAGAGCAGTTCGCGCGGCTGCTGCTTGACACCCAGTTCGCGCAGGCCGGAACAGGAATCGTGGTAAGTGACATGGCCGGAGAATGTCGACGGCAGCGTATCGACCCTGGCCACATTGACCAGGAACTCCGTCAGTTCGAACACGCGCTCGCGCAGGCGCTCATAGCGGCCGTTCAGCTCCGGGTCGTCGCGCAGCAAGTCGGCGTAATGGTGGCGAATCATGCCGCCGCAACTGCCCGACGGCACCACGATGTAGTCGAACATCTCGAACTCGCGCAGGAATTTTTCCGCCAGGTCGCGCGACACCGCGCGCTCGCCCGAGTTGTAGGCCGGCTGGCCGCAGCAGGTCTGGGCCTCGGGCACCATGACCTCGTAGCCGGCGGATTCCAGCAGCTTGAGCACGGAAAACCCGATCTCCGGACGCATCAGGTCCACCAGGCAGGTGGCGAACAGACCGACTCGCATTGTTGACTTCTCCAGACCCCGAAACCCCGCAATTATGCGCGCTTGGCGTCGAGCGTGGCGCACAAACCGTTCACCGGCGCCGTGAATCCGGTGCAATGCACAGCACTTTCCGACGCGACATCACGGGCCGTTTCTTACCGTAATGTCATTTCACCTATTGAAATTTTCACGATGCGAGATAGAATCAGGCAGACGCTTAAAAATGCCGCAAGGCAACATTTCTCCTTTTCCCAACTATGTCCGACGCAGACAAGTCACCCGGCAAGACGTCCATCCAGGTCATCGAGCGCATGATGACTCTGCTGGACGCCCTCGCGCAGCACGCCGACCCGGTCAGCCTGAAAGAGCTGTCGCTGGCCACGGGGCTGCATCCCTCCACCGCTCACCGCATCCTTAACGACATGGTGGCCTGCCGCTTTGTCGACCGTTCCGACCCCGGCAGCTATCGTCTCGGCATGCGTCTGCTGGAGCTGGGCAACCTGGTCAAGGCGCGCCTGTCGGTGCGCGACGCGGCGCTGGCGCCGATGCGCGCGCTGCACCGCGTCACCGGCCAGACCGTGAACCTGTCGGTGCGCCAGGGCGACGAGATCGTCTATATCGAGCGCGCCTACAGCGAACGCTCGGGCATGCAGGTGGTGCGCGCCATCGGCGGCCGCGCCCCGCTGCACCTGACCTCGGTCGGCAAGCTGTTCCTGGCGGCCGATGAGTCGGCGCGCGTGCGCAACTACGCCACCCGCACCGGGCTGGCCGGGCACACCCGCACCTCGATCACCGACCTGACCAAGCTGGAGCGCGAACTCAACTGGGTGCGCTCCAACGGCTATGCGCGCGACAACGAAGAGCTGGAGCTTGGCGTGCGCTGCATCGCCGCCGGCATCTATGACGACTCGCGCCGGCTGGTGGCCGGGCTGTCGCTGTCGGCGCCGGCAGACCGGCTGCAGGACAGCTGGCTGCAGAACCTGAAGGACACGGCGCTGCTGATCTCGCGCGGCATGGGCTACGTGACCGAAGCCGCGGCCTGATACCGGCTGCACCTTCCCCGCCAACGCGCGGTCTGCCATCACGGCGGTCCACGCGTTTTGCTTTGGAGCACCGGCCGGCCTAACACAATGGTTTACCCTTGGTTTTCAGATAACCAGCAAACCTTATAATCGGCCGCTATGCGAACCCGCGCCGTCACCCTCACCGAACAGGTCATCCGCCAGCTGCGCGCCGATATCGAAAGCGGCGCCTACCCCGTCGGCAGCCGGCTGCCGACCGGCAGGCAACTGGCCGAGCAGTACGGCGTCAGCGCCGCGGTGATCCGCGAAGTCACGGAACACCTGCGCTCGCAGGGTTTCGTCGAGTCCCGCCAGGGGGTTGGCTGCACGGTGCGCTCACGCACCGGCGCATCCGGCTTCCAGTTGCCGCGCGAACCCGATATCGACGCCAGCGGGCTGGCCGACCTGTACGACCTGCGCATCGACCTCGAAGGCGCCGCCGCGGCGCTGGCCGCCGTGCGGCGCACCGATGAGGACGTGGCCGCGCTGAGCGCGCTGCTGCAGCGCCTGCATGCCCATCTTTACGATCCGCAGCCGGCTGCGGATATCGACGCGGCCTTTCATATCGGCATTGCCGCCGCCACGCACAATCCGTACTACCGCCAGCTGCTGCAATACCTGAACCTGCAGCTGCACCAGGCCGTGGCTACCGCACGCGCCAATACGCTGCGCCAGCCAGGACTGGCCGAGGCCGTGCATGCCGAGCATGAAGCGATCGTCGATGCCATCCGCCGCGGCGACGCCACCGCGGCCCGCGCAGCAGCCGTGGCGCACCTGCAATGCGCCGCGCGCCGCTTGGGCCTTTCGTTGCGCGCGCGCGCCGATGCCTCGCCGGCAGCCCCCGCCGCCAGCCACCCTTCCCTTTCCTGAGACCACACCGCCATCATGCAAAACGGACCCTTCGCCCAGCGGCTCACCGAAGCCCTCGGCGCCGACACCGTCCTGACCAACCCTGACGACATCGCTCCGTGGCTGTCCGACTGGCGCGGCATCTACCGCGGCCAGGCCCAGGCCGTGCTGCGGCCGCGCACCGTGGATGAGGTCGCGCGCGCGCTGGCGCTGTGCCAGCAGGCGGCGGTGCCCGTGGTGCCGCGCGGCGGCAATACCGGCTTGTGCGGCGGCGCCACGCCCGACGCGCAGGCGCAAAACGTGGTGCTGAGCCTGGACCGCATGAACGCAGTGCGCTCGCTCGACACCGTCGCCAACACCTTGGTCGCCGAGGCCGGCTGCATCCTGGGCAACCTGCGCCGCGCAGCGCAGGACGCCAACCGCTTGCTGCCGCTGTCGCTGGCGGCCGAAGACTCGTGCCAGATCGGCGGCAACCTGGCGACCAATGCCGGTGGTGTCAACGTCGTGCGCTATGGCATGACACGCGAGCTGGTGCTGGGCGTGGAAGCGGTGCTGCCCAACGGCGAGGTGTTCCACGGCCTGCGCACGCTGCGCAAGGACAATACCGGCTACGACCTGAAGCAGTTGCTGATCGGCTCCGAAGGCACGCTCGGCGTGATCACCGCCGCGGCGCTGCGGCTGTTCCCGCGCACCGATACCCGCTGCGTGGTGCTGGCGGCAGTGGCTTCGCCCGCGCAGTCGCTGGCCCTCTATGAACTGCTGTTCGAACAATGCGGCGCGCGCCTGCAGGCGTTCGAGTTCTTTACCGGCGATTGCCTGGACCTGGTGCTGACCCATGCCGAGGGCGTGCAGGAGCCGTTCGCGCAGCGCTACCCCGCCTATGTGCTGGTGGAACTGGCCGACACCACCGACGAAGCGGCACTGAACGCGCTGCTCGAGCGCGTCATCGGTGAAGCGCTCGAGCGCGAACTGTGCCTCGATGCTGCCGTATCTGCCTCGCTCGCACAACTGCAGGCGCTGTGGAAGCTGCGCGAGGAAATCTCGGAAGCGCAACGCGCCGACGGCCCGCACCTGAAGCACGATGTGTCGCTGCCGATCGAACAGATCCCGGCCTTCATGGCCTCGATGCAAACGCGGCTGCGTGCGCTCGATGCCGCCATCCGGCCCTTTGTCTTCGGGCACTTCGGCGACGGCAACCTGCACTACAACCTGTCGCGCCCGGCAGGAGCGCCCAAGGACTGGGCGGCCACCCAGGGCGACGCCGTGACCGATGCGGTGCTGGACGAAGTGATGCGCTATGGCGGCAGCATCAGCGCGGAGCATGGCATCGGCCAGCTCAAGCGCCATGCCTTCCTGGCCGTCAAGGATCCGCTGGAATTGCGCCTGATGCGCGAGATCAAGGCCGTGTTCGATCCCGCCGGGATCATGAATCCGGGCAAGCTGCTCTGACGGCTGCTGCCGGCACCAATGAAAAACGCGCCGCAGGACGGCGCGTTTTTTCCGGTCAGGCGCTTTGCGTCAGATGCCGCGCGATTGCTGCGAGGCCAGCACCGCGTGCGCGCTGCCCGGGCCCTGCGTCAGGTTCGGCGACGACGGGAAGCCACGCGGAGGCTGCGGCGACGACAGCGACGGCGAATGCTCCAGCCACTCCTTGACGCGGTTGGCATCGGCAAAGCGCGACAGCTTGCCGACGGAGTCCAGGAACACCATCACCACATTGCGGCCCTGAACCTTGGCCTGCATCACCAGGCACTGGCCTGCCTCGGAAATAAAGCCAGTCTTCTGCAGCCCGATCTCCCAGTTGCCGCCGCGCACCAGGCGATTGGTGCTGACATAGTGCTGGGTGCGGCCCAGCACGTTGACCTCATGCTCGGTCTGCGTCGAGAACTCGCGGATGGTCGGGTTGCGGTACGCGGCATTGACCATGCGCACCAGGTCATTCGCGCTGGACACATTGCTGCTCGACAGGCCGCTGGAATCGACAAAGTGGCTGTCGTTCATGCCCAGCTCCTGGGCCTTGCGGTTCATCGCCTGCACGAAGGCCGGCAGGCCGCCCGGATAGCTGCGGCCCAGCGCCGAGGCGGCGCGGTTCTCGGACGACATCAGCGCCAGCAGCAACAGTTCCTGGCGCGTCAGCTGCGTACCGAAGCGCAGGCGCGAGCTGCTGTGCTTCTCGGTGTCGCGGTCATCCTCGGAGATGGTCAGCACTTCGTCCATCGGCAAGCGCGAGTCCATCACCACCAGCGCAGTCATCAGCTTGGTGATCGAGGCGATCGGCAGCACGGCGCTGGCATTCTTCTGGAACAGCACTTCGTTCGAGTTCTGGTCCATCACCAGGGCCACGCTGGAGCGCAGCGCCAGGGCATCGTCCGTGCCGCGCAGGCCCATGGCTTCGCCCAGCGAGGGCTTGGCGGGCGTAAACGCGGCACGCACCGGTGCCGCGCGTTGCGCCATCACGACGTGGCGCTTGCCGTTCTTCAATACGATGACCCTGCGCGAGGGCGTTGCCTCGCTCTTGGCCACCTTGCTGCGAGAGCTCTTGGTAGCCGTCTTCGAAGCACTCTTTTTCTCGGCGTTAGCCGATTTTGCTTGCTTTTTAGACGTTTTTTGGGTGCTTGCGGACGTGGTGGCCGCGTCGGCCACAGGCGCCGCAACCATCGACACCGACACCAGGACCGCGGCGGCAACGGCGGACAGGGGCGTGGAGCCGAAGAATCTGGAAAAAATGGAATCAGACCGGAACATGATTCGTTCAGCGCATCAGGGATGGCGCTAGTGTAGGAAAGAAAGAAATTGTTAGCAAGATTAAAGACTTACAGACGCTCCTTAAAGTTCGATTGCCAAACATTTCCACATTGCGAAAAAAGTATGCAATGCATCACGTTCGCTATCGAACCACGGTGCGCTTGACCCAAGCGCAGTCCTATTCACCTTACTACCCCTTGGTAACGACGCAGCCAAAACGGGAAAGTCGCTAGCTATATCGGCATCCATCGTTACATGTTGAAACAGATTTCACTATGAGAGAAAACGCGCGAACCCGCTAACCGGTTCACGTTCCGTGGTCAGCCGGTTTGCAATTGCCTCCGGATCGGCAAACCCCAGCGACATGCCGCACACCACCATTTCCTCGGGTGGCAGCCGCAGGTGACTGGCAATGATCTTGTGGTACTGCACAAACGCTGCCTGCGGGCAGGTATCCAACCCGCGCGCCCTGGCGGCGACCATGATGCTTTGCAGGAACATGCCGTAATCCAGCCAGCTGCCCTGCTCCATGATGCGGTCGATGGTGAAGATCATCCCCACCGGCGCGTCAAAGAAGCGGAAATTGCGCGCGTGCTGTTCATGCATGCGCGCCTTGTCCTCGCGGCTGATCTCCAGCAGGCCGTACAGGTCCCAGCCCACCTTGCGCCGCCTGGACAGATAGGGATCGGACCACTCGCGCGGGTAGTACGGATACTCCTCCAGGTACTTGCTGTCGCGCTCCGGGTCCTCGTAGGCGGCCAGCACATCGGCGCACAGCTTCGCCTTGGCCTCGCCGGACAGCACATAGACGCGCCATGGCTGCGTGTTGGTGCCCGAAGGCGCGCGGCTGGCCACGGCCAGGATCTCTTCGACGGTGCGGCGCGGCACGGGCGTATCGAGAAAGGCCCGCACTGAACGCCGCGTGAGGATCGCGCGATCCACGCAGTCCGCGGCGTCCTGCGAACCGAGTTGCATCTCGTGGGACATCTTGTTCATCTCCTGTTGCCCCGCCCTTACGCTTGCGCGCCCGTCACCACCAACGGCAGCAGCGCCTCGCGCAGCGCGCCCGGCAGCGGTACCGGCCGGCGCGTGGCGCGATCGACATAGACGTGGACGAAATGCCCTTGCGCGGCGGCGATCTCGTTGTCGCCGCTGAAGAGCCCGACTTCATAGCGCACGCTCGACGTGCCAAGCCTGGCCACGCGCAATCCCGCTACCACGGTCTCGGGGAAGCTCAGCGACGAGAAGTAGTTGCACTGCGTCTCGATCACCAGCCCGATGGTGTCGCCCGATGCGACATCGAGCACGCCCTGCCGGATCAGGTAGGTATTCACCACGGTGTCAAAATAACTGTAGTAGACAACGTTGTTGACGTGGCCATAGACATCGTTGTCCATCCAACGCGTGGTGATCGGCTGGTAGTACGGATAGGCACTGCGCGATTCGGCTTGCGGTTTCATGGGGCGGGAAAGAGACAGGACGGGCAACAGGACGGAATGGGATTACTCTGAAACAGCCGCACCAGCGAAACGAACGCGCGGCGGCTAGCGGCGGATGACAAGCGCGACACCAAGGGCTGCCAGCACCATGCCGGCGGCGGCCAGCGGCGGAAAGCGCTCGCCGAAGAGCAGCCAGGCCATCACTGCGGTGGTGGGCGGCGTCAGGTACATCAGGCTCGACACCTTGGTCGCCGCGCCCTGCCGGATCAGCAGGAACAGCAGCGAGATCGCGCCGATCGACAGCGCCACCACCGACCACGCCAGCGCGCCCAGCATGGCGGCATTCCACTGCACCACGCGCGTCTCGAACAGGAACATGAACGGCACGCACGCCAGCGCGGCCGCGGCGAACTGGATCACCGAGCCCATGCGCAGGTCGAATACCGGGCAGAAGTGCCGCTGGTAGACCGTGCCGACGGTGATGCTGAGCAAAGCGCCGCCCGCCAGCGCCAGGCTTGCCGGCGTCAGCCCGCTAGCCCCCAGCTTGTTGGCCACCACCAGCGCCACGCCCGCGATGCCCAGCAGCAGCCCCAGCCACTGGCGCGCGCCGATGCGCTCGCCCATACGCGTGGCGATCGCCGCAGTCAGGATCGGCTGCATGCCGACGATCAGCGCCGATACGCCCGCCGGCATGCCAAGCTTGATCGCCGCCCATACGCCGCCCAGGTAGCCCGCCTGCAGCAGCAGGCCAGCCACCGCGATATGACCGACCGCGCGCCAGTCTGTCGCCGCCGTGCCCGGCAGGCGCGGCAGCGGTACGCGCGCCAGCACCACGAACGGCACCATCAGCACCAGCACGCCGGCAAAGCGCAGGAACAGGAAGGTCATCGGCTCCGCGTAGGGCATGCCGTACTTGGCCACGATAAATCCCGTGCTCCAGATCAGCACGAACAGCCACGGCATCGACGCCACCCATAGCGTGGCGCCAGGGCTTGCCGCGGCAGCGCGGCCCGGCTCCATCACATCGCTCATGACGCCACCGCAAGCTGCGCGCGACGCGCGTGATACTGCGCGGCGAGGCGCACGGTCTGCGCGTGGACGGCGACGGTATCTTCGATCTGGTTGCCGTAGCCACCCGCCATCGCCACCGCCACCGGCAACTGGCGAGCCTGCGCGGCATCGAACACCAGGCGGTCGCGCCGCGCCAGGCCCGCTGTGGTCAGCCTGAGCCGTCCGAGGCGATCGCCCTCATGCGGGTCGGCGCCAGCCAGGTAGATGAGCAGCTCCGGTTCGAAGCGGCTGAACAGCGTATCCAGCGCGGCCTGCAGCGCCTGCGCATAGACATCGTCGTCGCAGCCGTCCGGCAGGCCGACGTCCAGGTCGCTGGCTTCCTTGCGGAACGGATAGTTCTTCTCGCCGTGCAGCGACAGCGTGAACACGGACGGATCGCCCTGCAGGATCGATGCGGTGCCATTACCCTGGTGCACGTCCAGGTCGATCACGGCCACGCGGCGCACCCCGCCATCGCGCTGCAGCACCCGGGCCGCGATGGCGGCGTCGTTGAAGACGCAGAAGCCACCGCCCTTGTCGGCATAGGCGTGGTGTGTGCCGCCCGCCAGGTTCACGGCGATGCCCTCGCACAGCGCCGTCCGGCAGGCCTCGATGGTGGCGCCGGCCGAACGCCTCGAGCGCTCCACCATGGCTTCGGACCACGGAAAGCCGATCTCGCGCTGGCGCGCCGCGTCGAGCGTGCCAGCCGAGGCCGCCTGCACGTATTCGGGTGTGTGCGCCAGCAACAGGGCATCGTCGCCGGCGCGCGGGGCCTCCGCCAGGCGCAGGCCCGGCACCTGCGCCGAGACAGCGTCGCGCAGCATGCTGTACTTGCACATCGGGAAGCGGTGCCCGGGTGGCAAAGGCAGCACAAAGTGGTCGGCGTAGAAGGCGAGCATGGAGTGGCCTGGCGATTCTGTTCACGTCTTGTTGGATTCCCGGCGGCGGCCAGCCGCGGGGCGCGGGCAACTTGCGATGGTAGCACCCCTGCCCCACCATCGCCCGGAGGGCTACCGGATGACGGTGCAGCCACTTCCGAGCACCTTCGCAGCAATATTTTGTGCATCGCACAAAATCCACTTGACATTGCATCCGGCATCCCTAAAATGGGAATTGTTGCGGCGCACCAAACCAAGAAATGCGCCTGAACCTACCCATACGCCTGGGCTGGCCGAAGCGGGTTCAACACCGTCACGGTCCTGACATCTAGGCGGCTTAATTTGCTTGACCTTGAAGTTCACCACTGGAGACCAGCAATGATCCTCACCCCGGAACAAGTTGCAGCAGCACAAAAGGCCAACCTCGAAACGCTGTTCGGCCTGACCACCAAGGCATTTGAAGGCGTCGAGAAGCTCGTCGAACTGAACCTGCAGGTCGTCAAGACCACGTTCGCAGAAAGCGTTGACAACGCCAAGAAGGCGCTGTCGGCCAAGGACGCACAGGAACTGCTGGCCATCCAGGCCGCAGCCGTGCAGCCGGTCGCAGAAAAGACCCTGGCCTACACCCGTCACCTGTATGAAATCGCTTCGGAAACCCAGAGCGAGTTCACCAAGGTAGCCGAAGCCCAACTGGCCGAAGGCACGAAGAAGGTGCAAGCCCTGGTCGAAAACTTCGCCAAGAACGCCCCGGCCGGTTCGGAATCGACCGTGGCCATCGTGAAGTCGGCGATCTCCGCTGCCAACAACGCCTACGAGTCGGTGCAGAAGGCGACCAAGCAAGCGGTCGAAATCGCTGAGACCAACTTCCAGGCTGCAGCCACGGCCGCCACCAAGGCTGCCCAGCAAGCCAGCGCCACGGCCCGTACGGCCACGGCGAAGAAGACGACGGCTGCCTGATAGCTGTCTGAGTTGAAGATGGACCGGCTGCGGCCGGTCCGTTGGCAAAGCATATCGACGCCTGGCGTTTGCGGTGTGTTTTGCCAACGATGAAGGTAGTGCCCTGCCCGAGTTGCACCGGCGCTGCCTTGTCTGCCGATGTCTCCTCGGTACCGCGGTCTCCTTGTCCAAAGTATCGTTAAGCCCGACCTCTACAGGTCGGGCTTTTTTTGTTCTTCACGCTTCCACCAGATTGGTCGCCAGTGATCAGCGGCTGTGGCCAGGATGCCTGGTCCGGCAGGAGAGCTGGCCGGTTTCGGGCCTTGACCTGCATGCCGGCCTATTCTCCGATGCGCACCGGGATCCGCCGCCGCCCAAACTGACGCTCAAATTTCCCAAAACATCCTGCAATCCGCGTACAGCAGTCCGGGCAAGTTCCCGTGGGAGTCAGGCGATAGCTTTCGATCGCATGCCAGTCGCGCACAATCAGCTGCGCGCGGCAAGCGGGGCAATAGGTGGTGGCACCGGCGGTGTCGTGGACATTGCCGGTGTAGACGTAATGCAATCCCTCCGCCAGCGCGTGCTCGCGAGCGCGCGCAAGGGTGGAACATGGTGTCGGCGGCACGTCGCGCATCTTGTAGTCCGGATGGAATCCGGTGAAGTGCAGCGGGACGTCGGGGCCCAGTTCCCTGGCAATCCACCGGGCCTCGGCGCGAATCTCGTCATCGCCGTCGTTCTTGCCGGGGATGAGCAGCGTCGTGATCTCGAGCCAGACATCGGTTTCGTGTTTCAGGTACTGGAGCGTCTCCAGTACCGGCTCCAAGTGCGCCCCCGTGAAGGCAACATAGAACGCATCGGTAAAGCCTTTCAGGTCGACATTTGCTGCATCCATCCTGGCGTAGAAATCACGCCGCGCCTCGGCGCCCATATACCCGGCGGTCACCGCCACCGCCCTGATGCCCAGTTCGTGGCAGGCATCGGCCACGTCCATGGCGTATTCGGCGAAGATCACCGGGTCGTTGTAGGTGAAGGCCACGCTCTTGCAACCATGTGCCGCCGCCGCTGCGGCGATCGCTTCAGGCATGGCCGCATCGGCCAGGGTCTCCATCTCGCGCGATTTGCTGATATCCCAGTTCTGGCAGAACTTGCAGGCCAGGTTGCAGCCGGCCGTGCCGAACGACAGGACGGCGCTGCCCGGGTAGAAGTGGTTGAGCGGCTTCTTCTCGATCGGGTCGATACAGAAGCCCGATGAGCGGCCATAGGCGGTCAGCACCATCCGATCGCCGACCCGCTGGCGCACGAAGCAAGCACCGCGCTGCTCGCCATGCAGGCGGCAGTGGCGCGGGCACAGATCGCATTGCATGCGGCCGTCGTCCACGAAATGCCAGTAACGGCCGGGGTAGGTCCCTGAACGGGACGCATCCTTCATGGATGGTCCTTGTGCTGCTTGCTGATCACGGTTACCGACAACACATCCAGGTCGAAGAACGGGCTGTCCGCCGGGGGCGGAGGCAATCCGCCACCCCAGCCGGCGATGGCATGCTTGATGTACTCTGCCATCTGCTCGTCGGCAACGTCCCTGGGTTGGTCGATCGTCACGACATAACGGCGATTGCTCATGGCGGCTCCTTTATGGCGCCCATATCCGGGAACCATCGGGGAATCACGAACGTTCAGCGATATACCAGCACCGGAATCTTGCTGTGGGTCAGCACCTTCAGGGTTTCGCTGCCGATCAACAGCCCCTTCACGCCCCGGTGTCCATGCGATGCCATGACAATCAGGTCACAGCCCTTTTCTTCTGCAGCCTTGATGATGGCATCGTAGGGGTGATCGTCGATCACGCTGCTGGTATCACAGGGCACGCCTGCCGCGGCGGCCTCTCGCGCGATGCCGTCGAGGTATTTCGATGCGTCCTCGAGGACTGCCTCTTCGAACTGCTCTCGGGTGTCGGTGAGCATTTCGGTGTGGTAAGCCGTGATGTGGAAATCCGCGCAGGCGCGCACTGCCGTAAGGCTGGCGTGGGTCTCCTGCGCAAACGCCAGTGCCTTGCGAAAGGCCGCTTCGGCCAGAGCGGAGCCGTCTACCGCAACAAGAAGATGCCTGAACACGTCGTGCCTCCTTGTCAGCTAAACGATGGCCACTGGGGGTGGCCACCGGTCCGCGCCAGCAGGCATCAGGCGGCAAGCGATCGGCCGCGTGCGAATTTGCAGTCCCGCCATCGGTCGCCTTGGGGTGCATGTCGGCTGAGTTCAGTATAGCCTTCGAAGGCCGTGTGCCGCTTCCGTCGCAACAGGCGCCCTGGCCGGGACGCCGGCGCCCGTGGTAGCCAGAACTCGCGGGCGCCGGCAAAATCATGGCGGTTAATTGCATAATAGCCTATAAAAAAGCCCGCCAGTTCAGGCGGGCTTTTCCGTTTGCAGCAACCGGCACTCAGCGCTTGCGCGGCGGCGGCACGTCCGTGCACGTGCCTTCATAGATCTCGGCCGCCATGCCGATCGACTCACCGAGCGTCGGGTGCGGGTGGATGGTCTTGCCGATATCCACCGCATCGGCGCCCATCTCGATCGCCAGGCAGACCTCGCTGATCAGGTCGCCGGCATGCGTGCCGACGATGCCGCCGCCGATCACGCGATGGGTTTCCTCGTCGAAGATCAGCTTGGTGAAGCCCTCGTCGCGGCCGTTGGCGATGGCGCGGCCCGAAGCCGCCCAGGGGAACACGCCCTTGCTGTACTTGATCCCCTTCTCCTTGCACTCGTCCTCGGTCACGCCGGCCCAGGCCACTTCCGGATCGGTGAAGGCCACCGACGGGATCTGCTTGGCGTCGAAGTAGGCCTTCTCGCCATGCGCGGCTTCGGCGGCCACGTGGGCTTCGTGCACGGCCTTGTGTGCCAGCATCGGCTGGCCGACGACATCGCCGATCGCAAAGATATGCGGCACGTTGGTGCGCATCTGCTTATCGACGTCGATAAAGCCGCGGTCGGTCACGGCGACGCCGGCCTTCTCGGCGCTGATGCGCTTGCCGTTGGGCGAGCGGCCCACCGACACCAGCACCAGGTCGTAGCGCTGCGGCTCGGCCGGGGCGGCCTCGCCTTCGAACCTGACGTAGATGCCGTCCGGCTTCGCTTCCACGCCGACCGTCTTGGTCTTCAGCATGACCTTGCCGAAGCGATCCTTGTTCTTCTTTTCCCAGACCTTGACCAGGTCGCGGTCGGCGCCGTTCATCAGGCCGTCGAGCATTTCCACGACGTCGATGTCGGCACCCAGCGTGCTGTACACCGTGGCCATTTCCAGGCCGATGATGCCGCCGCCGATGACCAGCATCTTGTTGGGCACTTCAGGCAGCTCCAGCGCGCCGGTCGAATCGACGATGCGCGGATCTTCGGGAATAAACGGCAGCTTCACCGCCTGGCTGCCGGCGGCGATGATGGCCTTCTCGAAGCGGATCACGGTCTTCTTGCCGGTGGTCTGTTTGCCTTCGCCTTCGGTCAGCTCCACCTCGAGGTGATGCGGGTCGAGGAAGTTGCCGACGCCGCGCACCACCTGCACCTTGCGTGCCTTGGCCATGCCAGCCAGGCCGCCGGTCAGCTTGCCGACCACCTGGTTCTTGTAGTGGCGCAGGCCGTCCAGGTCGATCTTGGCTTCGCCGAACAGGATGCCGTGGGCGGCCAGCGCCTTGGCTTCGTCGATCACGGCGGCGTTGTGCAACAGTGCCTTGGAGGGGATGCAGCCCACGTTCAGGCAGACGCCGCCGAGGGTGCCGTAGCGCTCCACCAGCACGGTGTTCATGCCCAGGTCCGCGGCACGGAAGGCGGCCGAGTAGCCGCCGGGGCCGGCGCCCAGCACCAGCATCTCGCACTGGATATCGGCGCCGCCGCCGTGGCTGGCAGCAGCGGGCGCGGGTGCCGGTGCGGCCGCCGCGGGTGCGGGGGCCTGCGCCGGTGCCGGGGCTTGCGCGGGCGCCGGGGCGGCCGCGGCCTGCTGGGCCTCGATGGTGCAGATCACCGCGCCCTGGCCGACCTTGTCGCCCACCTTGACCTTGACGTCGACGACCTTGCCGGCGGCCGACGACGGCACGTCCATGCTGGCCTTGTCGGACTCCAGCACGATCAGGGACTGTTCCACTTCGACCGTGTCGCCGGCCTTGACCAGCACCTCGATCACTTCCACCGCGTCGAAATCGCCGATATCCGGCACCTTGACTTCGATCACACTCATGTTTGCTCCTCTATGCGCGCCCGCCTTTCGGCTTCAGGGCGCGCCGTCGTTGTTGGTTGCCGTGCTGTCGGGTGCCGCATTGCCGGAAGTCGTACCGCCAGCCGCCGTCGGGGCATCGCCCTGGTGCAGCCGCACGGTGTGCACCTCGATCGGCCCCGCCGAACTCTTGTCGAACTCAACGCCCGCATCGACGCCGATGCGCGCGATCTCGCCCGCGTCCAGGTCCGGCCGGTCATAGACCGCATGCATCGCGCCCAGCGCGTAGTTGCGGCCCGAGCCGATGCCCCAGAAGCGGTCGAACGAAAAGACCTCACGGTACGAGTAGACACCGAAGATGCCGGCCGGATTGGCGATCAGGCATACGATCTGCGACGACTCGTAGGGATCGTCCTCGTCTTCCTTGGTGTTGACGAAGTAGTCCGACTTCAGCTTCTCGTGCACCTTCAGGAAGGTGCGGAACACGTCGTCGCGCGAACCCAGCCGGCACTCTTCGCCCAGGCCCGCCAGCAGCGTGCGCATCACCGGGAAGTGCGCCGTGGTTCCGGCCAGCGCGATAAAGCCGTCGCCCACCGGAAACACCTTCTGGTTGCGCTCGTAGGCACGCGACAGGCGCGTATCGCCGAACGTGACCAGCGCGTCTGCGGCGATCGCCACTTCGGCGCCCTTCCTGACAACCACACAGGTAGTCATGGCTCGCTCCCGGTTGCGCGTGGGGCGCCGGGCAGGCCAGGCTGTCGCCCCGCCCGCCCGGCACCACCCCGCTTACAGCAGGATCCGGCGGAAGTCCGCCAGCAGTTGCCCGAAGTACGTGTTGAAGCGCGCGGCCTCGGCACCGTCGATGACGCGGTGGTCCCACGACAGCGACAGCGGCAGCGTCAGGCGCGGCACGAACTGCTTGCCGTCCCACACGGGCTTCTGGTACGACTTGCACACGCCCATGATGGCGACTTCCGGCGCGTTGATGATCGGCGTGAAATACGTGCCGCCGATGCCGCCCAGCGACGAGATCGAGAAGCAGCCGCCCTGCATCTGGTCCGGCTTGAGCTTGCCGTCGCGCGCCAGCTTGGCCAGTTCGTTCATCTCCTGGCTGATCTCCAGCACGCCCTTCGTGTCGGCGTTCTTGATCACCGGCACGACCAGGCCGTTCGGGGTGTCGGCGGCGAAACCGATGTTGAAGTATTTCTTCAGCACCAGGTTGTCGCCGTCCAGCGATGCATTGAAGTTCGGGAACTTCTTCAGCGCCGCCACCGTGGCCTTGATCATGAACGCGAGCATCGTCACCTTGATGCCGGCCTTCTCGTTTTCCTTGTTCAACTGGACGCGGAAGGCTTCCAGATCCGTGATGTCCGCTTCGTCATGGTTGGTGACGTGCGGGATCATGACCCAGTTGCGGTGCAGGTTGGCGCCCGAGATCTTCTTGATGCGCGACAGGGCCTTGCTTTCGACCTCGCCGAAGCGGGTGAAATCGACCTTCGGCCACGGCAGCAGACCAAGCTCGCCACCGCCGGCGCCAGCCGCGGCAGCCTGTGCGGGCGCTGCGGTCTGGCCGCTCATCACGCCCTTGACGAAGCTCTGCACGTCTTCCTGGGTGATGCGGCCCTTGGGACCGGTGCCCGGCACGCGCGACACGTCGACGCCCAGCTCGCGCGCGAACTTGCGCACCGAGGGGCTGGCGTGGGCGGCCTTGCCGGTTACGCCAGCGGCGACCGGGGCGGCGGCAGGCGCCGCGGCCGGTGCCGGTGCCGGGGCGGCTGCGGGAGCCGGAGCGCTGGCGGCGGGAGCCGGGGCAACGGCAGCGGCAGCGGCCGGAGCCGGGGCGGCAGCCGAAGCGGCACCTTCCAGGATCAGCAGCAGCGTGCCTTCGGCAACGTTGTCGCCGACCTTGACCTTGACTTCCTTGACCACGCCGCCCTGCGGCGATGGCACGTCCATGGTGGCCTTGTCCGATTCCAGCGTCACCACGGCATCTTCGGCGTTGATGGTATCGCCCGGCTTGACGTGGACTTCGATGACCGGCACGGCGTCGTAGTCGCCGATATCGGGCACCTTGACTTCGATGACGCCGCCACCGCCGGCCGGCGCCGCGGCAGGAGCCGGGGCCGGGGCAGGTGCCGCGGCGGGCGCCGGGGCCGGGGCCGGGGCTGCGGCAGCAGGTGCCGGCGCCGGTGCGGCTGCGGGCGCCGCAGCGGCCTGGCCGGCCGGCTCCAGCATCACCAGCACCGAGCCTTCGGCCACGTTGTCGCCAACCTTGATCCTGACTTCCTTCACCACGCCGGCCTGCGGCGAGGGCACGTCCATGGTGGCCTTGTCCGACTCCAGCGTCACCAGCGCGTCTTCCGCGTTGATGCTGTCGCCGGGTTTCACATGCACTTCAATGACGGGAACGGCGTCATAGTCGCCGATATCCGGCACCTTGATTTCAATCGCTTGACTCATTCAGTGTCTCCTGGGCAGGCCGGCACGCGCGACGTCCGCAAGCGGCGAGATTACCTTCGCCGCCCGCTTCTGTCACGCCGCCATGCCGCAAGGCGCCGTCCGGCCTCTGGCCGGGGCGCCCGCGGCACGGCGTTGCCGTACTGCGGGGGTTGGTGCTGGCTGCCGGATCAGACCGACATCGGGTTGGGCTTGTTCGGGTCGAGGTTGTACTTCTTGATGGCCTCGGCGACCTTGTCGCGGCCGATCGCACCCTCGTCGGCCAGCGCCTTGAGCGCGGCCAGCGTGACCCAGTAGCGGTCCACTTCGAAGAAGTGGCGCAGCTTCTCGCGCGTATCCGAGCGGCCGAAGCCGTCGGTGCCCAGCACCACGTAGCGGCGCGGCACGAACGGACGGATCTGTTCGGCAAACGTGCGCACGTAATCGGTGGACGCGATCACCGGGCCGCGGACCGACTTCAGCTTCTGCGTGACAAACGCTTCGCGCTGGGTCTCGGCCGGGTGCAGCAGGTTGAAGCGCTCGGCGGCCTGGCCGTCGCGGGCCAGCTCGGTGAAGCTCGGGCAGCCCCACAGGTCGGACTCGACGCCCCAGTCCTTCTTCAGCAGGTCGGCGGCGGCGATCACCTCGCGGAAGATCGTGCCCGAGCCCAGCAGCTGCACGCGCGGCGCGTTGCTGTTCTCGACGCCCTTGCGGAACTGGTACATGCCCTTGACGATGTCCTGCTCTACGCCAGCCGGCATTTCCGGATGCTCGTAGTTCTCGTTCATCACCGTCAGGTAGTAGTAGACGTCTTCCTGCTCGGCGTACATGCGGCGCAGGCCGTCCTGCATGATGACCGCCAGTTCGTACTGGAAGGTCGGGTCGTACGAGATGCAGTTCGGGATGACCGAGTGGAACACGTGCGAGTGGCCGTCTTCATGCTGCAGGCCTTCGCCGTTCAGCGTGGTGCGGCCGGCAGTGCCGCCCAGCAGGAAGCCGCGCGAGCGCATGTCGGCCGCGGCCCAGCACAGGTCGCCGATACGCTGGATGCCGAACATCGAGTAGTAGATGTAGAACGGAATCATCTGCACGCCATGCGTCGAGTACGACGTGGCGGCGGCGATCCAGTCGCACATGGCGCCGGCTTCGTTGATGCCTTCCTGCAGCACCTGGCCAGTCTGCGACTCCTTGTAGAACATCAGCTGGTCGTGGTCTTCCGGCACGTACTTCTGGCCTTCCTGGTTCCAGATGCCGACCTGGCGGAACAGGCCTTCCATGCCGAAGGTGCGCGACTCGTCCGGGACGATGGGCACCACGTGCTTGCCGATTTGCTTGTCTTTCAGCAGCGTGTTCAGGATCCGCACGAAGGCCATGGTGGTGGACACTTCGCGGCCTTCACCGGTGGCCTTGAGCAGGGCGTCGAATGCCGACAGTTGCGGCACCGGCAGCGCCTCGGCCTTCTGGCGGCGGGACGGCAGGTAGCCGCCCAGGTTCATGCGCGCCTGGCGCATGTATTCCAGTTCCTTCGAGCCTTCCTCGAAGGTGACGTAGGGCACTTCTTCCAGCTTGTCGTCGGTGACCGGGATGTTGAACTGGTCGCGGAACTTGCGGATCGCGTCCACCGGCATCTTCTTCTGCTGGTGGGCCACGTTCATGGCCTGGCCGGCGTCGCCCATGCCATAGCCCTTGATGGTCTTGGCCAGGATCAGCGTGGGCTGGCCCTTGTGCTCGCTGGCAGCCTTGTAGGCGGCATAGATCTTGTGCGGATCGTGGCCGCCGCGGTTCAGGCGCCAGATGTCGTCGTCGGACCAGTCGGCCACCATCGCCTTGAGCTCAGGCGTGTTGAAGAAGTGCTCGCGCACGTAGGCGCCGTCCTTGGCCTTGAAGGTCTGGTACTCGCCGTCAACGCATTCCATCATGCGCTTCATCAGCAGGCCCTTGGTGTCGCGCGCCAGCAACGAATCCCACTTGCTGCCCCAGACCACCTTGATCACGTTCCAGCCCGCGCCGCGGAACTCGGACTCCAGCTCCTGGATGATCTTGCCATTGCCGCGCACCGGGCCGTCCAGGCGCTGCAGGTTGCAGTTGATGACAAAGACGAGGTTGTCGAGCTTTTCGCGGCCGGCCATGCCGATCGCGCCCAGCGATTCCGGCTCGTCGGTCTCGCCGTCGCCCAGGAAGGCCCAGACCTTGCGGTCGCCGGCCTTGGCCAGGCCGCGGCTGTCCAGGTACTTCATGAAGCGGGCCTGGTAGATGGCCATGATCGGGCCCAGGCCCATCGACACCGTCGGGAACTGCCAGAAATCCGGCATCAGCCACGGGTGCGGGTACGACGAGATGCCCTTGCCGTCCACTTCCTGGCGGAAATTGTCGAGCTGGTCCTGGGTCAGGCGGCCCAGCAGGAAGGCGCGCGAATACACGCCCGGGGCCGAGTGGCCCTGCACGAAGACCAGGTCGCCGCCGCTCTGTTCCGACGGGGCGCGCCAGAAGTGGTTGTAGCCGACGTCATACAGCGTGGCCGCCGAGGCAAACGACGAGATGTGGCCGCCGACGTTGGTGTGCTTGTTGGCGCGCAGCACCATCGCCATGGCGTTCCAGCGGGTGTACGAGCGAATCCGGTGCTCGATGTCCTGGTCGCCGGAGATGCGGGCCTGCTGCTCGACCGGAATCGTGTTGATGTACTGCGTCTCGGCGTGGAACGGCTGGGTGACGCCGTTCACGCGTGCGTATTCGATCTGCTTGTCGATCAGGAAGGCGGCGCGCGCCGGACCTTCGGCGGCCAGGACGCCCTGCAGGGCGTCGAGCCATTCATGGGTTTCCTGGGGATCGGCGTCGTTGGCGCTCGAGGCGCCGAGAATCTGCTCTGGTACGGCGGACATGACTGTCTCCTGGGTGAATTCTTTGCTTCCGCGCCCGCGCTGGCAGCGCCCGGACACGACTCTACGTATGACTCGCACCGACTTGCGGATTCCGGCGCCATGCTGCCTTGCATCGGGGCCGCCGCCGGGGAAACTGTTCCGGTTCCTCCGCGTGGCAGACGCATGGCTACCGCCCGCATTCTTGGGTCGAACCGATTCTATGGAAGGCGAAAGTCGAGCACAAGCGAAATTTTCAAATTGCGATATCGTTTTTTATAATGTGGAATTATGTGGCGGCGCACAAAGAATCACCGCCAGCCCCGCCTGCCCTACCCCACAAGCCTGCCTGCCGCGACCGGCACCGCCGGAATTTCATTGGCGCTTTCCCCAAGCGACGCACCGCAATAATCTCGGTACACTGGTCGGTCAGCCGTCAATCCCTCCCATGCCGTTTTTCAGCCGCCTCGATCGTTTTTTCCGCAGCCTGCGTACAGCCGCGCTTCCCTCCGACGTGTCGGGTACAGCCAAGGCGGCCGGCGGCGACCCCGCGCATGGCCCGCACGGCCCGCACGCCCCTTCCCCGGCGGCCGGGCTGGGTCCGATCGAGGTGCTGGGCCCGGATGACAATGCCCCCGTGGCGCCGCCGCGCGGCCTGTGGTGGCTGCGCTCGCGCAACCTGGTGGCCACCAGCTGGTTCATGTTCATCCCGCTGGTTGCCATTGTGCTCTTCACGGTGGCGATGGGCGTGATCCTGTGGTCGCTGCACGAGACCGAGCGCCAGCAGCAGCGCGACGCGCTGTACCGCGACGCCGCCTGGGCGCAGCAGCGCGTGCGCCTGTCCCTGCTGAGCAACCAGGACCAGCTGGCCTCGCTGGCGCGCGACATCGCCGCCGCGCAGCTGGAGCAAGGCGCCTACCGCACCGCGGCGCAGGAAATCCTGCGCGAAAACCCCGAGATCGTCTTCATCAACTGGCTCGATGCCACCAAGCGCGGCCGCTGGTCGCTGCCGTCGACCTCGGAATTCGCCAGCCGCCTGCGCGAGAACCAGGACCAGCCGCTCGAGCCCGAAGTGCTCGACACCTTCGACGCCGCGCGCGAGACCCAGCGCGTGGTCTACTCGCGCCCGCTGGTCAACGACCGCGGCGACAGCTTCATGCTGATGGAAGTGCCGATCGTGCGCGACAACGAGTTCCTCGGCACGCTGGGTGCGCTGTACTCGATCAACGGCATCCTGACCCACCTGCTGCCGCCCGAACTGACCGAGCGCTACCGCTTCTCGCTGATCGACAAGAACAACCAGACCCGCGCCAGCACCTCGCTGCGGCCGGTGCCGGGCAATGCGTTGTCGTACGAGGTGCTGCTCGATCCGCCGGGCCACTCGCTGTCGCTGCGCGCCGACGCCTACCCGCCGGCATCGAACCTGCCCAACAACATGCTGCTGTGGCTGGTGGTGGGGCTGTCCTGCTTCCTGCTGTGGAGCCTGTGGAGCATGTGGCGCCACACCAGCCGCCGCTCCGAGGCGCAGCGCGCGCTGCTGGCCGAAACCTCGTTCCGGCGCGCGATGGAAAACTCGATGCTGATCGGGCTGCGCGCGCTCGACCTGAACGGCCGCATCACCTACGTCAACCCGGCCTTCTGCCGCATGACCGGCTGGCAGGAGAACGACCTGGTCGGGCGCCTGCCGCCCTTCCCCTACTGGCCGCCCAACGACCAGCAGGAAATGCAGAAGCAGATCGACCTGACGCTGCAGGGCAAGTCGCCCGCCGGCGGCTATGAGATGCGCGTGATGCGCCGCGACGGCAGCAGCTTCTACGCGCGCATGTACGTGTCGCCGCTGGTGGACAGCCGCGGCCGCCATACCGGCTGGATGAGCTCGATGACGGACATCACCGAGCCCAAGCGCGCGCGCGAGGAACTGGCCGCCGCGCACGACCGCTTCACCACGGTGCTGGAAAGCCTGGACGCCGCGGTGTCGGTGCTGGCCACCGACAAGGCCGAACTGCTCTTTGCCAATCGCTACTACCGGCAGCTGTTCGGCTGGGAGGCCGAGGGCCACCTGAAGCTGGCCGGCGACGAGCTCGACAAGGACCAGGTCTCCAGCGACAACACCGACTACGTCGACGCCTACGCCGGCCTGCCCGCGTCCGAGCTGATGCCGTACGCGTCGGACGCGCGCGAGGTGTTCGTGCCGGACATGCAGAAATGGTTCGAAGTGCGCCGCCGCTATATCCAGTGGGTCGACGGCCACCTGGCGCAGATGCAGATCGCCACCGACATCACCGCGCGCAAGGCCGCCGAGGAAATGGCGCGCCAGCATGAAGAGCGGCTGCAGTTCACCAGCCGGCTGACCACCATGGGCGAGATGGCCTCGTCGCTGGCGCACGAGCTGAACCAGCCGCTGGCGGCCATCAACAATTACTGCATGGGCGCGGTGGCGCGGCTGCACTCGGGCCGCAGCACGCCGGAGGACCTGATCCCGGTGCTGGAGAAGACTTCGGCGCAGGCAGTGCGCGCCGGCACCATCATCAGCCGCATCCGCGGCTTCGTGAAGCGCAGCCAGCCGCAGCGGCGCGAGGCCGCGCTGCACGACATCGTCGCCGACGCGGTGGGCCTGGCCGACCTGGAGGCCACGCGCCGCCGCGTCACCATCCTGACCCGCCTGCCGACGCCGCCGCTGACGGTCTATGTCGACCCGGTGCTGATCGAACAGGTGCTGGTAAACCTGCTCAAGAACGCGGTCGAGGCCATGGCCGGCCTGCCCGCCCTGCGCGCCGGCGGCGTGGTGCGGCTGCACGCGCGGGTGGAGCCAGGCGAGATTGGCGACAACGTCCATATCGACGTGATCGACCAGGGCCCGGGCGTTGACGAGACCACCAAAGAGCGGCTGTTCGAACCCTTCTTCAGCACCAAGTCCGACGGCATGGGCATGGGGCTGAACATCTGCCGCTCGATCATCGAGTCGCACCAGGGCCGCCTGTGGGTGGAGAACAATGTCGACGGCATCGGCTGTACATTTAAGATCATGCTGCCGCTGCAATCGGCGCTGGCCGAACAATAAGCCGGACCGCAGAGCGCCGTCGCGCCCCGGACCTGCCAAGGGATTCCAGAAAATTCCGGCCGCCCCGATTCCTCCACGGTTGTGGGGGGCCTGTCTCGCCACAGAGGGCCGCTGCCGGTTACACTTCGCAGCAATGAATTGTTGTCCCCAGGAGACTACATGACCGCAACGCCAAACCCCACGCCCCACCGCGGCGAGACCGTATTCATCGTCGACGACGATGAAGCCATGCGCGACTCGCTGACCTGGCTGCTGGAGGGCAATGGCTATCAGGTGCGCAGCTTCACCAGCGCCGAGCAGTTCCTCGCCGCCTACGATGCCAGCCAGGTGTCCTGCCTGATCCTGGACGTGCGCATGCCCGGCATGAGCGGTCCGGAGCTGCAGGAGCGCATGCTGGCCGAGCAGATCGACATTCCCATCGTCTTCATCACCGGCCACGGCGACGTGCCGATGGCGGTATCGACGATGAAGCGCGGCGCGATCGACTTCATCGAAAAGCCCTTCGATGAGTCCGAGCTGCGCGCGCTGGTCGAGCGCATGCTGACCAAGGCCCGCACCGACCACTCCACCGCGCGCGAGCAGCGCGCCGCCAAGGACCTGCTGGGCAAGCTGACCACGCGCGAGCAGCAGGTGCTGGAGCGCATCGTGGCCGGCCGCCTGAACAAGCAGATCGCCGACGACCTGGGCATTTCCATCAAGACCGTCGAGGCGCACCGCGCCAATATCATGGAAAAGCTCAACGTCAACACCGTCGCCGACCTGCTGCGCCTGGCGCTGTCGCGCAACAGCTGAGCGGCTGGCGCCCGCCTCTGCACTACCCGGTGCGGCCCGCGGCCGCACCGCCTGCCCTCCCCGCGCACCATCCGGTGCCGCGCCTTCCTGCCGCTTCCTGTCTTCCCCGTCAGCCGCTCAGGTATTCCTCGTCCCGGAATGTGATCACCCATTGTGGCCGATAGACCACAAATATAGCCACCAGCATGCCGGTCAGGAAAGCCTCGCCAAAGGCCAGAATGATGGCCGCCACCAGTGTGTCGGCAACGCTCAGGGGCGACCCGGGCACCATCAGGTGCCGCCAGCCGGCTTGCGCCGCGCCGGCGCCCAGCGCGGCCAGGCCAGCCGTGAAATACCCGTGTCCGAGAATAAAGACGAACGGATGCCGCGGCAGCAGGCGCCGCATTACCGCCTGCAGCGCCGCTGAGATCAGCGCCGGCAGCAGCGCCAGCCAGACGTAGCGCGCCCACAGCGAGGCCCAATCGAACTGGGCCCAGCCGTGGCCGGCCAGGTACTCTAGCCCCAGCAGCGACAGCACATCCACCACGAACAGCGAAAGCAGCGCCAGCGGCAGCCCGAACAGCGTCACCATCAGCGTGGCGCCGAGCAGCTGGATCACCAGGCCGCCGGCCAGCGTTGCGCGCACCGTCCACAGCAGCGCCACCAGCACCATCGCACCCAGCCAGGCGTTCTGCAGCGCATTGCGCCGCAGCAGCTGCCAGGGCCGGCGCGTCAGGGCCCACAGCAGCCCTGCCAGGGACAGCAAGACCAGCAACGGGTAGGACAGCAGGGACGCAAGCGTGGTGTGCATGCGGCCGATGCTACCAGCGCTCCCGCGGCGCAGCCCTTGCATCGGGTCAAGCTCCGTGCGGCAAGCCCCACGCACCCTTTATAATTCCGCCTTTGGCCCTCCCGCGCCCCGGCGCGGGGCGGCGCCTCCACCTCCCGGCCACAATCCCGCCCTGCCTCCATGCCTGCCCAACTGATCGACGGCAACGCCCTTGCCAAACACATCCGCTCCGAAGCCGCCCTGCGCGCCGCCCGCCTGACCGAGCGCGGTCACCGGCCCGGCCTGGCCGTGATCCTGGTCGGCGAGGACCCGGCCAGCCAGGTCTACGTACGCAACAAGGTCAAGGCGTGCCAGGACAACGGCTTTCACTCTTCGCTCGACCGCTACCCGGCCGACCTGTCAGAGGCGGAACTGCTGGCCCGCATCGAGGCACTGAACCAGGACCCGAACATCCACGGCATCCTGGTGCAGCTGCCCCTGCCCAAGCATATCGACAGCCACAAGGTGCTCGAAGCGATCGCCCCGGAAAAGGACGTCGACGGCTTCCACGTGGCCAATGCCGGCGCGCTGATGACCGGCGCCCCGCTGTTCCGCCCGTGCACGCCCTACGGTTGCATGAAGATGCTGGAATCGATCCAGTTCCCGCTGCGCGGCGCCCGCGCCGTGGTGGTGGGCGCCTCCAATATCGTCGGCAAGCCGATGGCGATGCTGCTGCTGCAGGCCGGCGCCACCGTCACCATCTGCAACAGCAAGACGCGCGACATCGGCGCCCACACCCGCGACGCGGATGTGGTGGTGGCCGCGGTCGGCAAGCGCAACCTGATCACGGCCGACATGGTCAAGCCCGGCGCGGCGGTGATCGACGTGGGCATGAACCGTGACGACAACGGCAAGCTGTGCGGCGACGTCGACTTTGCCGGCGTGCGTGAAGTGGCCGGCTATATCACGCCGGTGCCGGGCGGTGTCGGCCCGATGACCATCACCATGCTGCTGGTCAACACGCTGGAAGCCGCCGAGCGCGCCGCCGGCTGAGGTCCGGCGCAACGCCCGGCGTACGATACGCCACCCGGGGCACTGGAAAATCCGGCGCCCCGGCCCCATCTGCGGGAATATTGCCTGACCGAGGCCAGCCAACCGAGAACACGCCATGGACCAAGCCGCCAACGCTACCAATCCTCTGCTGGACTTTTCCGACCTGCCCCGCTTTGCCGAGATCCGGCCTGAGCACATCAGCCCGGCGCTGGACGTGCTGCTGGAGCGCGCGCAGCAGGCCGTCGCGCGCGCCGAAGACCCCGCCACGCCCGCCGACTGGGCCAACGCCGTGCAGGCGCTGGAAGCCGCCACCGAGCCGCTGGGCCGCGCCTGGGGCGTGGTCAGCCACCTGAGCGCGGTGGCCGACACACCCGAGCTGCGCCGCGCACACACTGAAAACCTGCCGCGCATGACCGAGTTCTGGTCCTCGCTCGGCCAGAGCCTGGCGCTGTACGACAAGTACAAGGCGCTGGCCGCCAGCCCCGAGTTCACCGGCATGAGCGCGGCGCGCCACCAGCTGATCGAGAACGAGCTGCGCGGCTTCCGCCTGGGCGGCGCCGAGCTGCCCGAGGACAAGAAGCCGCGCTTTGCCGGGATCCAGGAGCAGCAGGCCCAGCTGTCCAAGGCCTTCTCCGACCATGTGCTGGACGCCACCAACGCCTACGGGCTGTATGTCGAGGACGAAGCCCGCCTGTCCGGGCTGCCCGACGACGCCAGGGAAGCCGCCCGCCATGCCGCAGAGAGGGAAGGCAAGGCCGGCTGGAAATTCACGCTGCACTTCCCCTCCTACTTCCCGGTGCTGCAGTACGCGGACGACCGCGCGCTGCGCCAGACGCTGTACGAAGCCAACGTCACGCGCGCCTCGGAGCTGGGCCCGCAGCACGGCCAGAGCCAGGCCGACTGGGACAACACCGCCAATATGCGCGAGCAGCTGGCGCTGCGCCGCGAAGAGGCGCAGATGCTCGGCTACCAGTGCTACGGCGAAGTCTCGCTGGTGCCGAAGATGGCCGAATCGCCGGCCGAGGTGCTGAAGTTCCTCGACGAACTCGCCGTCAAGGCGCGCCCCTACGCCGAGCAGGACTGGGACGAGCTCAAGGCCTTTGCCGCCGCCGAGCTGAACCTGCCCGAGCTGGCGCCGTGGGACGTGGCTTATGCCTCGGAAAAGCTGCGCCAGCAGCGCTATGCGTTCTCCGAGCACGAGGTCAAGCAGTACTTCCCGGAAGCGAAGGTGCTCGAAGGCCTGTTCGGCGTCGTGCAGAAGCTGTTCTCGGTGCGCATCGAGCCCGAGCAGGCGCAGACCTGGCACCAGGATGCGCGCTTCTTCCGCGTCACCACCGCCGACGGCACGCTGCTGGCCCAGTTCTACATCGACCTGTACGCGCGCGAAGGCAAGCGCGGCGGTGCCTGGATGGACGACGCGCGCGGGCGCAAGGTGCTGGAGCAAGGCGGCGTGCAGACCCCGGTGGCCTACCTGACCTGCAACTTCTCGGCACCGGTGGGCGGCAAGCCCGCGCTGTTCACGCACGATGAAGTGATCACCCTGTTCCATGAGTTCGGCCACGGCCTGCACCACATGCTGACGCAGGTCGGCGAGCTGGGCGTGTCGGGCATCAACGGCGTGGAGTGGGACGCGGTGGAACTGCCGTCGCAGTTCATGGAGAACTTCTGCTGGGAATACGAGGTGCTGACCGGCATGACCCGGCACGTCGACACCGGCGAGCCGCTGCCGCGCGCGCTGTTCGACCGCATGCTGGCCGCCAAGAACTTCCAGAACGGCATGATGACGCTGCGCCAGATCGTGTTCTCATCGTTCGACATGCACCTGCATACCGATTTCGACCCGGCCGGCGCCACCTCGGTGCTGGACCTGTCGCGCCAGATCAACGACCGCGCGCACGTGGTGCCGCAGCATCCGCTGTCGCGCTGGCCGAATACCTTCAGCCATATCTTCGCCGGCGGCTATGCGGCGGGCTACTACAGCTACAAGTGGGCCGAGGTGCTGTCAGCCGACGTGTACGCGGCGTTCGAGGAGGCCGCGCAACTGTCGGGCACCGTGCTCGACAGCGAGACCGGTGCGCGCTACCAGCGCGAGATCCTGTCGGTGGGCGGCAGCCGCCCGGCGATGGACTCGTTCGTCGCCTTCCGCGGCCGCGCGCCGCAGATCGACGCGCTGCTGCGTCACGGCGGGATGACGGCATGAGCGCGGCGGCCCTGCTTGTGAGCGGTCCGCTGCGGATCGCCAGCTGGAATGTCAATTCCCTCAAGGTGCGCCTGCCGCAGGTGCTGCAATGGCTGGCCGAGCAGGACCAGGCCGGCGCGCCGATCGACGCGCTGTGCCTGCAGGAACTGAAGCTGCCGGACGACAAGTACCCGCTGGCCGAGCTGGAAAGCGCCGGTTTCCACAGCATCTTCACCGGGCAGAAGACCTACAACGGCGTGGCCATTCTCGCCCGCGATGCCAGCATGCCCGGCCCCGTCGACGTGGTGCGCAACATCCCCGGCTTCGAGGACGCGCAGCAGCGCGTGATCGCGGCCACGTACGGCGACCTGCGACTGGTCTGCGCCTATTTTCCCAACGGGCAGGCGCTGGACTCGGACAAATTCGTCTACAAGCTCAAGTGGCTGGATGCGATGACGGCCTGGCTGCGCGAGGAGATGCAGCGCTACCCCAGGCTCGCGCTGCTGGGCGACTTCAATATCGCGCCGGAAGACCGCGACGTGCACGACCCCAAGAAATGGGAAGGCCAGAACCTGGTCTCGCCGCAGGAGCGCGCCGCGTTTGCAGGCCTGGTGGAGCTCGGCCTGGCCGATGCGTTCCGCAAGTTCGAACAGCCCGAGAAGGCCTTCTCGTGGTGGGACTACCGCATGATGGCATTCCGCCGCAACGCGGGCCTGCGCATCGACCACATCCTGCTGTCGCCGGCATTGACCAACGGCTGCAGCGCCTGCGTGATCGACCGCGTGCCGCGCACGTGGGAACAGCCGTCGGACCACACGCCCGTGGTCGCCACGATCGACTGCCGCTGAAGCCGCTCTGGCGCCGCGCGCGGGTTCGGGCAAGTCCGGACAAGCCCCGCTCGCCCCGCGGCGCCGTGCCCGCTACACTGCGGGCATGAGCCACACCAGCCAGGCCATGTTCCGCCATCGCAACCTTCCTCATCTGCTGCTGCAAGCGCGCGAGACATTGCTGGCCGGCTTTCGCCCGATCCTGCGGCAGTTCGGCATCACTGAGCAGCAATGGCGCGTGATGCGCACGCTCAACGAACGCGAGCCGATGGAGCCCAACCAGCTGGCCGATGCCTGCCTGATCCTGAGCCCCAGCCTGACCCGCATGCTGGGCGGCATGGAAGACGCCGGGCTGGTCGAACGCACCCGCTCCGCCACCGACCAGCGCCGCCAGCTGGTCAGCCTGACGCCGTCGGCGCGCGCCATCATCGTGCAGATGGAGCCGCTGATCGATGCACGCTACCAGGAACTGGCGCAGCGGGTCGGCGCCGAGCGGCTGACCGAGGTCTACCGCGCCCTCGACGCCATGCTGGCCGGCCTGGCGCCGCAGCCAAAGCTGCCCACATACCCGCCAGAATCCCTTGCCGCGCCTCCGCCTGATCGCGTCGACGAGGCCGGCTGAGCCAGTTTTCCCTTTCATTGCCAATGCCTGCGCCCCGATCCGGATCCCTCCTGCCGCGCCTGTTCCCATGGAGCCAGCGCGTCGACAAGACCACCCTGCGCGCCGACCTGGTGGCCGGCCTGCTGGGCGCCGTGCTGGTGCTGCCGCAGGGGGTGGCCTTCGCCACGCTGGCCGGCCTGCCGCCGCAATACGGCATCTACAGCGCGGTGGTGCCGTGCATCGTGGCGGCGCTGTTCGGCTCAAGCTGGCATGTGATGTCGGGGCCGACCAACGCCAATTCGCTGGCCCTGTTCGCGATGCTGAGCCCGCTCGCGTTTGCCGGCAGCCCGGCCTATATCGGGCTGGCGCTGGCGGTCACCATCGTGGTGGGCGTGCTGCAGCTGGCAGTGGGCACGCTGCGGCTGGGCTCGCTGGCCAACTTTATCTCGCCGTCAGTGCTGCTTGGCTTTACTTGCGGCGCGGCGACGCTGATCGGTCTGTATGCGCTCAAGGACCTGTTCGGGCTGGCGGTGCCGACCGGCACCAGCGCGTTCGGCGTGCTGCGCCACCTGTTCGGGAACCTCGACACCATCAACTGGGGCGCGGCCACGGTAGGCGCGGTCACGCTCGCGGTGACGCTGCTGTGCAAGCGGCTGTGGCGGCGCCTGCCGTTCATGCTGGTGGGCCTGCTGGCGGGCTATGGCGTGGCGCTGCTGCTGAACCAGGCCGGCCTGGGCGGCGGCCAGCACGTCAATGTGGTCGGGCCGATTCCGTCGGCGCTGCCGCACTTCCATCTTCCCGACGTGGACTGGCGCAAGCTGCCCGACCTGCTCGGCATCGCCTCGGCGTTGACCATCGTCGCGCTGGGCCAGTCGATCTCGATCGCCAAGGCGGTGGCGCTGCGCTCCGGCCAGCATATCGACGCCAACCGCGAATTCATCGGCCAGGGCCTGTCCAACATCGCGGGCGGCTTTTTCTCCGGCTATATCTCGTGCGGCTCGCTCAACCGTTCGGTGCCCAACTTCGAAGCCGGCGCGCGCACGCCGCTGGCCAGCGTGTTCTCGGCACTGTGGCTGGTGGCGCTGGTGGCTGTCAGCGCCCCGCTGCTGGCCCAGATCCCAATGGCGGCGATCGCCGCGATGCTGTTGCTGGTGGCGTGGGGCCTGCTCGACATCGCGCGGCTGCGCCGCATCTTCACGCTCAGCCGCACAGAGTTCGCCATTGCCATCGGCACCTTCGCCGCCACGCTGGTGATCCGGCTGGAGATGGCGGTGCTGCTCGGCACCGTGCTGTCGCTGGTGGCCTACCTGTACCGCACTTCGCGGCCGGCGGTGCGCAGCCTGGTGCCGGATGCCGACGATCCCGACCGGCGTTTCACGCCGCTGGACGAGCTGCGCCGCCCGCAGCCGGAATGCCCGCAGCTGAAGCTGCTGCGCATGGAAGGCGCGATCTACTTTGGCGCCGTGCAGTACGTGACGGATCGCCTGCACTGGCTGCGCACGGTCAACGCCGGCCAGACGCACCTGCTGGCGATGACCAAGAGCATGAACTTCATCGACATGGCCGGCGCCGAGATGTGGGAATACGAACTGACCGAGCGGCGCGCGCTGGGTGGCGACCTGTACTTCCACCGCCCGCGCACACAGGTGCTGCAGACCTGGGCGCAGACCGGCTTTACCGACAAGCTCGGCGCCGACCATATCTTCCCGACCAAGCGGCAGGCGCTGCACACGATCATCGGCCAGCTCTCGCCGGACATCTGCACGCAATGCACGGTGCGGATCTTTGAGGAGTGCGCGTCGCGGCCGGGCGCCGCGGCTGCGACAGCACAGCCCGCGCTCGCATGAACTGAAGCGCCCGCACGCGCGAGCGCTCAGCAATGATGCGGCTGCAAGAAAACTGAAAAAAAACGGGGAAACTGGGATCTGCCTGCGCCGGCGGTGCCGGCTGGCACGCAAGGCCGGACGGCCCTACGCTCTGCTACCTGACAACAGATGGGCGCCCGCGGCATGCCTGGGGCTGGCCGGGGCATCCATCCGCATCAGATCGGCGCCACGTGGGCGCGCTTGACGACGATTGGCTGGGGCGCGCCCTGCTCGATCAGCACCACGGCGGCGCGTTCGATGGTTTCGCGACCGGCGCGGAATGCCTCTTCCAGCGACAGTACCTGGTCGGCACTGAAGCCTTCCCACAGTGCTTCGCGTGTCACCACGCAAGTCACCTTCTCGCCATTGACAAGTGCCTGGAACAACAAGCCTTCGTTATTGATGTCGTAGCGCTCTTGCTCTTGGAATTTGATATCCATCGGTGCGGCCCTCCATATGCAAGTGGAGAAACATCCTAACATGGCTCCGGCAAAATCGTATGGGTGCCACCCATGCGAATGCGCTCATTCGGAAGACCATCGCGGCCGCCGTTCGGTTCCATCCGCATGCAGCCTCGCACGCTGGTCACAATGCGGGTGGTTGCTGCGGCAACTGCATCAAACATTTGACAGCGCCAGAAATCATGCTAAAATTTCGTTCTTCGTTGGGGCGTTAGCTCAGTTGGTAGAGCAGCGGACTCTTAATCCGTAGGTCGAGTGTTCGAGTCACTCACGCCCCACCACCGAATACAAAAAGGCCGGAAGCAGCAATGCTTCCGGCCTTTTGCTTCGTGGGGCCGCTTTGTGCGCCCCCCCCTGCTTTCCTGATCCGCCGCGGCGAGGCACATGCCCACGCCACGGCGGCCTTGCATCAGGCGCCCTGGCTGGCCCGCTCGAACAGCGTGCGCGCCAGCGCGCGATGGCGCAGCAGCACATTGGGCAGGTCGGCGGTCAGCAGTGCACCGTCGCGCACCACTTCCCTGCCGTTGATCACGCTGGCCGCGACATTGGCCGGGGTGCAGAACACCAGCGCCGCCACCGGGTCATGGCCGCCACCGGCAAAGCCGACTGCCGACATGTCGAAGGCGACAAAGTCCGCCGACATGCCCGGCGCCAGCGCGCCGATATCGTCACGGTTGAGCACGCGCGCGCCACCCAGGGTGGCGATCTCCAGCGCCTCGCGCGCGCTCATCGCCGCCGGACCGTAGCCAACGCGTTGCAGCAGCATCGCCTGGCGCGCCTCGCCCAGCATATGCGCGCCGTCGTTCGACGCGCTGCCGTCCACGCCCAGCCCCACCGGCACGCCGGCGTCGCGCATGGCACGCACCGGCGCAATGCCGGACGCCAGCCGCATGTTCGAGCACGGGCAATGGGCCACACCAGTGCCGGTGCGGGCAAACAGTGCGATGCCCTCTTCGTCCAGCTTGACGCAGTGCGCGTGCCACACATCGTGACCGACCCAGCCCAGGTCCTCGGCATACTGCGCCGGCGTCAGGCCGAATTTCTCGCGCGAGTAGGCGATGTCGTTGTCGTTCTCGGCCAGGTGCGTATGCAGCGACACGCCGTAGTGCCGCGCCATATTGGCCGACTCGCGCATCAGGTCGCGCGACACCGAGAACGGCGAGCACGGCGCCAGCACCACGCGCAGCATCGCGTGGCGCGCGCTGTCGTGATACTGCTCCACCAGCCGCTGGCTGTCGCGCAGGATGGCGTCCTCCTCTTCCACCACCACGTCCGGCGGCAGGCCGCCCTTGGTGCGGCCCACGCTCATCGAGCCGCGCGCGGCATGGAAGCGCATGCCCATCTCGTGCGCCGCGGCGATCGAGTCATCCAGGCGCGAGCCGTTCGGGAACAAATACAGGTGGTCGCTGGTGGTGGTGCAGCCCGACAGCATCAGCTCGGCCATCGCGGTCTTGGTCGACACCGCGATCATTTCCGGCGTCAGGTGCGACCACAGCATGTACAGGTTGGTCAGCCACGAGAACAGCTCGGCATCCTGCGCCGCCGGCACCGCGCGCGTCAGGCTCTGGTACATGTGGTGGTGGGTGTTGACCAGGCCGGGCGTGACCACGCGACCGCGCATGTCGAGCACCTGCGCGCTGCCGTCGTCGACCATGCGCCGGTATTGCGGCGGCAGTTCCAAGGTGGGGCCGACCCATTGGACGGCGGGTCCTTCGGCGACCAGGGCGCCGTCGCGGATCTCGCGGCGCTGTGCGTCCATGGTGACCAGCACGTCGGCGTTCAGGGCAATCAGGGTCATGGGGGAATTCCTTCTGCAAAGCGGATTGGGGACTGGATGGCCACCAGTCTACGGCGGCGCGGTGCCATCTCCAAAGCATAGAATTCCGACCATCCTGTCCACAAAAAGTGGACACCTACCTGCGGCACCCCTTCGCTCAGCGCGCCTGCGCGAACAACACCGCCAGGGCGTCGCCGATGCGCTCGGCCATCAGCCCGGCCGCAGCGCTGAGCGGGCCGCGGGCGCGCGCCACCAGCGTCAGCGTCTGCCCCTGCAGGTGGCGATCGCGTAGCGGCACATAGACCAGCGCCTGGCGGGTGCGCTCCTCCATCACATCGAGCGGGTTCAGCAGGGCGATGCCGGTGCCCAGCATCACCAGCCGCCGGATCAGCGCGGTCGAGGTGGACTCCGCCACCGGCGAGACTTCGATCGCATTGCGGGCAAAAGCGGCATCCAGGATGGCCCGGATCGACAGCGACGGCGCCGGCAGGATCAGCGGATAGCCGACGCACTCGCTCAGCAGCGCCGATTGCCGGGCCGCCAGCGCATGGCCGGGCGGCACCACCGCGCCGATCTGCCAGTCGCTGGTGGCCAGGGCGCGGAAGGCCGGCAACTCGGGCAGGTCATAGCCGAGCCCCAGGTCGGCATCGCCCTGCTCCACCGCCGCGATGATGTCAGCCACCGGCAGGTCATTGACGCGCACCACGATGCCCGGATAGCGCTGGCGGAAGTCATGCACCAGCGACGGCATCAACGAGCCCGCCAGCCCCGCCGTGACCGCCACCGTGACCTCGCCGCGGCGCGCACCCTTGAAGTCCTCGATGCGCTGGCGCAGCGCGTCATGCTCGCGCAGGGTCTGGCGCACGTGGGCCAGCACCATCTCGCCCAGCGGCGTCAGCCGCAGGCGCTTGTTGATGCGCTCGAACAGCGGCGCGCCCAGTTCCGCTTCCAGGTCCAGTATCTGCCGGTTGACCGCGGTCGGTGCCACATGCAGGTGCTCGGCCGCCTTGCGGATCGAACCGCGGCGGACGACCTCGTCGAGATAGCGCAGGACTCTGGCATGCATGGACTGGGCAAACGGGTGGATTCGGCGGCCCCGGCGCAGGATGCGCACGGGGGCCAGGCATTGTAGCGGCCAGTGCCGCCCGGCTCGTAAAAATTGCGCGAAGGCTATTGCGTCTTATCAGATACCTTGCTACAATCTTTTTCTTCGTTGGGGCGTTAGCTCAGTTGGTAGAGCAGCGGACTCTTAATCCGTAGGTCGAGTGTTCGAGTCACTCACGCCCCACCAGCGAATTCAGGAAAAGCCGGAAGCCTTGCTTCCGGCTTTTTGCTTTTTCGCGCTCATCCTCGCCCGTTCCTTCCCGCGAGCGATCGGCATTGCAGCCGGTTTCTTGATACGCGGGTTCTTACCAATTCCCCTTTTCGCGCTTTCCCGGTTGAATCGCTTCCGCGCACATTGTGGAACATAGTTCCGTATCGCGGAACTATCGCAAGGTGCCGGCCGTACCGCATCCCGGCACGGCCCGGTCATGCCAGTACGGGAACCCCTGACAGCGTGGGGCGCGGACATCCGTCCGTGCCCGCAGAAGCGCCTGCAACCCGCCTGGCCAATCAGTGAAAGAAGAACACGGAGGCACCCTTTGAAAGCAGTCCTTAACGCCGGCGCAGCCGCCTGCATCGCCGCCCTTGGTCTGGCCCACGCCGGCCTGGCACAGGCCCAGTCCTACCCTACCAAGCCGATCCGCCTGATCGTGCCGTTCGCGGCCGGCGGCACCACCGACATCGTTGCGCGCGCGGTCTCCGAGGCACTGGGCCGCGAACTGGGCCAGCCGGTGGTGGTTGAAAACCGTGGCGGCGGCGGCGGCGCGATCGGCGCCGACGCGCTGGCCAAGTCCGCGCCGGACGGCTACACGCTGGGCATCGCCACCGTCAGCACCATGGCGACCAACCCCGCCACCAACCCGAAGAACCCCTACGACCCGCTCAAGGACTTCGCGCCGATCACCAACCTGGTCAACGTGCCCAACGTGCTGACGGTCAACCCGAAGGTGCCGGCCAAGACCCTGAAGGAATTCGTCGCGATGCTGAAGGCCAACCCGGGCAAGTACAGCTACGCCTCGGCCGGCAAGGGCAGCATCTCGCACCTGGATGGCGAGCTGTTCAAGGACATCACCAAGACCGACATGGTCCACATTCCCTATCGCGGATCGGGCCCGGCGCTGAACGACACGCTGGCCGGCCAGGTCAGTGCGCAGTTCGACAACCTGCCGTCGTCGATGCCCCATATCCAGGCCGGCAAGCTGCGCGCGCTGGCCGTGGCGGCGCCCAAGCGCGTCGAGGGCCTGCCTGACGTGCCGACCTTTGCCGAAGCTGGCATGAAGGACATGAACAACATGGCCTGGTACGGCTTGGTGGCCCCTGCCGGCACGCCGGCGGCAATCATCACGCGCGTGCACGACGCCGCGGTCAAGGCGCTGCAGGACCCGAACGCCAGGCGCCGCCTGGCTGACAGCGGCGCCTACACCGACGGCAACACCCCGGCGCAGTACACCGCGCAGATCAAGCGCGAACTGGACCTGCGCAAGAAGATCGCACACGACCAGAACATCACACTGGAATAAAACGGACGGGAAGAACCGTCCCGCGAGGGGTCACGACCGGCTGCCATGGCAGCCGGTTTTTTTTATGGCCGGCGCTTGAAAATGCACCCCAGGCCACACACATGTACTTAATTCCTGTTGCATTTGATCGCGCACAGTACGCCGGCAGCGCCGTCGGCGTTCAATACATGTAGAAGAAACTTTCACTTTGCGGACACGCGCTGGCTCGGTACATTTACCGGGTGCTCCGCAACGGGCGCCGGCAGTCGCCGGCCAACGTCCGGCCCCCAAACCGGTTTCGCGCAGGCGCTGCGCGGCCGTCATTCGCGAGGATTAGAAAGATGCTGAAGAAGACCGTTCCGACCCTGATCGTTGCAGCACTGGCCGCGCTGGGCGCGACACAGGTGTATGCGCAGAAGAACTACACCGAAGGCGGCGATCTCTACGGCGGCAGCCACACCAAGAAGGCCAGCCCGCACCAGAACCCGGCCAAGTCCGGCAAGTTCGACCCGTACACCGACGGCGCCAAGCAATCGACCAAATCGGAGCTGACCAATTCGGGCAAAAAGGTCGACCCGAATACGGATGGCGCCAAGGCCGGCAAGTTCGATCCGTACACCGACGGCGCCAAGGCCGGCAAGGCCGATCCCTACACCGACGGCGCCAAGGCGCCCGCCAGCCAGGGCGGCAAGGCGCAGTAAGCCCGCAGTAGACCTGCCCCGCCGCCAACCGGCGGCACCAAGGCAAACAGCCCGCTTGCGCGGGCTGTTTTGCTTTGCAGCGGCGGCTGGCCTCAGGCGGCCAGTGCCTGGGCCGGCTGCATGGTGCCGCGGTCGCGGAAACCGACATGCCAGGACAACGCCTCTTCCAGCAGGTGCGGGGTCTGGCCGCCGTGCTTGCTGGCGCGCCGGAAGTAGTCGCCCAGCAGTTTGCGGTATTGCGGGTCGGCGCAGTTGGCGATGATGGCGCGCGCGCGCTCGCGCGGCGCCAGGCCGCGCAAGTCGGCCAGGCCATGCTCGGTGACGATGATATCGACGTCGTGCTCGGTATGGTCCACGTGCGCCACCATTGGCACGATGCTGGAGATATTGCCGCCCTTGGCCACCGACTTGGTCACGAACACCGACAGGTGCGCATTGCGCGCAAAATCGCCGGAGCCGCCGATGCCGTTCATCATGTGCGTGCCGCCCACATGCGTCGAATTGACGTTGCCGTAGATGTCGCACTCCAGCGCCGTGTTGATGGTGATCAGACCCAGCCGGCGCAGGATCTCCGGATGGTTGCTGATCTCCTGCGGACGCAGCACCAGGCGCGAGCGATAGCGGTCCAGGTTCGACAGGAAGCGCTGGTAGACCTCGCGCGTCAGCGTCACCGACGAGGCCGAGGCAAAGGCCAGGCGCCCGGCATCCAGCAGTTCGATGGTGCTGTCCTGCAGCACCTCGGAATACATCTGCAGGTCGCGGAACGGTGAATCCACCATGCCGTGCAGCACCGCATTGGCAATGGTGCCGATGCCCGCCTGCAGCGGTTGCAGCGAGGCCGAGAGCCTGCCGGCGCGGACTTCGTGCAGCAGGAATTCATTGAAATGCCCCGCGATATGGCGCGTGTCGGCATCCGGCGGCAGCGCGTTGGACGGGCTGTCGTCCTTGGCGGTGATGACGATGGCGGCGATCTTTTCGGGATCGATGGGGATATACGGCAGGCCGATGCGCTGCTCTGGTGCAATCAACGGGATCGGCTGGCGGTACGGGCGCTGCACCGGGAAATAGATATCGTGCAGCCCTTCCAGCTCCAGCGGCATGTTCAGGTTGATCTCGACGATCACCTTGCGCGCCAGCATGGCGAAGCTGGCCGAGTTGCCGACCGAGGTGCTGGGGACGATGCCGCCCTGCTCGGTGATCGCCACCGCCTCCACCACCGCCACGTCCACCGGCGCGATCTGGCCCGAGCGCAGCTGTTCCACGGTCTCGGACAAGTGCTGGTCGATAAACATCACCTCGCCGGCGTTGATCTTGCGGCGTAGCGTCGCATCGGACTGGAACGGCAGGCGGCGCGCGATCACGTCCGCCTCCGCCAGCACCCGGTCAATGTCGTTGCCCAGCGAGGCGCCGGTCATCAGGGTGATGCGCAGCGGCTCGGTTGCCGCCCGCCGCGCCAGCGCGAACGGGACTTCCTTGCAGTCGCCCGCGCGCGTGAATCCGCTCATGCCTACCGTCATGCCGTCGCGGATCAGTGCGGCGGCCTTGTCGGCCGAGACTACCTTGTCATGAAGCCTGGCCAGGCGAATGCGTTCCTTGTACATCCTCATCTCCGGTCTGACGGCCGGGCCCGTGCCCGCGCCGCGCGCCCCGTGCTGGCCTGTAGGGCTGGTTGGCGGGGTCTTAGGCAGGCAGTGTAGCCAGCCGTCATTATTCCGGCTGTGATTTAAAGTCATGGCTGCCAGTCGCTTTATTCATACGTTGGCGCAGGCTGTGCGAGACGCGCGCGGCACTATGTCCTTGCGCCGGCTCAGGACATTCCCGCGGTGTCACAAAACTCGCAAAAGTTTCTGGTAGTGTCTCGCCCATCGGTCGACCCAGCCCGCCAGAGAGGCTGCGGCGTCCGTGCCGCCCGGGCCGGCCATGCTCCGGCCTTTCTGGCGCCCTTCAAGGGTGCACAGTGCATCGCAGTGGCGGCAAATCACAACAGGAGACGCCATTCATGCAGCCAAGACCACTCGAACCCAGCGAGCCGGTTGTCCTTGCCCTGGTTGATGCCGTAACCGCCTGGCAAAGTGCGTTGGAACAGACTCTGCGCGCTTCTGGCCTGGACTACGCCCAATGGCTGCTGCTGCGGGCCATTCGCCAGGGTGCCTTCGTGCGTGGCACGCCCCTGGCGGGACTGATGCCGATCGATGTCGCGCGATCCGAGACGATGCTGGATGAACTGCGGCGCGATGGCTGGATCGAGTATGCCGGGACCCAGGCGCCACGTATTGCGGAAAGCGCGGCCAGCCGGCTGCAGCGCACCGCGCAGGCCCTCAGTGCGCTGCACAGCGTGTCGGTGGCCCCGTTCAGTTCGCAGGAGCGCGCGGCGCTGGGCAGCCTGCTGGAGCGCATGAAGACCACGCTGGACGGCCACACGGCACGCCAGGTCCGCGCGGGCACCGAAGCTGCCCGGCAGGAATTACACGTGTCGCCCGCCCCCTGCCCTGGCCTGCCGCCGGTAGCACACCGCCCGGCCTGCTGCCCCACCCTCGCCGCGCGCTACTGAGCGCCACGCAAGCCGGTCCCGCGGGCTGCATCGGGACCGGTCCGCTGCTTTCCCTCGCCATTCCCGGTGTCCGCCACATTGTTGCGCCAGGCACGCGGTTTTTTCCTAAAGTATGAGCATGCCCCGGCACATGCCGCGGCGCCCCATCGACACTGCGAGGAGGGACTATGCCGCAGGAGAACGAAGACAAGGTCGCGCACCTGCTGGACGAACTGGCCAGCTTCGCGCGCGAGCGGCTGCCCGCGGCGATGTTCAGCGTGGTCGAGCCCTTCCTGCTGCACTACTACGACCAGGCCGACGCCGAGGACCTGCTGCAGAGCGAAGTCGCCGACCTCTATGGGGCGGTGATGGCGCACTGGCAGACGGCGCAGAAATTCACCCCCGGCAGCGCGCGCATCCGCGTCTACAACCCCAACCTGGAAGAGCACGGCTGGCACTCTGACCACACCGTGGTCGAAATCGTCAACGACGACATGCCCTTCCTGGTGGATTCGGTGACGATGGAGATCAACCGCCAGGGACTGGCCCTGCATTCGGCCATCCATCCGGTGTTCCGGGTCTGGCGCGGCGCGGGCGGCGGCATCGAGCGGATCGCACCGGGCGGCGCCGGCAAGGCCGGCGACAACTCGCGCCTGGAATCCTTTATCCATTTCGAGATCGACCGCAGCGGCGAAGCCGCCCGGCTGGAGACGCTGCGCAGCGGCATCGCACAGGTGCTGGTCGACGTGCGCGCGGCGGTGGAAGACTGGCCGCAGATGTGCGACATCACCCGGACCACCATCAGTGCGATGGCGCAGGCGCCGGACGCGGCCTCGCCGGACAGCGTCGAGGCGCGCGCCTTCCTGGAATGGATGATGGACGACCACTTCTCCTTCCTCGGACAGCGCGACTACCAGCTGGTGTCGCAGGACGGGCGCTATTTCCTGCGCGGCGTGGCGGGCTCCGGCGCGGGCATCCTGCGCGAAAGCCTGCGCGAGCCCGATGCCGAAGACGTCACCCTGCTGCCCGCGGCGGCCACGGCGATCATCGAAGGCAGCTTGCCGATCTTCCTGACCAAGGCCAATTCGCGCGCCACCGTGCACCGGCCCGGCTATCTCGACTATGTCGGCATCAAGCTGCTCGATGAAAACGGGAAGCTGTTCGGCGAACGGCGCTTCGTCGGCCTGTACACCTCGACGGCCTACATGGTGCCGATCGCGGAGATCCCGCTGGTGCGGCGCAAGTGCGCCAATATCCTGGCGCGCGCCGGCTTCCTCGCCAAGGGTCACCTGTACAAATCGCTGGTGACCATCCTCGAGCAATACCCGCGCGATGAACTGTTCCAGGCGACAGAGGATGAACTGTTCGACATCACCACCGGCATCCTGCGGCTGCAGGAGCACCAGCGCACGCGGCTCTTTGTGCGGCGCGACCGCTTCGACCGCTTTGTCTCATGCCTGGTGTTCGTGCCGCGCGACAAGTACAACACCGACCTGCGCCAGAAGATCCAGAAGCTGCTGACCGCGGCCTTTCACGGCACCAGTTGCGAGTTCACGCCGCTGCTGTCGGAATCGCCGCTGGCGCGCATCCAGCTGACCGTGCGCGGCGAGCCCGGCAGCATGCCGCACGTCGACACGCACGAGCTTGAGGCGCGCATCGTCCACGCCAGCCGCCGCTGGCAGGACGACCTCGCCGAGGCCCTGCACGAAAGCCACGGCGAAGAGCAAGGCAACCGGCTGCTGCAGCGCTATGGCGGCTCGTTCCCCGCGGGCTACCGTGAAGACTATCCGGCCCGCACCGCGGTACGCGATATCGAGCTGATGGAGCACGCGCTGCGCGGCAATGGCATGGCGATGAACCTGTACCGCCCGATCGAGGCCGCGCCGGGGGCATTCCGCTTCAAGGTGTACCGCGCCGGCGAGCCGATCGCGCTGTCGCTGAGCCTGCCGATGCTGGAGCACCTGGGCGTGCGCGTGGATGAGGAACGTCCCTATCTGATCGAGCCCGACAGTGGCGTACCGGTATGGATCCACGACTTCGGGCTGGAGATCGCCGACAGCGGCGGCGCGGCGGAGTTCGACATCGCGCGCGTCAAGGCGCTGTTCGAGGATGCGTTCTCGCGCGCGTGGCACGGCGAGATCGAGAACGACGACCTCAACCGGCTGGTGCTGCGCGCCGAGCTGGCCGCGCGCGACGTCACTATCCTGCGAGCCTACGCCCGCTACCTGCGCCAAGTGGGGTCAACCTTCAGCGACGCCTATATCGAACGCGCGCTGACCGGCAACGCCGCCATTGCCGCGATGCTGGTCGCGCTGTTCGTGGCGCGCTTCGACACCTTCAGCCAGGTGGCCACCGACACCGCCCGCCAGGCGCGCTGCGACAAGCTGCTGGCCGACATCGGCGCGGCGCTGGACAAGGTGCCGAACCTGGACGAAGACCGCATCCTGCGGCTCTTCCTGGGCGTGATCAGCGCCACCGTGCGCACCAACTATTTTCATCGCGGCGAGGAAGGCCAGCCGCGCCCGTACCTGTCGTTCAAGTTCAATCCCGCGCTGGTGCCCGGCCTGCCCGAGCCGCGCCCGATGTTCGAGATCTGGGTCTACTCGCCGCGCGTGGAAGGCGTGCACCTGCGCGGCGGGCGCGTGGCGCGCGGCGGGCTGCGCTGGTCGGACCGGCGCGAGGACTTCCGCACCGAAGTGCTGGGCCTGATGAAGGCGCAGATGGTCAAGAACACGGTGATCGTGCCGGTGGGTTCCAAGGGCGGCTTCGTGGTCAAGCGCCCGCCCCCGCCCACCGACCGCGATGCCTTCCTGCAGGAGGGCATTGCCTGCTACCAGACCTTCCTGCGCGGGCTGCTGGACCTGACCGACAACCTCGTCGGCGGCCAGCTGGTGCCGCCGCCCGAGGTGGTGCGCCACGACGACAACGATCCCTACCTGGTGGTCGCCGCCGACAAGGGCACCGCCACGTTCTCGGACTTCGCCAATGCGATCTCGGCCGAGTATGGCTTCTGGCTCGGCGATGCCTTCGCCTCAGGCGGCTCGGTCGGCTATGACCACAAGAAGATGGCCATCACCGCGCGCGGCGCGTGGGAATCGGTCAAGCGGCATTTCCGCGAGATGGGCGTCGATATCCAGACCACCGACTTCACCGTGGCCGGCATCGGCGACATGTCGGGCGACGTGTTCGGCAACGGCATGCTGCTGTCGCCGCATATCCGGCTGGTGGCGGCCTTCGACCACCGGCATGTCTTCCTCGACCCCGATCCGGATACGGCGCGCAGCCTGCAGGAACGCACGCGGCTGTTCGGCCTGCCGCGCTCGAGCTGGGCAGACTACGACGCCACGCTGATTTCCGCCGGCGGCGGCATCTATCCGCGCAGCGCCAAGACCATCCCGCTGTCGCCGCAGGTGCAGGCGGTGCTGGGCATCACGGCGGCGGCGCTGTCGCCGGCCGAACTGATCCACGCGATCCTGATGGCGCCGGTGGACCTGCTCTACAACGGCGGCATCGGCACCTACGTCAAGTCCAGCCATGAAACCCACCTGCAGGCCGGCGACCGCACCAACGACGCGGTGCGCGTCAACGGCAACGACCTGCGCTGCAAGGTGGTCGGCGAAGGCGGCAACCTGGGCTTCACCCAGCTGGGCCGCATCGAGTTCGCGCGCAAGGGCGGGCGCATCAACACCGACGCCATCGACAACTCGGCCGGCGTGGACTGCTCGGACCATGAGGTCAATATCAAGATCCTGCTCGGGCTGGTGGTTGCCGACGGCGAGATGACCGAGAAGCAGCGCAACAAGCTGCTGGCCGAGATGACCGACGAGGTCGGCCTGCTGGTGCTGCAGGACAACTACTACCAGACCCAGGCGCTGTCCGTGGCCGGGCGCAGCAGCACCGCGCTGCTCGACGGCGAGGCACGGCTGGTACGCTGGCTGGAACGCGCCGGGCGGCTCAACCGCGCGCTGGAGTTCCTGCCGTCGGACGAGGAAATCGCCGAGCGCAAGCTTGCCAGCGAAGGCCTGGCGTCGCCCGAGCGCGCCGTGCTGCTGGCCTACAGCAAGATGTGGCTGTACGACGAGCTGCTGGGCTCCGACGTGCCCGAAGACGCGCTGGTCTCCGGCCTGCTTGCCGACTACTTCCCGGTGCCGCTGCGCCAGCGCTATGGCGAGGCCATGCAGCGCCACCCGCTGCGCCGCGAGATCCTGTCGACGCACCTGACCAATATGCTGGTCAACCGCATCGGCGCCACCTTCGTGCACCGGATCATGGAAGAGACCGACGCGCGCCCGGCCGATATCGTGCGCGCCTGCCTGATCGCGCGCGATGTGTTCGGGCTGACCACGCTGTGGCAGGAAATCGATGCGCTTGACAACCGCGTCGCCGACGCCGAGCAGGCGCGCATGTTCGGCGCCGTGGCGCTGCTGCTGGAGCGCGCCTGCCTGTGGTTCATCCGTTATCTGCGCAGCGGCAGCAAGGCCCCCGAGGACCTGGCGCGCTTTGGAAAGGCGGCGCAGTGGCTGGTGCCGGAACTGCCGCGGCTGCTGCCGCAGGCCGATGCCGCGGCGATGACGGAGCGTACCAGGGCGCTGACGGACGCAGGCGTCGACGAGGCGCTGGCCGTGCGCGTGGCGGGCAGCGAAACCTCCGCCGCCGCGCTCGACATCGCCGAAGTGGCGACGGCATGCGAACGCAGCCTGAATCTGGTGGCAGGGGTCTATTTCGCGCTGGACAGCCACCTGAGCTTCAGCTGGCTGCGCGAGCGCGCGCTGGCGCTGCCTTCGGACACGCACTGGGACCTGCTGGCACGCACGACCACGCTGGAAGACCTGGGGCGGCTCAAGCGCGCGCTGACGGTCAGCGTGCTGTCGCAGGCGGGCGAGCTCGATACGCCTGACGCCATGATCGACGCCTGGCGTGCCAGCCGCCACGGCGCGCTCGAACGCTTCACGCGCATGCTGGCGGACCAGCGCGCCTCGGGGGCCGCGGGGTTGTCGATGCTGTCGGTGGCGGTGCGCGAGATCGGCATGCTGGAGCGCGGCTGACGCCGCGCCTGCCGGCGGGCAGCTTACTCGTCCGTGTCGATGTCCGCATCGGCATCGACACCGCGCGCGCGCAATTCCAGGCCGAGCAGGATCAGCAGCTCGAACGCATCGGACAGCAGGTGCTTCTGCCTGGGCAGCAGGCTGGCGTACGGCATGTCATAGATCGACTGGTGCGCGGCGCGCTCGCCCTTCAGGCCGCGGTCGCGCGCGATATCCGACAGCAGCGCGGCAAACCCGGAAAGGTCCTGCGCCGCCAGCGCCGAATTCAATACCTTCGCGATGACATCCGGCGAAGCGCTGGCCCAGCCCATGCGTTCAGCATTGGAAGCGGAGTCTTGGGGGAGGTCGGCAAAGTCCATGGTGTGTTTAACGGTCCTGCCCAGACTAGCTTAAGGCGCCAACGATGTGAATTTGACCCCACACAGGTGGGGTGACTTGGCCGGCCCCCGGATGGCATTAGCGCGGTGCCGGCTTTGAGCGGGCCTTAGGGGCCTTAGGGGCCGGCTTTGGGGCCGGCTTTTCAGGAGACTTTTCTGCAGCCTTTGCGGGCACCTGGCGGTAGACCGTGCTGCCATCGCGCGTCGTGCGTGCCTCGACGTGGTTGCGTGCGCCGCATTGCGGGCAACGGAACACCGGCCCCTGCCCCTCATTGCGGATCTGGACCTCGTCCAGCTCCCAGCGTGCGCCGCAAGCCTGGTTCCCACAAACAAACATGAATACTCCTGGAAAGTTACGCCAATAGTGTGTCCGGGGCGTGATCCGGGGCGGATATCGCCCACAATTCAGGCGGCCCGCACTTGCTCCGCCGCGATTATCAGGCCAGTCGTCCGGCGGCGGGGCGAATTTCAACCGTTGCGCTGCACCCATTGCCGCGCCCACGCAATCGCCGCGGAGCGCGACTCCTCGGCCGTCATATGCGTGGTCGGCGGCCCACCGCCCTCCAGCACCACGGCGCCCGACTCCCAGATATCGCACAGGGCCTTGAACCGCCCCATGCCCAGCGCATGGCAGAAGACATGGATGACGAAGCCGCGGTACTCCACCACATCGGTGGCATCTACGGTCAGCGCCTGGTCCGCGGTGGCATCGGACGGCACCATCGCCGCATCGCGCTGGCGCAGCACCCGCTCCTGCGTGGCGGTGCGCACCAGCATCGCGCAGGCACCGCCCACCACCGCGCCAAGCGCCATGCCCAAGCCGAACCAGCAAGCCTTGCTTCCGCACCTCGCCATGGCATCCCCCGTAGCGACCCGGCCAGTCGTGGCACGACGGTGTTGTGCGACCGGCCCTGGTTTCAGGTTATACCAATCCGCGGCGACACCGCTTGCAACCGGCCGGCGGCTCGTGTGAGCCGATGCCCGAAAAATGAGAATCGAGGGGGATGACCGAACCGCAGGCCAGGACTATACTGTACATCCATACAGTATCAGGACATCGCCATGCCCTTGTACCAGTCCGATTCCATCCTGCTCGAAGCCTACTATTTTGGCGACGACACCGAATCCCTGCGCCTGCCTTGCGGCAGTGTTTGCGTGAACGCCGGCGCCATCGTCGTCGACGGCATCGAGCTACGCCAGTTGCAGTCCCTGCGCTGGACGCCCGACTTCCTCTCCTTCGACGCCCAGGGCACCCGCCACCGCTATCCAGTGAGCCGCCCGGCGCTGGTCGGCCCGGGGCAGGCACGCTTCGCGCTGCTCTAAGCTACGCCTTCCGCCTCCCCGATGCGCCACGCGCCCTGCCCCCATGCCAGACCTCAGCCTGACCGCCCGCCAACTGATCCGCTCCCTCGACCTGCAGCCGCATCCGGAAGGCGGCTATTACCGCGAAACCTATCGCAGCGAAGAACGGGTCGCATGCCAGGACGGACGCACCCGCGAAGCCTGCACCGCGATCCACTACATGCTGTGCGGCAACGATTATTCCGCATGGCACCGAATCCGGTCCGACGAACTGTGGCACTTCCACGCCGGCTCGCCCGTGGACGTGCACCGGATCGTGGACGGCGCCATCGTCACGCAGCGCCTGGGCGACCCGCTGCGGCATCCCGGCGCGGCCTTCCAGGCGATGGTGCCGGCCGGCCAATGGTTTGCCGCCGAGCGCGTGGATCCGGACGACGGCGTCGACTTTGCCCTGGTCGGCTGCACCGTGGCGCCGGCCTTCCAGTTCAGCGAGTTCGAGCTAGCCGACGCAGCGACGCTTGCCGGGCTGGCGAGCGGACATGACGCGCTGTTGCACAGGCTGTCGCGATAGCCGCCGCTTAAAAAAAACAGCCCGCCGCGGCGGGGTGCGGGCGGGCCGATGAGTACAGCGGGCCCAGTCTACGCCGGAGAGCAATGGCGCCATGGCAAGAGAACCCGGGTATCCCGGGGGCTTTTTCTGCTTTTCCGGCCCTGACCACGCTGAAATTCGACCCGCGATATCTCTTTGCCAAAAAAGTTAGCAGTTTGCTAATATTCCACGTGCACGCCATCGAATTCAGCAGGCAAGCCGCACAAGCCCTCAAGGCAATGCCCCGGAACGTTGCGACAATCATCCGCACCAAGCTCGACGCGCTTGCGGCCGATCCTTACGCTCCAAACCCGAATGCCCGAAAGTTGGCCGGTCGTGATGGCTACCGCTTGCGCGTGGGCGACTGGCGCGTGCTGTACCAGATCGAGCATGGCCGGCTGGTGATCATGGTGCTGGCAATCAAACCGCGTGGAGGCGCCTACCAATGACAGAGATCCAATTCATCGAACGCGATGGACACCGTGAATTCGCGGTGGTGCCCATTGAAATCTGGGATCGGGTGAAGCATCTCTTCGAAGATCTTGACGACGTAGCGCTGTTCGACGCTGCCAGGGCGCGGGACGACGGCGTGCGCATCCCGGCGGCAGTCGTCGATGCTGAACTGGCCGGCGACCACCCCATCAAGGCCTGGCGCGAATACCGTCGCATGACACAGGACGCCGTGGCCACTGCGGCCGGCTTGAGCACGCCTTACCTGAGCCAACTCGAGAACCGCAAGCGCGATGGCACCATCGAGGTGTTGCAGAAAATTGCTGCCGCGCTCGACGTGCCGATGGATCTGCTGGTGGAACCCAACGGCGGGTAAGCCACCCCGGACCTCACGGCGCCGCTGCGGGCATCGCAACGGGCATTGGGCACGCCCGTATCCCGTTGCGGCACATTGGCAAACGCCGCGCAAACAAAATAAAAAAACCCGCTTGGTTATTCACCAAGCGGGTCTCTGTCTGGTCGGGGCGAGAGGATTTGAACCTCCGACCACCTGCACCCCATGCAGGTACGCTACCAGGCTGCGCTACGCCCCGAAGCAAAAGATTATAGCAGAAGCATTTCCCGTATGACTAGCGGCTGACGTCGAAATTATCCATGCTTCGCAATCTCACGCAATTGCGCAAGCAGGTGCTGGACTTCGACCAGTTCGTTGCGCAAGCCGGCGATGTCGACCGACAGTGCCGTTGCGCTTTCGTCGCTGGATTCCACGGCCTCCTGGACTGCCGTTGTCGCGCTGTGGTGGCGGCCTTCATCGAGGCGGTTGCGTGCGCCGTTGATGGTGAAGCCTTGCTCGTACAGCAGGTCGCGGATGCGCCGGATCAGCAGGACTTCATGGTGCTGGTAGTAGCGGCGGTTGCCGCGGCGCTTGACCGGCTTGAGCTGCGTGAACTCCTGCTCCCAATAGCGCAGGACGTGCGGCTTGACGGCGCAAAGCTCGCTCACCTCACCGATGGTGAAGTAGCGCTTGGCCGGGATCGGCGGCAACGCGATGCGGTCGCTGGATTTGTCCGACATGTGGTGTGTAGACGAGCGTCAGGCCATGCCGGCCATGAGGTTGGGGCGCATCAGGTGCGCGCCCAGAAGAATACCGATGCCGGCCGCGGGAAGCAATCCGCCGTTCGGGGGACGCGTCAGCCGTCGATGCCGGCGCGTTCTTCCACCAGGCCCTTGAGCTTCTGGCTGGCGTGGAACGTCACCACGCGGCGCGCGGTGATCGGGATGACTTCGCCGGTCTTGGGATTGCGGCCGGGCCGCTGCGGCTTGTCGCGCAACTGGAAGTTGCCGAAGCCGGACAGCTTGACGCTGTCGCCCTGCTCCAGCGCTTCGCGGATGACGTCGAAGAAGGCTTCGACCATGTCCTTCGATTCGCGCTTGTTCAGGCCCACCTGGTCGAACAGCATCTCGGCGAGCTCGGCCTTGGTCAGCGTGGGAACTTCGGTCGCGCGGGCGTCCGGCATTGCATCGTCAAGGGAGGAAGCCTGCCGGTCGCTCATCTCACCCAGTGCTGCAGCGGTCATGGAATTCGCGTCTCGATCATTCATGTCGATCGCTCAAGTGTGTGTCTGGCGATCCGCCCGGGGCAAGCCCGGGCGCCCTTGTTTATCGTGTGTCCGTCGCGTACTTGTCGCGTACTGGCGATGGCTTAGCCGCGCAGCCGGGCCTGGAAGGCCTCTGTCAGCGCGTCGACCATGCAGCGCACTGCGCTGTCGACGGTTTCGTCCTGGAGGGTCGACCCAGTATCTTGCAAGGTCACCCGGAACGCAAGGCTTTTCTCGTCCGCGCCAATGGCCGTGGAAGCGCCCTTGGGACGGAACTCGTCGAACAGCACGAGGCTCTGGCAGTAGCGGCCGTAGCCCTGTTTTTCCAGTGCCGCGCGCATGGCGTCGAGCAGGTCCTGCACGCGTACCGTCTGCTTCACGACCACGGCCAGGTCGCGCACGGCGGCCGGGAACTTGGAGATCTCGGTGTACACCGGCAGGCCGGTGTCGCGCAGCGCGTCGAGCTGCAGTTCGAACAGCACCGGCGCATGCGCCAGCTCGTACTCCTGCAGCCAGCGCGGATGCAGCTCGCCGACCACGCCAACCGGCTGGCCGTCGAGCAGCACGCGCGCGGCGCGGCCCGGATGCAGCGCCGGGTGCGACACCGGCTCGAAGCGCGGCACGCGCGGATGGAACAGCGCCTCGACATCGCCCTTGATGTCGAAGTAGTCGACATTGCGCGTGGGGATGCCCCATTGCTCCTCGAAGGCCGGGCCGTAGGCAATGCCTGCGGCCATCATCGGCTGGTCATAGCCGGCCACCGTCAGGCCACCGTCCTTCACGTCGGCATCGCGATGGAACACGCGGCCCACTTCGAACAGGCGCACGCGCGCGGCCTTGCGGTTGAGGTTGTAGCGCACCTTGTCGACCAGCCCGCCGATCAGCGTCGAGCGCATCACCGCGAGCTGGCTGGCGATCGGGTTCAGCAGGCGGATCGGGTTGTCGTTGGCGGCGAAGTCGCGCTCCCACTTCTCTTCGACGAAGGCGAAGTTGATCACTTCCTGGTAGTCGCGCGCGGCCACGGCATGGCGCACCACGTGGGTGGAGCGACGGGCCTCGTTGGTCGGGCGCATCTCGCTTTCGGCGATCGGCGGGCGTGCCGGGATGCGCTCGAAGCCGTAGATGCGGGCCACTTCCTCGATCAGGTCTTCCTCGATCTCGATATCAAAGCGGTAGCTCGGCGGCGTGACTTCGAACACTTCGCCCTCCGCGCCCTGCGTGCGCGTGAACGGCAACTGCAGTCGCTGGAACACATCGGCGATGGCCGCCGGCGACAGTTCGATGCCGAGCACGCGCTCGGCGCGCGCCACGCGCAGGCTGACCGGCTTGCGCTGCGGCAGGTTGACGACGTGGTCGTCCACCGGGCCGGCCTGGCCACCGCAGATCTCAAGGATCAGCGCGGTGATGCGTTCGATATGCTCGACCGTGGTGGCATAGTCCACGCCGCGCTCGAAGCGATGTCCGGCGTCGGTCGAGAAGTTGTAGCGGCGACCACGGCCCTGGATCGCAGCGGGCCACCAGAATGCGGCCTCGAGATAGATATCCGTGGTGTCCAGTGTCACGGCGGTGCTGTCGCCGCCCATGATGCCGGCCAGGCTCTCGATTTCCTTGTCATCGGCGATCACGCCAACCTGCTCGTCGATCTCGATGGTGTTGCCGTTGAGCAGCTTGATCTGCTCGCCCTTGCGGCCCCAGCGCACGTCCAGGCCGCCGTGGATCTTGTTCAGGTCGAACACGTGCGACGGACGGCCCAGCTCCAGCATCACGTAGTTGGAGATATCGACCAGCGCGGAAACACTGCGCTGGCCCGAGCGCTCCAGGCGCTGCACCATCCATGCGGGCGTGGCCGCGCGCGCGTTGACGCCGCGGATCACGCGGCCGGAGAAGCGGCCGCACAGGTCCGGGGCCGATACCTTGACCGGCAGCTTGTCCTGGATCGTCACCGCCACCGGCTTCATCTCGGGCAGGGTCAGCGTGGCGCCGGTCAGTGCCGACACTTCACGCGCCACGCCGTGGATCGACAGGCAGTCGGCCTTGTTCGGCGTGAGCTTGATGACGAAGACCTGGTCGTCCAGGTCGAGGTACTGGCGGATGTCCTGGCCGATCGGCGCGTCTTCCGGCAGCACCATCAGGCCACCGTGGTCTTCCGACAGCTTCAGCTCGCGCGCCGAGCACAGCATGCCGTAGCTGTCCACGCCGCGCAGCTTGCCAACCTTGATCTCGAACGGCTTGCCGCCGTCCTCGGACGGGGGCAGCACGGCGCCAACCAGTGCGCACGGCACCAGGATGCCCGGCTTGACGTTGGGCGCGCCGCAGACGATCTGCAGGGTCTCGCCGGTGCCGGCATCGACCTGGCACACGTTGAGACGGTCGGCGTTGGGATGGCGCTCGGTCGACAGCACGCGCGCGACCACGATCTTGTCGAACGGCGGCGCGACCGGTCCCACCTCTTCCACTTCCAGCCCTGCCATGGTCAGGGTATGCGACAGCGCGTCGGTGGAGATCTTTTCAGGGTTGGCGAAGGTGCGAAGCCAGGATTCCGAGAATTGCATGGCGCTTCTGATCCGGTAAGTATTCTGTGTAGTCGGTGACGAGTGAGACGCGGTGCGTCAGGCGAACTGGCGCAGGAAGCGCACGTCGCCCTCGAAGAACAGGCGCAGGTCGTTGATGCCGTAGCGCAGCATGGTCAGCCGCTCCAGGCCGGAGCCGAACGCGAAGCCGATGTAGCGCTCGGGATCGAGGCCCATATTGCGCAGCACGTTCGGATGCACCTGGCCCGAACCGGAAATCTCCAGCCATTTTCCATTGCCGAAGGCCATGTCGATCTCCGCCGACGGCTCGGTGAACGGGAAGTACGACGGGCGGAAGCGCACCTGGATATCGTCGCGCTCGAAGAACTTGCGCAGGAAGTCGGTGTACACGCCCTTGAGGTCGGCAAAGCTGACGTCCTCGCCGATCCACAGGCCTTCGACCTGGTTGAACATGGGCGAGTGCGTGGCGTCGCTGTCCACGCGATAGGTGCGGCCCGGGCAGATTACCTTGATCGGCGGCATCGCCTTGCCGGCGTACTTCTCCACGTGCATTTTGGCGTAGCGCACCTGCATCGGGCTGGTGTGCGTGCGCAGGAGCAGCAGCTTGTCTTCGCTGTCGCGGCCGTCGACGTAGAAGGTGTCCTGCATCGAACGCGCCGGATGGTTGTCCGGGTTGTTCAGCGCGGTGAAGTTCATCCAGTCGGTCTCGATCTCGGGGCCGTCGGCCACATCAAAGCCGATCGAGCCGAAGATCTGTTCCACCCGCTCCCACGTGCGCATCACCGGGTGCAGGCTGCCGCGGCTGACCGCGCGGCCAGGCAGCGTGACATCAATGGCCTCGGCGGCCAGGCGCGCGTTCATCAGCGCATCGGCCAGCGCCTGGCGACGTGCCTGCAGCGCGGCTTCGACCTGCTGCTTGATCTGGTTGATGCGGGCGCCTTCGCTCTTGCGGGTTTCCGGGTCGAGCTTGCCGAGGCCCTTGAGCAGTTCGGTCAGCGCGCCGGTCTTGCCCAGGAAGCGGGCCTTTTCGTTTTCCAGCGTGGCGTTGTCGTTGGCGGCTGCGAAGGCGGCCTGGGCATCGGCGACAATTTGATCCAGATCCTGAGACATGGCGGCGGTCGTGGAATTTTGGCGTCGGGCCGGTACGCCCGGTCCGACGTGGGTTGGCACTACGTGCGGTGTTCGTTTCGAATACGGTCTCGGCAACGCGATGGCGGCCACCGAAACGGCATTCGAAATAAAAACGGGGCTCGGTGAGGAGCCCCGTTTCAGCAGACCTTGCGGTCAGCGGTCGACCTTGCGGTCGGTGCTTGCCCGGCTACGCTCGCGCGCGGCCGGCGCCGGCATCAGGCAACGGTGGCTTTCACCTGGTTGACGATGGCGGCAAAGGCAGGCTTGTCGTGAATAGCCATGTCCGACAGCACCTTGCGGTCCAGTTCAATCGAGGCCTTCTTCAGACCGTTCATGAACACGCTGTAGGTCATGCCATGCTCACGCGTCGCGGCATTGATACGCGCAATCCAGAGCGCACGGAACACGCGCTTCTTGTTGCGGCGATCGCGGTATGCGTACTGGCCAGCACGCATGACCGCCTGCTTGGCGATACGGTAGACGTTATTGCGACGGCCGCGGTAACCCTTGGCAGCGTCGATGACTTTCTTGTGACGGGCCCGTGCAGTGACCCCACGCTTTACTCGAGGCATGTAATGCTCCTTTCGTTTTCGTTAGGGTTATGCGTACGGCATCATCGCGCGCACCGACTTCAGGTTCGTCTCATGGACGTCCTGGGTACCGCGCAGTTGACGCTTGTTCTTGGTGGTCTTCTTGGTCAGGATGTGACGCTTGAAGGCCTGGCCACGCTTGAACGAACCGTTCGGACGGGCAGTAAAGCGCTTGGAGGCGCTTTTCTTCGTCTTCATCTTCGGCATGAAAAACTCCAGCTCATATGACATGCATGCAGGTGGACGGCTCACGCCGACGCTTGCAAGACCCGCATCCACTTGTTGTTGCGCGTGCGTCCCTTGCGGGCGACGCGCGGCTTCCGCACGAAGCAACGCCGGGATGCCTGGCATCCCGGCCGCCGCATCGCGCAAGAATTACTTCTTCTTCTTGGGAGCGAGCACCATCACCATCTGGCGCCCTTCCATCTTCGGCATCTGCTCGACCTGGCCGATTTCTTCCAGGTCCGCCTTCAGGCGTTCGAGCATGCGCGCGCCGATTTCCTGGTGCGCCATCTCGCGACCACGGAACCGCAGCGTGATCTTGGTCTTGTCGCCATCTTCCAGGAAGCGCTTCAGGTTGCGCAGCTTGACGTTGTAGTCGCCATCATCCGTACCCGGCCGGAACTTGACTTCCTTGACCTGGATGATTTTCTGCTTCAGCTTCGCCTCGTGGGCGCGCTTGGCTTCCTCGTACTTGAACTTCCCGTAATCCATGATCCGGGCGACGGGCGGAACCGCGTTCGGCGCGATCTCCACCAGGTCCAAGTCCTTATCTTCAGCCAGCCGGAGCGCGTCCATGAACTTGACGATGCCGAGCTGTTCGTTATCAACCCCTACCAGGCGCAGCTCAGGCGCGCTGATTTCCCGGTTGATGCGATGACCTTTGTCCGTAGCGATGTTGCGTTACCTCAAGAAGACAAAAAAACAAGCCGTGCTTACCACCCATCAGGCTTTGCTGGCGACGTCGTTTTGCAGACGCTCAACAAACGCGGAGACGGGCATTACACCCAGATCCACATTGCCACGGGCACGCACGGCCACTTGATTGGCATCCCGCTCCTTGTCGCCCACTACCAGCAGGTAGGGAACCTTTTGAAGCGAATGCTCGCGGATTTTATACGTAATTTTCTCGTTACGCAAATCGGCCTTGGCCCTAAACCCTTGTTTTTGCAGCAATTGCACGACGCTTTCAGCGTACTCTGCCTGCGAATCCGCAATATTCATGACCACGACCTGCTCCGGAGCCAGCCAGGCCGGCAGCGCGCCGGCGTGGTTTTCCAGCAGGATGCCCAGGAAACGCTCGAACGAGCCCAGGATGGCGCGGTGAAGCATCACCGGGCGCTTGCGCGAGTTGTCCTCGGAGACGTATTCGGCACCCAGGCGCTCCGGCAGCACCAGGTCCAGCTGCAGCGTGCCGCACTGCCACGAGCGGCCGATCGCGTCCTTGATGTGGTACTCGACCTTGGGGCCATAGAAGGCTCCCTCGCCCGGCAGTTCTTCCCAGTCCACGCCGCAGGCGCGCAGCGCCAGGCGCAGGCCTTCTTCGGCGTGATCCCAGACCTCGTCCGAGCCGGCGCGCTGGTCCGGGCGCAGCGACAGCTTGACCTTCACATCCTTGAAGCCGAAGTCGTCGTAGACCGAGAAAGCCAGCTCGTTGAAGGCCTTGGCCTCCGCGACGATCTGCTCCTCCGTGCAGAAGATGTGTGCATCATCCTGCACGAAGCCGCGCACGCGCATCAGGCCGTGCAGCGCGCCGGACGGCTCGTTGCGGTGGCAGGCGCCGAACTCGGCCAGGCGCAACGGCAGGTCGCGGTACGAGCGCAGGCCGTGGTTGAAGATCTGCACGTGGCCCGGACAGTTCATCGGCTTGATGGCGTAGTCGCGCTTCTCCGACTCCGTGACGAACATGTTCTCTTTGTAGTTCTGCCAGTGGCCGGACTTCTCCCAAAGCGAACGGTCCATCACCTGTGGCGTACGGACTTCATCGTAGTCCGCGTCGGTCAGGCGGCCGCGCATGTACTGCTCCACCGCCTGCCACACCTGCCAGCCCTTGGGGTGCCAGAACACCATGCCGGGCGCCTCTTCCTGCAGGTGGAACAGGTCGAGCGTCTTGCCCAGCTTGCGGTGATCGCGCTTCTCGGCCTCTTCCAGCATGTGCAGGTAGGCTTCCTGGTCTTCCTTCTTCGCCCAGGCCGTGCCGTAGATGCGCTGGAGCATCTCGTTGTTGGCATCGCCGCGCCAGTAGGCACCGGCCACCTTCATCAGCTTGAAGACCTTCAGCTTGCCCGTGGACGGCACGTGCGGGCCGCGGCACAGGTCGACGAAATTGCCTTCGCGGTACAGGCCGATCTCCTGGTCAGCCGGGATCGAGCCGATGATCTCGGCCTTGTATTTCTCGCCCATCGACTCGAACAGCGCCACCGCCTCATCGCGGTTCCACACTTCGCGCGTGACCTTCTCGTCCTTGCGGGCGAGTTCCGTCATCTTCTTTTCGATGGCGGCCAGGTCTTCTGGCGTGAAGGGACGCTTGTAGGCGAAGTCGTAGTAGAAGCCATTTTCGATCACCGGCCCGATTGTCACCTGCGCCTCGGGATACAGCTCCTTGACGGCATAGGCCAGCAAGTGCGCCGTGGAGTGGCGGATCACATCGACGCCGTCGGCGTCCTTGTCCGTGACGATGGCCAGCTCGACATCGCGGTCGATCCGGTAGCTCGTGTCGACCATTTGGCCATCCACCTTGCCAGCCAGTGCGGCCTTGGCCAGGCCGGAACCGATGCTTTGCGCCACTTCGGCAACCGTTACCGGGCCGGGGAACTCGCGGCGGGACCCATCCGGCAGCGTGATTGCGATCATTTCGACTCTCCAGGTTCCGCCGGCCGCGCCTTGCGCATCGCCTGAGCGGATCAAACTGCATCTTGTGGCACCGGCCCGCATGCGTGCGGGGCTGGCGATTCATTCTTTGCTGCCCTGCTCTGCAGCGCGCGAAGGCGGCAGCTTATCAGGGCGCTGGCAGGCGACAGACGAAAAAAAACGCGGCCAAGGCCGCGTTTCTCTTTGTCAAACCCGATCCAACCGGGCCGAAGGCGCACCTCGACTACTGTCGCTTGCCAGCGGTAGTAGTTCGCGGTGTCATAACCATGATGCGCTTCCGTTCCGTATGGGGTTGAATCGGACTTGCCGTACTTCTTTTTAATGCTTTACTGCAATTCGTTGGTAGGCTCGATTGGACTCGAACCAACGACCCCCACCATGTCAAGGTGGTGCTCTAACCAGCTGAGCTACGAGCCTAGCGAAGCCGCAAGTATAGCATCACTTTCTTTTCGCCTGCAACACCCCCTGGACCTCTTCGATCAGCAGCAGCGCGCGCTGCAGCTGCGTGGCCTCAGACACCTCGGCGGTGAACTGCATGCGCGCCACGCCCTTGCTGGAGAGTGTCTTGACGCCGGTGACGTTGATCTTCTCGCGCGACAGCACTTCGGAGATATCGCGCAGCAGACCCTGGCGGTCGATCGCCTCGACGTGGATGTCGACCGGATAGACCGCTGCGTGGCTCTTCTGCCCCCACTCGGTCTGGATCACCCGCTCCGGCGCGCGCGCCGCCAGTTGCTGGAAGGTGTGGCAGCTGCGCCGATGGATCGACACGCCGCGCCCGCGCGTGACAAAGCCGACGATATCGTCCGGCGGCGCCGGCTTGCAGCAGCGCGACATCTGCGTCATCAGCGAATCCACCCCCACCACCAGCACGCCGCTCTTGGCGCCGCGCGCCACGCTGGTGGCGCGGCTCTTCTTGGTGACGGCGTCTTCCTCGCTCAGCGGCGCCTGGACCTCGCCCTCCGGGTGGCGCAGCGCGTGCTCCACATGGCGCAGGCTGAACTCATCCTTTGCCACCGCCGCGAACAGTTCTTCCGGCGTCTTGAAGCCCAGCCGCGTGGCCAGGTCTTCCAGCTTGACCGCGGTCTTGCCTTCACGCTGCAGCGTCTTGTCGATCAGCGCCCGGCCCTGCGCGATGGTTTCCTGCGAATCGAGCGCGTTGAACCACGCGCGCACCTTGGCGCGCGCGCGGCTGCTGGCCAGGTAGCCCAGGTCCGCGTTGAGCCAGTCGCGCGACGGGCCGCCCTGCTTGACCGCGATGATCTCCACGGTCTGGCCGTTCTTCAGCGGCGTGTTCAGCGGCACCATGGTGCCGTCGACGCGCGCGCCGCGGCAGCGGTGGCCGAGGTCGCTGTGCAGGTAGTAGGCAAAGTCCACCGCGGTCGCGCCCTGCGGCAGCGCCACCACGCGCGCCTGCGGCGTCAGCACGTAGATGTGGTCGTCGATCGCGGCGTGCTTGATCTGCTCCCACGATTCGTCGTGCGCCACGCTGTGGTCGGCATCGTCCTTCCACGCCAGCAGCTGGCGCAGCCACGCTATCTTCTCGTCATAGCGCTCGCTGGCGGAGAACTGCCCGGCATAGCCGCGGCTGCCCGCCTCCTTGTAGCGCCAGTGCGCGGCCACGCCGTATTCGGCGAAGTGGTGCATCTCGTGGGTGCGGATCTGCACCTCGAAGGCGCGGCCGTCGTCGCCGATTACCACCGTGTGCAGCGACTTGTAGCCATTGGCCTTGGGCCGCGAGATGTAGTCGTCGAACTCGCGCGGGATCGGCTGCCAGATATGGTGGACGATACCCAGCACCGTGTAGCAGTCCTTGATATCGTCGACGATCACGCGGAAGGCGCGCACATCGTACAGGTCGGCAAAATCCAGCTCCTTGCCGCGCATCTTCTTCCAGATGCTGTAGATGTGCTTGGGCCGCCCGCTGACCTCGGCAGGGATGCCGGCGGTCGCCAGCTCGGATTGCAGCCGCGCGATGGCGCTGGCGATATAGCCTTCGCGCTCGATGCGCTTCTCATCCAGCAGCTTGGCAATGCGCTTGTAGGTATCGGGCTGCTCGAAGCGGAACGCCAGGTCCTCCAGCTCCCACTTCATCTGCCAGATGCCCAGGCGGTTGGCCAGCGGCGCGTAGATGTCGAGCGTTTCGCGCGCCACGCCGGGCAGTGGCGCCTGCTTGGTCTCGGCGAGCCAGCGCAGCGTCTGCAGCCGAGACGCCAGGCGCACCAGCACCACGCGGATATCCTGCGCGAACGCCAGCAGCATCTTGCGCAGCGCCTCGACCTGCTCGTGGCGGGCCTGCGCTTCGTTCTTGGAGGGCTCGGCGTCGGGGCGGCTGCCGGCGATGGCGCCGATGCGCAGCAGCTGCCGCACGCCGTCGACCAGCCGCGCCACCTCGTCGCCGAAGCGCGGCGCGATCTCGGCCTCGGTGCCGGGCACGTAGGCCACCAGCCCGAACAGGCAGGCAGCGGCGCGCGCGGCATCATCGACGCGCAAGCCGTCGAGGATGCGCAGCATGCCCTGCGCGTGCGACAGCACGGTCTCGCCGGTCGGCAGCGCAACCTCGGCACCATGCTCGCGCACGTAGGCCAGCGCGCGTTCGACCAGTTCGGCATCCGGAATGCCCGCGACCCGACCGGTCAGGTCGGTGGACGTCACCATGTCACTACGCCTGCATCAGTTGAGCGCAGCGGTCACCACCACTTCGATCAGGTAATCGGGATTGGCCAGGCGCGCTTCGACGGTGGCGCGCGGGGGCGTGTTGCCTTGCGGCACCCAGGCGTCCCAGACTTCGTTCATCTCCCCGATCAGGTCGACGTTGGTGAGGAAGATCTGGCACGACAGGATGCGGGTCTTGTCGCTGCCGGCCTCGGCCAGCAGGCGGTCGATATGGCCAAGCACCTCGCGCGTCTGGCCACGGATATCGGCCTTGGGATCGACCTCGGGCACCTGCCCGGCCAGGTAGACCACGCCGTTGTAGACCGCGTATTCGGACAACCGCTTGCCCACGTGGGCGCGCTTCAGTTCAAGGTTACTCATGACAATGCGTTGACGGATAAAAACAAGGCCGGCACAGAATGCGATGAAGCGATCAGGCCCCGGTAAAGAACTGCCGGGCAATCGCGATCTGCGCCGGATCGACAAAGGTCGGGGCATGGCCCACGTCGGGCACTTCGACCGAGCTCACATGCTTGCCGCGCGCCACCATCTCCGCGACGGTCTCGCGCAGCAGCAGGTCAGACTGCGCCCCGCGCACCACCAGCACCGGGGCCTCGATGGCCTCGAAGCCGTGCCAGAGCGCGGCCTCGCCCGCGGCAATGGCCTCAGGCGTGGACTTGCGGAACGGCACTGCCAGCTGCGGGTCGTAATGCAAGCCCCATTCCAGGCCTTCGGTGCCCTGCACCGGCTTCAGGATGGCGGCGTTGAGTTCGCGCCACTGCTCAGGCGTATGGCGCCCGAACGATGCGCTGATGGTCTGCAGGTAGGCCAGCCCTTCCTCGAAGGTCTTGAAGCGCACCGGCAGCCCCAGGTAGGCACCGATGCGCTCCACCGCCGAAGGCGCCAGCCTGGGGCCCACGTCGTTGAGCAGCAGCTTGCGCACCGGCGACTTCGGCAGCCCGGCCAGGCCCATGCCGATCAGGCCGCCCATCGAGGTACCAAACCAGTCCACCTTCTCCACGTTGAGCCGCGCGATCAGCGTGACCATGTCCGCGACATACTGCGGCACCACGTAGCTGTTGGGGTCCGCCAGCCATTCGGAGCGGCCGCGCCCGGCCACGTCGGGGCAGACCACGCGGTAGTCGCCGCACAGCGCGTTGGCCACGGTATCGAAGTCGCGGCCGGTGCGCGTCAGGCCGTGCGCGCACACCAGCACGCGCGGATTGGCGGGGTCGCCCCACTCGTGGTAGGCCATGCGGTGCAGGCCCGCCGGACTGATGCACTGGACAAAACCGAGACGCGGACTGGCAGACATCTGGACTCCCTGACGAACCCGACCGCGGAGCGCTGAAAGACGCCGCTGACGGAGGTTGAGCAAAGCTGGATTGTACGCCGCAGCGGGTACAATGCCACAGTACGCTTTACGCACTCCCGCCAGCGTTAATCCGGCGTATGCCGCCTCCGCGCGGCCTCGCGCATTCCGGCAACGAAGGCGCATCAGACCGGCCGGGCCGTGTCCGGCCAAACCACTCTCTCAACGGAGGCTTACATGCTCAAAGGCAAGACGGCACTGGTGACTGGCTCGACCAGCGGCATCGGACTCGGCATCGCGCAGGCACTGGCCGCACAGGGCGCCAACATCATCGTCAACGGCTTTGGTGATGTGGACGCCGCAAAGCAGGAAATCGCGCAGGCCGGTGCAGGCATCAAGGTGGGCTATCACGGTGCCGACATGAGCAAGTCGGCCGAGATCGAGGACATGATGCGCTATGCCGACAGCGAATTCGGCGGCGCCGACATCCTGGTCAACAACGCCGGCATCCAGTTTGTCGCCAATATCGAGGATTTCCCGCCCGAGCGCTGGGACGCCATCATCGCCATCAACCTGACCTCGGCCTTCCACACCACGCGCCTGGCGCTGCCCGGCATGAAGCAGAAGAACTGGGGCCGGATCATCAATATTGCCTCCACGCACGGCCTGGTGGCATCGGCGCAGAAATCGGCCTACGTGGCCGCCAAGCACGGCATCGTCGGCTTCACCAAGGTCACTGCGCTGGAAACCGCGCGGACCGGCGTGACCGCCAACGCAATCTGCCCGGGCTGGGTGCTGACGCCGCTGGTGCAGAAGCAGATCGAGGCGCGCGCGCAGCGCGACAACATTCCGCTCGATCAGGCCACACGCGAATTTGTGATCGAGAAGCAGCCATCCGGGGAGTTCGTCATGCCCGATGAGCTGGGCGCGCTGGCCGTGTTCCTGTCGTCCGAAGCGGCCCGCCAGGTCCGCGGCGCGATCTGGAACATGGATGGCGGCTGGGTGGCGCAGTAAGGAGGCAGCGATGCAACGACGCAGTTTCCTGCGCGCGCTGGCGCTGGGCGCGGTCTCGGCCGGGGCACTGGCGCCGGTGGCGAGCGCACTTGCGCAAGCCGCCAGGCCGCTTGCCATCGACGTCTACAAGAGCCCGCTGTGCGGCTGCTGCGAGGATTGGGTCAAGCATCTGCGCAGCAACGGCTTCACCGTGACCCTGCATGACGTCGAGGACACCGGTGTGTACCGCCAGCGCTTCGGCATGCCTGAGCGCTTCGGCTCCTGCCATACCGGCTATATTGGCGGCTACGCCATCGAGGGCCATGTGCCGGCGGCGGATATCCGCAAGCTGCTGGCCGCGAAGCCCAAGGCCGTCGGCCTGGCCGTGCCGGGCATGCCGGTCGGCTCGCCCGGCATGGAACAGGCCCCGCGCAAGGACCCGTTCGACGTGCTGCTGGTCAAGGCCGACGGCGCCGCCAAGGTGTTTGCCAGCTACAACAAGCAGGCCGGCTGACCTGCCGCTGCCATGGAAAAGGCCCCGCCGGTTTCGCACCGGCGGGGCCTTTTTCCTTTCCGCAGGCAGATGCCGCTTACAGCAGCGGCGCGCCGGTCTTGCTCTGGATTTCCTCGCGGCTGACGCCCGGGGCAGTCTCCACCAGCTTCAGGCCGGCCTCGGTCACGTCGATCACGCCCAGGTCGGTGATGATGCGGTTGACTACGCCCAAGCCGGTCAGCGGCAGGTTGCAGTCCTTCAGGATCTTGATGTCCTCGGTGCCGTCCTTCTTCTTGGCGGTGTGTTCCATCAGCACCACCACGCGGCCGACGCCGGCGACCAGGTCCATCGCGCCGCCCATGCCCTTGACCATCTTGCCCGGGATCATCCAGTTGGCCAGGTCGCCCTTCTCGCTGACCTGCATCGCGCCCAGGATCGCCAGGTTGATGTGGCCGCCGCGGATCATCGCGAACGAGTCGGCCGACGAGAAGATCGACGAGCCCGGCAGCGTCGTCACGGTCTGCTTGCCGGCGTTGATCATGTCGGCGTCGACTTCGTCCTCGGTCGGGAACGGGCCGATGCCCAGCAGGCCGTTCTCGGACTGCAGCCACACTTCCATGCCTTCCGGCACCCAGTTGGCCACCAGCGTCGGCAGGCCGATGCCCAGGTTGACGTAGAAGCCGTCCTGCAGCTCGGTCGCGGCGCGCGCGGCCATTTCGTCACGTGTCCATGCCATGATGACTCTCCTTAGCTGGCCGCGCGCACGGTGCGCTGCTCGATGCGTTTCTCGGGGGTGGTGTTCAGCACCAGGCGCTGCACGAAGATGCCGGCCAGGTGGATTTCATCCGGATCCAGCTCGCCGGTCTCGACGATCTGCTCGACCTCGGCCACGGTGACCTTGCCCGCCATGGCGCACATCGGGTTGAAGTTGCGCGCGGTGCGGCGGAACACCAGGTTACCGGCCTTGTCGGCCTTCCAGGCCTTGACCAGCGCCACGTCGGCCGTCAGCGAACGCTCCATCACGTACTGCTCGCCGTCGAATTCGCGGATTTCCTTGCCTTCGGCGACGATGGTGCCGACACCGGTCTTGGTGAAGAAGGCCGGGATGCCCGAGCCGCCGGCGCGCAGCTTCTCGGCCAGCGTGCCTTGGGGGGTGAATTCCAGCTCCAGTTCGCCCGCCAGGTACTGGCGCTCGAACTCCTTGTTCTCGCCCACGTAGGACGAGATCATCTTCTTGACCTGGCGCGTGGCCAGCAGCTGGCCCAGGCCGAAGCCATCGACGCCGGCATTGTTGGAGATGCAGGTCAGCTGCTTGGCGCCGCTGTCGCGCAGCGCGGCGATCAGCGCCTCGGGGATGCCGCACAGGCCAAAACCGCCCACAGCGATCGTCTGGCCGTCGCGGACGACGCCTGCAAGCGCTTCTGCGGCGCTGGCGTAGACCTTGTTCATGCTTCGCTCCTTCCTCGGTAGTCCCTGTCGAGCTTCCCGCCACCGGGTTGTGCGGCGGGCGACGCAGGGAAATTGTAACGGTACAATCGGCGACAGGCGCCGCAACTCGTCCGACCGACAGCATACGCAAGCGCAGCCGGCTACGCCATTACGTAAAAATACATAAGCAGATGCCCGCAATCGACTACCAGACCGCCTTCCAGCTCGCCCCCGTGGGCCTGGTGCTGTCACGCGAACGCGTGATCGAGGACTGCAACGAGGAGGTCTGCCGCATTTTCGGCACCACGCGCGAGGCGCTGCTGGGCCAGTCGTTCCAGGTACTCTACCCCACCGCCGACGAATTCGAGCGCACCGGCGCGCGCATTGCGCCGATCATGGGCACGCGCGGCATGTACTCGGACGAGCGCATCATGAAGCGCGCCGGCGGGGAACTGTTCTGGTGCCATGTCACCGGCCGCGCGCTGGACCGCTCGCAGCCGCTGGGCGCCGGGATCTGGACCTTCGAGGACCTGTCGCAGAAGCGCCAGGTCACGGCCGAGCTGACCGCGCGCGAACGCGAGATCGCGGCGCAGCTGGTGGAGGGGAAGACCAGCAAGCAGATCGGCAAGCTGCTGGCGATCAGCCCGCGTACGGTGGACATCTACCGGGCAAGGCTGATGAAGAAGTATGGGGCCAGTACCTCAGTTGATCTGGTGCAGCGACTGGTCAACCACTGAGCCCCGTGGCGGGCGTCAGCCCTCGATGATCGCCCGGATCTCGGCCGGCACCGGCACCGACTTCTCCTGCGTGTAGTCGCACCACACCACCTTGGCCCCGCCCTCGGCCCAGACCACGTCGGGCAGGTCGGTGCGGCGGATTTCCATGCGGGTCTCGAAGCTGGTGCGGCCCAGCTGGCCGGCGTAGACGCGGCACTCGATGTCGCCCGGATAGCGCAACTGCTTCAGGAACGTCATATGCGCATTGATGATGACCGGCCCCTGCCCGCTCGCATCCTTGCCGCCCCGCCCCAGCGACGCGAACCACTCGATGCGCGCCTGCTCCAGGTACTGGAAATAAACGGTGTTGTTGACATGGCCCATGGCATCCATGTCGCCCCAGCGGATCGGCATGACCACCGTATAGACGTGCTTCATCACGGTCTCCAAATGAAAAGGCCCGCCGAGTCTGGCGGGCCCCTGCGTGGCTTAGCGCTTGGCGATCGCGCCTTCGGCCTTGGTCACCAGGTCGGTGCCGATCTGCTTCTTCCACTTGTCGTAGACCTTGGCGGTCGCCTTGCGGAAGCTGTCGTGCTCGGCCGGCGTCAGGTGCGTGACCTTCACGCCGTGCGCCTCCATGTCCTTCCACGCCGGCGCGCCCGGCTCGGCCAGGCCCTTGCGGGCCAGCGCGATTTCCTGCTTGCCGGCGTCGATGGCGGCCTGCTTGACGATCTCGCGGTCGGCCGGGGTCCAGCTTTCCCAGATCTGCCTGTTGACCACGAAGATCAGCGGATCGGCCACGTAGCCCCAGGTGGTGACGAACTTCTGGCCCACCGTGTACAGCTTGGCGGCGGCAAACACCGACTGCGGATTCTCCTGGCCGTCGACGGCGCCCGAGGCCATGGCCGGCTGCGCGTCGGCCCAGCTCATCTGCGTCGGGTTGGCGCCCAGCGCATTGAACGTCTCGATATACAGCGGAGAGCCCACCACGCGCAGCTTCATGCCCTTGAGGTCTTCGGGCTTGCGGATCTCGCGCTTGGAGTTGGACACCTCGCGGAAGCCGTTCTCACCCCAGGCCAGCGGCACCACGCCGGCCTTTTCCAGCGTCGTGAAGATCGACTTGCCGACTTCGCCCTGCGTGAGCGCGTCCAGCGCCTTGTAGTCGGGCATCAGGAACGGCAGCGAGAACAGGTTCAGCTCCCTGACCTGCGGCGACCAGTTGATGGTCGAGCCCACCGCCATGTCGATCACGCCCTGGCGGATCGCCGAGAATTCGCGGGTCTGGTCGCCGGCCACCAGCGAGGTGCCCGGGTACAGCTTGATGTTGATGCGGCCGTTGGTGCGCTGCTTGACCAGGTCGGCCCAGATCTCGCCGCCCTTGCCCCACGGGAAGGCCGGGCCGAGCACCAGCGACATCTTGTACTCGGACTTGTAGGTCTGGGCCATCGCGCCGGCGGGGGCGAAGGCGGAGGCGGCCATGGCGGCAGCCGTTGCGAGCATCAGGGCACGACGTTTCATTTCATCTCCTCTCGGGAAAGCGTGAATTCTTCTTTGTGAATGCGGAACATCAATAGCCGAGGTAGTCCGGCAGCCAGGTCGCCAGCGGCGGATAGGCCAGCACCATCAGCATGGCGATAAACATCGCCAGCAGCATCCAGATCACCCAGGGCACGGTCTCTTCCATGCGCACGCGGGCAATCCGGCACGACACCATCAGGTTCACGGCCAGCGGCGGCGTGAACTGGCCCAGCGCCACCTTCAGCGTCAGCACCACGCCGAACCACACCGGGTTCCAGTGGAAGGCGTTGGCAATCGGCAGCAGCAGCGGCACGAAGATCAGGAAGATCGAAATGCCGTCGAGGAACATGCCTACCGTCATCAGCAGCAGCACGATCAGCGCCAGCACGCCGTACTCGCCCAGGCCGGAATTGGCAATGGCATGGGCCAGCGGGTCGATCACGCCGAGCGTGGACAGCGCATAGGCAAAGATGCCGGCCAGCGCCACCACCAGCAGGATCACCGCCGAGGTCTCGGCCGCCTCCTGGAAGATCGTGAACAGGTCGCGCATGCCGATGCTGCGGTAGATCACCATGCCCACGAACAGGCCGTAGACCACCGCCACCACTGCCGCTTCGGTCGGCGTGAACCAGCCGGCACGCATGCCGCCCAGGATCAGGAACGGCGCGACCAGCCCCCAGGCCGCTTCGCGCAGGCTCTTCCAGAATGGCGGGCGCGGCAGCCCGGCCTCGATCGCGCCCATGTTGTGCTTGCGCGCGAGCCACACCGCCGGAACGATCAGGGCCACGCCGGCCAGGATGCCCGGAATCATGCCAGCCGCAAACAGCGCGGGCACCGATGCGCCAGGCACCAGCACGCTGTAGATGATGAACGCGACCGAAGGCGGGATCAGGATGTCGGTCGCGGCGGCCGCGCCGACCACGGCGGCGCTGTACGAACCGGGATAGCCGGCGCGCGACATCGCCGCGATCATCACGCCCCCCACCGCGGCCGCGTTGGCCGGGCCGGAGCCGGAGATGCCGCCGAGGAACATCGCCACCAGGATCGCCACCAGCGGCAGCATGCCGGGGCCGCGGCCGACAATGGCGATGGCAAAGGTCACCAGCCGCTGCGCCACGCCGGAGCGGTCGAAGATCGACCCCACCAGCACGAACATCGGGATCGCCAGCAGCGGATACTTGGCCAGCCCCGCATAGAAGTTCTGCGGCACGGCCAGCAGGCCGAACATCTGGGTATCAAGGTTGGACAGGCCGATGGCAACCAGGCCGCCCAGGCCCAGCGACACGCCGATGGGCACGCCCAGCAGCATCAGGCCGATAAAGACCACGAACAGGATGATGGCAATCAGGGTCATTGCGCCTGCTCCGCCGTCTTGTCCGCTGCCTTGCCCGCATGCAGCGCCTTGAGCGCGCGCACGTTGCGCGCCATCAGCCCGAATGCGCGCAGCGCAATGCCCGCCGACAGCACCGGCAGCCAGACCGAATACCACCAGCTCGGCACGCCGATCCCCGGCGAGGTCTCGCCATAGGTGTATTCATCCCACGTAATGCGCGCGCCCAGCACCGCCAGTGCAATGAACATCACCGCGACGCCCAGCGCCGACAGGATCGCCAGGCGCTTCTGCCGGGCCTCGCTGCCGCGCTCGAAGAAGAATTCGATGCGGATATTGCGGTCGCGCGCCACCGCGGCGCTGCCGGCGACCAGCGCCAGCACGATCATCAGAAAGACCGAGAACTCCTCGGTCCAGGCGAACGATTCGTCGGTGAAATAGCGGACCACCACGTTGGCGAAGGTGATGCCCACCAGCAGCACCATCACGATCACGCCAATCCAGTCCTCGATGCGGGGCGATACCCGGAATTCAGCGTCCTGCGCTTCGTCGGCGGCCTGCGGGATCAGCACGGCATCGACGACGTGTTGCGGCACGGCGTTGCGCCGTGCTTCTGCTTGTTGCTCCATCTCCCCGGCCTCCGGTCCAGGGCCGCTCGGGCCATCCGGCCACTGCGGCGTTTTTTACTTGTATGTAAAGACTTAATCTGCAGACATGGCGGATTATGCCAAGACTGGCCCGCAGCGCACGAATTTTCTGAACATTGATATGTGCTGGCGACGGCGCGCCCAAGGGGACCGGATAAGCCCTGGGGACGCAATCTGGGTATCCCGCAGCGCTTTTGGCGCGCGGCCGGGATGTTGGGGCGTTGCGCCCCCACTGCCCGCGCTCAGGCGGTCAGACCATGCCGTCGTCGGCGGTGATGACGGCCCCGTTGATGAACTGCGACTGGTCGGATGCCAGCAGCAGCAACAGCCCGTCGAGATCCTCAGGCTTGCCCAGGCGCTTGCGCGGCAGCATCTGGATCAGCTTCTGCCCGGCGTCCGAGTCCCAGTGGTGATGGTTGATATCGGTGTCGATATAGCCCGGGCAGATGGCGTTGGTATTGATGCCGTGGCGCGCCCATTCCAGCGCCATGGCCTTGGTCATGTGCACCACGGCCGCCTTGCTCATGCAATAGACGCCGATCTGCGACAGCACCTTCAGCCCGGCCACCGAGGCGATGTTGACAATGCGCGCCTGCGGCAGCGGGCTGCCGTTGCGCTCGGCGCCCTTGGCGCGCGCGATCATGCGCTTGGCCACTTCCTGGGCGACGAAAAAGGCGCCGCGGGTATTGGTGTCGAAGACGAAATCGAAATCGTCGGGGGTCACATCGGTCAGCTTCTGCGTGGTCGACACGCCGGAGTTGTTGACCAGGATATCGATGGAGCCGGCTTCCGTCTCGGCATGCGCCACGGCGGCGCGAATGCTGTCCGGATCGGTGACGTCCAGGCGCACCACGTGGGCGCTGCCGCCCTCGGCCTCGATGGCCGCGCGCAGTTCCTTGAGCCGCTCGCTGCGGCGCGAGGCCAGCACCACCTTGGCGCCGGCGGCGGCCAGCACCGTGGCGAAACGCGAGCCCAGCCCGCTTGAAGCGCCGGTGACCAGCGCGACCTTGCCTTCCAGATTGATCGACAAACCCATGATTACCTCTTGTGCGGGAGCCCCTCCGGCCTACTTGGGAGCAGAAGGCAGCATATCGAAAAAAAGAACGACCGTTCCAAAAAAATCCTTGCCTGTGGGTGGCGAGTCCCGGACAATGCCGGAGATTCTAAGAACTTGGCCAGCAAAGGGAAAGAGGGAAAACGCGCGATCCGGCAGTCTTCGGGCGCCGTTCGGGCGCCGTTCAAGACCGAAACGCCGCCAACTCCCTTCCCGCGGCTCTGATCCGCGTGCCGGGCCGGGTTCTCAGCAAAACGATCACCGCATTTCCCACAATTGCAAGCAAGCAGCAAAGAAATAGAGGGTTAGAGACAATGGATCAGCAACAGCTCCTGGAGCAGTTCGGCCCGCGCGAAGCCATGGAATACGATGTGGTCATCGTCGGCGGCGGCCCCGCCGGCCTGGCCACCGCCATCCGCCTGAAGCAACTCGCGCAGGAGAAAGGCGCCGACGTCAACGTGTGCGTGCTGGAAAAGGGTTCCGAGCCCGGCGCCCACATCCTGTCGGGCGCCATCATGGATCCGCGCGCCCTCAATGAACTGATCCCGAACTGGAAGGAACTGGGTGCGCCGCTGAACCAGGCCGTCACCGAAGACAAGTTCCTGTTCCTGAACGAGTCCGGCTCCAAGGGCACGCCGCCCGCGCTGCTGCCCGAGTGCTTCCACAACGAAGGCAACTACATCGTCAGCCTGTCGAACTTCGTGCGCTGGCTGGGCCAGCAGGCCGAGGCGCTGGGCGTCGAGATCTTCCCGGGCTTCCCCGCCGCCGAGGTGCTCTACAACGAGGACGGCTCGGTCAAGGGCGTGGCCACCGGCAACATGGGCATCGGCAAGGAAGGCGAGCCCACCGAGAACTTCCAGCTGGGCATGGAGCTGCATGCCAAGTACACCATCTTCGCCGAAGGCGCGCGCGGCCACCTGGGCAAGCAGCTGATCGCCAAGTTCGGGCTGGATGCCGGCAAGGACCCGCAGAGCTACGGCATCGGCCTGAAGGAGCTGTGGGAAATCGACCCGGCCAAGCACAAGCCCGGCCTGGTGGTGCACACGGCCGGCTGGCCGCTGGACCCGGCCACCTACGGCGGCTCGTTCCTGTATCACATGGAAGACAACAAGGTCGCGGTCGGCTTTGTGGTCGGCCTGGACTACACCAACCCGTGGCTGTCGCCGTTCGAGGAATTCCAGCGTTTCAAGACGCACCCGGAAATCCGCCAGTACTTCGAAGGCGGCAAGCGCCTCTCCTATGGCGCGCGCGCCATCACCGCCGGCGGCCTGCTGTCGCTGCCCAAGACCGTGTTCCCGGGCGGCGCGCTGGTTGGCTGCGACGCCGGCTACCTGAACGCCTCGCGCATCAAGGGCAGCCACGCCGCCATCAAGACCGGCATGCTGGCCGCCGAGGCCGCCTATGACGCGCTGCAGGCCGGCCGCCAGCACGACGAGCTGGCCGCCTACCCGGCCGCGTTCGAGCAGAGCTGGCTGCACAAGGAACTGCTGCAGGCCAAGAACTTCAAGCAGTGGTTCAAGAAGGGCCGCACCACCGCCACGCTGATGACCGGCATCGAGCAATGGCTGCTGCCCAAGCTGGGCATCCGCAACCCGCCGTGGACCATCCACCGCGTGAAGCCGGACCATGTCTACCTGAAGCCGGCGGCCGAGTGCCAGAAGATCGAGTACCCGAAGCCGGACGGCAAGCTGACCTTCGACCGCCTGAGCTCGGTGTTCATCAGCAACACCAACCACGAAGAAAACCAGCCGGCGCACCTGACGCTCAAGGACGCCAGCGTGCCGGTCAACATCAACTGGGAAAAGTACGCCGGCCCCGAGTCGCGCTACTGCCCGGCAGGTGTGTATGAGTTCGTGCAGGACGAGACGTCTGGCAAGGAACGCCTGCAGATCAACGCGCAGAACTGCGTGCACTGCAAGACCTGCGACATCAAGGACCCGACCCAGAACATCGTCTGGGTGACGCCGGAAGGCGGCGGCGGTCCGAACTACGTCGGCATGTAAGCCGGCCGCGCCAGCGGCTGGCATGTGAGAACGGCACCGGAACCCGGTGCCGTTCTCACGTCTGCTGCCGGTAGCGCTGCGCTGCTAAACGGCCGCTACAGCCGCGGGCTGCAAGGGCATGCGGGTACTGGAAAGCAGCTGTTCGTAGATGTAGCACTGCAGCAGCGTCAGCTCGCGCTCGGCCAGCACGTCGAAGGCCACGCCGAAGGCCGGGAAATCGGCATCGTCGCTGGCCGCGCCGGGGGCCGCCACACGGACCCAGCCATCGAGGGTGACCTCGCTGTCCAGTGACGCCGTCCGCAGCTTGAAGCGCAACCGCAGGCGGCTGCCCGGTGCGGGCGCCGGTGCGGTGGTCTGCACCAGTGCGCCGCCGGTGCTGAGGTCTGACAGCAGCGCCAGGCGCGCCGCACCGGTGTCGGTGCCGTCGTCGTCGCCGGGCTCGGTCAGGTAGGCCGCCAGCCGCGTGGGCACACGCGCCGCCTTGCGCACCGGCGTTGCATGCTGCTGCACCGGCGCCGACAGCACCAGGTAGCGGAACGGGCTGCGGCAGACGGCGGTGATGGTCGAGGTGAAGCTGTGGATGGCCTGCCCGGAGAAGCCGCGCAGCAGCACGGCATCGCCTGCCTTCAGCGGCAGGTCGCGCCCGCCTAGCTGTGGCCAGGTGACAAAGAGGCCCTGCTCGATAAAGCCGATCAGCCGGCTGGCAGCCGGGCGCGCGGCCTCGCCGTCGAGCTTGATATGCAGCAGCGTGCCGACCTGCAGGCCGAGCGGCCCGGTGGCCGGGCGCAATTCGTCATCGGCATCGTCGTGGCCATCTTCGCGGCAGACCACGCCGTGTCGGAACACCAGCGCCAGGTCGCGTTCATCGGGTATGACGTTGCCGCTGCCGAGCACCAGGTTGCCCTCGCCATCAAGCAGCGACCAGGGCAGCGGGTATCCGACGGGAAGATCGTTAGGTTTGAGCTGGATCATGGCTGTTCGCAGTAGACCCCGTGATGGACGCCACGGGGCGTGGCAAGCCCTGGGCGGAGCTGACGCGCAGGATCCGCCACCTGTATTGGGTTTCTATCGGCGCCGGCGCGGAGAAGTTAAGCGCTCAGCGATTGACCGAGGCCGCATGTGTAGCATTCGCTCCCTGCGGAAACCTTGACGCGACGCAAAGTTAGCCGCAAAATCACCGAAAGCTGTCTGACAGCCTGACACATTAAACCATGACCATCCTGCCTCGCCCGGCCTCGCTGGCCAGCCGCATTGCCCAGACCCTGCACGACGACATCCTCGCCGGCCGCTACGGCGCGGGCGCGCGCCTGCCGGCTGAGGCGAGCCTGGCCGACACCTTCGGCGTGAGCCGGCCCATCGTGCGCGAGGCCATCGCCCAGTTGAAGGCCGATGGCGTGCTGGTGACGCGCAAGGGCTCGGGTGCCTATGTGTCCGAGACCCCGGGCGGCCAGGCCTGGCGCGTGGCCAGCGCGCCCGACGGTGGCCCGACGCTGGCGCAGCTGTTCGAGCTGCGCCGGGTGGTGGAAACCGCCTGCGCCGAAATGGCGGCGCAGCGGCGTACCGATTCCGATATCGACGCCATCCGTGCCGCGCTGGCGGTGATGCAGGCTCAGGCCGACGGCCACGGCGACATGCCCAGTGCTGCCGCGGCCGACATGGCCTTCCACCATGCCATTGCCGAGGCCGCGCACAACCCCTGCTTTACCGGCCTCACGGATTTCGTCAGCCAGCAGATGCTGGCCGCGCGCCGGCGCGCCTGGGAGAACACGGCGCGGCTGAGCGTCACAACCGGCGCGCCGCGGGCCGCCGACCAGGAACATGCGGCGCTGGCCGAAGCCATTGCCGCCGGCGACGCGGCTGCCGCGCGCAACGCCGCGCAGCGGCACCTTGCGGCTGCCGCCACTCGCCTCGGCCTGCCGGCCTGAATCCCGAACACACAGGACATTGGAGCAAGGAACAACCATGGAACAAGTGGATTGCGTCGTCATCGGCGCCGGCGTGGTGGGGCTGGCGGTGGCACGGGCGCTCGCGCAGCAGGGCCGCGAAGTGATCATCCTGGAAGCCGAGAACGCCTTCGGCACCATCACCAGCGCGCGCAACAGTGAGGTCATCCACGCCGGCATCTACTACCCGGCCGGCTCGCTCAAGGCGCAGCTGTGCGTGCGCGGCAAGGCCATGCTGTATGACTATTGCGCCAGCCACCACGTGGCGCACCAGCGCTGCGGCAAGCTGATCGTGGCCACCAGCGAGGCCCAGGTGGCCACGCTCGAAGGCATCCGCGCCAAGGCGGCTGCCAACGGCGTCGGCGACCTGCGCCTGGTCAGCCGTGCCGAGGCGCAGGCGCTGGAGCCGCAGCTGCAATGCCATGCGGCGCTGCTGTCGCCGTCGACCGGCATCGTCGACAGCCACGGCCTGATGACCGCACTGCTGGGCGATGCGGAAAACGCCGGCGCGATGCTGGCGGTGCAATCGCCGGTGCTAAGCGGCGCGGTGACGCCGGACGGGATCCGGCTGGAGATCGGCAGCGAGGATGGCAGCGCCACCACGCTGCTGGCGCGCACGGTGGTGAACTCGGCCGGGCTGACCGCGCCCGAACTGGCGCGCCGCATCGATGGCATGCCCGAAGCCCATATCCCGCCGCAGTACTACGCCAAGGGCTGCTATTTCACGCTGGCCGGCCGGGCGCCGTTCTCACGGCTGATCTACCCGGTGCCCGAGGCGGCCGGGCTGGGTGTGCACCTGACCATCGACCTGGGCGGCCAGGCGCGCTTTGGCCCCAATGTGCGCTGGATCGACGAGATCGAATACGGCGTGGACCCGGCCGATGCCGACGCTTTCTATGACGAGGTGCGCCGCTACTGGCCGGGGCTGGCCGACGGCGCGCTGCAGCCGGGCTATGCCGGCATCCGCCCCAAGATCAGCGGCCCGCATGAAGTGGCGGCGGACTTCCGCATCGACGGCCCCGCCGTGCACGGCGTGCCGGGGCTGGTTCACCTGTTCGGCATCGAGTCGCCGGGGCTGACCTCGTCGCTGGCGATCGCCGAACGGGTCTGCGCGGCGCTGGCCTGAACGGCGTCATCGCCTTCCGCGCGGAAGCTCATCACCGCACAGAACGCGCCGGCTGCCGCCGCAATGGCGGCCAGCCCGAAGGTATGCTCGGGCGCCAGCGCGTTCCAGGTCCAGCCCATCGCCAGTCCGCCCAGCGTGCCGCCGACGCCGTAGGAAATGCCCGTGTACAGCGCCTGCCCGCGCCCCTGCAGCGGCCCGGCAAACCATGTCTGCAGCCGCTTCAGGCTGGCGCTGTGATGCGCGGCGAAGGTGGCGGCATGCAGCACCTGCACCAGCGCCATCAGCCACGCAAACTGCGCAAAGTAGCCGGTCAAACCGAAGCGCAGCGCCGCCAGCACGAAGGTGCCGGCCAAGATGGTGCGCAGCGCATAGCGCGCGAACAGCAGGCCCTGGTAGTAGAAGAAGACGATCTCGGCGACCACGCCGATGGTCCACATCACCCCGATGGCGAACTTGCTGTAGCCCAGCTTGGCCAGCCACAGCGAATAGAACACATAGAGCGCGGCGTGCGCGAACATCATCAGGAAGGCTGACGCCAGGAACCAGGCCACGTCCGGGCGGCGCAGCAGCGGCAAGGCGCGCGGCGGCGCCGTGCGAGGGCCGTCGTCGGCGGCATCGCGCATGGTCAGCACCACCCCGGCCAGGATCGCCAGCAGCGCGCTGGCCACCCACGGGAACGCGCGCATGCCGACCGCTTCGAACAGCGCCCCGCCCGCCAGCACCGCGCCGATAAAGCCAACCGAGCCGAACATGCGGATGCGGCCGTAGCTATGGTCGAAGGCGCCGTAGCGGCGCAGCGTGGAGATGGTCAGGGCATCGCCCAGCGGCGACATCGCGCTGGTCAAGAGGCTCAGCGTCAGCATCATCGCCATCATGCCGGCGTAGCTGCCGACGCCCGGCAGCATCAGGAAGGCCAGCAGCGAGGTGAACGCGCTCACGCGCAGGATACGCACGCGCGTGTGCATCACGTCGGACAGCCAGCCCCACAGGTAGGGCCCGAAAATACGGCTGACCTGGAAGCTCGCCATCAGCACGCCGATCTGCACCGGGTTGAAACCGCGGTCGGCGAAATACAGGCTGACGTATGGCGAGATCAGGCCGACGTAGCCGTAGTAGCCAAGATAGAAGACCCCGAAACGGGCGTAGTCCGGGCGGCCGGCGCCGGTGGCACCGTCGCCCGCAGAGGGTGTGGCCAACGCAGGGTCAGCTCAGGGGGTCTGGCCGGCCTGCGCGGGAATGCGCGGCGTTTCGACCCGGACGTCGCCGCACTGGGCGCGGTGGCGCAGCGCATGGTCGATCAGCACCAGCGCCAGCATGGCCTCGGCGATCGGCGTGGCGCGGATGCCCACGCACGGGTCGTGGCGGCCGAAGGTTTCGACGGTGGCGGCATTGCCGGCCTTGTCGATCGATTCGCGCGGGGTGCGGATGGAGGACGTGGGCTTGATCGCCAGCGACACGGTGACGTCCTGGCCGGTGGAGATGCCGCCCAGCACGCCGCCGGAGTTGTTGGTGCGGAAGCCCCCGGCGGTCAGCTCGTCGCCATGGACGCTGCCGCGCTGGGCCACGCTGTCGAAGCCGGCGCCGATCTCCACGCCCTTGACCGCATTGATGCCCATCATGGCGTGGGCAATATCGGCGTCGAGCCTGTCGAAGAGCGGCTCGCCCAGGCCCACCGGCACCTTGCTGGCCACCACCTCGATGCGCGCGCCGACGGAATCGCCGTCGCGGCGCAGCGCGTCCATATAGGTTTCCAGCTCAGGGATGATGTCGGCATTGGCCGCGAAGAACGGGTTCTCCGGCACGTGCGACCAGTCCGTGAACGGCACGGCGATCTCGCCCAGTTGCGACATATAGCCCCGGATCTCGGTGCCGTACTGCTCGCGCAGCCACTTCTTGGCCACCGCCCCGGCTGCCACCACTGGCGCGGTCAGGCGCGCCGACGAACGGCCGCCGCCACGATGGTCGCGGATGCCGTATTTCTGCCAGTAGGTGTAGTCGGCGTGGCCCGGGCGGAAGGTCTCGACGATATTGCCGTAGTCCTTGCTGCGCTGGTCGGTATTGCGGATCAGCAGGCAGATCGGGGTGCCGGTGGTCTTGCCCTCGAACACGCCGGACAGGATCTCGACCTGGTCGGCTTCCTGGCGCTGCGTGACGTGGCGCGAGGTGCCGGGCCGGCGGCGGTCCAGGTCGCCCTGGATGTCGGCCTCGGTCAGCGCCATGCCCGGCGGGCAGCCGTCCACCACCGCGCCGATGGCGGGCCCGTGCGATTCGCCGAAGGTGGTAACAGTGAAAAGCAGGCCAAGGGTGTTGCCGGACATGATGGAAACCGCACAGGAATTGGGGACGGCCTCCATTGTAAGGCCAATGCCGCCCCGCTGGCGGCCCGGCGGGCTCAGGCGGCCGTGGTTTCCGCCGCCAGTTCCGGGTAGAACTCGGCCCGCATCCGCTCCATATAGGCCACCAGGTTGGCATGCCCCTCGGCCGCGGTGCGGATCGGCGTGTCGAATACGGGGCACAGCAGGCTGCCGGCGAAGGCAAACAGCGTGGCGTCGGCCCCGCATGGCTGGTTGCCCATCAGGTAGGGCTTGTCGCCGAGGATGTCGGCGATCGAGGTCACGCCCTTGCTGGCCAGCGCCACCAGATCTTCCTCGCTGTGCCGGCCCAGCCCCTGCCCCCACAGTGTCTTGCGCACCTTGTAGCGCACCAGCCGCTCGGCCAGGCCGCGCACCGGCGCCGGCACGCCGCGGAAGAACTGCGCCGGCCCCTTGTCGAAGTTGGCCTGGTCCAGCCAGCGCACCCGCGCCACCGCCCAGTACAGGTGGTCTTCCATCAGCTTCTCGGCAGCCCAGGCGATGCCGCGCTCGGCCGCGCTCAGGCCGGCGTCGAAATCGATGTGGTAGGTCTTCTCGATATGCCAGCGGATCATGGTGGAATCCGCCACGATCCGGCCCATGTCGTCCAGGTAGGGCAGCTTGCCCTTGGGCGCGCGCCGCAGGCTGCCGCGGCGCGCCTGGTAAGGCAGGCCGGCCAGCTTGAGCAGCATCTCTGCCTTGGTGACGAAGGGGCTGGCGTCGGGCAGCCCGAAGGCGGGGCCAAAGGTGTAGAGCGTGATCATCGTGGGCCTGGGTTGCGTGCTATCGATTCAGCGCCAGTCGCCGCGCAGGGCCTGCACCATCTGCTGCAGCCCTTCGGGGGTGGCGGCCTCGGGCGGCACGGGCTCACCCACCACCAGTTCCAGCCGGTTCAGGATGCCGCGCCGGAACGGCCGCGACATCGCCGGGGCGCCCTTGCGCGAGAAGAAGCTGCCCCACAGCCCGCGCAGCGCCATCGGTACCACCGGCACCGGCGTGCGCCGGATGATCTGCTGGACGCCCTGCTTAAACGGGTTGATGTCGCCAGTCGCGGTGATCTTGCCCTCGGGGAAGATGCAGACCAGATCCCCCTCGTCCAGCGCCTGCGCCACGCTGTCATAGGCGCGCTTTAGCATGTCCGGATTTTCGTGCGCCGGTGCGATCGGGATCGCGCGGGCCTGGCGGAAGAACCACGACAGCAGCGGCACCTTGAAGATGTTGTAGTCCATCAGGAAGCGCACCGGGCGCGGGCTGCACGCCATCAGCACCACGGCATCGGCAAAGCTGACGTGGTTGCAAACCAGCACCGCCGGGCCGTCGGCGGGGATGCGCTCGGCGTTGACGCGGCGCAGCCGGTAGATGGTATGGACCAGGATCCACGCGATAAAGCGCAGCAGGAATTCCGGCACCAGCGAGTAGATATACACCGCCACCACCGCATTGAGCAGCCCCACCACCAGGAACAGTTGCGGGATGCTGTAGCCCGCCTGCGTCATCGCCACGCCCAGCAGCGAGGCGGCGATCATGAAGAAGCTGTTCAGGATGTTGTTGGCGGCAATGATGCGGGCGCGGTGCGTGGGCGCGCTGCGGCTCTGGATCAGCGCGTACAGCGGCACGCTGTAGAAGCCGCCGAACATGGCCAGCAGGAACAGGTCGGCCAGCACGCGCCAGTGATGCGGCTCGGCCAGGAAGCCACCGAGGCCACTGAGCGCGGCCGGCGGCTGCCCCTGGCTGGCAAAGTACAGGTCGACCGCGAACACGGTCATGCCGATCGAGCCGAACGGCACCAGGCCGATCTCGACATGGCGCCCGGACAGGCGCTCGCACAGCAGCGAACCGGTGCCGATGCCCAGCGAGAACACTGCCAGCAGCAGGGTCACCACGTTCTGGTCGCCACCCAGCACGTCCTTGGCATAGCTGAAGAACGAGGTCAGGAAGGTGGCACCCAGGAACCATAGCCACGAGATGCCCAGCAGGCTGAGGAATACCGTGCGGTTGCCGCGCGCCAGCACCAGGTTGCGCCAGGTCTCGGAGAACGGGTTCCAGTTGATGCGCAGGTCCGGCTGCGGCGCCGGCGAGGCCGGGATGCGGCCCGACACCAGCCGTCCGGCGACGGCGATGACCACGCACACCGCGCCCACGTACATCGGCCCCACGATCCTGCCGCCCTGCTGCAGCCCGGCCAGCTCGCCGCCGATCAGGGTCCCGATCAGGATCGCGACGAAGGTGCCCATCTCGACCATCCCGTTGCCGCCGACCAGCTCGCTCTCATCGAGGTGCTGCGGCAGGTAGGCGAACTTGACCGGCCCGAACAGCGTGGAATGCAGCCCCATCAGGAAGGTGCCGGTGTACAGCAGCGGCGCGCTGTGCCAGGTAAAGCCGGCCAGCCCAAGCACCATGATGGCGATTTCCAGCGACTTGACCAGCCGGATCAGGCGCGACTTCTCCAGCTTGTCGGCGATCTGCCCGCTGGTAGCCGAGAACAGCACGAACGGCGCGATAAAGATGGCCGAGATCAGGAAGGCCGCGCTGCGCGCGTCCACGCCCTCGAACAGCGCCGTGTGGTAGGTCACCAGCGAGGTGAAGGCGACCTTGAAGAGGTTGTCGTTCATCGCCCCCAGGAACTGGGTCCAGAAGAACGGGGCGAAGCGGCGCAGGCCGAGCAGTCGGAACTGGCTGTGTTGGCTCATGGATGGGCCGGTCGGTCAGGGAACCGCCGCCGAAATGGAAACGCCGGCTAGTGTGCCGGAGCCGGCGCCCGGCCGCCACCCCAACACGACTGCGTGGCGCCAATCGAGGGCTTTTCCCGAAGGAATCCTCAGCCCGGGCTGCCCGCGCTGCCCGGCAAGGTCACTCGGCGTGCTCTTCCGGCCAGTCGCGGATATAGGCCTTGAGCATCTTGTTCTCAAAACTCTGGTCCTCGACCACGGCCTTGGCGACGTCGTAGAAGGAGATCACGCCCATCAGCGTCCGGTTGTCGAGCACCGGCAGGTAGCGCGTGTGACGCTCCAGCATCATGCGGCGGACCTCGTTGACGTCGGTCTCCATGGTGCAGGTCAGCGGCGCATCGTCCATCACCTTGCGGATGCTGGTGGTGCCGACGTTGCCCTGATTGCGGGCCAGCGTCTCGATGATCTCGCGGAAGGTCAGCATGCCGACCAGGTCGCCGTACTCCATCACCACCAGCGAGCCGATATCGTGCTCGGCCATGGTGTGGACGGCTACCAGCAAGGAGGTGTCAGGCGTCACGGTATAGAGCGTATTGCCCTTGATCTGGAGGATGTCGCTGACTTTCATGGTGGTCTCCGCTGCCGGTATTGAAACTGACGGTATCGCTCCGGCCGATGGCACGGGGGGCGATACCGGTCACTTTATTATCTGTCTATGGGTGGGTGGGCACCGTTTGCCCGTTGGCCGATCCTAGCCCAAACCCGCCGTCAAAGTAAAGCGGGAGGCCGGTTTGCGGGCGGCGGCAGCGCGTGGGCGGGCGCACGGTGCTACGATGCTGGCCGGAGATAACTCAAGGCCCACCGACCATGTCCGGAACCCGCTTCGACACGCTGGCGCTGCACGCCGGCGCCGCGCCAGACCCCGCCACCGGCGCCCGCGCCACCCCTATCCACCTGACCACGTCCTTCGTGTTCCGCGACAGCGAGCACGCCGCGTCGCTGTTCAACATGGAACGCGCGGGGCACGTCTATTCCCGTATTTCCAATCCCACCGTGGCCGTGCTCGAAGAGCGCATTGCCGCGCTGGAAAACGGCGCCGGCGCCGTCGCCACGGCCTCGGGCCAGGCCGCGCTGCACCTGGCGGTGGCCACGCTGATGGGCGCGGGCTCGCACGTGGTGGCCTCGTCGGCGCTGTACGGCGGCTCGCACAACCTGCTGCACTACACGCTGCGCCGCTTCGGCATCGAGACCACCTTCGTCAAGGCGCGCGACATCGACGCCTGGCGCGCCGCGATCCGCCCCAACACCCGGCTGCTGTTCGGCGAGACCCTGGGCAACCCGGGGCTGGACGTGCTGGACATCCCCACCCTCGCGCAACTGGGCCAGGATAACGGCATCCCGCTGCTGGTGGATTCCACCTTCACCACGCCCTATCTGCTGCGCCCGTTCGACCACGGCGCCGGCCTGCTCTACCACTCGGCCACCAAGTTCCTGGGCGGCCACGGCACCACCATCGGCGGCGTGCTGGTCGAAGGCGGCACCTTCGACTTCGAGGCCTCGGGGCGCTTCCCTGAGCTGTCCGAGCCGTATGAAGGCTTCCACAACATGGTGTTTACCGAGGAAAGCACGGTGGCGCCCTTCCTGCTGCGCGCGCGCCGCGAGGGCCTGCGCGACTTCGGCGCCTGCATGAACCCGATGGCCGCCTGGCAGTTGCTGCAGGGCGTGGAGACACTGCCGCTGCGCATGAGCCGCCATGTCGACAACACCCGCAAGGTGGTGCAGTTCCTGGTGTCCCACCCGATGGTGGAATCGGTGTCGTATCCGGAACTGGAATCGCACCCCGACTACGAACTGGCCAAGCGCCTGCTGCCGCGCGGCTGCGGCGCGGTGTTCAGCTTCAACCTGAAGGGCAACCGCGTGGCCGGCCAGCGTTTTATCGAGAGCATGTCGTTGTTCTCGCACCTGGCCAACGTGGGCGATGCGCGCTCGCTGGTGATCCACCCAGCCTCGACCACGCACTTCCGCATGGACGCGGCGGCGCTGCAGTCGGCCGGCATCACCGAGGGCACGATCCGGCTGTCGATTGGCCTGGAAGACCCGGACGACCTGATCGACGATCTCAAGCGCGGCCTGAAGGCGGCAGAGAAGGCCATGAGCGCAGGTGCTGGCAACAAGGGAGGGCAAGCCTGATGGAACTGACCATTGCAGGCCAGCCGGCCTATGCCTACACCGGCGGCAAACCGTTCGATCCCGCCCTGCCCTGCGCCGTGTTCGTCCATGGCGCGCAGAACGACCACAGCGTGTGGGCCCTGCAGACCCGCTGGTTCGCCAACCACGGCTTCTCGGTGCTGGCAGTGGACCTGCCGGGCCACAACCGCAGCAAGGGCGCGCCGCTGGCCACCGTCGAGGCGATGGCCGACTGGGTCATGGCGCTGGTGGCGGCCGCCGGCGTGAAGGCGCCGGCCTTCGTCTTCGGCCACAGCATGGGCTCGCTGATCGCGCTGGAATGTGCGGCGCGGCATCCGCAAGCGGTGCGCGGCATCGGCCTGCTGGCCACGGCCTACCCGATGAAAGTCTCGGATGCACTGCTGGACGCCTCGCTCAACCGCGAGGGCGAAGCCATCGCCATGGTCAACACCTGGTCGCATTCGAGCCTGGCCAACAAGCCGTCTTCGCCCGGACCGGGCGCGTGGATGCACGGCGGCAGCCAGCGGCTGATGGAGCGCGTGTCGCGCAACAACCCGCAGGCCCATGTGTTCCACAATGACTTCTCGGCCTGCAACGCCTACGCCCATGGCGAAGAGGCCGCGGCCGCAGTGGCCTGCCCGGCGCTGTTCATCACCGGCACCAAGGACATGATGACCTCGCCCAAGGCGGCCCAGGCGCTGGCCGGCAAGATGGCCAAGGCGAGTCTGGTGACGGTGCCGTGCGGGCATGCGCTGATGGGGGAGCGTCCGGATGAAGTGCTGGACGCGCTGGCGGCCTTTGCGCGCAAGGTGGTTGCGGCCGGCTAGTTCTGGCCCGGATGGCTGGCCGGCGCCGTCGCGGCCAGCCTCCCGGCACCTCGGCGCAGAAGGTCTACACTGCACAAAACAAGACCTGCCGGAGACAGTCATGGCCCACGCCCGCGTGCGCGAATTCGAGAATTTCGCGGCCTTCTATCCCTATTACCTGAGTGAACACCAAGATCGGAACTGCCGGCGGCTGCATTTTGTCGGGTCGACGGTGGCGTTGCTGTGCCTGGTTGCACTGGTTGTCACCGGCAATGCGTGGTGGCTGCTCGCCGCGGTGGTTGCGGGGTATGCCTTTGCCTGGGTGGGGCACTTTGGGTTCGAGAAGAATCGGCCGGCTACGTTTCGGCATCCGGTTTATAGCTTGATGGGGGATTGGGTGATGTATGGGGATATCTGGCGGGGGAGGATTTCGTTTTGAGGGGGGGTGTTTGGGTGGGGGTATGTAGGTCGGGTTTGATGTTGTCGTAGGTTTAATCGCCTGGTTCCGCCCTGCTGGGCGGGTCACTTTTTGTCCGAGCGACAAAAGTAACCAAAAAACGCGTCGCCTCTGGCGGCTGGCCATCAATTTGGTGGTGGGGGTGGTTCGGGCGGCGGTGCTTGCCGTTTGGTGTGGTTGGCCGTTCGAGCCTGCTACGCACCCTGTCTGTGCCCACATCGACGGACTATTGGACGAACCCGACTTTAGGCTGTTGGCAGCCTGCTAAGTACCGCGTCGGTGGGACGCCTTCGGCTGCGCTTCGCGCCGGCCCTAACGTGGCAGGCGGACGACCACGTTCTATT
>NZ_QKWJ01000050.1 GCF_003353055.1 Cupriavidus lacunae
CTGGGCCAGAGTGTCGAACATCGCCAAGGCCTGCGTGAGCACGAACAGGTGTTCCTCGCGCCAGTTGCCGGTCAGCGCGCGTTCGATGTCGCGCTCGCTGGCCTTAATTCGCCCATAGCGGTGGCGCGCCAGCACTTGGGGGTCACGCTCGCCCGCCACAATCGCCCGGACGATGGCCTGGCCGGTCATGCCCATCACGTCGCTGAGCACTTCGCTGAGCTGGAGATTCATCTGCACCAGCGCCTTCTGCATGCGCTGCACCCAATTGGCCTGCTCGGTGAGCAGCACCTCGCGCTGGCGCACCACCGCGCGCACCACGCACACCTCGTTGCCGGGCCGCCACGCCGCGCGCAACAGCCCCAAACTCANGACCGTGTCCACGCCGCACGCCAGTAGCCAGTCGGCCAGCGCATGCAGGTCGTCGGTCATCGCGCCGAACTCGCGTATCGGCTCACAGCCGGCCTGCTCGGCCAGATGCCGCGGCACCGCCACCCAGTGGCTCGACGCGCCCACATCGATCCCCGCCGCGTTCGGGAACACCTCGTCGTCTCGCTTGCGCATCGCCATGGCCGGCTCCAAAATCGTCAGTGAACGGCAGCGCCATGGGAAGCGTCGAAGTTGACTCGATCTCCTGAACGGGATGCGCATCGCTGCGCTCACCACTGTCGCCGACGAATCCCGGACCAGGCTCATGTGCGGGCTCACTCCACGGCATGCCACGCCGAGAGCGCGCACCATTGGTGTGTCGGTCATCGCAGCGCTGCCGTTCACTGGTATAGCTCATCCCCGTTTCTCCGCCCACGCCGAGGCCGGTAAAGGCCTTGAAATGCTCATGAGCTTCGCCGTAACGCCTGCCACGAATGCTGAACGCGTGCAGATGTTCGTCGGCCCAGCCCATGACTATCGGGAGGACATTGTGCAATTGTCCGAGCGTCAAGTGCTCAGGAACGAGGACGCGTCGCCAAACCGGCGGGCTCAGGCCCGCGCAGAGCAATTCGAAGTTGAAGGACGGAGGTCGCCGGCCCAGGATCGGAAGCCATACGCGCATTGCAGGTGCCTCATTGGCCTCTCGGCAGTGGTCTGGTGGTTTGCCCCGTTCTGGCGCGGTCTATCAGACGCGCAAGCTCATCTGCTGGAATGAGTCGGGCACTCGTACCGGCATCTTCGACAGATCCCCGATGCAGAGCAACGGTCGCCGTGGGGTGTCATCCCAATCCCACGCGGCTGTGTTACGAAAGAATTGTGACAGTGCGGAAACATTCGCGCGTCGAGCCAGTGTGCCCAAGGGCTGCACCGCTCGCGGGCTCGGCTGCGTCGATAATGCCACCAAATATTCCAGGGCATTGTCTCGCGTGACCTGCGCAAAGCTATCCACCGCTTGGGATGGCGCATACGGTTATCAACGGCGCGGGGATGACATCACCCCGACATGGAATGCGCCGCATGGCCGAGCAGCGCGCATCGGTCCTCATCGGACACGCCCGGTGCACATACCTTAGGCCAGCTTCGCGACGTGCCTTGCGGCGCGTCCGCGGCCTGCCCACCGGTAGATACCGTGACATTGAGGGCGTATGAATTGCACCGGTGACAGCACAGTGATGATGACTTTGCTCATGATGTGAATCAGGAACCTGCATCAGGTGGCCAGCTCCGCCCGACTGCTGCGATACTCAGATCTGGGCCTTACCACCGTCGACGAACAGTTCAATACCGTTGATAAAGCTTGAATCGTTGGAGGCAAGAAAGACCGCCGCCTTGGCAATTTCGTCCGGATCGCCGACGCGGCCCATTGGGATCTGCGAGGCCAGAGCGTCGAGTATTCCCTGCTGCCGTGCGGCGTCGGGCCCGGCCAGGTTAAACAAGCCTGGCGTCTTGGTGGGTCCGGGGCTGAGCGTGTTGACCCGGATGCCGCGACCCTTGAGATCGAGAATCCAGTTGCGCGCGAATGAGCGTACGGCGGCCTTTGAGGCGGCATAGACACTGAATGCCTCGGTGCCGCCGCTGGCGGCGGTGGAGCCAGTCAAGATGACTGATGCACCGTCCGCTAGCAATGGCAGAGCCTTCTGTACAGTAAATAGTACGCCCTTGACGTTACGGCCAAAGATGTCGTCATACTGCTCCTCGGTAATATTCCCGAGCGGCAGCAGCGAGCCGCCGCCGGCGTTGACGAACAGTACGTCGATCCGACCCTTTTCCGATCTCACGCGATCAAACAGCGTGTCCAGTTCAGCCATGTTCGATGAGTCGACCCGGATGCTGGTAGCGTTACCGATCGCGGACACCGCGGCGTCGAGTTCGGCCTGTCGGCGACCGGTGACAATGACATGCGCTCCTTCGCTAGCGAACCGCTTAGCGGTAGCGAGCCCGATACCGGTGGATCCACCGGTAACGATTGCGATCTTGCCTTCAAGTTTGCGGGACATGGAAGTTTCCTTGGTAGGTTGTGAGTCGGAGCGGGAACCTCGACTTCGTCCTCTGGCGCCCGGAGGCACGCGCTCGCCGCTTCCCAGCAGGCAGGTCGGCGAAAGGGCTCTCCACCAACTCGTACGCTCGCAACGGGTCGAGCATCAAGGCCGCTGCCCGACCGCGCTCGCGTCGTGGCTGTGCGAAGAGGCCGACGACTTGTGCTTGATCAGAGCAACCGCGACACCGCCGATCAACGCGGCCATTGCAATGGCGAGGAAGTTCTGCACCAGCGGAAGCTTCATCGAGACTAGCAGCCCGATCACGATTGGCGCCGCTATCGCGCCGATGCGCCCGACCCCCGAGGCAAAGCCGAGTCCCGTCGAACGGATCGACGTCGGGTAGAACTGCCCGGCATACGCGTACAGCAGGATTTGCGTGCCCAGCGTCGACGCGCCGACGACGGCAACGATGAGGAACAGCGGCTGCGCGCCGTAGCCGAGCAGCGTCAGCGAGAGCGCGGCGACCGCAAAGAATGCGGTCGTCACCCACTTGATGTTCAGCTTGTCGGCGAGCCATCCGCCACCGACGGCGCCGACGACTGCGCCGGCGTTGTAGGCGAGCAGGAAGTTCAGCGCGGAACCGAGGCTGTAGCCGGCCATGCCCATCAGCTTGACCAGCCACGAACTGAGCGCATAGAGCATGAACAGGCAGGTCATGTAGGCGACCCAGAACATCACGGAGCTGAAGCCGCGGCCGTCCAGGAACAGCCTGCCTACGGTCGGACCTTCGGCCTTGTCCTCGGCCGGAACGAGGAACTCCTCATGCGGCTCGAGCCGCATGTCCGGTCGGATCTTCCGGACCACTTCGCGCAGATGCGTGTGGTCGTGCTGCTTGATCAGGAACGGCAGCGACTCAGGCATGTACTTCAGGATGAACGGGATCAGCACCACTGCGGCGCCCGCGGCGATGAACACAGATTGCCAACCATAGGTCTCGATGAACTGCTTGCCGAGCAGCGCGGCGAGGATGCTGCCGACCGCGTAACCGCAGCACATCAGCGTAACCATCACGCTGCGCACCTTCTTCGGTGAGTATTCGGTCATCTGCGCGGCCGCATTCGGGATCGCGCCGCCGATGCCGAGCCCGGCGAGTAAGCGCATCACGCTGAAGGTGATAGGGTCGTTGGTGAACCCGGCGGCTGCGGTGAAGGCGCTGAACAGGAACACGCAGATCGAGATCGCCCAGCGGCGGCCGATCTTGTCGGCCAGCGCGCCGAGCGCGATCGCTCCGAACATCATGCCGAACAGCGCCGAACTGGCCATGAAGCCCGCGGTCGAGGCCTCGACATTCATCGCCTTCATGATCGACGGAAGCGCGGTGCCGGCGACCGCCAGGTCGTAGCCGTCGAGCACTAGGATCACGAAACACCAGATCAGCACGGACCAGTGAAAGCTGTTGAACTTGGCCTCGTCGGCCAGTTTGTGAACATCTAGCCGGTGCATGCTTGAATGTGCAGGTGCCAGCTCAGCGCGGATTGGTTTCATTGACTTGTCTCCTTTTATCATCGGTTTGAGGTTCGGTATGCGGCGCAGTAACCACATTCCGGGCCGAGGCCTCACGGCCAACGCCCCGCCCTTGCATAGAAAAGGGCGGTCCCCTCAGTCCGAGCAGGCTGCACCACCCTCACACGCGAGGGGCTTCGGGCAGGCGTTCACCGCCGCGCACGACGTATTTGGCGGGATACAGTGTGACGAGAACCTCGACTTCGTCCTCCGTTGCCCCAGTGCAGGCGCTCCAGATCGAGCTCACCTTTTTGGCCAGCGATAGCACGGCGCCGTCGCTGCGCCCATCACGTATGTGGCAGAAGATCAGCGTTTCGGAAGTGGGCTCTCCCGAACGGTAGAGGTTGTCGGGCGTGGCTTCATGGAATACGACGCTAATCAAGTCGAGCGGCGAGAGGATGATCTCCCTGATCGCGCTCGTGAACTCGCTGGCGATCTTGGCCTTGACGCCAGCTTCGATTCCGACCTTGCATTCGCAAACAATGATGGGCATGTTGTGTCTCCGTGAAGATAGGGCTGCTGAGGCCTCAGTCTCTCGGAACGTCGCCCTGGGTGATTGCTTCGGGGTGCCACCACTTGCTTGGAAGTGCCATGACATGGCGTCGTGCCCCGCCAATCCAGGCCAAGCTCGTTATCGGTGGGCCGGTGCCCGCCAGTGCGACGTATGTAGTGCCATAAACATTGCCCAAGCGTTTGGCACCTACCAGATTGCAGGTTGAGAGCGTCGGCCCTGGCGGAGTCAACCTCCACGGCCGAGCAACTCACAGGCCACGCGCCCGGTGCGCTGACGCAGTGCCTGAACATCGCGCTCTTCAAGGCGTAGTAGACAGATGGCCCCACAACTGGGGCGACGTTATGTCCTTAAATCTGCCATAGGAACGCGCCGATCAGGCGCGTGAAGGCCGGCGCCACCTTGAAGCAGTCCAGGAAGTTCTTTCAGCGAGCACTGCCTGACCCCGATCCCCGGGGTTGCGGAAAGCATCGGCCGAAAAGCGCAGCGAGTCACACTCAAGAATGGATGGAGGAAACCCTTGTTGACAAGGGGATGGCCATAACATACGCTCCGTTTACTAAACGATCGTTTTTTTAAAAGCACCTCAGGTGCGGCCACGCGCCCTCTTACTCATCCATGGAGCAATTCACATGGCAGACAAGCGAATTGGAGCCGGCGACGCTACCGGCGGCGCCATCGCCAAGCGCTTTACCAAAAAAGGCTACATCGCAAGCGTTACCCGCCGCACCGTTGACAAGCTCAAGCCCCGGGTTGACGAGATCAGGGCCAAAGCGGCGAGGCGCACGGCTTCGGCTCCGACGCGCGCAAGGGAAGACGACACGATCTCGCTGGTGCCCGCGGCACCATCATCTTTACGGGCGCAACGGCCAGCTTGCGCGGACGCGAAGGTCTTGCTGCATTCGCCGGCGCCAAGCATGCGCTGCGTGCGCCCGCGCAAAGCATGGCCTGCGGACTGGGTCCCAAGGGAATCCATGTCGCGCATCCCATAATCGACGTCGCGAACGACACGGGGTTCATCCGCGACAACTTCCCCGAGCGTTATGCGCTGAAGGACCAGGATGGAATCGTTCAACCCAGCTCGATCGCGAATGCTTACCGGAATTTGCATCAGCAGTCCGCGATGCCTGGACGACGAGATGGAACTGCGGCCCTGGATGGAAACGTTCTGAGACCCGGACGTGCTAACCGCAGATTTCCAGCTGCGCTTCCGCTCCCTCTTTACTGACGGAGAAGCGTTCGTCCTCCCTTGCAACGCCAGCGGCCACGTCGTCCGTAGCTGGCTAAGCCTTCAACGTATCACTCTTTCTTTCACAACAATTTGCCGGTTTTGACCGGTGTACGGAGACAAACCTTGGCACAAGGTCGCAGCACATTTCTCAAGTCCTCCGTCGAGCTGGCAGCGTTGCCGGTCGCCGGTTGCCGCTCGTCATCGAATGACACCGCCGCACTGAAAGCCAACGCCGATTCCGTGCTGACCCGTGCCGTCGCATCCGGCGACACGGCCGGCGTAGCCGCCGCGGTGATCACTCGCGATGAGACCCTCTACTCCGCGGCGCAGGGAGCGCGCGCGCTCGGCGCCTCTGCAGCGATGGACATGGACACGGTGATGCTCATCGCCTCCATGACCAAGCCGATCACCAGCGCCGCAGCTATGCAGCTGGTCGAGCAGGGCAAGTTGAGCCTGGACGGTCCAGCGTCCGCGGTGATCCCCGAGCTGGGCGTTCTCAAGGTTCTGGAGGGCTGGGACACGAATGGCGCGCCCGAACTGCGAGATGCCGAGGGCCAGCTCACCCTGCGGCATCTGCTCACCCACACGTCCGGATTTACCTACGAGATCTGGAACGCGGACCTGGAGCGCTACTATCGAACGCAGAACGTCCCCGGCATCCTAACAGGGCAGAAAGCGGCGCTGCGGGTGCCTCTGTGCTTCGACCCCGGCACGCGCTGGGATTATGGCATCGGCATCGATTGGGTGGGCCAGCTGATCGAAGCCGCCAGCGGCCTGCGCCTGGGTGACTACTTCCAGCGCAACATCACAGGACCGCTGGGCATGGACAGCACGGCGTTTAAGATCACCACGGCCATGCGCACCCGACTGGCCGGCATGCATTTGCGCGGAGACGACGGAAAGTTATCCGTGATCGATCTCGGAACAGTGCAGGATCCCGAGTTCGAGTCGGGCGGCGCAGGCCTGTACTCGACCGCCAACGACTACCTGAAATTCATGCGCATGATCCTCAATGCGGGGCGGGGCAACGGCAACCAGATCCTCAAGCCGGAGACGGTGGCCCTGATGTCGCGCAATGCCATGGGGGCGCTTCGCGTGAGTAAGCTGCCGACGCAGATTCCTTTTCTCTCGCGCGACGTGGAATTCTTCCCCGGCGTGCCCAAGACCTGGGGCCTGGGCTTCATGATCAACGAGAGCGCGGCGCCCACGGGCCGCAGTGCCGGCAGCTTGGCCTGGGCGGGGCTGGCCAATACGTACTTCTGGATCGACCCCACCCTGAACATCGCAGGCCTGGCCATGATGCAGTCGCTGCCGTCCGTGGACCCGAGAACCGTGGACGTGTTCTACGGTTTTGAAAAGAGCGTTTACGCCTCGCGGAACTGATGCCTGAAGGGCGGTCACCGCCCTTCAGGATCGAGGGCGCAGGGTCTATGACATGACTCCTTCCTTCACAACACTTTACCGGTTTGACCGGCGCACGGAGACAAACATGAAAACACTGACTCGCAGACTCTTTGATGCCGCTGTTGTAGTCGCGCTTTGCTGCGCCGCCGCCGCGACGGCGCAGCCCTATCCAAACAAATCCATCCTGATCAAGGTCGCTTACCCGCCCGGGTTCGGGGTGGACGCTTCAGTGCGTCCATCCGCACCCGTGCTGGAGCGCGCCCTTGGGCAGACTCTCGTGATCGACAACATGCCCGGTGCGAACGGCTCCATCGCGGCGATGAATGTGTTGAAGGCGTCGCCAGACGGATACACGCTGCTCGCGACGGCGGGTCCGGATTTACTGGTGGCGCCGCTCACGGTCGCTTCGGCCAAGTACACGTTCGACAGCTTCAAGCTCATCGGTTCGTTCGGGATCTCGGACATGGTCCTCGTCAGTCATCCCGACCGCCCTTTCAACAACCTCACCGCGCTCCTCGAACAGATGAAAAAGCGTAGCGCGAAGGAGCTTTCCATTGCCCACTGGGGCCAGGGCACGCTCGCTCATCTCGCGGCCGCTGAATTCCAGGAGCGGGTCGGCGTCAAGTTGCTGGAGGTGCCGTACAAGGGCATCGCTCCCATGGCCACGGCCGTCGCAGGTGGCGAGGTGGACCTCGCGTTTGTTCCTCTTGCGGGGCCAATCCTAGGAATGGTTCAGACCGGGCGGATCAAAGCCATCGCCTTCGCGAGCGCCAAGCGACATCCGCTCATGCCGGATGTCGCCACGCTGAGCGAGCACGCTAGATTCAAGAACTTCGAATTCGGCATCTGGACGGGCTTGTTCGCGCCCGCGCGTACGACCGATGCCGTTGTCGCGCGCCTGAGCAAGGCCTTCCAGCAGTGGAACGACAGCCCGGAATTCCGCGCGCTCGCGACTGCGCAGGGCTTTCGCAAGCTGGACTCAATGACGCCGCCGCAGGCGGCGGCCTTCTTGCGTGTAGAGAACGAAAAGTTCGTCAACATCGCAAAGACCCTTAATCTGGTGGCGCAATAACGCTGCCGCGCTGGAAAGGCCCATACGATGACCGTTCGAGACTTTCACTACTACGAGCCCGCTAAGGGCCACGGGCTGAGCCACAACCCGCTCAATGCGCTGGTCGCCCCGCGGCCCATCGGCTGGATCTCGTCACGCGACGCGCAGGGGCGGGTCAACCTCGCGCCCTACAGTTTCTTCAACGCGTTCAACTACGACCCACCAATCATCGGATTTTCTTCGATCGCCTGGAAGGATAGCGTTCAAAACGCATCGGAAACGCGCGAGTTCACCTGGAACCTGGTCACCCGCGAACTGGGTGATCAGATGAACCAGACCTCATCACCGCTTCCGCGCGGCGAGGACGAGTTCCGGTTAGCCGGCCTCACGGCCGTGGCGGGTCGCAAGGTCAACGTCCCGCGGGTGGGCGAAAGCCGCGCGGCTATGGAATGCAAGGTGATCGACATCGTGCAATTCCGAAACACCGAAGGCGAAAAGGTAAGTGGCTGGCTCGTGTTGGGCGAAGTGGTGGCCGTGTACATCGACAAGGCACTCCTGAAAGACGGCGTTTATCAGACAGCCGAGGCATATCCGATCATGCGGTCCGGCGGACTGAATGACTATGTCCAGGTCTCGCCAGACAATGTCTTTCAGATCGCGCGGCTCGCGGGCGCCAGCAGCCCGTCGTCGCACGGCAAGGGATAGCACCGTCCGCAAAACGGCACATGCCAAGGAGATGCAACACCTCCATGCCGACCTGGTGCTGCCGCAACCGCCGGCCATGGACATGGGATGCCATGGGCTGTATTCCACCGTGGGCGAACTGAACCGCTGGATGGTCGCAAGCCGATACGCTGGCCTACTTGATGCCGCCTGAGCGCGGTCTGGGCTTTACGAATGCACCTAGAGGTTCTTACATGAGAGAAGTCTTGACACCGGGTGCGCAAGCACGTACGTTTACATAACGGTCGTTTATCAAAGGAAGGCGAATTCATGGAACCCACTACCCTGAAAGTCGCGCTGGTCATCGGCGCAGGTGATTCGACCGGCGGAGCCATCGCACGCCGGTTTGCTCGTGAAGGGTTCGTTGTCTGCGCCACGCGCCGCGATGCCGAGAAGCTTACGCCGCTGCTCGAAGAGATCGGCGACCAGGAAGGCAAGGCCTACGGCTTTGGTTCCGATGCCCGCAAGGAAGAAGAAGTTGTTGCACTCATCGAGAAGATCGAGTCGGAGATCGGTCCCATCGAGGTGCTCGTGTTCAACATCGGCGCCAATGTGCCATGCAGCATCCTGGAAGAGACCGGGCGCAAGTACTTCAAGATCTGGGAGATGGCTTGTTTCTCGGGCTTCTTGAACGGCCGGGAAGTGGCTCGCAGAATGGTGGCACGCGGCCGCGGCACAATCCTGTTCACCGGCGCGACGGCTGGCATTCGCGGCTCGGCCAACTTCGCCGCCTTTGCAGGTGCCAAGCATGCGCTGCGCGCGCTGGCTCAAAGCATGGCTCGCGAACTGGGTCCGAAGAACATCCACGTGGCCCATGTTGTCGTCGACGGAGCTATCGACACCGAATTCATCCGCAACAATTTCCCCGAGCGCTATGCTCTCAAGGACCAGGATGGCATCCTCAATCCCGAGCACATCGCGGACAACTACTGGTACCTGCACACGCAGCCGCGTGATGCCTGGACCCACGAACTCGATCTCAGGCCCTACATGGAACGCTTCTGAGACGGACCCACTCCACAACCAATACGACTCAATCCCATGAAGACACGGATCACCGAGCTGTTTGGCATTCGACACCCCATCGTGCAAGGCGGCATGCACTTCGTTGGCCTGGCCGAGCTGGCGGCCGCAGTCTCGAACGCCGGCGGGCTGGGTGTCATCACCGCGCTGACGCAGCGCACGCCAGAACTGCTGGCGAAGGAGATCGCCAGATGTCGCGAGATGACGGACCAGCCTTTCGGCGTCAACCTCACATTCCTGCCGACTTTTTCCGCCCCGCCCTATCCCGAGTACATCCAGGCGATCGTGGAGGGAGGCGTGCGCATCGTCGAAACAGCAGGGCGCAGTCCTGAGGAGTACATGCCGGCGATGAAGGCGGCCGGAATTAGGGTGATCCACAAGTGTACGTCAGTCCGGCATGCTCTGAAGGCCGAGAGGATCGGGTGTGATGCGGTGAGCGTGGACGGCTTCGAGTGCGGTGGCCATCCCGGCGAGGATGATATCCCGAACATGATCCTGCTGCCCCGAGCCGCCGATGAGCTCAAGATCCCGCTTGTGGCTTCCGGCGGCATGGCGGACGCCCGTAGCCTGGTGGCCGCCCTCGCCCTCGGCGCCGACGGGATCAACATGGGCACGCGATTCGTGGCAACCAAGGAAGCGCCTGTTCACGAGAACGTGAAGCGCGCCATCGTCGCGGCCACCGAGCTTGACACGCGACTCGTGATGCGCCCATTGCGCAACACGGAGCGTGTGCTGAAGAACGCTGGCGTCGAGAAGATCCTGGATATCGAGCGCGACAAGGGTGAGCAGATCCAGATCTCCGACATCCTTGAGCAGGTCGCAGGCGTCTATCCGAAAGTGATGCTCGACGGTGAGATGGATGCAGGGGCCTGGAGTTGCGGGATGGTCGCCGGCCTCATCGACGACATTCCGAGCGTACGCGAGCTCATCGATCGCATCATGGCGGATGCCAGCCATCTGATCGGGCAGCGCCTCGCCCGGATTCTCGGGTCCGAACAAATGCCCGAGGAAAGCGTTGCCGCCTGAGGAAACTCGACGTACACATCGGAAATCCATCAGACTCAGGAGAAAACTCATGTCCAAGACCGCGGAGTTCTATTTCGACGTCGGCAGTCCGGCATCGTACCTCGCATGGACGCAATTGCCGACGATCTGCGAAGAAACCGGTGGCACGCTTGTCTACAAGCCCATATTGCTCGGCGGGGTATTCCAGGCCATTGGCAATGCCTCGCCCGCGACAATTCCGGCCAAGGGCGCATACACCAACATCGATTACGCCCGGCACGCAAGGCTCTACGGCGTTCCCTATCAGTGCAACCCGCACTTTCCCATCATCACGCTCACGCTAATGCGAGCCGCCACCGGCGTACAGATGAGAATGCCCGACCGGTTCCAGGATTTCCTGCGCAGCGTCTTCCAAGCGTTGTGGGTCGATGCGCTGAACCTCAACCAGCCCCAGCTTGTCGCCAAAACGCTGGTCGACGCGGGGTTCGACGTCGAGGCGATCCTGGCACTCACCAACGATGCCGAGGTGAAGTCGCAGCTGCGCTCGACGACGGAAGAGGCCGTCAAGCGTGGTGTGTTCGGCGCCCCGACCACTTTCGTCGGCGAGCATATGTTCTTCGGCCAAGACCGCCTCGAATGGGTCTGTCACGCGCTGCAAGGCAAGCCTCTGTGAATTGATCCGGCCGTCTCCGGCGGTCCGGCTCTGACCCGGCATCCAGGCTTCCCATGGCAAACTCCCATCCCAGCGATTCAAGACCGACTTAATGCGTTTTCGAGCGACAGGCTGACGGGCATCCGGCGTGGCGTCGAGAAAGAGTCGCCGCGTGTGCGTCGCGCCGGCAGCCTTGCCGTGACGCCCCATCCGGTGGCGCTGGGCTCGGCCTTGACACACGCTTGCATCACCACAGATTTCCGCGAGTCGCAAGTCGAGTTCGTTCGACGAGCCGTAGCGCGCGATCGGAATAGCCTCGTCGGACGGCAGGCCGCAGGGCATGCTCGCCCCCCAGAACATCTCGTCTCCCATCGCGCGGTAGACGAACTGGTGCTGAAAGCGCGAGAGGGTCTCGAGGACGTCCGCATCCAGCCGTCAGCCCGCGCTCTGACGGCTATGTCTGCCGAGTTCAGCGGTTCGCACCTGGATTGCACCCGCTCGCGCAGCGATGCGAATCGACGTGCCCTGCTCGAGCTTGCCTGGTCCGATACCGACTCCGCGCTCTTCCACGGGCTCGCCGAGGCATCGCTTCGCGAGCAGGCGCGGCTCGAAGCGTCCGACGACGTGCCGTTCGAATTCTTTCGCCAGCACTATCTCTCGCCGTTGCAGTTGCACCCACAGTGCCTGAGTTGCCGAAGCGCTGTGTTACACCGTGCGCGCCTCTCGCGGCACGGCCAACGACATGGGCCAACCGGCTGATGTTCCAGATGAGCCCGGCCAACGCGCGCCAACGCGACTACCGCGATGTTCGTGCTCTTGCCGCGCGCCGCCAGCTTGCGATAGCGGCGACGTAGCCGCAGCTGCGCGTCCCAGGCGCGATCGATGATGGCCTCTTCGGGATGCCTTCGTGCCGACGCTGGATCTCGAGGCTGACGCGTGCCGGTAGCTCAAGACTGCCTCGACGAGCAGCTTCCTTGCGTAGCTGTTGCCGGTCTTGGTGATATGCGGCTCAAATGCCCACTGACGAAGATTTCATCGAGCGAACAAATGTGTCCCGCAGCAGCTTCTTCTGGAGCTTTCCCGTGGGCAGGCGCGGAAAATCGAGTACAAACGAGAAAGATCGCGGAACCCTTATCGGACCGAGCTTGCTGCGGCAAAGGGCTCTCAACTCCTCAGCTAGCACGTGAGGGGTTCCCGGTTGCCGATCGACCTGAACCACCGCGTGTACCACTTCGCCGTACTCGTCATCGGGCAGGCCGAAGACAGCCACGTCGAGCACGCGATCATCTGTTACAAGAATGTTCTCTATCTCTTGTGGATAGATGTTCACGCCGCCGGATATGATCGTGAAATCGCGGCGGTCCGAGAGGTATAAGTATCCCTCTTCGTCGAGATGGCCTATGTCACCGTAGGTCCACCACCCTTGTTTGCTTCGGCTCGCAGCCGTTTTATCGATATCGTTCCAGTAGGCAAACCCGGCGTCCGACTCAAAGTACACAGTTCCTGTCGAGCCAGACGCCACTTCGGTCTCATCGTCGGCAAGGATATGAACGATTCCCTCGACGGCACGACCCACTGACCCCTTGTGAGCGAGCCATTCAAGCGAACTGATCGCACAGGCGCCGATCCCTTCTGTTCCCGCATAATACTCCTCCAGGATCGGCCCCCACCATTCGATCATTGCCTCTTTGATATGGATGGGGCAAGGTGCGGCGCCGTGCATCGCTACGCGATGACTGGAAAGGTCAAACTGCATGCGCATGCCTGGGTCAAGGCGCAGCAATCGATGGAACATCGTCGGAACCCATAAGCTATGGGTAACACGGAATTTTTCCATGGCATGGAGAGCCTGAACTGCATCAAAGTGCTCCATGACTACAGCGGTACCACCGAACGCCAGGGTCGCCGAGACGTTTCGGTGCGGCGCAGCATGATACAGAGGTGATGTACACAGATGGACCATGGACATATCGACGCCCGGCTTGCTGGCAAACGAAGCATCGCGCGGGTCCATGTCACGGAACGCTATAGGGGGAATCGGCTTGCGCACACCTTTTGGCCGCCCGGTCGTCCCGGACGAGTACATCATCTCCCTGCCACGAGCGGGATCATGGATTGACGTCACTGGGCATGCACGAAGCGCGTCCTCGAATCGCTTAAAACCAGGAATAGCGCCCCCAAGGGCGAAACATGCTGCGGAACCAAAATCGGACGCTAAAAGACCCGCGCTGTTGACGGCGGCCACTGAAACGAACACAGCGCGCGCGCCACAATCGCGCGCGATATAGCGCAGGTCGTCGGCGCTTAACTTGGTTGACGCCGGTGTAAAAATGACGCCAGCGCGCTGACACCCCCATCCCAGATATAGGAACTCGGGGCAATTCTCGACGCAGAAGAGCACAGCGTCTCCGGTCTTGATCCCGGCACTGCGCAGAAGATTGGCAACCCGATTGGCGCCCTCTTCCAGTTGGGAATACGTGATTTCGCGCCCGCCAGGTATGAAGACCGCGGCAATCTTCTCGGGCATGGTCTGCGCGTAGTGCGATGGATGCGCCATGTCGCCTCTCACGAGAACAGGGAGAAGTCAGGCGCACGACGCTCGAAAAAGGCCGCGAAAGCTTTCTTGAGCTCGGCGGACCTGAGACGGATGGCGAACTCTTCCAGTTTGAGGTTGATAGGACCGAGCTTTCCCTCATCTTCACTTCTGCGAATGAAGGAACGCATTGCCCGACCCGCGCCAGGGTCCATCGTGTGCTCTAACGCTGTTCCCGCGGGAATGTTGATCAGGCCGCATTCAGCCTCGTCTTGCGCGGTGCAGGGCTCGCCGAGCCGAAGCAACTCAGTCGCCTTAGGCGTCCCAACGTTGTTCGGCAGCAATTGACTTGATCCTAACTCCGGGCAAAGTCCCAAGTTCGATATTGCCTCGGAGCGTGGATCGGCGAAATCCGCATCGTCATTTCCGCTCGTGAACGCTTCTTCGCTGCCGTGTATCACCTCAGCGCGAACTTCGCCGAGCCTGCCTGCGTCTCTGATTGACTCAGCAAGGGCTCCGTACATATCGAAAGTGATGGCACTCTTCCGCTCTGGTCTGTTAAGCCCGATGAGCATGACGCCACGGTCTGCTACGAATTCTATGTGCTCCATTGCTGTCTCCTAAACACCGCGCCGATCTGCATCGGCTTGAGAAGGTCGCCAGCCCGTTATAGGCGACAATGGGTATTGCACGATGGATACCGAGCCGTCCATGCGGGCTCGGCCTCACTCGCCTTGCCACCACTGACCAGGCGATCGAGGGTGCTGCTCACCCTAGCCAGTCCTTTCTGGGTGGCGGCTGCGCTGATGTCGAGCAGCACCACATCGAACCCTGCCACTGCGCAAGCTTGTGCGATACCATTTCCCATCGTTCGAGCTCCGACAATTCCTACCGTTTGCATTGCCACAGATAACGCTCCTTTTTGCTATGTAGACCTGATGGGCTGCGCCACCATTTCCGCGTCCGCCGCAACGGTCGTCAGAGTTTTGACGGCATGGCGCAATCGAAGGAGGCGACCACCTGGGCGGGCTGAGGCCGGTTCGTCGGCCGTCAGCACATGCGGCTATCCCGCGGCCTTGACCATGTCCTCGACCACCTTCTTGGCGTCGCCGAACACCATCATGGTCTTGTCCATGTAGAACAGCTCGTTATCCAGGCCCGCGTAGCCGGCCGCCATCGAGCGTTTGTTGACGATGATGGTCTTGGCCTTGTACGCCTCCAGGATCGGCATGCCGGCGATCGGAGAGTTCGGGTCGGTCTTGGCCGCTGGGTTGACCACGTCGTTGGCGCCCAGCACCAGCACCACGTCGGCCTGGCCGAACTCGCTGTTGATGTCTTCCATCTCGAAGACCTGGTCGTACGGCACCTCGGCCTCGGCCAGCAGCACGTTCATATGTCCCGGCATGCGGCCCGCCACCGGGTGGATCGCGTACTTTACCGTCACGCCGTGCTCCGTCAGCTTCTCGGTCAGTTCCTTGAGCGCGTGTTGGGCGCGTGCCACGGCCAGGCCGTAGCCGGGCACAATCACCACGGTTTCGGCATTGCCCATCAGGAAGGCGGCATCGTCGGCCGAGCCGGACTTGACGTTGCGCTGCTCGGCGCCGCCGCTGGCCGCGGCCGTCGCCGCACCGCCGAAGCCGCCCAGGATCACGTTGAAGAACGAGCGGTTCATGGCCTTGCACATGATGTACGACAGAATCGCACCGCTCGATCCCACCAGCGATCCGGCGATGATCAGCATCGGGTTGTTCAGCGAGAAGCCGATGCCGGCCGCCGCCCAGCCCGAGTACGAGTTCAGCATCGACACCACCACCGGCATGTCGGCACCGCCGATCGGGATGATGATCAGCACGCCGAGCACGAAGGCGATCGCCAGCATCAGCAGGAACGGCTGCCATTCCTGCGTGAGGAAGAACGCCACGCCAAAGCCGAACATCGCCACGGCCAGCGCCAGGTTCAGCATGTGCTGGCCGGCGAAGACCACCGGCGCGCCTTGGAACAGGCGGAATTTGTAGCGCCCGGCGAGCTTGCCGAACGCGATCACCGAGCCCGAGAACGTGATGGCACCGACGAAGCAGCCGATGAACAACTCGACGCGGTTGCCCATCGGGATCGCATGCGAGCCCGCCGTGCTGATGCCGAAGGCCGCTGGCTCGGCGACTGCCGCCACCGCGATGAACACCGCCGCCAGGCCGATCAGCGAGTGCATCGCCGCGACCAGCTCAGGCATCTTGGTCATCTCGACCTTCTTCGCCACATAGGCGCCGATGCCGCCGCCTACCACCAGCGCGCCGAGAATCAGCGCCAGGCCCGTGCCGACCGATGACTGGCCAGCGCCGGCGGGAAGGAATTCCTGCTTGAGCTTGACGATCAGCGCCACGGTGGTCACTGCGGCGATCGCCATGCCGGCCATACCGAAAGCATTGCCCTTGCGGGCCGAGGCCGGGTGCGACAAGCCCTTGAGCGCCTGGATGAAGCAGACCGAGGCGGACAGGTAGAGCAGCGTTACCGAGTTCATGGACAGAAAGTTCATCGCGCCGCCTCCGCCACCAGGTCATCGGCCACGGACTTGGTACTGGCCTGCGGCGCAGCCTTGGGTGCCTTCTTCCGGAACATCTCCAGCATCCGCTGGGTCACCAGGAATCCGCCGAACACATTGACCGCGGCCAGCGCCACGGCCAGCGTGCCCATGATGCGCCCGGTGGGGCCTTCGGTAAGGCCTGCGGCCAGCATCGCGCCGACGATGATGATGGCCGAGATTGCATTGGTCACGGCCATCAGAGGCGTATGCAGGGCGGGCGTGACCGTCCAGACCACGTGGTAGCCCACATAGATCGCGAGCACGAAGATGATCAGGTTGATTACCGTGTGGTTCACCATTTCCATTAATGTCTCCTTAACTGGCCAATGCCATCTTGTCGCGCCGGGTCATCAGGCAGGCCTCGACAATGTCGTCTTCCAGGTTGATGGAGGGCTTGCCTTCCTTGTCGATGATGAGCTTAAGGAAGTCGAGCACGTTGCGGGCGTATAGCGCCGAGGCGTCGGCCGCGACCATGCTGGCTAGGTTGGTATGGCCAACCAGCACCACGCCATGCCGCTCGACCACCTGGTCGGCCACCGTCAGCGGGCAGTTGCCGCCTTGCGCGGCGGCCAGGTCGACTACCACTGAGCCGGGTTTCATCGCCATCACGGTCTCTTCCTTGAGCAATACCGGCGCCGGGCGGCCCGGAATCAGCGCGGTGGTGATCACGATGTCGGCCTGGCTGGCACGCTGGTGCACCAGCTCCGCCTGGCGGCGCATCCAGTCGGCCGGCATAGGGCGGGCATAGCCCCCCGCGCCCTGCGCGATCTCGCGCTCCTCCTCGGTCTCGAAAGGCACGTCGAGGAACTTGGCGCCGAGCGACTCGATCTGTTCCTTGACCGCTGGACGCACGTCGGAGGCCTCGATCACCGCGCCCAGGCGCTTGGCCGTGGCAATCGCCTGCAGGCCTGCAACGCCGGCGCCGAGAATCAGCACGCGCGCGGCCTTCACTGTGCCGGCCGCGGTCATCAGCATCGGCATGAAGCGCTGGTAGTGGTCGGCGGCTTCGAGCACTGCCTTGTAGCCGGCGATGTTGGCCTGCGACGACAGTACGTCCATGCTCTGCGCGCGCGTGGTGCGGGGCGCGGCCTCGAGCGCGAAGGCGACGATGCCGGCCGCAGCCATACGCGCGTTGTTTTCGCCGTCGAAGGGATTAAGCATGCCGACCAGCGTGGCACCGGGCTTCATCTGGCCGAGTTCGGCCTCGTCCGGCGCGCGCACCTTCAGCACCAGTGCGGCGCCGAGTGCCTGCGCGGCGGTGCCGATGCGGGCGCCCGCGGCCTCATAGGCCGAGTCCGGCTGGCTTGCCCGGACTCCGGCGCCCGCCTGGACAATGACTTCGTGACCTTGCGCGACGTATTTCTTGACCGTCTCGGGCGTGGCGGCAACACGGGTCTCGCCGGCCCGCGTCTCCTGCGGGATACCGATCTGCATCTCGTCTCCTTATGATGTTTTTTCCTGGAGTGGTACCCGGCGGGGGCCAGCCTTCCATTCTAGATTTTGCTGCCCTTCTTGAGGGCCATGGTTGTCGCTCACCGTGCGTGCACGCTGCCCCTGCATCTTGAGGCGCCGTGGGCAACGGTTCGCTTACCTTAGTCGTGCTTTCGCGTTCTCAATCTCCTCCTCCAAATCCCGCAACTGATCCTTCCCAAAAAACATCTCGTCGCCGACAAAGAAGGTCGGAGAGCCAAACGCACCGCGTTCGAATGAATTCTGGGTATTCGCCAGCAAGATCTGCTTGACCTCGGGATCCGCAATGCGGGCCTCGAAGCCTTTTCCGTCCAAACCGGCGACATCCAGGGCTGCCGAGATGACGGCGGGATCATCCATCTTCAAACCTTGTTCCCACATGTTTGCGAACACGGAATTTACGTAGGGCATAAAGGTGCCGTTCTTCTGGGCAGCCACGGCTCCGCGCATGATCTGCAATGTATTGACGGGCCAAAATGGATTGTCCCGATAGTCGGTCACTCCGTGCTTGGTGATGAAGCGCTGGATCTCCAAACGCCCAAACTCCGGCTTGTTCTTGATACCCGCAAAAGCCTCCGCGGGAGAACGATTCCCCGTTAGCCTGAACAGTCCCCCAAGAAGCACCGGAATATATTCGAACTTGACGCCCTGCCGTGCCTCAATACTCGGAATGACTTTGTGGCTAAGGTAGGAATTCGGGCTGCCGAAATCAAAGTGGAACTGAACTCGTACGCCGCTCATGGTGTCTCCTAATATATGACGTGGTGAAATTTGGGTGGAACGTTTAGCAAAAAGAAATCACGAGCGGTACTCGCCCGGGTTTCTCTGTCTGGCGTTGGCCAACCAGGACATTGGTGTACGATTGACGCCAGCGCCGGTCTATCACGTGCCGCACATCAGTGGCAGGCATATTCGCTCGCGGGCACTGGCCGCCTGTTCATTGCTTTTGCCTTTGGCGTGCGCCAACCGGCCCACGCTCTGCAAGCGCGGTCATACGGCCTGCCCAGATACGGGACTCACCGATAACAAGTGCTGGTGAGCAGATCGGGTAGCTTCGAATTTCCCTCGCGCATCGTCTGTCGATTCCGCCGCTACCGTAATGACACCTGCCAGTTCGACTTCAGCGTTTAACACAAAGAGGGAGAATATTTGTGCTGCCTTCTGTGAAACGTGATCATTTCCAAACGCCGTGTCTTTCATTGCTATCCCCGGTTGGATCCTCTGTATGGTGGCATCGCAATCGCCGCGATACCGGTTATAGATCTGAGGTCACCGAAAACCGTATTCCAATGGCGATTTACGCTACCTCGAACAGCCCCGCTGCCCCCATTCCACCACCGACACACATCGTGACGACAACGTATTTCTCTCCACGGCGTTTGCCCTCGATCAGGGCGTGACCCACAAGCCTTGCCCCCGTCATGCCATACGGGTGCCCGATGGAAATCCCGCCACCGTTCACATTCAATCGGTCCGGGTCGATACCAAGGCGATCGCGACAGTAAAGAACCTGGCACGCGAACGCTTCATTCAGTTCCCACAGACCGATATCGCTAACCTTCAACCCATGCCGCTCCAGGAGTTTCGGGATCGCAAAAACCGGGCCAATACCCATTTCCTCGGGCGCACAGCCCGCCACCGCGATGCCGCGGTAGATGCCAAGAGGCTGCAATCCGCGCCGCTCGGCCAGGCGGCGGTCCACCAGGACCGAGGCCGAGGCACCATCTGAAAGCTGACTTGCGTTTCCCCCGGTGACGACGCCGCCGTCGATGACTGTCCTGAGCTTTGCCAACCCCTCCACTGTTGTGTCGGGACGGCTCCCTTCGTCGCGGTCCAGTAGCACCTCACGGAAACTGATCTCCCCCGTCTCCCTATCCTGGATCGCCATGGACGTTTGGAACGGTACTATTTCGGCCGCAAAGCGGCCCTCCTCCTGGGCAAGTGCCGTACGCCGCTGCGATTCCGCCGCGTAAACATCCTGCGCCTCTCGGGAAATGCCATATCTCCTTGCGACGAGTTCAGCGGTCTGCAGCATCGGCATATAGGCATGTGGAACCCGCTCGATCAATTCCGAGTCGGCTGCACTCGTCATCCATTCGACAAAACGGTCCTGAACCAACGAGATGCTCTCTTGCCCCCCTGCCACCACCACATCCATCTCGTCCACAATGATTTGCTTTGCTGCGGTGGCCATCGCCATCAAGCCAGAGGCGCATTGCCGGTCGATGGACTGACCCGCGACGTTGACCGGAAGTCCGCCGGCTAACGCGCTAAGACGGCCAATGTTCATGCCAGCTGTGCCTCCCGGCATCGAGGTACCGATCACTACATCCTCAATCTCTTCCGCGGCGATTCCGGCACGCTGAACCGCATGCGATATAACGTGCCCCATGAGGGTCGGCGATTTTGTGTTGTTCAGCGAACCCTTATAGGCGCGACCGATCCCGGTCCGTGCCGTCGAGACAATGACTGCTTCCCTCATGCTGCCCTCTTGATGATGTAAATACCGGGGTAGACATCCCGCTATGACCGCGTCTCTCTCTGACGCATCGCGAAGCTTGGCCACCAACAGACAGAATGGATAATTTCTTCGGGTGGCAAGGCATTGCGATCGTGCGGAAGCGGTCTCTATCCCATTGGTTAGACGTTTTGATTACCAGGTCTCAGTCCAGGGACGCAGGTCGAGTTCAAAGGTCCAGGCGTCACGTGGTTGCGAATGAAGGTACCAGTAGTTCTGCGCGATATGCTCCGGATTCAGAATGCCATCCTGGTCTTTCAATGCATAACGATCCGGAAAATTGGTGCGGATAAAGTCAGTGTCGATCGCGCCGTCCACCACAATATGGGCTACATGGATGTTCTTCGAGCCGAGTTCGCGGGCCATGCTTTGCGCAAGCGCGCGAAGCGCATGCTTGGCGCCCGCAAACGCGGCATAGTTTTCCTTGCCTCGCAGACCCGCAGTAGCGCCGGTAAAGAGAATCGTGCCGCGTTGACGCTGCACCATGCGCTTGGCAACTTCCCTTGCGTTCAGAAATCCTGCAAAGCAGGCCATCTCCCAGATCTTGAAGTACTTTCGCGCGGTCTCCTCAAGGATGGAAGAAGGCACATTGGCGCCAATGTTAAATACGAGAACATCAATTGGACCGATCTCGGACTCAATTTTGTCGATGAGGGCGACCACTTCCTCTTCCTTGCGCGCGTCCGTGCCAAACGCGTAGGCGATCCCGCCGGCATCGCGAATGGAGTCAACCAGCGGTTGGAGCTTGTCCGCTGAACGACGCGTCACACAAGCGACCATGCCTTCCGCGGCGAAACGCTTCGCGATTGCACCACCAGTCGAGTCCCCCGCTCCGATTACGAGCGCGACACTCTGCTCTTTGACATCCATCACTGTCTCCTTTATTAACAAACGATCGTTTAGTAACAAAAGAGTATTTCATCCCCGTGCAAGAGTCAAGGGCGTCTTACGCTAACGCACCTACAACGAGAAAGCTCAGGAGCACGCTCTGCGCGGCACGCGCACTGGCAAGGCTGGTAAGGATGGAAGAAGAAGAAAAGCCGCGACGGCGCTTGCTGTATGGCTTCGCGCGCAACGGCCCGAACCGGAAGCATCGACAGCACGTGCGGTGCGGCCGGGTCCGACAATCGAAGCCGTCGCAATGAAAGCGCGGTACCACGGGCATGCACGCACATATCTGCGCGCATCGAGAAGAACCCAGAAGGGCGCAGAACTGCGCCCGGAGGAGGCGGTGCTACATTGGCACCGCTTAGGTCTTGCTGAGGGGTTCGAGCCGTTCAATAGACCGCCCGAGAAAGCGACGGCTGGAAGCGAGAATTTGCTGCCTGGTCCGGTCGGTTTCAACGACCCGGGCCAGCAAAATGGCACCCACGCACTGCGCAATCAACGCCCAAGCCGCATCCGAGTCGTCCAAACGCTGCTTCCAACTGCTCTGCAGTTTCTTCGCGCTTTCCTCCACTGAGGCGCGGACTGCTGGCCCGGACCTCGCGATTTCAGGTCCCAAGGTCGGCAGGACGCAACCTGATTCCGGATGCAGCGCATGAGAACTGCTGAGATAGCTTCTGATGCGTTTCACGAAATGATCTTCGGCCGTCTCATCATCGCCTGCGAGCATTTCAGCGCTGTTGGCCAACTCCCGCCGGATCACTTCCGCGAACAGTTCCGCTTTAGAGTCAAAATGACTATAGAAGGCCCCACCCGTGAGCCCGATGGCCCCCATCAGGGCATCGACTCCCGTTGAATCGAATCCACCCTTTTTGGCAATCGCTTGACTACTGTTAAGGAGTTTTTCCCGCGTCTCCTGCTTGTGCGTGCTTGAGTAGCGCATTTTCGGCTCACTTCGAACTCAGGACATGGCAGGAATTATAGCATGACGATCGTTCAGGAAAGGTCTGCCTCAGTTAGATGCTGCGGCGCACGGGCTGCCGCTTCCCAAGATACTGGCCTGCGCTCGAAAGGATCGGGAGCAGCGAATGCCGTCCTGTACATCGGCCGTCCAAGCCCGTCTAAGCGCTGTCTCTTCGCGGCCCGACTAAGTGCCATCCTCAGGACACGAAGGCGCCCAGCTCACACTCCTGTGCCGGGGGCGCCCAACGGCATGCGCAGATCAGATCACCAACCGTGAATACTTGTTGACATCACTCAGTGTGTAACCTAGCATCGTTTGGCAAACGACCGTTAACTAACGAATCACGCGAAATCTGTTGGCGCCAGTCCCCGGGACGGGTACTCGGTCGGCAGGCCCATCAGTGAGCTGCGCGTTCGTCACGATGCTTCTCCCTACACGGAGTCGATTTCATTTGGGAAGCCGTGGAGCAGATGGCAACAAAGCGAAATAACCCCGGATATTAACCAGGGTATAACAACTGAGAGACATCAATATGGAAGCCAGACGCTGGCATAGTTCCTATCCCCCCGGGATACCGCTTGAGATTGATGTGGACGCGCCAGCGACACTGGGGTCCATGATTGCACGCGCGGTCGCCTCGTTCGCCATGCGTCCTGCGGTAACCTGCCTGGAGGAATCACTTAGTTACGCAGAGCTCGGCATTCTGTCTGAGGCGCTTGCGACTTTCCTGCAGCAGTCAGGATTGAGAAAGGGGGATCGTGTAGCGTTGATGCTGCCAAGTTGCCCAGCTTTCCTGATAGGCTTGGCAGCGATATTTCAAGCAGGGATGGTGGCGGTTCCAGTCAATCCCCTGTATACGCCGCGTGAATTGAAGCATCAGCTGCAGGATTCTGGCGCCACCTGCATTATCGTCGCCGACCAACTGCAGCAGCCGCTGCAGCAAGTGCTGGAGGAAACCAGCATTGTTCAGGTGCTGACGGCACCGGTTGTTGGAATGAAACCTATTGTCGGTCAACTGGCACTCGCAAAAGACGCTGGCGCTGTTCAACAAGCCGGCACGACCGGTGGTCGCACGTGCCAACCTTTAGCCGACGCAATTCTACAGGGAAGCAGGGGCACTCTTTCCCCGGTCGCACAGACCGCTCAGGACATCGCCATTCTGCAATACACCGGTGGCACGACGGGTGTGTCCAAGGGGGCAGTCCTCACGCACAAGTCAGTTTGCGCGAGTTTGGCGCAAATTTTGACTTGGGTTGGACCACCGTTAGCAGGCTCGGAGGCATCGATGGTGACACCGCTGCCTCTGTATCATATCTTCCCGCTTGCAACTGCATTACTGGCGCTATCGCTCGGTTGTGAGAATCGCTTGGTTCCCAATCCGCGTGAGGCTGGTTCTGTGCTTGCTGAATTGAAGCGGCGGCCGTTTCAGATTCTTGTCGGGGTCAACACCTTGTTCAACAGCTTGGTGAACACACCGGAACTCATTTCCGTAGACTTCAGCGCTACCCGTTTGGTGATTGGCGCCGGGGCGTCAATCCAGGACGCTATTGCAAAGCGATGGCTCGCGGCCGGTGCTCCCCCTGTTACCGAAGCTTATGGTCTTACAGAGACCTCACCGAGCGCCACCTTCAATCCTCCTGGGCGAAGCGGATCGATCGGTATTCCTGTGCCTTCGACCGACGTTCGCCTGGTAGATGAAAGTGGGCACGACGTCCCACTCGGTGTTGCGGGCGAACTTCTGATCAAGGGACCACAACTCTTCAGCGGCTATTGGAATCAGGAGGACGAAACACGGAAAGCGTTCCTTGATGGTGGCTGGTTCAGGACGGGTGACATTGTGGTCATGGACGAATTGGGATTCATGACAATGGTCGACCGCAAGAAGGACATGATTCTCGTCTCAGGCTTCAACGTTTATCCGAATGAGATCGAGGCCGTCGTCGCAATGATGCCCGATGTCCTCGAGGCCGCCTGTATCGGCGTGCCTGACGACCGTTCTGGCGAGGCCCCGCACCTCTTCATCGTGCCATGCAATATGGCGCTCACCACGGAACAAGTGGAGGCACACTGTCGCTCCCATCTTGCGGCCTATAAAGTGCCACGACACATTACGTTTGTCGATGCCCTGCCCAAATCAACGGTGGGCAAGATCCTGCGTAGAGACTTGCGTTCGCGCTTGGTTGCCGAGCAAAGCAATGCATAGCGCCCCGCTCAGCCCTACTCGATTTCTCTCTGGCCTGCCATGCGGCTGCCAGCATACCCGGACCATATGAACTACTATCACGCCCCCCTCCGCGATCTTCAGTTCGTGCTGCATGAGCTGCTCGACGTGTCCACCGGCTCCGCAATTGCCGAAATTGCCGATCCCGACACCATCAACCAGGTAATCGAAGCCGCAGGTCAGTTCGCTACAGAGATTCTGGCGCCCCTGAACGGCATTGGAGACCTCCAAGGCTGCACCATGCCTTCGTCAGGTGTGGTGACGACGCCTGAGGGATTCAAGAACGCATACAAGCGGTTTTCTGAGGCGGGCTGGACCGCACTGGCATGTCAATCGGAGCATGGTGGTCAGGGACTGCCGAACGCGGTCAATGCGGCTGTCATGGAGATATTCGCTGGCGCTAACATGGCCTGGGCGGCTTATCCTGGTATGTCGCAGGCGGCTTACACATGCCTGGCGGCAAATGGCGCGGACGCGCAGAGGGCGCTCTACCTGCCGAAGCTGGCTTCCGGCGAATGGGCGGGAACCATGTGTTTGACCGAGCCGCATTGCGGCACCGACCTCGGACTTTTGCGCACCCGTGCAGTACCGAATGCCGATGGCACCTTCGGCATAACCGGTACGAAGATCTTCATTTCGGGAGGCGAACACGACTTCACGGACAATATCGTCCATTTGGTACTCGCCCGGTTACCGGACTCGCCCCCCGGCGTCAAGGGTATCTCCCTCTTCCTTGTTCCAAAGTTCCTGGTGTCGCCTGAAGGAGATCTGGCCGAACGCAACGCAGTCACTTGTGGCTCCCTGGAGCACAAAATGGGCATCCATGCGAACGCCACCTGCACGATGAACTTCGATGGTGCAACGGGTTATCTGGTGGGCGAGCCAGACAAGGGGCTCGCGGCTATGTTCGTTATGATGAACCACGCGCGGCTCCTTGTCGGGGTCAATGCAATCGGACTGATGGAGGCGGCGTACCAGAAGGCACTGGGCTATGCAAAGGACCGCACACAAGGAAGGTCCCCCACAGCATCGGCCCGGCATAGCCCGGCGGATCCGATTATCGAGCATGCTGATGTGCGCCGTATGCTGCTGACTCAGAAAGCATATATCGAAGGAACACGAGCATTCGCGCAGTGGGCATGCCAGCTGGCAGACACCCAGCACTTCGGCGATGACTCCGGGATTCGGCATCAGGCGGCAGAACTCTCTGCACTGGTTACACCGATCGTCAAAGCATTCAGCAGCGACCTCGCCGTCGAATGTACCAGCTTGGCAATGCAAGTCCTTGGTGGACATGGCTATATCGTGGATAACCAGGTCGAACAGCATCTTCGTGACGCACGTATCATCCCGCTCTACGAAGGTGCCAACGGCATTCAAGCCATGGACCTCCTTGGACGCAAAGTTCTCTCCGACCAGGGCACACGGCTGGAGATGTTCCTTGCAATTGTCACCGAGTTCATCGACGCGAATGCCGATAATCCAGTCCTGCGGGAATTCACCGCCCCGCTTTCGAGTGCGACCGATGTGTTGCGGAATGCGACGCACGAAGTATCGATGCAAGCCAAGGCGGATCCTCACGTCTTGGGAAGCGTTGCTGCATCATACCTTCGGCTTGCCGGTCATGTCGGTCTAGCATGGATGTGGGCACGTATGGCTGCGATCGGGCTCGTCAACGCCGCCTCTGCCGACCCGATCTATGCATCGAAAGTCGCGACGGCGCGCTTCTATTTCAAGAAGCTGCTACCCGAAATACAATCTCTGGCAGCGGCTATCGCCGCCGGCTCCGGTCCGATCATGGAGCTTGATTTCGGCTAACGCCTCTACTTTCGCTATGGTCTATTTGGCGGCAGCCGCAGCAGAATGCGCTGCCGCCAGAACATACAGAGTTTGCTGCATGCCGGGCGCCGAAGAAGTTGGGCTCTGCAACCAAACGCAGTATCGGGTAAATATGACAATGCCGAGTTCCAATTCTGGATATTGAGCCTGTATATGCTCAAGATCTCGTTTGTGCGATACCGGCCGCCGGCCACGCCAACATCACAACGGCGATCATGCGGTCCAATTCGCCCCTGCTCGCACCCGCCTGCGGCAAATTCAAGATCGTTTGCATCGCCCCGAGAAAATACCAAGCCAGCGCAGCGACATCTGCATCAGCTGGCAGTTCGCCAACTGCAATTGCTTCCCGAAGCAGACCTTCGAGCAGAACGCGCTGCTGGTTCATCCCCGAGAGCGCCGCCTTCTGCCCTGCTGCCGGCAGATCGACTAGCTCGGCACAACTTCTTGCGAGCAGGCAACCCGGGGGGCGACGGGACCCCATCGGCAGCAGCCCCCGCAGCAGCGCCTCGAGCCGCGCACGCGCACTGCCGCCCTCGTATGACTTCATCCTCCGTAGCACCCGATCCGTATAGGTTTCAAGTGCGATCTGGAACAGGCCATCCTTGTCCTGAAAACGTTGGTAAAGGCTTGAACGCGATAGTCCGGTCGCTTTCGTCAACACGTTGATCGATGTAGCCGCGTATCCGTGACGCCAGAAGGCATCCAGGGCTGCATCAATGACGGCACCTTCGTCGTATTGCGGCTTGCCGCTCATTCAAATACCCTTTGACAAATTGGAACGATCGTTCCATGATGTGTGGATCGCTCGTTCGATGATACCTCTTAAAGGTACTGACCATGCTCAACCCCTCAAAGCCGCGGATCGCCATCGCGGGTGCAACAGGACGCGTTGGCGCTACATTGACGGCGTTGCTCGCCGCTGACCCGATCGACCTGGTCGCATTAACGCGCCAACCCAGCACAGCGCGACTGCCCGACGGGGTGGTCACATTCAAGGTCGACTTCCAACGCGCGGAACGCTTGAGGAGACCCTGCGCGGCATCGACCGGCTCTTCATCGCGCATGGAACCTCCCTCGAGCAGGTCGCCAACGAAATCGCGTTGATCGATGCAGCAGTTGCATCAGGTGCGTATTCCACGCGATGGCGGACACGATTCCACGCTGATGGCGGACAGCGTTCCAGCGTCATCGCGGACACCGTTCCACGGTGATGGCGGACAGCATTCCATTTGGATGGCGGACACCTGAGGCGGTGTTCTGAGTGACCCAAGTACGGCATAAGCTGCCCGGTTTTTTGACCGGAACCAGCAATGCCCACACCCAGGGTCACCATGAGTAAGATACGACACACACTGCAATTGCTGCACGGCGGGGGACTGAGCACCCGCCAAATCGGGGCCGCACTCGGCATCTCCAAATCCACGGTCAGCGAGATAGCCAGCTACGCGCGCGCGGCCAACGTGGACTGGGCGCTGGCCCAGACACTGAGCGACGAAGAACTGCAAGCCCTGCTGTACCGCCCACCGGTGCCCCGGCAGTCGCGTCACCTCGAACCCGACTACGCCTACATCCACCGTGAACTGCGCCGCGCCGGCGTGACCTTGCAACTGCTGTGGGAGGAGTACCAACAGCAACACCAGGGGCAGGCCTACAAATACAGCGCCTTCTGCGAGAAGTACCACGGCTGGGCGACCAAGCTCAAGCGCTCGATGCGCCAGACACATGTGGGCGGTGACAAGCTCTTCGTCGACTACGCTGGCCAGACAGTCCCTATCGTTGATGCCAGCAGCGGGGAGATAACCCAGGCGCAAATCTTCGTCGCTGTGCTTGGTGCGTCCAATTACACCTACGCCTGTGCCACACCGACCCAGAAGGCAGCGGATTGGGTCGGCTCCATCATTGCCACGCTGGAATTCATCCGCGGCGTCCCACGCCTGCTGGTGCCCGACCAGCCACGTGCCTTGATGGCCCGGCCCGACCGCTACGAGCCGACTTCGCATCGCTTACTCGACGAACTTTGCGCCCACTATGCTCTGGCGGTGCTGCCGGCACGACCGGCCAAGCCGCGTGACAAGCCCAAGGTGGAAGTTGCGGTTCAAGTGGTCGAACGCTGGATACTGGCTCGGCTGCGCCACCAACGCTTCTTCAGTCTGGCCACTTTGAACCGCGCCATTACTACTCTGGTGGTGGAGCTCAACCAGCGTCCGTTCAAGAAGCTGCCCGGCTGCCGAGCCAGTGCCTTTGCCGAACTCGACCGCCCGGCACTGCGCCCGCTGCCAGCCACGCGCATGGCCATTGCGAATTACAAGCGGGCGCGCGTCAACATCGACTACCACGTCGAACTCGACGGCCACTACTACTCGGTACCTCACGGCCTGGTTGGTGAGACCGTGGAACTGCGCGTCACCGCCACCACGCTGGAAGTGCTGCATGGTGGCAAACGTGTGGCAGCCCACCCTCTCAACGCGCGCCGGGGTGCCCACACCACCACGCCCGAGCACATGCCGGCGTCACACCGGGCGCATCTGCAATGGACCCCAGCCAAGCTCATCGCCTGGGCCGAGCGCATCGGCGCCGCCACCGCTGCCGTGGTGCGCTGGCAAATGGAGCACCGCGCTCACCCCGAGCAGGGCTACCGCTCTTGCTTGGGCTTGATGCGTTTGGGGCGCCAGTACGGCGGCGACCGGCTGGAGGCCGCCTGCGCACGTGCCCAGTCGATTCGCTCGCCGCACTACAAAAGCATCGCCTCCATTCTGCGCAGTGGACTCGACCAGCGCCCGCTCGCCGCCCCCGTTGCCGTCCAGGCCACCTTGCCCTTGCACGAGAACGTGCGCGGCCCCGGCTACTACCACTGAACCATCCCTCACACCGAAAGAATGAACATGCTCAACGAACACACATTGACCCAACTGCGCGCGCTGCGCCTGGACGGCATGGTCGCCGCCTTGGCCGACGCCGCCACCCAAGTCGCCACCAGCGACATGTCCTTCGAGCAACGTCTGGCCTTGCTGGTCCAGCGCGAGGTGGACTGGCGTGACAGCAAACGACTGGAGCGCCTGATGAAAGCCGCCCGATTGAAGGTCTCCTCGGCTTGCCTGGAGGACATTGATTGGCGCGGCAGTCGCGGCCTCAGCCGTGAACTCATCGCCAGTCTGGCCAGCGGGGACTGGCTGCGCCACGGTCACAACGTCTTGCTTACCGGGGCCACCGGTTGCGGCAAGACTTGGTTGGCGTGCGCCTTGGGCCAGCAGGCGGCACGGCTGGGCTTCTCGGTGCTGTACGCCCGCGCGCCAAGGCTGTTGGAGGAATTGCATGTGGCGCATGGCGATGGCAGCTTTGCGCGGCGCCTAGCGCAATTGGCCAAGCTCGACCTGCTCATTCTGGATGACTTTGCCATTGCCCCCATTGCGGCGCACGAACGAAACGATTTGCTGGAGTTGCTCGACGACCGCGTCGGCACTCGCTCGACCGTCATCACCTCTCAGTTGCCGGTCACGGCGTGGCACGCCTGGCTTGATGAGCCCACTCTGGCAGATGCCATCCTCGACCGCATCGTCCATGGTTCGCACAAGATGGCCCTGAAGGGCGATTCCATGAGAAGGCTGCGCCAGGCCGACTGAAACACCGCCGCCGAACCGTCATTCCACCCTGATGGCGGACACTTCGGTTACGATTCATCCCGTCACTCAGGACACCAGCGCAGGGTGTCCGCCTTCGCATGGAACACTGTCCGCGATGAGTCTGGAATCACTGTCCGCCATCAGTGGAATGCGCACATCAGGCGTTCGGCACATCGTCAAACTGTCCGCCCTCGGCCCCGCGACCCGACTTCTTCCCATCGCTTGGCACATGCAGATCGAAGCGCATTTGGCGCAGCAGCCGATCGCATCTACCGTCTTGCGCCCTAGCACTTTCAGCCATGTGCTCAAGCGTCTGGGGCCACACATCGCCGCCGGTTCCTGGGCCGGCGCAGCGGGTAACGGGCGTGTGAACTTCATCGATACCCGCGATGTTGCTGAAGTGGCCCGCATTGCATTGCTCGAGGAAATCGAGCCCGCGTCGCAACGTGCGTACCACCTGTCTGGTCCACGTGCGTGGACCATGAACCAGGTGGCAGAGGAGTTGACCTGCCTACTTGGACATCCGGTTACTTACGTCGAACGTTCGCCTGCCGAACAGAGAGAGGCTCTGCTCGGCGCCGGACTTGCGCCGCTCGTAGCCGATCTTTTGGTTGGACTCGACCAAATGTTCCGCGAATCTGTGCTCGCCGAAACGACGTCGACGGTCGAGGAACTGACCGGAAAGGCCCCACATTCGTTGACCGAATGGTTGACCGACAACCTAGACGTATTTCGAGCGTGAGCTCTCCGTCGGGGGTGTCCCAGGAAGTGGGGTAAGTCTTGTGCCACTCGCTGCGCGGCAAAGCGCGTAGGGCGTAGCCCGAAGCGGCTTGCCCTACGCGCTTTGCCGCGCAGCGGCCATTTCGTTCTGGGTGGCCATCGTGAAGTCGGGATTAGTTTGATGTGCGATCCACCGAACTTTGTCCTTGAAGGAAATCACGATGACCAACGCCACTACGGCACCCCGGGGCCGCGTAACGCATTAGCGCGTCGCAGCCCTGCGGAAATCGGACGGCGTGACGCCGGTCGCCTTCTTGAATGCGGTGCTGAAGTGCTGAGCGTGGCTGAAACCGCAATCCAGCGCGACTTCAGTTGCGGTGCGACGAGGATCCAGGAGGAACTCTTTGGCCCGCTCGAGACGCAGACCGTACACAAAGCGCAAGGGCGTCTGCCCGGCACTTTCGCGAAAAGCCCGCATGAAGTGCCGCGGACTGACACCGGCAACTTGCGCCAAGCCCTTGATCGTGAACGGCCGCGACAAGTCGGCCTCGATGTAGTCGATAACGCGCCGCAAGCTGCTAGGTGGGAGGCCACCGCACGGCCGAATGGCGGCTGCCTGGCTGCCGTCGACCCGCGCCAGTAGGGCGAGTGCTTGCATTGCCCAGCCCTCGGCGAACAACCCGTAAAGGCTGTCTGCATTGCGCGCCTCACGGCATAGGACCGAAAGGCCACGTTGCAGATCTTCGTTGCCAAAGGCAATCAGCGGCCGATTGAAGTGGCAGCCGGCGTCGGAGGCAACGGCCGGGTCAAGGAAGACCACCGTGTAGTCGAAGCACGGGGCTACGTCGAACTCGCCTTCGACTGAAATCGAGGCCGGGAACAGCGCAAGGTTTGTTCCTTGTGTTATTCCCGAGTGAATGCGGCGGCCGTCGAGTTGCAGATGCAACTCTTTGAGGCCGTTACGAAACCAGAACAGCGCGAGCCGCGGCTGACGAAAACGCCAAGAGATGGGCCCGGTCGCCCGACGCGCGAGGACTTCAACATGGGTGGTGCGCGAGTCAACAATGGTGCCGGATATGAGTTCGCCCCCAACCTCGCGGTATTCAGCTTGTGAGTCAAGGTGACCATGCATTGCTTACCTCCACTTCGACCTTGCGTCCAGCCTCATTGTGCGCGCGGCCGATTGACCTCGCAAGCGAATCACTCGCTGGTGAATACCCCTTATGGGGAGGGTCGCTGACGCATGGACGTCAACCGCGTTCGCTTTGCCCTCGCACATCGTGCACCTTGGCTCGACTCGTGCTGGTCTGAAGCAATAGCGATGCGATGAGCCATGACAACGGGCCCGCGAGGGGCCCGGCATCAAGCACAGTAGATCGGCGATTTAGGTCTAGCCGACGGCGTCGCCACATCTCGGTGAAGGGCACTGCTGGCCGATTGCAGCGTCGGCCGCACCGGCGCGCCTGATCTCGGCGCTCAGCCCCATGGACCTCGCAACGCGATTTGCTTGGCAAAAAACGTCGCCCCTGTTCCTTCTCTCAGAACTTGACGTTCCCAATGCCCTTCAATTGCAAGATTTCCCGGGCTTCGTTCGGGCTGGCGATTTCGAGTCCAAGCCCCTCGATAATCTGGCGCGCCTGCCGCACCTGTGCGGCATTGCTCTCGGCCAGCGTGCCCCGTCCAAGCCACAGGCTGTCTTCCAATCCGACGCGCACATTGCCGCCCATACTGGCAGACATTCCTGCAAGGCGAAGCTGATCTTTGCCTGCCCCCAGCACCGACCAGTGATAGTCATTGCCGAACAGCCGGTCGGCCGTCCGCTTCATGTGCAACACGTCGTCAGGATGCGTGCCGATACCTCCCAGGATGCCGAACACGGTCTGAATAAAGAACGGCGCCTTGACCAGACCGCGCTCGACGAAGTGCGCCAAGTTGTAGAGGTGGCTCACGTCGTAACACTCGAATTCGAAGCGCGTGTCATTGGCGGCACATTGCGCTAAGGCGTATTCAATATCCTTAAAGGTGTTTCGGAAAATCAGGTCACGACTGGCTTCGAGCGCTTCGCGCTCCCAGGCATGCTTAAATTCCTTGAAACGCGCGAGCATCGGGAACAGCGCGAAGTTCATGGAGCCCATATTGAGTGAAGCCAACTCGGGCGCAAAGCGCATTGATGGCTGAATGCGCTCCTCGATCGTCATGTAGGGCGAGCCGCCACTTGTGATATTTAACACTGCATCGGTGCGTGCCTTGATTTGCGGCAAGAATCGGCCAAATGCATCGGGGCTCTGGTCCGGCTTGCCCGTGACAGGATCGCGTGCATGAAGGTGAATGATCGCGGCGCCCGCTTCGGCCGCGCCGACCGAGGCTTCAGTGATTTCTTCCGGAGTGACCGGTAGATACTGTGACATTGAGGGCGTATGAATCGCACCGGTGACAGCACATGTGATGATGACTTTGCTCATGATATGAATCAGGAAGTCCACATCAGGTGGCCAGTTCGGGAGCCAGCGCGCGTGACGAGCGTGCGATGCTTGCTAGCGTGAATCTGCTGTTGCCAGCTTCAGCGCGGGTTGACTTCATTGACTTGTCTCCTTTTATCTTCGGTACGAGGTTTTGGTGATGCAGCGAGGCCGAAACCTCGCTCCCGTTAGTCCGAGCATGGCGCGCGCTGAACCAAATGGCGCGGCGCAAGCGCTCTTCGATGCGCATGGTTAGCGAACCGTCGGTCGTTAGATTCACGACTCAGTCGGAGCGCGCCCGGACCGCTGCGTGGATCGGCTCGAATCGCTTGGTAGTGCGGTCCGGCTTGCGGTTTTGGGTCGCCCGCATGCAGATGCACGATGGGATGGCTGGACCAAACCCTCACACGCGAGGGGCTTCGGGCAGGCGTTCACCGCCGCGCACGACGTATTTGGCGGGATACAGTGTGACGAGAACCTCGACTTCGTCCTCCGTTGCCCCGGTGCACGCGCTCCAGATCGAGCTCACCTTTTTGGCCAGCGATAGCACGGCGCCGTCGCTGCGCCCATCACGTATGTGGCAGAAGATCAGCGTTTCGGAAGTGGGCTCTCCCGAACGGTAGGTGTTGTCGGGCGTGGATTCATGGAATACGACGCTAATCAAGTCGAGCGGCGAAAGGATGATCTCCCTGATCGCGCTCGTGAACTCGCTGGCGATCTTGGCCTTGACGCCAGCTTCGATTCCGACCTTGCATTCGCAAACAATGATGGGCATGTTGTGTCTCCGTGAAGATAGGGCTGCTGAGGCCTCAGTCTCTCGGAACGTCGCCCTGGGTGATTGCTTCGGGGTGCCACCACTTGCTTGGAAGTGCCATGACATGGCGTCGTGCCGCCAGTCCAGGCCAAGATCGCTATCGGTGGCCGGCGCCCGCCAGGGCGACGTATTGCCCCAAACAGTGCTCACACGTTTCGCACCCGCTAGACAGCCGGGGCGCTGCAGGAGCGGCTGACGGCAGCGTTGGCACAAGCTGGCGCCTGTCGACGCAGATGCGCGAGATTGAGCTCGCCTTAGCGCAGTCACAGGCTAAATAGTCGGCCCCGAACAATTCGTTCTGCAGGCTCGCAGGACACTTTAGCGAAGTGATATGGCGAGCTGATCGAGGTTCAGGAAGCGCAGAAACCAGGCACAAAGAAGCCGCAGCTTCCGCAAGACCAAGCGGATGTTGTGGCCAGCGCCGCACAGGACTGCATGCAGGGCATCGCCGAGCGCGCCCTTCAGCCAATTGCGATACCGCCGCCAGCACCGGGCGCCCGTGAACGCGTGTGGCATAAAGAATGTACTTGCCGTTGGCCCGCGAAAGTCGGGGCCTCGTCGTTGGTTGTGTCGATCAGCCCCGTCACATCGGCGTTGGACAGAGGGCCGGAATAGTTTGTAGGCCTATCCAACCCGGAAAAACTCCACCGACTGCCCCGCATTGACCGCCCGCCGCAGCCAGTCGGGCATCTCGCCCTGCCCGTCCCAACTCTGCCCCGCGGCGTTGCGGTAGCAGACCACCGGCGGCGGCGCGGGCGGGGGTGGCGGAGGGGGCGGCGGATCGAAGCACCCCGCCGCTTCCAGCTCCTCCATGGTCAGCCCGTAGTCGGCCATCTCCGCCTGGATCCAGCGGATCGCCGCCGCCCGCTCAGTTTTTGCTGTCATGGCTGTCGTCACTGCTGTCGCTGTCGTCATCCGGGTTGGAGGCGGCCGTCGGCGCGCCCTGTCCTTTGCCCTGTTCTTCGCCCGGTGCTTGCTTCTCGGTCGGCGCCGGGGTGCCGGCCTTGCGGCGCCGCCCGCCACCACCCTCCCCCCGCCCGGGTGGCGCCACCCGCAATTCTGCCAGCAGCTGGCGCGCCAGCGCCGCTTCGGCCTCGGCCCGTTCGGCCCGGCGCTGCGCCGCGCCCAACTCCGCCTGCACCGCGTCCAGGTCGTGCGCCGCTTTGCGCTGCGCCTGCTCGGCGCTGGCGAGCCGATCGGCGAGCGTCGCGGCCTGGGCCTCGAGCCGGGCACGGCCCTCGGCCTGCGCCACCGCCGCGTCGCGGGCCTCGCTGCGCGCCGCTGCCAGTTCGCCGCGCAAGTCTTCGGCCGTGCGATCGCTCTTCTGGCGCGCGGTGCGCTCCGCGTCTAATTCGCGCAAACTGCGCCGCTCACTGGCCTCGGCCCGCTCCTGGGCGATGGTCACCTGCTCGCGGGCGCGCTCGAGCTCGGTCGAGAATTGGGTGCGCAGCTCCGCCAGCTGCCGCCCGGCGACCTCCAGCTCCGCCCGCCCCGCTTCCAGCCGGGCCTGGGTTGCCGCGTGCGCCTGGCGCTCCGCCGCCAGTTCCGCCTGCACGGCGTCGTGCGCCTGGCGCGCCTCGGCCAACTGCGCCAAGACCGCCGCCACCTCCTCCCGTGCGGCCGCGGTCTCGGCCCGCGCGGCGTCGCGCTCGGCCTCGGCGGCGCTGGCCGCATGGCGGGCCTCGGCGCGCAGCGTGGCCAGCTCGCCGGTGGCGGCCTCGTTGGCCGCCTGCCAGATGGTCTGGACCGCCCCGGCCGCGATTTCCTTCAACGCCTCCGGCAAGTCGGGATGGTCGATAGTCACGCGCGTGCGCCCGCGCAGTTCCTGCCAGAACGCCTGCAACACCTCGGAGGGCGTGCCCATGCTGCCCTTGCGCACCAGGCTGTAGAGCTTGTTGGTGGTGGGCGTGACGCCGTAGCGGAAGAACAGCAAACCGCAGACCTCGCGATAGAGCGCACGGGTTTCGGGGAAGCGCGTGCGCAACTCGGCAATGTCGTTGGCCATCGCGGGGTAATCGTCCTTTTGCAGCAGATTGATACGGTCAGGATTAAAAAGACGTTCCAGAACAATGACTTAGTGATTCTTCGTTCCGCGCTGCACCGTCCTTTCTTTGCGGATTGATACGCGGTTAGCAGGCGCCGTCTCGCCAAAGTATGCGTGGCCAGCCTGCGAAGCTGCTGTCTTAGCTGCCGCTGCGAAGGTACTGCCGTATTTCTGCCTCGAGCCACTGCGGTGTGCCAATCTGTGGCAGATTTTGCTCTACGGCGTTTGATGTTGCAGTTATGCCATAGCCTGTCGGATTGTTGCGCCACGGCCTTGGATCAGCGCGTCAATGTAGCGCTCGACACCGAAGCTGAGAATCCCCCGGAAGTTGATGTGCCCGGAATGCCCCGGCCCCATGCGGCGCAGCCAAGCGTCCTCGATGTTCGTGCCCCCCTTGCGAAGTCGCTCGACGACATCGTTCATGCGGTGGGTATTCCACGCCAGAACGATGTTGGTCAGAAGCGCGTGCGCCCCCGAGATCGCCGTCAGCTCATCGCCTCGCCGTCCGCGTTCGTGTGGTACCCGGCCACCATGGATCGCGCGCTGCGACTGGTGCACCGACTCGCCTCGGCTGAGCAACGTATGGATTTCGCGGCGGAAGTCTTCAATGGTCACGTAGTCGCACAGGAAGATGCTACGCAACAGCCGGCCGAGGTGCTCGGCAGCTTTGTGCGCCTTGTTGGTCCGGGCGGCGCTGCCCAACCGTTGCATGGCGAGCTCAGCGCTAATGCGGCCGATACGGATCGATGCCAGCACCCGTAGGAAATCGTCCCAACCCAGGCGTATGGCTCTCAAGGACAACCGCTTCGTGGTGACACGCTCGATACCTTCCGGCACTTTGAACTCTGCGGGGAGGTACAGCTTGCGCTCCGCCAGATCGCGCAGCCGCGGACATAGATCGAAACTCAAGCCCTTGGCCAAGGCCATCGCGGCGTTCGTGTTTATATGGACAAATCGCATTTTTGGCCAATCATTCGACTTCCCTCCCAATCGGCGCAGCGTCAGTCTGGGCCGTGCCCTGGCTCTCCCAAATCGATCAGAAGTCGCGCGATGCGTTCGGCGATGGAAAGATGCCGTTCTCGTTCCTTGGGCCAACCGCGAGCCTGTGCATCCGTAGCCAGCGTCAGTTCTAGCTTCCGTCGCTCGCGCAGTCGTGGCACATATGCCGGGGTCGTCACGAACTTGGCGCACGTCAAGTACATATCGCATTCGCACGGCCCCTCGGCCGGTAACCGCAAGCAGTGACCGAGTTCCAGTTCGGTCTTGAAGAAATTGCACTTTAGCCAGTCTACGGAAGACCTCGGCAAGGCACCGCTGCGGAGTTGCTCCGCCGCGGGACCTGCAAGGATCGCCCCGGGTTCCAGAACGGACTTGTAGTCGCGCAACACCTCGCGATCACTGATCTGTGCATAGACAAGCGACATCGATGCACTGCGATGCCCCAGTATGCTCATGATCGTATGCAGCTTCGCTCCGCGTTCGGCCAGTTGCGTACCGACCGTGTGACGGAAGCGATGAGGACTAATGGTCCGACGCCCATTCTCGTCGACAGTGCCGGCGACTTCGCAGGCGCGTTTCAACGAAGCCTGGAAGAGGTATGCGCATGAGAGCAGTCTGCCGTGTGCCATGAACACGTATCGCGTTGGCGTTCCCGTCAGTTCATCGGTCAGTGCACGCTCGCGTCCCTGAGTCCGTGCTGCGATCAACTTCCTCAGTTCAATTGCCGCTTCCTCATGCAACGGCACGACGCGTTCCCGGTAGGTCTTGCCCGCTGGCAGGCGCAGACGGGCCGTGCCGTCAAGATAGCTATCAAGGCAATCAACGGACAGTCGCTGGATCTCTCCCTTTCTAGCCCCGGTCCATCGAGCGATGAGCAACGCAGTACGTTGATACGGACACTCCAGATTTCCGACGGCAACCATCAGACGCGCAAGCTCATCTGCTGGAATGAATCGTGGAACTCGTACTGGCATCTTTGGCAGATCCCCGATGCCGAGCAACGGTCGCCCCGGTGTGTCATCCCACTCCCACGCGGCTGTGTTACGAAAGAATTGTGACAGCGCGGAAACATGCGCGCGTCGAGCCAGTGTGCCCAAGGGCTGCCCCGTTCGCGGGCTCGGCTGCGTCGATAATGCCACCAGATATTCCAGGACATCGTCTCGCGTGACCTGCGCAAAGCTCTCCACCGCCGGCCGCTCATTGTTCAGCCACACCATAAATCGATATAGCGCGAGCTCGAACTTCTGCACGCTTAGCGGACGATCCGTCGCGTTACGCGCCACGAGCCAGCGGTCCACCACGTCCTGCATGCGCGGCACAATGGGCTTTCGTTCCTTAATGCTGCGCATGAACTTCTTCGGCTGTGCATCCAGTTGTTCTCGATGGAACAGCAGCAACTCAAGCTGATTCACACGCAATGTCCAGCTCTTGCGAAACGCCTCGAAGTTGCCTGAGGCGCTCGGATAGAACTCGTGCAGGTCGCGACTGGCAAGGAACGCCGCTATCCCTGCGCGAAGTCCGTGCACATGCTCACCGCCGAACGTGGAGGCGTCGATGCACCCGGTGTGCAATATCACCCGGCTCACGGTCCAGCGCAACGTCGCGTCGATCCCAAACTTGCCAAAACCCAGTCGCTGGGCATCACTCCGAAGGGCGTCGATGCCCAGTTCCAGCCCCATTTCTCGCGCCATCTCTGGAACGTACAGTGGGCTGCTGGCGAAGAGCCATGGATAGTCGAACTGCAACAAGCCGCGAAGCCCCAGGAACAGAAGAAACGGCCGTCCGGTGTGGGAAATTTCGGCATCAAGCCCATACTGCTTTCTCGCAGGCACACTGCCGACACGGACGGCAAGGGGCTCCGCAAACCAGGCTCGAAGGTCTGGCCAGCGACGTACGAAGCGGCGCATATCATTAAGCCTGCGGCAGCATCGGGTGGGAGACCCGGGCAGCGCATTGGCAAACTCTGCATATTCAGACTCGGAGCAATACGAACAAGCTCGATGTGGTGTATCGAGCGGTTTCGCTGCAACGTTTGTTGGTCGCGGCATCGATCATCCTAGATCGCTCAGGTGGTCACCGGAACGCCGCTCACCGGTTCGACATCATCAAGGCCCAGCGCTTGTCGATAATCGGCGACGACCTGTCGATCGGAGATGCGGGTGTAGATGCGCGTCGACTCTGGGGATGCATGGCCGAGCCGCTTCTGGAGCGTCAGCTCACGCATCCCCGCCTCCCACATACGGGTGGCATGGGTGTGGCGCAGGCTGTGCGGCGTTACCCATGGCTCCCGAATTTTGGCTCGCTCACAGGCCCTGATAAACAGCTTGAACAAGGCAGGATAGCCGGGTGGTTCGAGCCGGCGTCTCCCGGCGCCACCGATGAGAAATACGAAGGGACTGTCTCCGTCGTTCGGCCTTTCGGTCATGACGTACATGTTCACAATTTCCAGCGTGGTGGGATCGTGCAGATCAACAACGCGTTCGAAGCGAGACTTAGCCCGTACGCCCTTCGGATGATCATTGCGATATCGCACCATGACGCGACGCTGGCCGTACCGGACGTCTTCCAAATGCAGGCCCAACGCCTCTCCTGGTCGTAACCCACCATCCAGCATCAATCGCAGAATTGCCCGGTCACGTTGGCAATGAAGCTCCCCGAAAAGCGCGTCGATCTGTTCATCGGACATCGGGCGAGGCAACCGGTCCACGGTCTTTACGGACACCCGCCTGCGCAACGGCCTTTGACGGCTCGCGCCGTCCATGAAAGGTCGATGCCTACTGGTCACGCGCTGCTGTTGGTGATCAAGCGTCTTCTCAAGCGGGTTAGCACTGTCCAGTTGTGCCGAGAGAATTGCGAAATCATAGAACGACGAGACGGCTGCAAGTATCCGGTTGACAGTGGCCGGGGCCAATTGCGCCATTGCCCTTCCGTCGATCGTCAGCGCCTCGGCGATCGAACGCCGGCGAGGCGACAATGGAATCCGTAGCGATCGCAAATAGCCAAGAAGTTCGACGGTATGCCACACCCTGAACTCTTCCCACTTCAGTCGCCGTTGCGTGAGGAAGCGCCACAGGTGTTGCAGATCGTGGGCATAGGCAATCAGCGTGTTTGGCGAACAGTTTCGCGCCGCAAGGTGTCGCAGGTAGTCATTGATGACCTGGACAGGTCCGCCAGCGTCATCCAGCAGCAAGACGCTTCTTTGCCCATTGGGCAAAAGGGTGTTGCGAACGGCCATGGCAGGCTCCTTTCGAAGCACTGGTTAGCTCCCGACCATGGACAAGGCATCGGCACATAACGCAGGAGCCCCCCTGGTTCGCCGTTTGTCGGTCGGTAGTGTCGCCAGGCTGGCAGGCCCGCTTCGGGCTACGCCCTGCGCAGCCCTGCCAGCCTGGCGACATGTCTTTCCTTATCTATATGCCTTACCTATGGCGGAATGATGACAATGTCCACGTAACAATAAAGCCGTGCGTGTCCACTGCCAGTAACGACAGGCGGATATGGTCCTCGCTGCGGTTGTGCTGCTCTACGCCCTCGATGGCCACCCCAGCCTGACGCTCGTTCAAGATAATCGGTTGGTCATAGACGATGCCCCACTTGTCGAGCACGTGGGCGTAGATGCCGGTCGCGTAGGTGCGTCGACGTGGATCAACACGGGCAATCCACAGATGTCGCGATACGTCTAGTGACATCATGTCGGCCGATGCCTTTTTTCCGGTGCCCCAGTGCGTGGCTAATGGGATCTTTCCTTGAAATTCAGCTACCACCTCGTTGGCCCGGCGCAAACGGCCATGGGTCTCCAGCCCCCGCATGGCAAGTGACACCTGGGCGGTGTCGATGCCGGGAATCATCGCAGCGATGCCCTTGGCATCGATCTCGGTGCCATGGGCGAGCAAGGCCGCATAGGTCGACAGCAGTTCGGCCACGGACTTCGCCCGGTGCCCGAGCAGCACCTCGCTAAAATTGGTCGAGGCGTCGACCTCCAGCAATAGGTCTGGGAACTGCACATCGCCGATTGTCTTGTAGATCAAGTCGCGCGTGCGGCGCGGCTCATCGTCTTGCTCCAGCGCCACAATCGCCGGCAGGTGAAGCATGCCATCGTCTCCAATTTCGATCTTGCCTTTAGCAGAGGCCTCGGCCACCGCAGCCACACCAGCACGAAGCGTATCCAGTAGCTGTTCGATGAAGGTATCAGCCGCGGCTGGCAGGCCCAATAGCCCGAGATACTTGACACGGTCGCGCTCCCACTCCTTGGCAGGGATGAGCATTTGGTCGCCATCACCAAAGCGCATCGAGTGGTCAATCCATACGCTGCCCCGACGCAGGCTATTTCGCAGCGACATCATCGTGCAGGCAGAGAAGGCCTGATAGCCGCGCTTTGGGTCAGGATCATGGACGAGGTCATGCCACGCCGTGCCAACGCCGGTCACGATAAAGTCTTCTGGCAGAGCATTGAGCTTCCTTGTCTGCAGGTCGCGCCACGCCTCGAGGTTCGCAAAGCCGGGATCGTCCTCCCTGCCGCCGAATTCCAGGCTTTCCAGGCCCGCCAGCAGAGCGTGAATCCGCTGATGGTCACCGGTCAGCGCCGCGCGCACGTGTGACGCAAAGCTCGAATGCGCCGCGTCGGTGACGACGGCCAGGTGCTTCAGGGCTTCATCCACTCGCTACTCGGTCGACTTGCTCTTGTCTTGCAGGACGGCCTTGGCCTTGAGCGCCTGCTGCCTGTCTTCCATGGCGGAGCGGGTGTGCGTCGACTGCGCTGTGCTGGCCGCGCGTCGAAACAAATCCTGGCTGCGTCGGATGGTCTGGTGCATCGCGATATCGGTGAGTTCCAGCAAACTCATCCGTAGAAAACACACCAGTTCAAGCGCCTGGGTGCTCTCCTTCAGTGTTTTGGTCTTGGCCGGACGCCTTGCTTGCACTTTCTGCGCATAGGCACGCAGTTTGGGCAACGCGATGTCATCCAGATTCCACTCGTGCACAGCGAGGGCCTTCAGGTAACGGATCTTGTCCAGCGTTTCAGCGAGGTTCTTGGGGCCGTTGCGCCTGGAAGGCGCCTTGATCCACTCGAGGTGCGTTGCAGAGCCGTCAGCCCGTGGACTGCCGACGGATTTCATGCATTGCTGCAGCGTGGCCGCCGGCACTGCGCGGTTGACCGCTGCGAGCATTTGCGCCTCGTAGCCGGAAAATGCATGCCGTGCCATGTCGGTGATCTGGCGCTGGCCGGGAATGAGGCGGCAGCGATCGTAGAGCCACCGCTGAGCGGTGGCGATAAGTTCATCCACGTCTGCCGCTGCGGCAGCTTGCACGCGGAGCATTTCCAGCAAAGCGGCCTGAGTGGTGACATCGAACGGCTTGATGCCAAGGTGCTCCTTGACCCATTGCTGATGCTCGTACAACGTCGGGCGTCGTTGGTACAGCGTCTTCAGGCTGGCAATCGACAGTAGCGGCGCGGAGAAAGCTTCGCACACGTACTGAAGGAGATTTCGCGGAACGGCAGCAAACCGGTCTAACGGCCCACCGAAGGCCCGGAGGCAAACGAGTTGTAGGCCGACCGCGGCGAATCTGTCGGCCCGAAACCGCTCCCGTATTGCCGCGATGTCAGCACTGGTGAGCTGAAAAAACTGCTGCAGGTCAAATTCTGTCAAGCGGGCAGGCAACTCTTCCCTGCCAACGTAGCGATACGCAAATGCCGACATCTGCACTTTTCTGGGTGTCGTTCGGGACAAAACTGTACGACAAGTGCTCAGATGGCCGCAATGTCAAGCGAATAAGCAGCAGCCCCGTCAACAAAGAACTCGGGACCGATTAATAACCGTATCAATCTGCAGGAAAAGGACGATTACCCCATCTCGAGGGAATCAACCTGCGGGGCACTTTTGAGTTTCCCATCGCGCGCTATGCGCATCGGCTCATGCCCACCTCGGCGTTCCAGTCCGACTCATCTTCGCAGTGGCGTACGGCGTAACCGTTTTTGCTTTGAAAGCGGCTCAGAGGGCTGCACCAAAGAACTGATACCTCTGGGTCCGCAATAGTCACACCGGCGACATGCATCCCCTGACCGCCGAGCGCTTGCCGTCATCCGCTCGTCGGCTCCGACTCGGCTTTTCGGAGGCTGACCGCCCTTCCCTACTGCCACGCCCATGCTACAGATCGGTATCTGTGGATGCGGAAAATGGACCAGTCAGCAAGTGATTGATTTTATGGGGATATCTTCTGGGCATCGGCCGGAAACCCGCATGAATGCTTGGGGTGCTAACCCGGTAAATTGCATCGAAAACAAAGGGATACCCAATGGGAAGCAGCCGCGCGGTAATCGTGGCCACTTCAGTCTCGGAATCTAAAGCCTCGACAATTAAATGAGAAGCGAGTCAGCGGATTTCATCGGAGCCAGCAGCGCATCAGTCTGCAGAAAGGCCAAATGTAGTTGCTTACGTTTGCTCGGGCTGCGCTGAGGTACACGCCGGTGCGTGTGAACGCACCGGCGATAGACGGCTTCTTCAAGGGGCCTCTCCAGTGAGGGGACGAAAAGTAGACCGTCGTTGTTACCACGGCTGCTACAGCGTCACGCAGGTGAAGTTGGCCGCGTCATTTGGCGAGGCGCCCGAAGCACCGGTAAACTTCGGCCATGCCGGGTATTGGCACATCGGCCGAGTACGGCCCGCTGTTGCGCCGGTGGTGTTGCCGTCCACAGCAGTGAGCGTTCCGGGCGCCTGACCATGCTCAACCCAGTTGTCGAGAAGTCCGAGGCCGTCGTACTTGGCGTTGAAGGTGCCGAAGCCGTGGCCCAGGCCCGGAACAATATAGAATCGCACGAAGGAGTCCATCGCCGCCTGACCCTGGATGGCTTTGTGATACCCGTAGTACGCCTCCGTGTTGTGCGGCGAGATCAAATCGTCAATCGTTCCATGCACCAGGATCAGTTTGCCACCTCGATCGCGGAACGGCGCGAGGTCCACATTAGAGACGTCCATGATCGTGCCCACTTCCTGCGTCCGCGCTTGCCACTGCAACGGATCGAAGGTCAGCGGATCAAGACTTGGATTGCGCGTAATGATGTACTGGGTCGTAGCCGCACCCGCCCTGTACTCGAGCGCGTCCAATGCGGCGGAGGGCGGGTTAGTGGGTACCGGCCGCGTCCCGAACGTCGACTGACCGGCATACCGCGCGCCTTCAAGCAAAGCCCAACGGGGATACTCGCTCATACCCGCGATAGGGAAGCCCGGGCGGTACGGTGAGGCGATTTTGTCAACGGCATCGATCTGAGCATCGGACAGGCACGTGTCGCCAGTGTCAGTGCCACCGAGACAGCGCAACGTGCTACGTACCGTAGTGATATTGAATGCAGCGTTGCAGCCCGCCACATTGCTGATGATGCCGTCACTAACTCCGTCGAGACCGTCGCACGCGGCATAGACGGAGTCGGTGAGCAACTTGGTTTTGGTGGCATTCATCCAACCGGTGCCGCCGTTGGCATACAGGGCCTTGCCAAGATTGAGCGCGCCGAGGTGAAGCATCGTCACGTTGTAGGCCGGGTAGTTGGCAACCACGCCGTCGTAGTCAGCACCGTAGCGCGCCGCGGCATCCAGCGCCTCGTGCCCTCCCTGTGAGCCGCCGATGAAGTAGAAGCGCTTTGGCGTCGTGCCATAACGAGCCTTGACGATGATCATGGCCACGTCATGTGTCTTTTTGACTGACTGCTTGCCGTAGTTGAGCAGCGCCTCGTCGTTGAGACCAAACGTTCCATCAAATCCAGGGCCACCCTTGTGCCCCCCATCGCTGCCCAGCGTGACATAACCCTGCTTCAGCGGCATGGTTACGGTGGCAGGTTGCAGAGCAAAAGGATTAAGCCCCGTGACGAGCGAACCGTCATAGCCGCCGCCTCCAAGCTGCAACGCCTTGTTGTTCCACGCGGTTGGGAGATTGACCTGATACTCCATGGTCGGCGCGTCGGCACTTACCGGAAGAATCTGCCCCTTCACTGCGCAGTATTCGCCGTTGGAGTTGCCGTCCGCGGATGCGTCGACGAGTGTGGCGTTTTGCACCAAAGCGCCAGAAGTGGGCAAACCGATCGACGCCGCCGGGATTGTCATGCCAACCAAGGCGCTGCAGGCGTCTTGCGGCGTCTTAGGCGATGCCGGCTGAGAAGTAGTAGGTGTAGGGCTGTCAGAGCCCCCACCGCAACCGGCAATGAGGGCGACCAGGACGGTACCCCCAACAGCGGCAACGCGTATTTTCGTCATGAGCAATGTCTCCTTGTAATGACGCGTAGGAAATTATCTTTTTCTCGGAGTCGCTATTGCGCCCTGTCGGTCCGGCACAGGTCGCCGGAGATGCCGCACAACGGTGGGCATGCCTCCTACCGAAAGCGAATCCGGGCGCTTGCTGTCGATAAACTCACGAAACCAAGCGGTTGACCTGTTTGCTTGCACCTAGAAGATATGCTTAAGACCGGCCATGCCACCAAGTTGGTTGCCACCTGGGCTAGGATTGGTGCCCGGCTGCGCGCTTACTGAGAGTGCAAGATTGCCGCCGTTATTGATATAGCCAGCCGTAATATAGGCAGAGGTACGCTTGGTGAAAGCGTAGGTACTCCGCGCGGCAAATAGCCAAGCCTTGTTCGAACTATTGTGATATCGAAGGTTGAACGCTTCTACATCGACGCTGAGAGCCTGAGTAATTGGATACGAGACGCCGGTATAGAGGAGATCGCTGAGTGGCGTGGCACTTGCCTTATTGTCGCGGCGTAGCCAACCGAGGCCGATCTTTGCTTTCCCGGCCATGAAGTAGCCATTCACAGAGAGGCGATCATCGGTAAGCGCGCTACTCGTCAACCCGGCAAATGCCCCCGGACCACCACGAAGCGAATCATAGGCGACGGCCGCGCCCCATTGCTGCGCATCATACTTGAGCATTGCCGACCATTCCCGGCACGCCCGATGATCAGCAGGGTTCTCGCCCGGGCAGTTGGCCCCGGCCGGTCCAGGACCGGCATTTACCGTATCCCGGCCGAAGCTGTACGTCGCGCCAATCGTCAACCCTCCAAAAGTCCCTTTGTATGAAACCGCGTTGTCCGCGCGCGTATTCGGTATATAGTTGTCCAGCGAGCCCGAGCCGAAGATATTTGGACCCAGCATATCGGGTTCAGCGAGTGCCCAGAACAGCATGGTGTACTGTCTTCCGAGCGCTACCTGACCCCATCCCCCGGACAGGCCAACCAACGCCTGGCGCCCGAAGAGCCTGCCGCCCTGACTACTGCCCCCGTTGTCCGGCAAGAAGCCGGATTCGAGCCAGAAGAGAGCCTTCATGCCTGCACCCAAGTCCTCCGTTCCACGGATCCCCCAGCGCGACGGCACCGTACTCGTCAGGCTTGGCATCTGAAAAACCTGATCCTTCGCCGCGCCGACGTTGTTGACATATTCCAACCCAGTGTCAATAACCCCATACAGGGTCACTGATTGCGCCGAAGCTAGTGCCGGAATCAATGCGGCAATAAGTACTGCCACCTTCTTAGCTTTCATTTTGCCTCCCCTTTTATAATTAGTTGCGCGAGCTCAGGCATCTATCAGATTGATATGCGCCTGAAACTACCGGGAGCGTTGGAATTGATCCGGTATTGCCCCCTACTGCTTGCCGCCTACAGGTCCAGCGTCAGGATCGGAGTCTTAGAGCGTGAGCAGCACGGCAGGAACTGGTCGTTTGCCGCGCGTTCCTCATCCGTCAGGTATGCGTCGCGGTGATCGGGTTGGCCTTCCAGCACGCGGGTGAGACACGTCCCGCAAATGCCTTGCTCGCACGAAGTCTGGATCTCGACGCCGCACGCACCAAGCGCCTCCACCACGGTCTGCTCGGCTTTGACTGCTATGACTCTTCCAGAGCTTGCGAGCCTGACCTGAAACGCGTCACTCGCACCGACATATCCCTTCGGAGCAGTAAAGTACTCCCGGTGGAGGTTGGATTCAGCCCAGCCCGCGTTTCTCGCACGCGTCAGTACCGCATCGACGAAGCCCGATGGCCCGCAGACATAAACATGCTTGCCTGCATCGGGACCTGCGAGAATCGCCTCCAGATCGATACGCTCTCCAGGCGGAGCCGTATCGAAGTAGACACGCACGTGGTCCTTCATCTCGGGCCGCCTGAGTTGTTCGCGGAAGGCGGTTCGTTCCGGCGCACGCGTGCAGTAGTGAAACTCAAACGATGCCTCGAGATGAGTCAATCGTTCTGCCATGCAAAGTATTGGCGTCACACCAATGCCGCCCGCGAGCAGTATCGAGTGTTTCGCCTCCTTGGCGAGCGGAAAGTGATTCCTGGGTTCGCTGATCTCGAGCTCCGCCCCTTCGACCTGAGCATGCATTGCAATCGAACCACCGCGGGAATTAGGGTCCCGGAGCACACCAAGGACATAGCGATGTGTATCGTTCGGATCGTTGCACAGGGAATACTGGCGTACCAAGCCGTTGCCAACGTGGACATCGATATGCGCGCCCGCAGAGAACGCGGGCAAGGACTTCCCGGTTGGGTCTACAAGCTCGAAGGCACAAATATCCGTAGCCGTTTCGACCTTCTTCGCTAATTTCACTTTCATGATTGGCCGCCTATCTCTGTGACGCGCTCCGCCTCGATCAGGCGGAGGCGGTCAAGAATCCTCCGCGACTGCACCCCGCCACCATCAATATTGAGCATCAGCAGCTTGCGATGGGGATTCGTGGACACGTTCCGTTGTTGTGCCTCGAGCATCTCCATGTCCTCCGCAAAGATCTTCCCCTGGCCCTCGCGAATAGTCGCCGTCAGGTTGGCATCATCGGGCTTGAAGTTGCGCGCCATGCCCCAGAAGTACCAGATCGAGGATTCCGTTTCCGGCGTGATGAAGTCCACCACGATACTAGCGGCCTTATCCGTAGCGTCGGCGTGGTAGCCGCCTTTGCCAGCATGGGCGACGCCGACTTCGATCATCACGTGGCTAGGTGGCGTGAACCGGCAAATCTGCCAGCGATCGCAAGGCACATCGTCCGCCAGACCGTTGCCGCGAAGCGCAGCGGACCAGAACGGTGGGGGCATAATGTTTTCCATGAACCGGCTTGTTACTACCGTTTCGCCTTCCGTCTTCGTGATGGGCGCAGCCTCCTCGATCTCACTCTGTCCGATGCTCGAGGCATGTACATAGGTCTCATGGGTGAGATCCATGAGATTGTCGATCATCAGACGATAGTCGCAGCCGATGTGATACATGCCGCCGCCATAAGCCCATTCCGGGTTTTCCGCCCACTCAAGGTGATGGATAGCAGCGGGATCCGCCAGTGCAGCATCCCCTGGCCACACCCAGACGAAGCCATAGCGCTCAACGGCCGGATAGCGGCGGATCTTTGGGAAGCCGCCCACACGCTGGCCAGGCATGCTCGCACATTTTCCTGAGCAATCTGCCGCGAGTCCGTGATAGCCGCAGACGATCTGCCGGTCACGCACGAAACCAAGCGACAGCGGTGCGCCGCGGTGGGGGCAGAAATCGTCCAGCGCAGTAACTTCGCCTTCCTGGGGCCGGAACAACACCATCTGCTCACCACAGATCTTGCGACCTAGCGGCTTCTCTGCGATCTCGTCCGGAGTACACGCAACATACCAAGCATTTTTCAGAAACATCTTTCATCCTCATTCGGGCCCATCGCCCTCAAGAATTCCGCGCGGTCACGCGCCGGGGCGCGTGACGCAACGCAGTTCTTCGTCAGCTAGCGAGCAGTCCATGCGGGTCGATGACAAACTTCTTCGGCACGCCGGAATCAAATTGCAGATAGCCTTGCGGTGCCTCGTCGAGTGTGATCACCTGCACGTTGACGATGTCAGCAATCTTGATTCGATCCCATAGAATGGCCTGCATTAGGTTCCGGTTGTATTTCATGACCGGCGTTTGCCCTGTGAAAAAGCTGTGCGACTTTGCCCAACCGAGGCCGAATCGAACCGACAGGCTGCCCCGCTGCGCCGCTGCGTCCGTTGCGCCAGGATCTTCCGTCACGTACAACCCCGGAATGCCAATCTTGCCGGCGGCCCGCGTGACTTCCATCAGTGAGTTGAGGACCGTTGCAGGAGCTTCTTGATGCGAGCCGCTATGACCGTGGCCACGCGCCTCGAAGCCGACACAGTCGATAGCACAATCCACCTGCGGCTCGCCCAAGATGGCAGCAATCTGGTCCGCGAGCGAAGCGTCTTCGGACAAGTCCACGGTGTGAAAACCGACCTTGCGCGCGTGTGCGAGCCGAACCTTATTAACGTCGCCGACGATCGTGACTGCTGCGCCAAGAAGGCGGGCCGACGCAGCCGCGGCCAACCCGACCGGGCCCGCGCCAGCCACATATACCGTCGAGCCGGGACGGACGCCGGCGGTCACAGCTCCGTGGTACCCGGTCGGCAGAATGTCCGACAGGCATGTCAGGTCCCGAATCTTCTCCATGGCCTGTTCGCGATCGGGAAATTTCAGCAAATTGAAATCCGCATACGGCACCATCACATACTCGGCTTGCCCCCCGATCCAGCCCCCCATGTCGACATAGCCATAAGCACCACCTGGCCGTGCAAGGTTGACGCTCAGGCAAACGCCAGTGTTCATCTCCTTGCACATCGGGCAACGCCCACACGCGACATTGAACGGCACCGACACAATGTCACCCGTCTGCAGCGTGGTGACATCCGAGCCTACTTCGACTACTTCCCCGGTGATTTCGTGGCCGAGCACGAGGCCCGCAGGAGCGGTCGTGCGGCCCCGCACCATATGCTGATCTGAGCCGCAGATGTTGGTCGACACCACACGGAGCACTACTCCGTGGTTCGCCTTGCGACCGCTCGGCTCGACCAATTCCGGAAAGGCAATTGACTGGACTTCTACCTTGCCTGGGGCGACATAAACAACACCTCGGTTACCTGACATCTCTATCTCCACTGTATGACTGACAACAATGCACGCAAGCAGCTATCCTGCGGCCTGCGGTAAATTCGCTGCCGCTCTAATTGAGCAGTTCGATTACGTAGCAGCGGCGCCTTGGGGCTTGCAGTGAGCGTCAACGACGCCTGCGGGAATCCTTGCGAAGGTGATCGAAACTGCGACCGCCGCCGCCAGTAATGGCGCAGCGAAGAGGAAATACAGATGGCCAATCGCCCACCCACCGTCAATCAGCAGTCCCACCGTTAGCGGCGCGAGAATGGCGCCGATGCGTCCCATGCCGATCGCCCAACCCATGCCCGTCGCCCGCGCCTCAATCGGATAGAGAAGTGGCGCCAGGGAATACAGCCCACCGATGCAGCCGGATATAGTTGCGCCGATCACGAGGGCGACGATCATGGAAACCTCAAGCGAGGAAGTCACGAAGCCGAACAGCACGAGCGACAGGGCTCCGCTGGCGATGTACGTGTACAACAGCGACCGCAACCGGATTCGCGGCGATAGCACGCTGAACACTATGCAGCCGAGCATCCCGCCGACATTGAGTAGAACACCTCCTGTGATGCCCTGCGAAGCCGACATCCCAGCCTGCACCAAGAGCTTCGGCGTCCAGCTCATGACGAAGTAGAAGCTGGCCATCACGAGGAAGAATGCAGCCCAAATCATTAGCGTTCGCAGCACCAGCGCCGGAGATAGAAGCGCTACGAACCCAGAGCGCCGATCCATCGCGGCAGCGTCCTGTAGAGCAGCCGCGGGCAGCGCGTCCGCAGGCAAATGACCCATACGCTTCAGGATCTTATTTACCTTTTCGAGCGCACCTTGGGGGCGCTTGATCACGATGTGGTCGAGCGACTCGGGCAGCCAGGCCAGTACGAGCGGCAACGTCGACACGGTGGCCAGACCGCCGAACAGGAACACGCTTCTCCAGCCAAAGCGCGTCAGTAAGAGTGCGGCGATGATGCCGCCGATCGTTGCTCCCAGGGCATATCCAGTCGACTGCATACTGATGGCGGCGCTACGCCAGCGATTTGGAGAGTACTCAGCCGTAATCACGGTAAGGCTAGCCAGCATCCCGCCGATGCCTACACCGGTGAATGCACGAAGCGCGGCTAACTGGTCGGGGCTTTGCGCGAGCGCCGAGAGCAACATGCCTGCCGCAATGATCAGCAAGGAAGCCAGAATGATGGTTCTGCGGCCAAAGCGGTCGGCCAGCGGGGCGAGAAAGAGCGAGCCGGCTCCCATGCCCAGCAGGCCGGCGCTCAACAGAATGCCGACCTGCTTGCCGTTCAGATGCCATTCGGCCGAAGCGTGTGCGGCCGTGAATGCCATCGCCAGCACATCGAAGCCGTCGAGCATATTTAGGACAACACATACCGTTACGGCAATGATTTGAAAGCGGGACATCGGGCTTTCGTCAATGGCCTTTCGCACATCGAGTATCATGGTCTCCTCCTGAGCGGGCGCGTCGAAGCCTCGACTTGCTGGCGTCGACACCACGGTCTTTGGTTATTTAGGTTCATTGCTGGACGAGCTGGCGCTTCGCGCCGTCTTGCCGTATCGATTTGTACGGTGTCCGTGAGGTCGGGACTAGCTAGCCTGCTTGGCGGTCAATGCTGCGATAATGCGGCGAGCTCGGTTCGCTCCTGCGTCGACGTGTATGTCGATCTGTGGCTGGGTTCCGAAGCGGCACATGTTTTGGTGCTGCGCTTCGATTACGACTTTGTCCTCCTCGAAGGTCAACGCTGTCTGCTCATAAACCACATCCAGATTGCTGCTGCCGGATGGCGGCCGGTTTGTTGCAACGGTCCAGAAATAGTGCGCGGTCGTATCGGTCTCTGGCGTAATGCAATGAAGACCACGCATGTGGAAACCGCCACGATCCTGGTCACCCAGCGACTCCGTCCCAGCATCCACTGCGCCTGTCCAGATCCGAATCTGATTGACATCGAACTCAATCTCCTGCCAGCGGTCGATCCGGTCGCGGAAACCCCAGGCATCCGCATAAGTCTTCGGCGCCTCTGAGTTCATCATGTGCCGGACGATCCGTACCGCGTTGCCGGTGCCTTCCACCTTCATCTCTGCGTTCATATGCACGGACGGATTGCCACCAATCGTTCGCAAATGGACGTAACCGAGATGGCTTAGATCTAGCAGGTTGTCGTGGATTAGCTGGTATGGCGCTTGATAGTGAACTACGCCACCTCGATACTCGTAGCGTTCGTCGTTATGCCAGCGATATGCGGGAGGCTCGCTATCGGGTTCGCTGTCGGGATGGGCGCCAAACCATATCCACAAGATCTTGTCCCTTTCCATCACGGGAAAGCTTGCAACCCGAGCCTTTTCGGGGATGCGAGCTTGACCCGGGATTTCCAGGCATTTTCCTTGCGGGGAGAACAGCAAGCCGTGGTACCCGCACCGGATACCACTTTCTTCCACGGTGCCGCATGACAGCGGCAAAGACCGATGGCAGCAACGATCTTCCAGTGCGCCCGCGACACCGTCGGCGCTGCGGAACAGCACCAGGTGCTGGTTGAGCAATGTGCGCGCAAGTGGCTTGTCGGTCAGTTCCCATGAAAAACCGCCGGCATACCACTGGTTGAGTGCAAACATGGTGTCTCCTTGTGAGGGTGCGTCAGCCATGGCGCGCCCGGCCCTATCTGTCGAATAGGAGCGCTTTCCAGTTGACGTTCAGTGTACTCAATCTGAGATTCAGTATACTCATCATCAACCGTGCACGAAAGAATTTTTTGCTGGACCGGTACTAGGTATTAATACCTAGCACTCAAATTTCAGGGGAAGGGCCATGAATCGCCAGACTGCATCATCCAGCCGCACCAAAAGGCCGAGCGGACCCGAAGAGGAGTTGTCGACAGATCTCTATGACCAGCCCGGCCACCTGATCCGCCGTGCCCATCAGATCTCCGTCTCGATGTTCCATGCCGTGATAGGACAAGAAGTAACACCGATCCAATACGGTGCTCTGCGCATCCTGCAGGATCATCCAGATATTGATCAGGTCACACTTGCGAAGATGTGTGCCCTAGACAATTCCACCACCGCATCGCTCGCAGTCCGCTTGGAGGAGCGAGGGCTGGTGGAGCGCTTCGTGCCGCCGGAGAACAAACGCTATCGACTACTGCGACTCACTCGTGCCGGGGCCGAGCTTTTGGAAGAGCTTGTGCCGTCCGTGCATGAACTGCGCCATCGGTTGCTCGACCCGCTGACGAAAGAGGAGCAGGCCACGTTTCTTGCCCTCCTCTCGAAATTTGTCCGATTGAACAACGAGAAGAGCCGGGCACCGCTTCGCCGCGAGCTTGGGGAATCCGACCGCTAATCGTTCTACTTGAAGTACGGCATGTGAACTACCTGGATGATTGCTTATATATCGATAAGCTGCACCCCTCATTCAAGCTGCGCTCAACTTGCGCCGATGCTGCCGGTACCGCGGAGCATTGCTATAGATCCCCGGGGGCACAGGATTCAGTCGCATTCTTGCGGCACGTCACGCTCAGTCTGACAACGATTTTGATGTCGTTGGACGCTCGGTCGGTGTCGGCGTACGTCGTCGTTCTCAACGCCCTGGCGTGCGGTTACGACGCGCTTGAGTTGATGGATAGCCCTCAGGGTTGACTTGCTGAGATGGACCCGATACTCGCCCTTCGGCGACACGGAGTATCGTGGTGGCCCTCGGATTGGACGGCTGCGAAGGCTATCCCGGCGTCTTCCACCCGTTTGGTGGGTACGGCGAGAATTGCCGGATTGGCAATGGGCACGTTCAGCCGACAGATGCCCCGGCTTCGCATTGGCAGAGAGGGACGCGCTGGCCGAGAGGATCGTCGACATGGCCCGCTGATCGATGGCGGGGTGGACATAGGCAGGCTATTTCGCCAAAGCCTTGTGGGGCCGAGGATGCTCAGTTACGGGACTTCCCTCGATGAAAGCCGTAGGAGCAATGCGGAAAGAGGCGACGTTAGTTTGAGGGGACATGCCTCGACCGCAGTCGCCCGACTCTGTTCGAAAGGAGGGAAACACGCTGCTTTCTCTCCGATATTCCTCATCTTAGCGCATGCGGTTTTACACATCTCTGACCTTCCAAAGCGACCAGAGCGCCCAGGAAAAGCGTTTACTTTCAACGAGTTGAAGCGGCACTTGTAAACTCTCTAAGTCTCGCGTTTACTGTCGCATTT
>NZ_QKWJ01000051.1 GCF_003353055.1 Cupriavidus lacunae
CCGGAAACAGCTTCGGTGCGCTCGATTTCTTGCTCTTCTTCGTCATGCTTGTTGTTTCGGTCATAAGGGCGTTTCTTTCGATATCGTCTCATGACCTCAACACACAAGAAATCTGACAGGCTCCCCACGCCCGCCAAGCACCCCCACCAACCGCATAGCGTCAATCCAGCAAGCCACCCATCACCTCAACCTCAACGGCTCCAACAACGCCCCGTCATACTCCCCCCGCGAAATCCGCCCAAGCTCCAGCATCCGCTTCAGGATATAAACCTGCCGCTGCCGCGCCCGCCTGGGATTCGCCACCGGATTGTTGGCCGAAGGCGCCTTGGGCAGCCCGGCCAGCATCGCGCACTCAGCCAGCGTCAACTGGTCCAGCCGCTTGCCGAAGTAAGTCTGCGCCGCATCGGCAAAGCCATAAGCCCCCTGTCCCAGGTAGATCTTGTTCATATACAGCTCCAGGATCTCGTCCTTGGTCAGCGCCTTTTCAATCCGGAAAGACAGCAGCACCTCGTACAGCTTGCGGGTATAGGTCTTGTCGCGCGACAGGTAAAAGTTGCGCGCCACCTGCATGGTGATGGTCGACGCCCCCTGCGACAGCTCGTCTGACAGGTTGGCCACGCCTGCGCGGATGACGCCGATGTAGTCGATGCCGTCATGCACGTAGAAGCGTTCATCCTCGATCGCGACCACGGCATCGGTCAGCTCGCGCGGGATCTTGGCGATGGGCACGTAGTCGGGCGTCTGGCGGAAGGCGGTAAGCGCGTCGAGCGACGGCAGCTGCCGGTTGGCGGCGAGGATGGCGATGGCGGCCAGCAGCGCGCCGCCGATCACGGCGAGCACCACCAGCTTGATGAAGGCGGACCAGAGGCTTTTCATGGCACGTATTGTGCCAGCCGTGGCCGGCAGGGCGCGAGCCCCGCCGGCCGCTGTGGTCTCAGACGGTGGGCACCGCCACGTTGAGCGACTGCGCCAGGCGCTCCAGGTTGCGCCAGATGGCCGGGTTGATGTCGAGCGTGTCGCCTCCCTGCGCCCGGTTGGCGGCCTCGTACTCGCCGGGATACTGAACGCGGTCCACGCCCGGCGCCGGCGGCGTGTCGTGCAGATAGCGGACAAAGGCCTCGACTTCCGCGCTCTGCCAGTCCAGGCCCAGGTCCAGCGCGGGATTGAGCAGCACCGCGCACAGGTTGTTGGTGGCCACGCCGCCGCGCGGGTTCTCCGGCTGGATGGTGCCGCCGCCGGACAGCACGCCGGCCAGCAACTCAGCCACCACGCCCAGCGCATGGGTGTGGGCACGGCCGCGGCCTGCGCCGCGGGGGCGGGAGGGTGGGAGGGTGGGAGGCGGGAAGTTCTGGCATCGCCGGCATCCGTGTTCGGTGTGCCCGGAGCGGCCTGGCTTCTGGCTCGGCCGCCGCGTTCGACATGACAGAAATTTTCCGGCCACGAGCCGGCCCTGTCGAGGGCAACTCCCAGCTATTTCCGCCCGTCATGAGCGAGATCAATTCCACGCGAGATCCATGGATACCCGGCCTGCCGCACGCGTCATACCAGTGAGAGGCTCGCCACATAAGGCCTGGCGGCGGTTCGTGTGCCCAAGTGTTTCACGATGGCCCCGCCGGGTGATGCATGAGCGGGAGTGATCTGAAATAATTGGAGCCGACCATGAAGGTTTTAGTACGTGGACTGAAGGCGGGGCTGGACGCCGCGGCGCTGCACAAGGCGCTGGCGCGGTATGCGAAGATCCGTTCGGTGGAACTGGTGGAAGCCGGCGACCCCGGGCATCCGTGGGCGTGGGTCGATATTGATGCCAGTGCGCTGACGGTGTGGAAGCTGGTGGCACGGCTGGACCGGCGCTATATCGCGGGCTGCCACCTGCGCTGGCATGTGCCGGCGTACCGCGCGCGCTGAAGCGCCGCACGGCAGCGGCCCGCATCGCAAGGACAATCGGGAAACAACAATGATCAAGTGGCTTCAACGCGCAGGATGCCTGCATACCCGTGCGGTCGTACCGCAGGCTCCGGCGAGTGCCGGCAGCGTACCGGGCGGGCACGACCTGGTATTCGACACCATCAGCAATGCGCGCGATCTCGGCGGGCTGGCTGGCGCAAGCGGACGCCGCGTGCGCCAGGGCCGCCTGTACCGCAGCGGCAACCCCGCGCTGGCCAGCGCCGCGGACCTGGACCGGCTGCAGGCGCTCGGGCTCGACATGGTGGTGGATTTCCGTTCGCCCGGCGAGAAGTCGCCTGACGAAGCCGCCTTTGGCCAGCGCTTCCACTGGAAGGCGGTGCCGGTGCTGGAAGGCAGCATGGCGATGGAGGTGCTGATGCCGCGCCTGCGCGCCAGCACGCCGGCGCAGATGGATGCCTTCATGCTGGAGGTCTACCGCGACTTCCCGGTGCGCTACCGCGACGCCTTCGGTGGCTTTATGCACACCGCGCAGGGCGGCAAGACGCTGCTGTTCCACTGCACCGCCGGCAAGGACCGTACCGGCTTTGCCGCGCTGCTGTTGCTGGCGGCGCTGGGCGTGGCGCAGGACGACATCCTGGCCAATTACCTGGAATCGAACCAGCGCAACGTGCAGTTCAATGAGTCGGCGCTGGCGCGCATGGCCGGGCTCGGCGTGGACCCCGCGGTGATGATGCCGCTGCTGGAGGTCCGCGCCAGTTATCTCGATGCCTCGATGCAGGCCATCGATGTGGCCTGGGGCAGCGTCGACAACTACCTGCGCGACGCCCTGGCAGTGGACGTCGCGCAGCTGCGCGAGCACTACCTGGCGGGCTGACTCAGAGCTTGTTGCTCTCGCGCAGGATGCGGGCGGTGCTCAGCGCGATCATCCCTTCTTCATCGGTGGGCAGCACCAGCACCGGCACGCGGCTGTCGTCGCGGCTGACGCGCTGGCTGTTCGCGCCGTTGGCGCCGCCATCGAGCGTGATGCCGAACAGGCTGGCCAGGTGTTCGCAGATGCGCGCGCGCACCGGCGGCGAGTTGGCGCCGATGCCCGCGGTGAACACCAGCGCATCGAGCCCGCCCAGCGTGACCGCGAGCTTGCCGATTTCCTGCGCGGCGCGGTAGGCGTAGAAATCCACCGCCAGCCGCGCGCGCGGCGCATCGCTGGCCAGCAGCGCGCGCATGTCGCTGCCCACGCCTGACAGTCCCTTCAGCCCCGATTCCTGATACAGCATTGCCTGGATCTCGGCCGGCTGCATGCCCTGCTGCGCCAGCCACAGCAGCGCACCCGGATCGATCGAGCCGCAGCGCGTGCCCATCGGCAGGCCGTCGAGCGCGGTCAGGCCCATGGTGCTGTCCACGCTGCGGCCGTCGCGCATCGCGCACAGGCTGGCGCCGTTGCCCAGGTGCGCCACGACCACGCGCCCCTCGGCCAGGTCGGGCGCGACCTGGCGCAGCCGGCGCGCGATGTACTCGTACGACAGCCCGTGGAAGCCATAGCGCCGGATGCCGCGCTCATAGTAGGCATAGGGCAGCGCCATCAGTTGCGCCAGCACGTCGTGGCCGGCGTGGAAGGCGGTGTCGAAGCAGGCCACCTGCAGCAGGTCCGGCACGGCCTGGCGCACCGCGCGGATCGCGGTCAGATTGTGCGGCTGGTGCAGCGGGGCCAGCGGCACCAGCGCCTCCAGCTTTGCGATCACCTCGTCGTCGATGCGCACAGCCTGCGCGTAGTCGGCGCCGCCATGCACCACGCGATGGCCGATGGCCACCGGCGGGTTGTCGCGCAGGCCCACGCTCAGCACCAGGCGCACCAGCCGGAAGGCGGCGTCGTGGTCGGCCACCTGGGCCTGCGGGAAGCTCTCGTCGGCCACCACGCGGCCGTCGGCCATGCGCGCGGTCAGGCGCGGCGCCACGCCGATACCTTCGATCTGGCCGTGCGCGCTCAGCACCGGGTTGATGTCGGTATTGCCATGCGCGGCGTCGGGCACGGCATAGACCGAGACCTTGACGCTGGACGAACCGGCGTTGACGACGAGGATGACGGGATGCACGGCAGGATGGATGGCGGTCACGCTCGATGGACTCCCAGGTGGTTGCGCGAGGGTTGCACGGGCACGGCTCAGACCTGCGCCGCGGCTTCGGCGCTGCGGCGCGCATGCGCCAGCAGCACGGCGATGGCGCAGCTGCCGATGCGCGCGCGCACGCTGTCGGCCCGGCTGGTCAGGATGATGGGCACGCGCGCGCCCAGCACGATGCCGGCGGCTTCGGCGCCGGCCAGGAAGGTCAGCTGCTTGGCCAGCATATTGCCCGCTTCCAGGTCCGGCACCAGCAGGATGTCGGGGTCGCCGGCCACGTCCGAATCGATGCCCTTGGTGACGGCGGCTTCGCGGCTGATGGCGTTGTCGAAGGCGAGCGGGCCGTCCAGCACGCCGCCGGTGATCTGGCCGCGCCGTGCCATGGTGCACAGCGCCGCGGCGTCGATGGTGGAGGGGATCTTGTCGGTGACGGTCTCCACGGCCGACAGGATCGCCACCTTGGGCCGCTCGATGCCCAGCATGCGCAGCAGGTCGATGGCGTTGCGGCAGATATCGGCCTTCTCGTTGAGCGTGGGGAAGATGTTGACCGCGGCATCGGTGATGAACAGCGGCTTGTGGTAGCGCGGCACGTCCATCGCGAACACATGCGACAGCCGCCGCCCGGTGCGCAGGCCGCTTGCCGAAGCGGTGACCTCGTGCAGCAGTTCGTCGGTATGCAGGCTGCCTTTCATCAGCAGTTCGGCGTCGCCGGCGCGCACCGCTTCGACGGCGCGCGCGGCCGAGGCGTGGCTGTGCGGTGTGTCGATGATGACGGTGTCGCCCAGCGCCATGCCGTGCTCCGCTGCCACCTGCCGGATGCGTGCCGCCGGCCCGACCAGGATCGGCACGATCAGGCCCAGCTCCGCTGCTTCCAGGGCGCCGCCCAGCGAGGCGGCGTCGCACGGATGCGCCACTGCGGTGGGGATGGGCGCCAGCCCGGCGCAGCGTGCCAGCAGCGTGGCGTATTTGTCCGGCGCATCGGCGGGCGCGGCGAGGTCGGACATGGCAGGCGAGGCAGCGGTCATGACGATGTTCCGTGAGCGAAGCAGCGGCTAGGGTACCCGGCCTGCGTATTGACGTCGAGCCTGGCGAGGGCCGCGCCCGAGGCGGAATTGCTGCGATGCGCAAGGTGCGCTGCGCCAGTATAGGCGACGATTCTTTCTTGTCGATGAACAGGTGCGCCGCCAGCGATGTGGCTTTGCGCGCCACCCGTCCGTGGGTTGCAGCGCGCGGCAGCGGCTGGCTTTGCGCGCGCCATGGACATCTCATGCCACTCCTTCGTGCGCATGGCGCGCCTGGCCGTGCCGCTGATGACGCAGGGCGGCACGCTGTTCGCGATGAGCTATGAAGGCGCCAACCGCGTGGTGCCCAACTATGACCTGATGGGGCCGGTCAAGGCGGCGCTGGAGGCCAGCTGCCGCTACCTGGCGCATGAACTGGAGCCCAGGGGCATCCGCGTCCACGCCATCTCGCCGGGGCCGCTGAAGACGCGCGCGGCCTCGGGCCTGAAGGACTTCGACCTGCTGCTGGCCGACGCCGCCGGGCGCGCGCCGCTGGGCGAGGTGGTCGACATCATGGACGTAGGCTTCGCCACCGCCTACCTCGCCACGCCGTATGCGCGGCGTATCTCGGGCAATACCGTGTACGTGGATGGTGGCGTGCACATCATGGCGTAGCGCGCGCCGGACCGCCGGCACGCGGCGCAGGCGGCGCCTACAATGCAGGCAGGGGGCACCGACAGGGAGAATCCATGCAGGTACTGATCCGGGGTTTGCATCGCGATGTGACCGAAGACATGCTGCAGGAAAAGCTCAAGAATCATGCCCCGGTCAAGTCCGTGGAAATCGTGCGCGAGGGCGATCCCGACCATCCGTGGGCGTGGGTGGACCTGGATATCGACCCGTTTGCCGCCTGGCGCCTGCTGCGCCGGTTCGACCGCCAGTACTTTGCCGGCAGCATCATGCGCTGGTATATCCCGGCGCACCAGGACTAAGAACCCATGAAATGGGTTCTTAGTGCCCTGACCGATCCGCAAATCGGATTACCATAGCCGCGTTTCGGACTTCATTGCGGCGCCCGCCAGCGGCGCCCGACATCCATGCTTGAACTCCAGGGAGCCATCTGGTTCCGCTCCGGCTCGCAAGACTGGGGCGGCAAGGACCGCATCGCGCTGCTTGCCGCCATCGGCGAACACGGCTCGATCACCGCGGCAGCGCGCGCGGTCGGCATCAGCTACAAGGCCGCGTGGGACGCCATCGATGCCATGAACAACAGCGCCGGCGAGCCGCTGGTGGTGCGCGCCGCCGGCGGCAAGGGCGGCGGCGGCACGCGCCTGACCGCGCGCGGCGAGCAGCTGATCCGCACCTATCGCGCACTCGAGGACGAGCACAGGCGCTTTGTCGCACAGTTGTCGCGCATGGGCGAGGGCGCGGTCGACGATATCCACCTGATGAGGCGAATGATGATCAAGACCAGTGCGCGCAACAAGCTGTTCGGACGCGTGACCAGCGTGCGTGGCGGCGCGGTCAACGATGAAGTCGTGCTGGCGCTGTCCGGCGGGCAGCAGGTCGTGGCCACCATCACGCACGAAAGCGTCGAGACGCTGGCGCTGGCCGAGGGCGCGGAGGCGTTCGCGCTGATCAAGGCCTCTTCGGTGCTGGTGGGGCTGCCCGATCCGGGGATGCGGCTGTCGGCGCGCAACCAGCTGCCGGGCGTGGTGTCGCGCGTGATGCCTGGGGCGGTGAATGCCGAGGTGGTGATCGAACTCGACGGCGGCGGCACGATTGCGGCGATCGTGACCAACGGCAGTGTCGAGGCGCTGGGGCTGGAGGAGGGGGTAGCGGCTGTGGCGGTGTTCAAGGCGTCCAGCGTGATCTTGGGCGTAGTGGGGTAAGCTAGGCCTGCGGCAGGCATGGCAGGCTGGGAGGGCATGGCGGCACCCTCGGCGTGCAATAATAGCCACCCAAAAAAGCAGCCCTTCCACAACCAATGCACGCCGCCCTGGCCGGCTTCTCCCTCGGTCTTTCCCTGATTCTTGCCATTGGTTCCCAGAATGCCTTCGTACTGCGACAAGGGTTGCGGCGCGAGCATGTGTTCTGGGTCTCCCTGGTGTGCGCGCTCTCCGATGCGCTGCTGATCCTGCTGGGCGTATCCGGCTTTGCCGTGATGATCCGCGAGCTGCCCTGGCTGGGAGCGGCGATGCGCTACGGCGGCGCGGCCTTTCTGGTCTGGTATGGCGCGCGCAGCTTCCTGGCGGCGTGGCGCTCGAACGCGGCGCTGGACCCCAGCGACGCCGCGCCGCGGCCGCTGGGTGCGACGCTGGCGGTGTGCCTGGCGTTCACCTGGCTCAACCCGCATGTGTATCTGGATACGGTGATGCTGATCGGTTCGGTGTCGACCCAGTTCGCGGGCCATGCGCGTGAGTTTGCCGCGGGGGCGATGACCGCGTCGTTCCTGTTCTTTTTTTCGCTCGGGTACGGCGCGGCGCTGCTGCGGCCGGTGTTTGCGCGGCCGCGCGCGTGGCAGGTGCTGGAAGTGGTGATCGGCGTCACCATGTGGGTGATTGCCGCGCGGTTGCTGCTCGGTTGAAATCACGGAAGACACGGATGCCAAGAAACGTCGAGATCAAGGCCCGCATCGACAGCGTCGAGGGTGTGCAGCCACACGCGGCGGCGCTTGCCGACCAGGGTCCCGAATACATTCGCCAGGACGATACCTTTTTCCCCTGCGCCAACGGGCGGCTCAAGCTGCGCGAGTTCGCGCCGGACCGGGGCGAACTGATCTTCTACGCGCGTGCGGACGAGGCCGGCCCGAAGGAGAGCTTCTATATCCTGTCGCCGACGCAAGCGCCTGCCACGCTGCGCGCAGCGCTGGCCGCGGCACATGGCGAGGGCGGGCGGGTGCGCAAGCTGCGTACGCTATACCTGGCCGGCCGCACGCGCGTGCACCTGGACCGGGTCGAGGCGCTGGGCGATTTCCTGGAGCTGGAAGTGGTGCTGGCCGACGAGGAAAGTGTGGAAGACGGCGTGGCCGAGGCGCACGCGTTGATGGCGAGCCTGGGCATTCCTGCGTCGAACCTGATCGAGGGCGCCTACGTCGACCTGCTGCGCGCGGCTCAGGCCACGCGCGCCGACACCGGCGCGTAGACCGGCGGATGGTGGCGGCTGGTGCCGCTGCCGAAGATACGGCCTTCGCGGATCTCCAGCACATGGTCGCCCAGGGCTTCCACGTCGGCAGGGTCGTGCGAGATTACCAGCATCGGCACGTCCAGGCTGGCCTGCAGCGCGCGCAATTCCGCGCGCATGCGCTCGCGCAATGCGGGGTCCAGCGCGGAGAACGGTTCATCTAGCAACACGATATCGGGCTGCGCCACCAGCGCGCGCGCCAGTGCCACGCGCTGCTTCTGGCCGCCGGAGATCTCCGCCGGGAAGTTGCCGACGATCTCGGCCAGGCCGAAGGCGTCGATCCAGCGCTGCGCTTCGGGGTGCACGGCGCCGCGGCGCGGGTTGCGCCAGCCGCGCGACAGGCCGAAGGCGATGTTCTGGCCCACGGTCAGGTGTGGGAACAGTGCGTATTCCTGGAACAGGTAGGCCACGCGGCGCTCTTGCGGACGCACGTCGATGCCAGCTTCCGCGTCGAACAGTGTGCGTTCGTTCAGCACGATGCGGCCACTGTCCGGCGCCAGCAGCCCGGCGATGGCGCGCAGCGTCAGGCTCTTGCCGGCGCCCGAGGGCCCGAACAGCGCGATGCGCCGGCTGGCCGAATCGAAATCGATATCCAGCGCAAAGTGGCGGTCGGCCGAGACCATCTGCTTGCGGATGCTGACATGCATGCTCATGGTGGCTCGGCTCAGCGGGTACGCGGGCGCAGGCGCCGGCGTTCATAGAGTTCAGCGGGATTGCGCGCGGCGGCCGGCACCAGGCGCCCGGCGACCACCAGCAGCAGCACACAGGTGAGCGAGGTCACCAGCACCAGCAGGTTGGCGGTGTTGTCGTCGCCGGCCTGCACGGCCTCATAGATGGCGACCGACAGCGTCTGCGTACGCCCGGGCAGGTTGCCCGCGATCATCAGCGTGGCGCCGAACTCGCCCAGCGCGCGCGCAAAGGCCAGCAGCACGCCGGCGATGATGCCGCGCGCGGCCAGCGGCAGCGTGACGCGGAAGAAGATGCCGGCTTCGGGCACGCCCAGCACGCGGGCGGCGTTTTCCAGCTGATGGTCTACGCCTTCAAAGGCGGCGCGCGCGGACTTGAGCACCAGCGGGAAGGCGACGATGGTGGAGGCCAGCACCGCACCCTGCCAGGTGAAGACCAGTTCGATGCCCAGTCGCGCCAGCCACTCGCCGAAGACGCCACGGCGCCCCACCAGCACCAGCAGGTAGTAGCCCAGCACCGTGGGTGGCAGCACCAGCGGCAGCGTCAGCACCGCGTCGACCACGTCGCGCAGGGGCGAGCGCCAGCGCGCCAGCGCCCAGGCCGCACCGACGCCGAGCACGGCGTTCAGCGCGGTGGCCCAGCCAGCCACCTTCAGCGACAGCAGCAACGGTACCCAGACGGCGTCCATGGTGCGGCGAGAGCTCCGTCAGGGCTTGTGGAAGCCGAAACGCGACAGGATGGCCTGGCCTTCAGGCGAGGCCACGTAGTCGACGAACTGAGTCGCTTCCTTCTGCTGGCGTGTCTGGCTGGTGACGGCGATCGGGTAGGTCACTGGCGTTTGGCTGGGCACTTGCACGGCCACCTTGACCTTGTCCGGCATCACCGCGGCATCGGTGGCGAAGACAAAGCCGGCCTCGACCTCGCCGCGCGCGACGTAGTCCAGGCTCTGGCGCACGTTCTGCGCCGGCACGCCCTTGGCGGCGACGGCGTCCCACAGCCCGGCCGTTTCCAGTGCGCCACGGGTGTAGCGGCCCACCGGCACCGAGGCCGGGTTGCCATAGGCGATGCGCTTGACTTCCGGGCGCGTCAGGTCCTGCAGCTTGCTGATGCCCAGCTTGCTGTCGGCGGGCACGATCAGCACCACCTGGTTGGCGGCGAAGTTGCGGCGCGATGCCGGGGCGATCACCTTCTCGGCCTCGGCCTTGTTCATCGCTTCCTGGTCGGCGGAGGCAAACACGTCGGCCGGCGCGCCCTTGACGATCTGCTGCATCAGCACGTCGGAGGCGCCGAAGTTCAGCACCACGTGCGTGCCGGGATGGGCGCGCTCGAACGACTCGGCCAGCGACTTGAAGGCGTTGGTCAGGCTGGCGGCGGCGGACACCACCAGGTCGGCGGCAAAGGCGGGCGGGGCGGCCAGCGCCAGCGCGGCGACGGAGGCGGCCAGCAGGAACCTGCGGCGGCAGGAACGGAAGGCAGACATCGGAATCCTCGGGATTTGGCCCGCCGGCATGTGCGACACGAGCGGCAAGGCCTGGGCAGGTGGACTGTCAGGCGCAATATACGTCTGTATATAGCGATGCGTCAATGATGCGCCATGACAGGTGTCATGGGTATTCGGATCGGCATAAGTGCCGTATCAGGGGCTGCGAATGCGCCCCGGGAAGGAGGATGGGGTGGCGTCGGGCAGGTGCCAGCCCGGCGCCAGCCTCGCCGGTTTCAGGCCGGCGGCGTGCCTTCCTTGAACATCGTTTTCAACTGGGTGCGCAGTTCAGGCGTGTCCTGATGCTGATGCACCGTCACTGCATGCTGGACCGCGGCTTCGAGCAGTTCGTCCTCGCTGTCGGCGCTTAATGCCACCGTGCAGTGGGTGTCGCTCGGGTAGTCGCGGCAATCGATAAACTTGCGTGCCATGATGCCTCCTGACGCCGGCCCGCAGAGTGGGCTGGAGCCGGTGCCTCCAGTATAGGCACGCGGGTAGGCCGCTTACAGCACCGGCGTCAGCACCTTGCCGCCAGCGAGGAACGCATCCAGGTTCTGCAGCGTCAGCGCGGTCATGGCGGCGCGCGTTTCATGCGTGCCGCTGGCCATGTGCGGCGCCAGCACGACATTGTCCAGCGCCAGCAGCGCGGGCGGCACGTTGGGCTCGTCCTGGAACACATCCAGGCCGGCGCCGCCGAGGCGTCCCTCAAGCAGCGCCGCGACCATCGCCGCCTCGTCGATCACACTGCCGCGCGACACATTGACCAGGATGCCCCTGGGGCCAAGGGCGTCGATGACGTCGCGCGACACCAGCCCGGCCGTCGACGGCCCGCCCACGGTGGCCACCACCAGGAAGTCGGCCCACGACGCCAGCGCCTTCAGGTCCGCCTCGAAGCGCCACGGCGCGCCCTCGCGCGGGCGGCGGTTGTTGTAGGCGATCTCCATGTCGAAGCCCTGCGCGCGGCGCGCGACGATCTCGCCGATACGGCCCAGCCCGAGGATGCCGAGCTTCTTGCCCGATACGCGCGTGGTCAGCGGGAAGCCGCCTTGCGGCCAGCGCCCGGCGCGCACGAAGCGGTCGCCATGGGCGATGCCGCGCGCCGCATCCAGCAGCAGCCCGAAGGCCAGGTCGGCGACGCAGTCGTTGAGCACGTCGGGTGTGTTGCTGACCTGGATGCCGCGCGCGCGGGCCGCGTCCAGCGCAATGGCGTCATAGCCCACGCCGAAGCTGACGATGGCTTCCAGGCGCGGCAGCGCATCGATCAGCGCCGCGCTGCAGCCATGGCGCGCCGAGGTCACCACCACGCGCACTTGCTGGCCCGCGCTGCGCGCCCAAGCGAGCGGACCGGCCTGCTGCCAGAGCGCGGCGGCGCCGTACTGTTGCAGCAGGGTGGCATTGGTCTGCGGCGCGAGGGGGCCGACCTGGACGATCTGGGGAGCGGACATGTGAGGACGCGAAGGCAAGGGGTGACGGGCAATGGTAGCGCAAGGGCCCGCCCTGCGCAGGCGCCAGGCGGCGCCCTGGGCGCGCATGTTGTGCGACCTTCGTGCAGCCCGGTGGTACCACGCCCGCGGGCGCCGGGTTATGCTGCGATCCTCGCTGCCTTCGTCCACATCACGCTCACTCCACGTGCCATGAAAACCATCTACCTGGCTGGCTTTGACGTCTTTCGCAAGGATGCGCGCGCCTGGGGCGAGCACCTCAAGGCGCTGTGCGCGGCGCATGGCTTTGCCGGCCTGTATCCGCTCGACAAGTCCGCACCCGAGGGCCTGTCCGGCCCCGACACCGCGCGCTGGATCTATGACGCCAATATCGCGCTGCTGCGCCGCGCGGACATGGTGATGGCCAACCTGGATGACTTCCGCGGGCCGGGCGAGCCGGATTCCGGCACGGCGTTCGAGGTGGGCTTTGCGGTGGCACTGCAGAAGCCGGTGTGGGGCTACAGCGCGGACGCGGGCACGCTGCGCGAGCGCGTCACGGTGGCGACCGATGCGGACGGCACGCCGCTGGATGCGCGTGGCTTCGTGGTGGAGGACTTCGGCCTGGGCAAGAACCTGATGCTGGCCTGTTCGGTGAAGCTGGTGCAGGGCGGGGCCGCCGAGTGCCTGGCGGCGATGGCCGGGGCGATGCACCGGCGCGCCGCTGAAGCCGCCGCCCGGCGCGAGCGCGATGCCGCGGCGTGGGGCGACGACTAAGGCCGCAACGACTGCACCCCGGCGGCGATATCGGCCGCCGTGCTGGCCACGATCTCGCGGTACGCCGCGACGACACCATCGACCGCGCCGGGCGCAGGCAGTTCTGCCTGGGTGCGGCCGCTGACCACTTTGCCGTCCGGCAGCCGCCGCACGGTCCAGTTGATGGTGGCGCCGGCACGCTGGCCCACGTCGGCATCCAGGCGCAGCACTTCGGTGGTGATCCGGTACAGCGGCTGCACGTCCGACAGCCCCTGCTGGTAGGTGTCGACCGCGCCCAGCGTGGCCTGCAGGCGTTGCGACAGCGCGTCGCGCAGCTCGTCTGGCAGCGGCGCGGACCAGCGCGCCAGGTCCAGCAGGCGCAGGCTGGCGTCGCCGCCATCGCGCACCACCAGTTGCAGGCGGTTGAGCCGCTCCGGCACGCGCACGGGCGCGACTTCCAGCCATAGCGTGTTGGTCGATCCCGGCGTCGTCGTGGCCGCCAGCGGCGCGACCGCGCCCTGCGCCAGCGTGTAGTAGCGCGGCTCGGGCGAGGCGCACCCGGCCAGCACGGCCGCCGCCAGCGTGGCGGCCAGGGCACCAGCGAGCGGGCAGTTCAGAGGGCGGCGCTTCATCATTCTTTCTCCGGCTTGCCGCGCACCAGTGCTTCAGGGTGGCGTTCGAGGTAATCGGTCAGCGTGCGCAGCGACGTGGCGGTACGCGTCAGCTCCTGCAGCATGCGGCGCGTGTCCTGCTGCAGTGGCGCGTCCGAGGCCAGCGTGCCGTTGGCCGCGGTCAGGGTCTTGCGCGCATCCTGCAGCGCGGCCAGCACCTGCGGCGCGACGTCGCCGTTGAGCTGCTGCACCAGCTGGTCGGCGGTGGCCAGCGTCTTGTTCAGGCTTGCCACCGTGGTGCGCAGGTCCTGGCCGATCTGGTCGAACGGCACCTTGTCGATGCGGTTGACGATGTCGCCCACCTGCGCCTGCAGCTGGTCGAAGGTGCCCGGCGTGGTGGCGAACTCGGGAATCGGCGCGTCCAGGTCGACCTTGGCCGGCGCCGCCTTCGGGAAGAAATCGAGCGCCACATACAGTTGGCCGGTGAGCAGGTTGCCGGTGCGCAACTGCGCGCGCATGCCACGCTGCAGCAGGCCCTGGATGATCTTGCGCGCGCGCTCGCGGTCCTCGACGTCGCGTTCGCGGAAGCCCATGCGCGACGGGTACAGCTCCACCACCACCGGCATGCGGAAGGCGCGCTTCTCGCGCTGGTACTCGATGCCGATCGAACGCACCTGGCCCACGATCACGCCGCGGAAGTCCACCGGCGCCCCCGGAGACAGCCCGCGCACGGACTGGTCGAAATTAAGCACCGCCAGCGTCGGCGCCAGTTCCTCCGGCTCCTTCATCGCCTCGGCCTGGTCGTTGGCGAGCAGGAACTGCGTATTCTCGACCGCGGCGTCGGTGGCGGTGGAATGGTCCGGCGCCTGGAAGGCGACGCCGCCGAGCAGCACCGTCACCAGCGACTGCGTCGACAGCTTGAGGCCGCCCGCATCGAGCTTCAGGTCGACGCCGCTGGCATGCCAGAAGCGTGTGTCGGCGGTCACCAGCTTGTCATAGGGTTTGTTGACGAACACGCGCAGCGTGAGGTCGCGCCCGTTGGGATCGAGCTGGTAGGCCACCAACTGCCCCACCAGCACGCGCCGGTAGTAGACCGGCGAGCCGATATCGAGCGAGCCCAGCTCGGAGGCGCGCAGCACGAACTGCTTGCCGGAGGCATCGGTGGTCACCGCCGGCGGCACTTCAAGCCCCTTGAAGTCGCGCGCGGATTCCTGCGACTTGCCCGCATCCACGCCGATATAGGCGCCCGACAGCAGCGTCTCCAGCCCCGACACGCCGCTGGCCGCGAAGCGCGGGCGCACCACCCAGAAGCGCGTGTCGGCCACGGCGAAGTTCTCGGCATCCTTGGTCAGGTCGATCGATGCCACTACGTGCGAGCGGTCGCGCGCCAGGCGCACCGACTTGACCAGGCCGATGTCGACATCCTTGTAGCGCACCGCGGTCTTGCCGGGCGTAAGGCCCTCGGCCGTGCGGAAGGTGACGGTGATCTCGGGCCCGCGCGAGGCCAGCGTATGCACCAGCAGCGAGATGCCGACCACCGCCGCGACGATCGGGATCAGCCAGACCAGCGAGGGCAGCCAGCGCGCGCGGCGCCGACGTTCGGGCCGCGGCAGGCCTGGCGGTGCCGGCGGGGATGAGCCCGCGGGCGGGGTGTCTTGGTTGTCAGTGTCGGGCATTGTCGTCTTCCAGCGAATCCCACAGCAGGCGCGGATCGAAACTGAGCGAGGCCAGCATGGTCATGACTACGACCGCGCCGAAGGCCATGGCGCCGCCGCCGGGGATGATGGTGGCCAGCGCCCCGGCCCGCACCAGCGAGGCCAGCAGCGCCACCACGAAAATATCAAGCATCGACCAGCGGCCGATCACCTCCACCAGCCCGTACAGCCGGGTCTGCTGCCGGATCCGCCAGGTCGAGCGGAAATGCACGGACAGCAGCAGGAAGGTGAGGATCACCATCTTCAGCAGCGGCACGATGATGCTGGCGATCAGCACCAGCCCGGCCAGCATGTGCGAGCCGGACAGCCACAGGTAGAGCACGCCGGACAGGATGGTGTCCTGCTGCGTGCCGAGGATGGACTGCGTCACCATCACCGGCAGCACGTTGGCCGGAATATAGAGGATATAGGCGGCCAGCAGGAACGCCCAGGTGCGCGCCAGGCTGTCGGGCTTGCGGTGATGCAGGGTGGCGCCGCAGCGCGGGCAGGGCTCGCCCTCCAGCGTGCGCGGGCTGACCAGGTCGCAGGCGTGGCACGACAGCAGGCCGAGCCGGCTCGCGGTCGGCACCTGCGGCAGCGGGGTGTTCTCGTCGTCGTCGGTGAGCTCGGCCACCACCTCGCGCGCCAGCTGGCGCGGGCGGGCCAGGCGCCCGCCCGGTTGGCGGGGACGCTGCGCCGGCGCTTGTGCCGGAGGCTGCTGCTGGTCCGTCATCGGCCTTCCTCGGCCGCGGCCGCGTCGTCGTCATCGGGCGTTTCCAGATGGCGCCACAGGTCGCGCGGATCGAACGACAGCATCGCCGCCAGCACGATCACCAGCGCGGCAAACGACCATAGCGCGATGCCGGGCAGTACGCGCGCCATGGTGGACAGCTTCACCAGCGTGACCAGCACGCCGATCATAAAGACTTCGATCATGCCCCAGGGCCGGGTCTGGCGGATGCCGCGCACGATGCGGTCGAAACCCGGCGGCATGCGGTGCTGTGCCATCGGCACCAGCAGGTAGGCCATCATCAGCATTTCGGACAGCGGGAACAGGATAGTGGTGGCGAACACCAGTGCCGCCACCAGCCCCATCTTGTCGGTGTACAGGGCCTGCACGGCGCCCAGCAGCGTGGTCTGGGTGCGGACCCCCTGCAGGTCCATCTCGACGATCGGGTAGGCGTTGGAAACCAGGAACAGGATCAGCGCGGTGATCACCAGCGGCAGCAGCCGCTGATACTGGCGATGGCTTTCGCGGTAGAGCTGGCCGCCGCAGCGCAGGCACAGCGCGCGCTCGCCGGGCGCGATCGGCGCGCGCTCGTAGATCGCGTCACAGTATTCGCATGCCACCAGCCGGTGCAGCGCGGCCGGCGAGGTGTCGGCGGTCGCGGCCGGCGCTTCGTGTCCTGCCATCAGCCGGGATGCTTGCTGGTGGCGGCCGGCGGGACATCGGGGTTGTCGACCACGGCCGGGGCGGCCGCGGGTGCCGATGCCACCGCGGCGCCTTGCTTCAGGTCGTGGTGCAGCTCGCCTTGCGAGCCGATGGTCCAGTCGCGCAGCAGCGCATAGGCCACCGCCAGCAGCGTCGGGCCGATGAACACGCCCAGGAAGCCGAACGCCAGCGCGCCGCCGAGCACGCCCAGCATGATCCAGATCAGCGGCATGCCGGTGCCCTTGCTGATCAGCAGCGGCTTGACGATGTTATCGGCCATGCTGACCACTCCCACACCCCACACCACCAGGAAGATGGCCCAGCCGGTGGCGCCGGTGTGGTACAGCCACAGCGCGGCCGGCAGCCACACCAGCGGCGGGCCCACCGGGATCACCGAGAGGAAGAAGGTAACAAAGCCCAGGATGGCCGCGCCCGGCACGCCTGAGATCCACAGGCCGATGCCGGCCAGCACCGCCTGGATGAAGGCCGTGCCCAGCACGCCGTAGACCACGCCCTTGACGGTGCTGCCGGCCAGTTCCAGCAGGTGGTCGGCGCGCTCGCCGGCGATGCGGCGCATGCCGGCGCGCAGCCAGGCGATGGCGAACTCGCCGCCGGTATAGAAGAAGAACGCCAGGATGATCGACAGCGCCAGCTGTCCCAGCCCGGCACCGATCGACAGGCCGGCCCCCAGCAGCACGTGGCCGACCGGGGCGATCAGCTTGCGCAGGTTGGCGACCATCTCGGAATCGGCGTTGATGACGCTGTCCCATGACCTCTGCAGGTAGGAACCGACATAGGGCAGGCTGCTGAGCCAGGCCGGCAACTGCGGGAGGCCGTGTTCCATATAGCGGTCGACCAGCGCGGACAGGTCGTCCAGGTGCGCCGAGAAGCTCGCGCCGGCGTAGACGAACGGGCCCAGCACCACTACAGTGGCCAGCAGCACGCAGATCAACGCGGCCAGGCTGCGCCGGTTGCCCAGCCAGCGTGACAGTACCGTGTACGGGTGCCACGAACTGAAGGCCAGGATCGCGCCCCACAGGAGCGCGGTGGTGAACGGTGCCAGCACCAGCAGCGAGCCGCCGATCAGCACGATCAGTGCGAAGACGGCTGCGATTTTTTCAATTAACTGGCCGGAACTCATGGTTTGGCTCTCCCTTCCTTGGCCCCGCCGGTGTGACGGGAACGGCGTAAATATAGCTTACGTCGGGGGGTGGGAATGTGAAACGGGGACGCGGGGTGGGGCGGGCGTCACTGGGGGCAATGATTGTGCCGCCGGGGGCGGGTGTGTTTCCCGGACACAGTGCCATAGGTTTGGGGCTGTGGATAGCGGGGAGGGGGCTATGGGGGTGCTTGTGGCTATGGCGGGCGTGGGCTGTTTCGCTGGCGTGGCCGGTGGGGCTCCTTGCTCGTTAGCTGGGGTATGTAGGGCGGGTTCGATGTTGTCATAGGATTAACCGCCTGGTTTCGCCCTGCTGGGCGGGTCACTTTTTGTCCGAGCGACAAAAAGTAACCAAAAAGCGCGTCGCCTCAGGCGGCTGGCCATCCATTCCACGGTGTGGGTGGTTCGGGCGGTGGTGATTTCCATTTGACGTGGTGGGTGGTTCGGGCCTGCTACGCACCCTGTCTGTGCCCACATCGACGGACTATTGGACGAACCCGACTTTAGGCTGTTGGCAGCCTGCTAAGTACCGCGTCGGTGGGACGCCTTCGGCTGCGCTGCGCGCCGGCCCTAACGTGGCAGGCGGACGGCCACGTCCTGATTTGCGCCTTTGGCCCGGCAATACGACCGCGCAGTGCGAGCGCAGCGACGCATTCCGTGCCCCAGCACCCGACCTACGATACTGAGTGCGCGCAGCGCAGCCGTAGGCGTCCCACCGATAACGTGCTTAGCAGGCTGCCAACAGCCTAAAGTCGGGTTCGTCCAATAGTCCGTGGACGGAGGCACCGGACAGGGAGCGTAGCTGGGTCGAACGGCCAACCACGCCAAACGGCAAGCACCGCCGCTCGAATCACCCCCAACACCAAATTGGTGGCCAGCCGCCAGAGGCGACGCGTTTTTTGGTTACTTTTTGTCGCTCGGACAAAAAGTGACCCGCCCAGCAGGGCGGAACCAGGCGCTTAAACCTACGACAACATCGAACCCNCCCAAGCAAGCCAACGACCAAGGAGCCCCGCCGGCTACGCCGGCGTATCAGCCCACGCCCGCCAAGAGCCACAATCCAACCCCATAACCCCAACCAAAACTCATTCCGGCACCGCCATCACCCCACTCTTAAGCAGCGCAGCAACAAGATCAGACTGCGTCACCATCCCCACCACCCGCCGCTGCTCGTCAATCACCGGCGCATGGTGCAGCCCGCCGTCTGAGAACGCCTGGGCCAGCTCCACCATCGGCTGATCGGGCCGGGCGGTGACGACGGCGCGCGTCATCAGGTTGCGCACGGTCCCTGCCAGGCGGCGCGCGCCGGTATCGCGCTGCGCCGCGAAAAAGTCGCTCTGGGTGATGATGCCCACCAGCTTGCGGGTGGCGTCCACCACCGGAAGGGCCTTGATGCGGTGCCGCGACAGCAGGTGCCCGGCTTCATGCGCGGGCTGGTCCGGCGTGACCGTGATCACGTCACGCGACATAATCTCGCCGCACAGCACGTTGCCGAAGTGGCGCCGGTAGGCGCGCAACTGCGCTGCCACCAGGATCTGTTCAAGGTCGTCTTCTTCGATATCGAGGAATTCGCCGCGCAGCTTCAGGGCTTCGTCGAGGTCGGCGCGGGTGACGCCCAGGCGCTGGGATGGCGGCACGTCTTTCGTGCCATGCTGCACTGCGGGCTCGGGCGGGCGGTGCGGGTAGCGCCGCCGCGACAAGTTGTTGAAGGCGAGCGCCATCATCAGCAGCAGCATCGAATTGAACAGCACCGGCACGGCAACGAAGCCGAAGCCCAGTGCACTGACCGCAGGCCCGCCGAATACGGCGGTGATGGCCACGGCGCCGCTGGGCGGGTGCACGCAGTGGAACTGGAACATCAGGGCGATGGCGACGGCCACGGCGACGGCTGCCGCCAGGCCGGGGTCGGGGATCCAGCGCGCGCACGCCACGCCTATCACGGAGGCGATCAGATTGCCGCCGATGATCGACCAGGGCTGTGCCAGCGGCGATGACGGCACCGCGAACAGCAGCACCGCAGAAGCGCCCATCGGCGCGACGAACCACGGATTGAAGCCGCCCAGGGTCTGGTGGCTGATCCATTCGGTGCAGAGCAGGCCCAGCAGGGCGCCCAGGCAACTCTTGAGGCGCTCCTTGCGGCTGGCGGCGACGGGCAGCGGAACGAATGTGCGCAGCCATGCACGGGCATTCTGCGCCAGGGCGGAGACGGCGGGGGCGGTGGGCATTCTTGTGACGGGGGGCGCGTTGGAATGGTGCGCGTAATATATCACGGGGTGATATATTTGGCCGCCTTTGGTGCAGTGCATCCCGACCCAGGGCATGACGCACCGCACAAGTCTGCACAAGAGCAAGGAGCCCCCATGTCGTCTGTCATGCCGGTCGAAAAACGCGACTATGCCGTCAACCGCCGCCTGCTGATGCTGTCCGTGATCGCGCTGGGCATCGGTGCCCTCAGCACCGTGGCGGCGGATGTGCTGGTGAACCTGATCCGGTTCTTCACCAACCTGTTTTTCTACCAGACGCTGTCGCTGGCCCAGCGCTCGCCGGCCGACCATGCGCTGGGGGCGTGGGTGATCGCGGTGCCGGCCATCGGCGGCCTGATCGTCGGCCTGATGGCACGTTACGGCAGCGACAAGATCCGCGGCCACGGCATTCCCGAGGCGATCGAGGCGGTGCTGTTCGGCAAGAGCAAGATGTCGCCGCGGGTGGCGGTGCTCAAGCCCTTGTCGTCCGGCATCGTGATCGGCAGCGGCGGCCCGTTTGGCGCCGAGGGGCCGATCATCATGACCGGGGGCTCGCTGGCGTCGCTGCTGGCGCAGTACCTGCACCTGACCGCGGGCGAGCGCAAGGCGCTGCTGGTGGCGGGCGCGTGCGCGGGCATGACCGCGATCTTCGGCACCCCGGTGGCGGCGGTGCTGCTGGCGGTCGAGCTGCTGCTGTTCGAGCTGCGCCCGCGCAGCCTGTTGCCGGTGGCGCTGGCGTGCGCGGTGGCGGGCTTCCTGCGGCCGCTGTTCTTCGAGGCCGCGCCGCTGTTTCCGCTGCAGACCGCCGCGGCGGGCACGCCGGCGCTGCTGTCCTGCGTGCTGGCCGGCCTGCTGTGCGGCGTGCTGGGCGCGGGGTTGACGCTGGCGCTCTACCGCACCGAAGACGCGTTCTCGCGCCTGCCGGTGCACTGGATGTGGTGGCCGGCGCTGGGCGGGCTGGTGGTCGGCATCGGCGGCTATTTCGAGCCGCGCGCGTGGGCGTGGGCTATGACGTGATCGGCGACCTGCTGAACAACCGCATCGCCATCGAGATCGCGCTGGCGCTACTGGCGGTCAAGGCCGTGATCTGGATCGCGGCGCTGGGCTCGGGCACCTCGGGCGGCGTGCTGGCGCCGCTGCTGATGCTGGGCGCGGGCCTGGGCGTGGTGCTGGCGCCATGGCTGCCGGGCGGCTCGCCGCAGTTGTGGGCGCTGGTGTGCATGGCCGGGGTGCTGGGCAGCGTGCTGGGCGCGCCGCTGACCGCGATCGTGTTCGCCTTCGGGCTCACGCATGATTCACAGGCGCTGCTGCCGCTGCTGTTGACCACCGCGGTGGCCTATGGCATCTCGGTGCTGGCGATGAAGCGTTCGATCATGACGGAGAAGATCGCCCGGCGCGGCCTGCATATCTATCGCGAATATGGCGTGGACCCGCTTGAGCGCGCCCACGTGGACGAACTGATGACGCGCAACGTGGTCGCCATCGACGCCGACCTGCCGGTCGCGGAAGCGATGGCGCGCTACTTTGGAGAACACGCGGCCCATCGCGCCTACCCCGTGGTGGCCGACGGGCGCGTGCTGGGCATGCTGGAGCGCGCCGCCATCCGTGGCCTGGCCGCCGGCGAGATCCCGCCCGGCATGCGCTGCCGCGACCTGCTCAGCGCGCCGGCACATGTGCTGCTGCCCGGACAGACCGCGCGCGTGGCCGCGGGCAGCATGGCCGCGCTGAGCGTGGCGCGGCTGCCGGTGGTGGAAAGCGCCGAGACCATGCGTCTGGCCGGCATCCTGTCGCTGCGCGACCTGCTGCGTCCCAGCGGCAGCGTGTTCCACGAGGAATCGCGGCGCGAGCGCCTGCGCGGCCGCGCCACGGCCTGAGCGAGGGCTTGCTGCGTCCTACTTGTAGGTCGACAGGAGGATGCTGGTCTCGGTGGCGCTGATGCCGTCGATCAGCCGGATCCGGTCCAGCGCGCGGTCGAATGCCTCCAGCGTCTCGGCGCGCAGCTCGGCAATGATGTCCCAGCGGCCATTGGTGGTGTGCAGCGCCTGCACGTTGGGCTCGCCGCGCAGGGCCTGCAGCACGGTGCGGGCCTTGTTGCCCTCCACGGCAATCGTCATCCAGGCGCGGATGCGGTGGGCCTCGGCCTCGGGCCGCAGGCGCACCGTGTAGCCGACGATCACGCCCTCCTGTTTCAGCTTGTCGATGCGGTTCTGCACGGTCGCGCGCGACACGCGCAGCGCCTGCGCCAGCGCCGTGACCGGCGTGCGCGCGTTGTCGCGCAGGAGGGAAATCAGCTGCTGGTCGGTGGCATCCATGGGGGCGGGGGCGGTGGTTTGGCAAAACGCCAGCTTGACCTGGCGTTTTGAATAATGGTAGGCGCAAATTGCGCAAATTGCTGGCTTTTGGCTAACGCACGCTTGCCCGAGAATTCAATCGACCGATTGATTTCCCGGATGCATTGCCAAGCGATGCATCGCCAACCCTGCCATTTGAAAAGGAGCCGCCGTGACCCAGACCCCCACGATCCTGCTTGTCGAGCCGACTTTCTACGACGTGTCGTACAGCATCAATCCGTGGATGGACCCGGCTGCCTGGGCGCGCGACCCGCGCGGCATGCATCGCAGCGCGATGCAGTCGTTCGACGCAATGCGCGAGGCGCTGGGCCGCGCCGGCTTTGCCGTGGAGGTGGCGCCCGGCGCACCGGGGCTGCCCGACATGGTGTTCCCGGCCAACGCGGCCGTAGTGCTCGACAGTCGCGCGCTGCTGGCGCGCTTCCGCTACCCGCAGCGCCGCGGAGAGGAAGCGCCGTTCGCCGACATCTTCGGCAAGCTGCGCGAGCGCGGCCTGCTCGACGAAGTCGCGCTGCTGCCCGAAGGCTGCTACCAGGAAGGCGCGGGCGACTGCATCTGGGATGCGGGCCGCGGCCATTTCTGGGCCGGGTTCGGTCCGCGCTCCTCGCATGAGGCGGCGGTGGCGGTGTCGAACTACTTCGGCAAGGACGTGGTGGCGCTGGAACTGGCCACCGAGCAGAGCTACCACCTCGACGTGTGCTTCTGCCCGCTGTCCGGCGGCGAGGTGCTGTACTACCCGCCGGCCTTCAGCGAAGCGGCGCTGCAGGAACTGCGTGCGCGCGTGCCGGCGCGGCTGCGCATCGAGGCCAGCGCCGATGACCTGCGCCACTTCAGCGTCAATGCCGTCAATCTCGACGACCAGGTGGTGATGACCCGCACCACGCCGCATCTGCGCACCGAACTGGGCCGGCGCGGCTACCAGCTGCATGAAGTCGATTTGTCGCCGTTCATGCTGTCCGGCGGCGGGGCCTATTGCATGACCTTGCGCCTGGACCGCAGCAGCGGGCGTGGCGTGGCCGCGGCGGCGGCCTGAGCAGACCATCAAGGAGAGGGTCATGAAGCACACCGCCCGAACATTGTTTCTCGACGCAACGGATGCCGCCCGGCTGGTGGCCGCAATCGGCCCGCAGGCCGCCATCGTCGACCTGGCCGGGCAAGTCCGGCAGGCGTTCCTGCACTGGGACGATTTCGACAAGTCCGCGCGGCTGGCGAGCCATTCCGCGCGCGGCGTGATCGAACTGATGCCGGTCAGCGACGGCAGCCAGTATGCGTTCAAGTACGTCAACGGCCATCCGCGCAATGCGGAGCACGGCATGCCCACAGTGATGGCCTGCGGCATGCTTGCAGAAGTGGAAACCGGCTTCCCGCTGATGCTGGCCGACCTGACGCTGGCCACCGCGCTGCGCACCGCGGCCACCTCGGCGCTGGCGGCGCGCGCCATGGCGCGGCCCGGTGCGGCGACCATGGCGCTGATCGGCAACGGCGCGCAGGCCGAGTTCCAGGTGCTGGCCTTCCACGCGATGCTGGGTGTGCGCGAGATCGCCGCCTATGACATCGACCCGGCCGCCACGGCACGGCTGATGCGCAACTTGGCCGGCGTGCCTGGCCTTTCGATCCGGCGCGCCGGTTCGGTCGAGGCCGCGCTGGCCGGGGCCGACATCGTCTCCACCGTCACGGCCGACAAGACCCGCGCGACCATCCTGACGCCGTCCATGGTGCGGCCCGGCATGCACCTGAACGCGGTTGGCGGCGACTGTCCCGGCAAGACCGAGCTGCATGCGGACATCCTGCGCCGCGCGCGCATCGTGGTGGAGTACGAACCGCAGACGCGCATTGAAGGCGAGATCCAGCAGTTGCCGGCCGATGCGCCGGTGACCGAGCTGTGGCAGGTGCTGGCCGGCCACGCGCCTGGCCGTGCATCGGCGGACGAGGTGACCGTGTTTGATTCCGTGGGGTTTGCGCTGGAAGACTACGCCGCGCTGCGTTGGCTCTACGTCGCCGCGCAGGCGCACCGGGCGGGCAGGGCCGTGGAACTGGTGGCAATGCCGCCCGACCCGCGCAACCTGTACGGCTGGATGCTGGCGCAGGCGGGGGACAATGAAACGGGGCGGTCAACGCCCCGGCAGGAGGCTGTGGCCTGAGGCCGGTGGCCTCAGGTCGCGCGCCCCATCATCAGCTGCGCGCGCAGGAAGCCCTTGACCTCTTCCAGCGACGGCGTCTTCAGGAACACCATGATGCCCCAGTGCTGCAGCGCATCGGCCACGCCTTCATAGGCCTGGCGGTTGGTGATCACGGCAAAGATCACGTGCTGGCTGGCAAAGAAATTCTGCAGTTTTTCAATGGTGGCCGACTCGGCGTCGTTGAGTTCATCGACGTAGTACAGCACCACGCGCGGATGCGCGCTCACCGAGGTGATGACCGTGTCCAGGACATCGTCGACCACCACGCTCTTGAGCGGCAGCCCCCACTTGGCGAGCTGGCCGTGGATGCGCTGCGCTTCCTGGTGGTTGGGGTGGAACACCACCAGGTCCAGGCCGTGCGGCGACGCCGACTCCGGCCCGATGCGCGTCGCCAGCAGGCGATGCACGGTTTCCTTGTGGATGCGCCGATGTCCGCCGTTGGTCTTCCAGGCGCCAAGCTCGCCGCGCTCGACCATCTTCTGGACGGTGCCAAGAGAGACGTTAAGCAGTTTTGCCGCTGTACGCGTGCTGTAATAAGGCTTTTCAGCCAGTGCCGGATCCAGTTTCATCCCATCACCCGTAGTCCTGAAGGCAGCCGCGCCTGAACGGCGCACGCGGCTCCTGGCACATGCGCCACGCGGTTGTCGCTGCCAATAGTTGACTGACCCATTGTGCCGGCCCGCTCCCCCGCCGGCCGAATTGCTTTTTGTGATTGTTTTGGTCTTTTTTTCATTTCCAGCATACCTTGGCGTCTCCGAATGTCTTGGATAGCTTCAGTGCTGGGATCTGCTGGAAGCTAATAATATGCCGCAAACGACAAAGTACCTGTAGGAAAAAACATAAGTCTGTCGCGCTTTTGTTTCTTAACGCACATTGCGTGCGTTCTGATGACACAGAAGCAGTAACTGCAGACAATCAGTGCCGGGGGTGGTTCCCCGGGCGCGATGCGAGGTCTGTGGCGCGTGCGGAATTCAGCGGGCGCTTCAAAGTCCTGTCGCGGCGTGACAGATTGCGCGGCCAGCGGCCGTCCTCGCCTTACGATCACCTTTCACGGCCCAGGCTTCACGGCCCACGTTTCACAGCCCGTACTTGCGCACCTTGTCGAACAGCGTGGTCTTGGCCATGCCCAGCGCTTCGCTGGCGCGGCTCAGGCTGCCGTCGTGGCGGCGCATGGCGTCGGCAATCAGCGCGCGCTCGAACTGCTCGACGGCCTGCGCTAGCGGCATGGCCGCCGGGGCAGTGGCACCATGGCCGGGGTTGCAGCCCAGCCCCAGCACGTGGCGCTCGGCCAGGTTGCGCAGCTCTCGCACATTGCCCGGCCATGGGTAGGCCACCAGCCCGGCCAGTTCCGCCGGCGTGGCGGGCACCGCATCGCGCCCGAAGCGCAACGCGGCCTGCGCGACGAAATGCTCGAACAATGCCGGCACGTCTTCGCGACGCTCGCGCAGCGACGGCAGTTCCAGCGTGATCACGTTCAGGCGGTAGTACAGGTCGGCGCGGAATTGGCCGGCATCGGACAGTGCGCGCAGGTCCGCCTTGGTGGCGGCCACCACGCGCGTGTTGACCGGCACCGGCTGGTTGGAGCCGAGCCGTTCCACCACGCGTTCCTGCAACACCCGCAGCAGCTTGATCTGCAGCGGCATCGGCATGCTCTCGATTTCATCGAGAAACAGCGTGCCGCCTTCGGCGTGCTCGATCTTGCCGATGCGGCGGCGCGCGGCGCCGGTGAAGGAGCCGGCCTCGTGGCCGAAGATCTCGCTTTCGAACAGCTGCTCGGGCAGGCCGCCGCAGTTGATCGCGACAAAGTTGCGCGCATGGCGCTGGCTGGCCTCGTGCAGGCAGCGCGCGACCAGTTCCTTGCCGGTGCCGGTCTCGCCATGGATCAGCACGTTGGCGTCGGTGCCGGCGAGGTCGGCAATCAGGCGCCGCAGCCGTTCCACCGCGGGCGAATGACCGATCAGGCGGGTTTCGAGCTTCTGGCGACCTGCCAGCCGTTCTCGCAGTTCTGACACTTCCAGCGCCAGCCGGCGCTGTTCCAGCGCGCGGCGGGTGGCTTCCACCAACTGCTCGGGCGAGAACGGCTTTTCCAGGAAGTCGTAGGCGCCTTGCTTCATTGCCTGCACGGCGAGCCCCACGTCGCCGTGGCCGGTGATCATGATGACCGGCAAGGCGGGATCGCGCGCGCGCAACTGCGCGAGCAGCGCCATGCCGTCCTGGCCGGGCAGGCGGATGTCGCTGACCACTACGCCGGCATAGCCCGGTCCCGCTTCGCGCAGCGCGGCCTCGGCGCTGCCCACGCCGCGCGTGGCGATGCCTTCCAGGCGCAGCGCCTGCTCGCAGCCCAGGCGCACATCGGCATCGTCCTCGACGATCAGTACGGTCAGGTCAGCCGGCATGCTCTGCATCCTGTGGGTTGGCGTCGTGCGGCGCCAGCGGCAGCACCAGCGTGAAGCAGGCGCCGCCGTCCGGGTGGTTGGCGGCGGACAGGCTGCCGCCGTTTTCGTTGAGGATGCCGGCCGACAGCGTCAGCCCAAGTCCCAGCCCTTGTCCGGCGGGCTTGGTCGTGAAGAAGGGTTCGAACAGCCGCGCGAAGGCTTCCTCGGATAGTCCGGCGCCGTTGTCGCGCACGGTCAGGTGAACCATGGCGCCCGCCAGGTGCGCATGCAGCGCAATACGCGGTCCGGGCGGTCCGGCCTTGCCGGCCACGGCGTCGAGCGCATTGCCAAGCAGGTTGACCAGCACCTGCTCCAGCCGGTTGGGATCGCACACCACCGCCAGCGTCGGATCGATATCGCGATGCAGGTCCGGCTGCACCGCGTCAACGCGGGTCTGCAGCAGGAACAAGGCGTTGTCCACCGCCTCGGCCAGCTTGGCCCGGCGCCTGCCGTTGCCGGATTTGCGCGCAAATGACTTGAGCGCGCCGGTGATGCGGCCCATGCGCTCGACCAGTCCGATGATGGTGTCGAGGTTGGCGCGCACGGTGGCGTAGTCGCCGCGCTCGAGGAACTTGCCGGTATTGCCGGAGATCGTGCGCAGCGCCGCCAGTGGCTGGTTCAGCTCATGCGCGATGCCGGTCGACATCTGCCCCACGGCGGCCAGCTTGCCTGACTGCAGCAGCCCGTCCTGGGCCTGGCGCAACACGGTTTCGGCGCGCACGCGTTCGGCGACCTCGGCCTGCAGGCGCTGGTTGGAGGTGGACAGGTCGGCGGTGCGCTCGGCCACCTTGCGCTCGAGCTCGCTGTTGGCCGCTTCCAGCGCGGCGCGCGCCGCCAGGCGCTCATTGATAATGCGCCGGCGCACGTTCCAGGCGGCGCCCAGCAGCAGCACGAAGGCCGTCAGCACCCCGGCCAGTGCCGCCGTGTTGAGCGCGGCCACGCGTGCCTGCGAGGTATTGGTCAGCAGGGTCAGTTGCCAGTCGGTGCCGGGCAGGGCGGCGTGCTGGGCCAGCATCGGCGGCCCGAGGCGCAAGCGCACCAGTTCGTCGCTGGTGGCGTTGCCGCTGCGGTTGCCATCGCCATCGCCATTGCCGAGCGTGCGCACGGTGGTGAGCGGCAGTTGCGGCAGCGGGGAGCGGTTGTATTGCAGGCTGCGCGTGAACCGATCGCGTGCCTCGGGTGACAGCGGGCGCAGCGCGGCCAGCTTCCACGACGGGTCCGAGGCCAGGATCACCACGCCGTTCTCGTCGGTCAGCAGCATCTGGCTGTCGGCGCCCTGCCAGCGGTTTTCCAGTGGGTCCAGGCCGATCTTGACGACCGCTACGCCTGCCGGGTTGTCACGCTCGCCCAGCGGCGCGGACAGGTAGTAGCCGGATTCGCTGCGGGTGGTGCCCACGCCGTAGAAGCGGCCCAGCTGGCCCTCCATGGCGGACCGGAAATACGGGCGGAAGCTCAGGTCTTCGCCCAGGTAGCTGTCCGGGCGCTGCCAGTTGCTGGTGGCCAGCACCTTGCCGCGCGCATCGAGCACATAGACCACGCGCGTGCCGGCGCGGGTGTTGAGGGCGCTCAGGTAGTCATTGGCGCGCGCCGCGCGGGCCGGGTCGTCCGGGCGCAGCAGCAGGGCGGCGATGCGCTCGTCCAGCGACAGCAGGCCGGGCACGTAGTCGTAGTGGGCCAGCTCGCTTTCCAGGGCCTGGGCGTACAGCCGCAACTGCACCTGGCCGCGCTCGGCCTGGCGGGCCAGCGCGGAGTCATAGCTGTAGCGGTAGCCGAGCGATCCCGCCAGGCTCACCAGCACGGCCAGGGCCAGCAGCGCGAGCAGCGGCGCGGCGCCGCGCAGGCCGTGGGGCAGGCACGATCCGGTGGGTGCGGCGGACGCAGGTGCGGTGGCGCGGGTGGTATCGCCGGGAGGGTGTAGCGGGCCGGTCATCAGGTGTTGGGTGAGGCAGGTGGCAAAGCCGCCGCGCGGGCAAAACGGGCAGGGGGCCGGCGCGGGTGCCTACTTTTACCACACCAGGGGGGCAGTGCCGCGCCAGAATGCAAAAAGGCCCGGTCGCCTTATCGGCAACCGGGCCCTGGCACGCCTGGCGGACGGTATTACTTGCCCGCGAGGACCTGGGCAGGTGCCAGGCCGGTGGTGGTATCCGCGGCGGGTTCATCCTCCTCGGACGGTACCGGCGCGCCGATGGCGCCTTCGCTTTTGGCGACGACGGCGGTGGCAATGGCATTGCCGAGCACATTGGTCACGGTGCGACCCATGTCGAGTACGTGGTCGATGCCCAGCACCAGCAGGATGCCGGCTTCCGGCAGGCCGAACATCGGTAGCACGGCGGCGACCACCACCAGCGAGGCGCGCGGCACGCCGGCGATGCCCTTGCTGGTGACAAGCAGGACCAGCAGCATGGTGATCTGCTGGGTCAGCGACAGCTGGATGCCATACACCTGCGCCACGAACAGCGCGGCGAACGAGGTGTACATGATCGAGCCGTCCAGGTTGAACGAATAGCCCAGCGGCAGCACGAAGTTGGTGATGCGCTCCTTGACGCCGAAGTGGGTCAGCTGGTCGATCACCTTCGGGTAGGCCGATTCGCTGCTGGCGGTGGCGAAGCCGATCATAAGCGGCGTGCGCATCAGCTTGAGCAGGCGGAACACGTCGCGGCCCAGGAAGAAGTAGCCGCCGGCGATCAGCGCCACCCACAGCAGCGCCAGCGCCAGGTACAGGCTGCCCAGCAGCTTCGCGTACACCACCAGCACGCCCAGGCCCTGCGCGGTGATCACCGCCGAGATCGCGCCGAACACGCCCACCGGGGCAAACGCCATCACGTAGTTGGTGACCTTGAGCATCACCTGGCCCAGGCCTTCGATGCCTTGCAGCACCGGTTTGCCGACGCCGTCCTTGACCGTGCCCAGCGCAAAGCCGAAGAACAGCGAGAACACCACGATCTGCAGGATCTCGTTGTTCGCCATCGCCTCGACAAAGCTCTTGGGGAACATGTGGGCAATGAAGTCGCGCAGGTTCAGCGCGCCGGTCTTCAGGTTCGAGGCGGCGTCAGCCGGCGGCAGCGGCAGGTTCATGCCGTGGCCGGGATGCAGCAGGTTGGCCATCAACAGGCCGAGCAGCAGCGAGGTGATCGAGGCGCCGACGAACCACATCATCGCCTTCAGGCCGATGCGGCCCACGGCGCGGCCGTCGCCCATGCTGGCGATGCCGGCCACCAGCGTGGCGAACACCAGCGGCCCGATGATCATCTTGATCATCCGCAGGAACACGTCGGTCAGGATGGACAGGTGGTCCGCAATCGATTTGGCGGTGGCGGCGTCCGGCGCCAGGTTGTGCGCGGCGGTGCCGACCAGCACGCCGAGCAGCATCGCAATGAAGATCAGGGTGGGCAGTCGATTCAGTTTCATCGTGGATCAGGCCTGTGCGTCCGTTTCCTGTGGCAGGGACGGGCGACTGTGTATTGCAGGAAGGCGGGGCGGCGACGTCGGGGCGCCGTGCCGGCCTTGTCGTGGTTCAGCGCGGCAACAGGTGCCGGGGGTTCGCCGGGGTGGCGAAGGGGGTGGGCAAGGCGGGGTCGGTCATGGGTGTGTCCTCCTTTGTTTTTTGGCATCGGCCGGGACGCTGGGGGCGTGCCGGCGTACCTGTCTGGCGCTGTGAGCGGCGGCCTATATTGCACGCGCCGTGCCAGGCCGAAGGGGCCGCTGGCATTGCGCAAGCTATTGAATGCAAAGGAGAAAAAGATGTGATTCCGGCGCACGGTTCGGGAATCCGGACCCACAAGCGACAAAGCCGTTCGGAAACCCGAACGGCTTTGTAGGTGTTAACCCGCAGTTTTAAGGGGCGCTGGCAGCAGGCCCTCTCCTCATGGCTTCACTCATTTCAGCCGCCGTCCCAGCGTTTCCGGCACCATCGCCAGGCCGATCAGCGACACCAGGCCGCAGCCGATCACGTACAGCGCGGGCGCATTGACGTTACCGGTGATCTGGATCAGCCGGGTCGAAAAATATTGCGCAAAGCCGCCGAAGATCGCGATCGCCACGCAATACGCGATCGACAGCCCGGTGGCGCGCAGCCGCTGCGGCAGCACTTCGCTGACCAGCACCATCGAGGCCGGCGCGGTCATCGACATCGGCACCGACAGGCAGCCCACCACCACCAGCAGGCGCGTGAGCGACGGCTCGGCGTTGATCAGCACGAAGGCCGGGTAGACCATCGCCAGCAGCGCCACGCGCGACCACAGCACCACGGTCTTGCGGCCGATGCGGTCAGCCAGCCAGCCCGCGAACGGCGACAGCGCCACCTGCACCAGCGCCGCCACGCACGCCGCCCAGATGCCCAGCGACAGCGGCATCTTCAGCACGCTGACCGCGTAGTTGCTGAGGTAGTACACGACGATATAGGTGGACGAAGCCAGGCCGATCATCAGCAGGATGCTGGCGATCACCTCGCGGCCATGGCGGCGCAGCAGCGGCCATTGCGCGGCATGTTCGCCGTGGCGCGCGGGCGCGGCGGTCTCTTCCAGCCGGCGGCGGATCACCAGGCCGACCGGGATCACCAGGATGCCGATCAGGAAGGCGAGGCGCCAGCCCCAGGCTTCCAGCGCGGCCGGCGCCAGCACGTTGCTCAGGACCAGCCCGGTGATCGCGCCCAGCAGCGCCGCCAGGCCCTGGCTGAACGGCTGCCAGGCGGTATAGAAGCCGCGCGTGCGGTCATCGGCGTATTCCAGCAGCAGCGCGGTCGATGCGCCCATCTCGCCGCCGATGGCAAAGCCCTGCACCAGCCGCGCCACCACCACCAGCACCGGCGCGAAGATGCCGATCTGCGCATACGGCGGCGTCACCACAAAGATCAGCGAGCTCAGCCCCATCAGCCACAGCGTCAGCGCCACCGCCGGCTTGCGCCCGGCGCGGTCGGCGTACATGCCAATCAGCAGGCCGCCCAGCGGGCGCATCAGGAAGCCGACGCCAAAGGTGGCGAACGACATCAGCAGTTGTCCGGTGGGATTGTCGACCGGGAAGTAGAGCCGGCCGATCAGCGTGGCAAAGAAGCTGTAGACGACGAAATCGTAGAACTCCAGGCCGTTGCCGATGGTAATGGCGGCAATGGCGCGCGTGCGTGACAGCTGCGCCTGGGGCGCCGCGACCGCCACGCCGGCGGTGGTGTCGATGGACATGGGTGTCTCCGTAAAACGATAAGGCGCCGGCCGGGACGCACGTGGCGGCCCGGCGGCAGAACGGCTCTTGCTGGCCGCGGGTTCAGTCGCGCGAGGCGTGGTTCAGCATCGGCAGGTCCAGGCCCTGCTCGTGCGCGCAGTCGACGGCGATCTGGTAGCCGGCGTCGGCATGGCGCATCACGCCGGTGGCGGGGTCGTTGTGCAGCACGCGGGCGATGCGCGCGGCGGCTTCGTCGGTGCCGTCGCACACGATCACCACGCCGGAATGCTGCGAGAAGCCCATGCCCACGCCGCCGCCATGGTGCAGGCTGACCCAGGTGGCGCCGCTGGCGGTATTGAGCAGCGCGTTCAGCAGCGGCCAGTCGGACACGGCGTCGGAGCCGTCCTGCATGGCTTCGGTTTCGCGGTTGGGGCTGGCGACCGAGCCCGAGTCCAGGTGGTCGCGCCCGATCACGATCGGTGCCGACAGCTCGCCGCTGCGGACCATCTCGTTGAAGGCCAGGCCCAGCTTGGCGCGCAGGCCCAGGCCCACCCAGCAGATCCGCGCCGGCAGGCCCTGGAAGCTGATGCGCTCGCGCGCCATGTCGAGCCAGCGGTGCAGGTGCTCGTCATCCGGGATCAGTTCCTTGACCTTGGCGTCGGTCTTGTAGATGTCCTGCGGGTCGCCCGACAGCGCGGCCCAGCGGAACGGCCCGATGCCGCGGCAGAACAGGGGGCGGATATAGGCGGGCACGAAGCCGGGGAAGTCGAAGGCATCGGCCACGCCTTCTTCCTTGGCCATCTGGCGGATGTTGTTGCCGTAGTCGAAGGTCGGCACGCCCATCTGCTGGAAGGCCAGCATGGCGCGCACATGCGCTGCCATCGAAGCCTTGGCGGCCTTGACCACCACCGCCGGCTCGCGCTGCGCGCGCTCGCGGTACTCGTCCCAGCTCCAGCCGGCCGGCAGGTAGCCGTTGAGCGGGTCATGCGCGCTGGTCTGGTCGGTGACCATGTCCGGGCGCACGCCGCGGCTCACCAGCTCGGGCAGCACCTCGGCGGCGTTGGCGCACAGCGCGATCGATATCGCCTTGCCCTGCGACGTATACCGGTCGATGCGGGCGAGCGCGTCGTCCAGGTCGGTGGCCTGCTCGTCGACATAGCGGGTCTTCAGGCGGAAGTCGATGCGGCTCTGCTGGCATTCGATGTTCAGCGAGCAGGCACCGGCCAGCGTCGCGGCCAGCGGCTGCGCGCCGCCCATGCCGCCCAGGCCGGCGGTCAGCACCCAGCGGCCCTTCAGCTCGCCGCCGTAGTGCTGGCGGCCGGCCTCGACGAAGGTCTCGTAGGTGCCCTGCACGATGCCCTGGCTGCCGATATAGATCCAGCTGCCGGCGGTCATCTGGCCATACATGGCCAGGCCCTTGGCATCGAGTTCGTTGAAGTGCTCCCAGTTGGCCCAGTGGGGGACCAGGTTGGAGTTGGCGATCAGCACGCGCGGCGCGTCGCGATGGGTGCGGAACACGCCTACCGGCTTGCCGGACTGGACCAGCAGGGTCTGGTCGTCTTCCAGGCGGGTCAGGGCCTCGACGATGCGGTCGTAGCATTCCCAGTTGCGGGCGGCGCGGCCGATGCCGCCATAGACCACCAGCTCCTTCGGGTTCTCCGCGACCTCGGGGTCGAGGTTGTTCATCAGCATGCGCAGCGGGGCTTCCGTGAGCCAGCTCCTGGCCGTCAGCGTGGTGCCGCGGGGGGCACGGATTTCGGTATCGCGGAAACGCGTGGTGGGCGTGGTGGGCGCGTTGGGGGTGGTCTTGGTCACGGGAACTCCTTCGGTCGTGCTGGTCTGGAACGCTCGCTTTTTCGGGCGACGCATAGGCATGTATATTCCTGTATATACAAGTACGTATGAATCGGGGTAATCCCGTAGGATCGAAGGGTTCAACGCGGCGCTTTAATCACAAATGATGTTTAGGTCCCTTATGCCCTGGCGGGCAAGCAGCCCTCGGGCTAGGACGTGAACCGGCCTTCCAGGCGATGTAGCGAGCCGGGATGCACCAGCCTCACCGACGTCACCACACGGCCTGCGGACCAGGTGCGGCGCCGGATCAGCAGGCACGGCTCGCCGCGCTGGATGGCCAGCAGCTCGCACTCTTCGGGCAGCGCCAGCACGGCCTCGACTACGTGCTCGCCTTCGGTCAGCGGCGCGACGCGCGAGAGGTATTGGTAGGGGGTTTCGCTGGTGAAGTCCTGCGCGAGGTAGTCCGGCGCCACCGCGGCGTTGACATAGCGGTCCTCAAGCTGGATCGCCACGTCGTCCTCGTAATGCACGATCACGGAATGGAAGACCCGCTCCTCCAGCGCCACCTCCAGTGCCGCGGCCTGTGCCGGGCCGGCGCGTTCGGCCTTCAGACTGATGACGCGCGCGTGATGCCGGTGCCCGCGTGAAGCGATGTCCTCGGCGATATTGTTGACCGCATACAGCGCGGTCCGCCGCTTCGGCTCGGCGACGAACGTGCCGACGCCCTGCAGCCGCACCAGCATGCCTTCCGCGGTCAGTTCGCGCAGCGCGCGGTGCACGGTCATGCGGCTCACGCCCAGGGACTCGACCAGCTCGGTTTCGGACGGCACGCGGTGATGGGGCGGCCAGCTGCCGTCAGCGATCCTGCTGCTGATGTGCTGCTTGACGCGCGCATAGAGCGGCGCCGGCATAGAGTCGGACACGAGCGACAACGGGTTCCCCTTGGATTCGGCCTTGCGGCCATGCGACAGGCGCCGAATTTATCACGGGCCGGCGCCCCGGCTGGTGGACTAGGATGCCTGCGTGTCCCGCTGCTGGCATCCGGCCAGGAACACATCCAGCGCCACCGGCCGCCCGATCACATACCCCTGTGCATAGTCCACCCCGATCGCGCGCAGCGCATCGAGGGTGCGTTCATCCTCCACCCATTCCGCCACCGTGCGCACGCCCAGCCGGTGGCCGATATCGTTGATCGAACTGACGATCTCGCGGTCGACGGCGTTGTCGGCCAGTTGCCGGATAAAGCTGCCGTCGATCTTCAGGAAGTCCACCGGGAACTGCTTCAGGTAGGCGAACGACGACAGGCCCGAGCCGAAGTCGTCCAGCGACACGGTGCAGCCGGCGCGTCGCATCTCCACCACCAGCCGGTTGGCCGCGGCCATGTTGTTGATCAGCGCGGTTTCGGTGATCTCCAGCCGGATACGGCTGGCGGGCAGGGCGCTGGCCTCCAGCTCGGCATGCAGGAAGGGCAGCAGGAAGGGCTCGCCGAGCGAGTTGGCCGACAGGTTGATCGATACCGACAGCCCCGGCACGGCGCCCAGGCGTTCGCCGTAGCCGCGCAGCACGTTGCGGATGACCCAGCGGTCGACATGGCCCATCAGGTCGTAGCGCTCGGCCGCGGGAATGAAGGCACCGGGCATGATCAGCTCGCCGTGCTCGTCGACCATGCGCACCAGGATCTCGATGTGGCGGGGGTCGCCGTCTTCGTCCGCTTCCGGCTGCAAGGCGCGGATCTCCTGCGCGAACAGGCGGAAGCGGTTGGCTTCGAGCGCCGAGTGGATGCCGGCGGCGACTTCCAGCTCGCGGTGGTGGCGGCGGGCATCGCTCTCGTCGCGGCGGTACACCGACACGCGGCTGCGGCCCGCTGCCTTGGCGGCGTAGCAGGCCACGTCGGCGCGGCTCATCAGTTCGCTGACCGGGGGCACGTCCAGGTCGATTGCGGCGATGCCGATGCTGGCGCCCACGTCGTACACGCGCCCTTCCCACGGGAAGCGGCGGCCGCGGATGGCGTCGATCACCCCCTGGCAGACCTGTTCGGCCTGGTCGACGGTGCAGTCCTTGAGCAGCAGCGCGAACTCGTCGCCGCCCAGGCGCGCCAGCACGTCGTCCGGGCGCACGTGGTGGCGGATCATGTAGCCGAGTTCGCGCAGCAGCACGTCGCCGGCGCCATGGCCGGCGGTGTCGTTGACGATCTTGAAGCGGTCCAGGTCGATAAAGCACAGCGCGGCATGATGGCCGTGCAGCCGCGCCGCGTCGCAGGCTTCGCGCAGGCGCTTCTCGAACCAGGTGCGGTTGGGCAGGCCCGTGAGCGCATCGTGCATGGCCGAACGCGCCAGCTCGCGCTGCAGCGCGCGCGCGGTGGTGATGTCCTGGAACACCAGCACCGCGCCCAGCACCTCGCCGCGCGCGGTCAGCACCGGCGCGGCCGAGTCCTGCACGTCGTGGCGCTCGCCGGTCAGGCTCTGCAGCACGGCGCCGTCCTGCAGGTAGGCGGGCGTGATCGTGCGCAGGCAGGCCTCGACCGGGCTCGGGATGGGCTCGCCGGTCGCTTCGTCGACGATGCGGAAGACCCGCTCCAGCGGCAGGCCGGTGGCGCTGGCCATGGTCCAGCCGGTCAGCTGCTCGGCAATCGGGTTCATGAAGGTCACGTGCATGGTCGCGTCGGTGCAGATCACCGCATCGCCGATCGAACGCAGCGTGATGTGCAGGCGCTCCTTCTCCTCGAACAGCGCCTCGGTCAGGCGCCGCTGCTCGGTGATGTCCCAGTTGGTGCCGATCAGCGCGTGCGCGGTGCCGTCAGGGGTGCGGGCCACCATGGCCATGGCGCGCACGTGGCGGACTTCGCCGCCGGGGCGCACGATGCGGTATTCGGTGTCATACGGCGCCTCGCCCCGGATGGCCCGGCGCATCTCGCGGTTGACGCGGCTGACATCCTCCGGATGCAGCAGCGCGGTCCATTGCTCCGCCAGCGGTGCGCCGTTGGCGGGGTCGGTGCCGTGCAGCGCATGCATGCGCGCGTCCCAGGTGATGTCGGTACTGATGAGATCCCGCTCCCAGATGCCCACGCCGCCGGCTTCCACGGCCAGCTGGATGCGGCGCGACAGCCGTTCCAGCTCTTGCTGCGCCAGCTTGCGCGCGTGAATGTCTTCGACCTGCGTGATGAAGTGCTGCGGCTCGCCGGTCTGTTCGTCGCGCACCAGCGATACCGCCAGCAGCACCCAGCGGTAGTGGCCGTCCTTGTGGCGGTAGCGCTTTTCCAGGCGATAGGACTCGATTTTCCCGGACAGCAGGTTGGCGACCTGGCGCAGGTCGCCGGTCAGGTCGTCGGGATGGGTCAGCTGCTGGTAGCTCAGTTCGCGCAACTCGTCAGCGCTATAGCCCAGCAGTTCGGTGATGGAACGGTTGACCGTCTGCCAGCCGCCGTCCATGTCGACCAGCGCCATGCCGATGGCCGAATGTTCCATGGCCTGGCGAAAGCGCTTGTCGCTGCTGCGCAGGCTGGCGCGGCCGTGCCGGTTCTGCTCGGTCAGGTAGGCGATGCAGACCGGGAACACCATGATCACCGCCGCCGACAGCGGCACGGCTTCATGGCGGTGCGTGAGCAGCATCAGGGCCTGCAGGCAGAGCGTGGCCACCAGCGTCAGCAGCGCGGTGGCAAACGGATTGCCGGCCAGCGCCACCAGCACCAGCGGCAGCGACATCACGGCAAACGGGTCGTGGCCCTGCCATTGCGCAAAGGCGCCGATGACCAGGCACAGCGCCAGCGCGCCCGCCTGCGGCGCCAGCACCGGCCGCGCGATGGCAGCGCGCACGCGCACCGCCGTCATCGACAACATCATCGGCAGCAACAACGCCATGCCGAGCGCGTCGGCCTGCCACCACGTCCACCAGACCGAGGCGAAGCTGGTGCCCTGGGTGGCCGCAATCGCCGCCGCGCCGCCCGTGGCGCCGACCGCCGGCGCCAGGATGCCGCCCACCGCCAGCATCACCGCGAACGCCGCGAGCGGCCCGTGGCGACCCAGGAAGGCATGCCGGTCCAGCCGGCGCAGCAGCCCGAGCGCGAACAACATCTCGGCCAGGTTGGCGCCGGTCAGCATCAGAGCAATGCCGACGCTGTCGCCGGCCGCGTGGTTGGCCAGCACGCTGGCACCCAGCATGCCCGCCAGCAGCCACGGCCCCTCCGCGCGCGGCCGGTGCAGCAGCAGGCCCAGCCCGAAGGCGTTAGGCAGCCACACCGCCGCGACGGTGCCGGGCAGCCGCGCCAGCCACAGCGCCGCCGCCGCCAGCACGAAGAAGCCGGCGCCGGCCAGCAGCAAGGGCAGCCAGCGGCGCTGCGGGGCGGAAGGGCCTGGAGCGGCCTGGTGGCTTGGCGGGGCCGTGTCGGGCGTCATGGACGAGAACGATGCAAAGGCGGTGCGTCTGGGTGGGAAGGAGGCGGCTTGGCCGGCGCGCCCGGCGGCACGGCCCCGGAACGCCCGGACGGACTGCCGCCCAGCTTAGGGGCAATGTAGCGAGGATAGGGGGGCGGCGATCGGAAGGACAGGGGGCAGGTTGGGGGTTTCTTGCCTCTGGTGTTCTGGGTGATTTTTTGGTAGGGGCAGTGTCGGCGCCGCCAAGTCCCGGTAACCCCGCCGATAACCTCCCCGGTAATCGCGCCGCGGCCCCGCCGCGCCCATCATGCAGCCATGGCCTGACGCCAGGCCCCGCCGGATTCCCAACCCAAGACCAGGAGAATGCCATGTCCGCTGCCATCCAAGCCCAGCCCGCCCCGGTTGCCGATGCCGCCACGCTTGCCGACCGCTACCTCGCCGCCTGGAACGAAACCGACGCCGTGTGCCGGCGCGAGCTGATCGCGCTGGCGTGGACGGAATCGGCCAGCTATGTCGATCCGCTGATGCGCGGCGACGGGCATGCCGGCATCGACGCCATGATCGCCGCGGTGCAGGCGAAATTCCCCGGCTTGCGCTTTACCCGCGTGAGCCCGGTCGATGCCCATGGCGAACACCTGCGCTTTACCTGGGAACTCGGCCCGGCGGGAGAGCCGGCGCTGGTGGTCGGCACTGACTTTGCCACGATGTCCGCCGACGGCCGGCTGGCGCGCATGACCGGCTTTATCGACCGGGCCCCGGCCGGGCTGGCCTGACCGCGGCGCGCGCCGCCGCTATGTGGCCTTGCCCACCGACAGCCCCCCGTCCACTGGCTGCAAGCTGCTGCATCCAGTGCGGCGGACAGGGGGCGGCGAATGGCGCGATTTCTGCGGGTGGCGGCATGGGCGCTGGCCGGCACGGCGGTCGTCGTGGCCGCGGCGGCCTATGCCGCGGCATGGGTCGGGGAGCACAAGGCACAGCGCATTCTCGACGTCAAGGTGGCGCCGGTTGCCATCCGTGAAGACAACGCCGCCATCGCCCACGGCAAGTACCTGTACGAGTCGCGCGGCTGCATGGAGTGCCATGGGGCCGGCGGGGGCGGCAAGCAGGTGATCGACGATCCGGGCGGCCTGCGCGTGCGCGCGCCGGACCTGACGCGCGCCAATCCGGCCATTGCCGCCTACCAGCCGGTCGACTGGGTGCGGAGCATCCGCCATGGCGTGGCGCCCTCGCACCGCCCGTTGCTGATCATGCCCAGCGAGGACTACAACCGCCTGAGCGATGAGGACCTGGGCGCGCTGGTTGGCTACCTGCGCAGCCTGCCCCCGGCGATGGGGGCGCCCGCGGAGATCACCATGCCCTGGCTGGTACGCGCGCTGTATGGCGTGGGGGTGGTGAAGGATGCCGCGTCCAAGATCGACCATAGCCTGCCGGTGCAGGCGGCGATGGAGGCGGCGCCGACGGCCCGGTATGGGGGCTATGTGGCCAACGTCTGCATGGGGTGTCACGGGCCGGAGTTCCGTGGCGGCAAGATCCCGGGGGCGCCGCCCGACTGGCCGCCGGCGGCGGACCTGCGCCCCGTGTCCGGCGGCCCGATGGCACGCTACGGCCATGCGTCGGCCTTTATCGAGATGATGCGCAGCGGCAAGCGGCCCGATGGCACGGCGGTGAGCCGCGTGATGCCGTTCGATTCATTCGGGCGTATGAACGATACCGACCTGACAGCCTTGTACCTGTTCCTGGCCGGCCTGCCTGAGCGCTGAACCCAGGCGCTGAACCCTAGCCCCGTGCCAGCCGCCGGCCGGCCGCGATGCCGGGCAGCTCCACCCAGCGGTGCAGCAGCAGGGCCAGTGCCAGCGCCAGGCCGGCATCGATGGCAAAGCGCAGCAGCTGCAATGCGGTCTGGTCCGGCGTGAGCTCCGGCATCAGGCGCTTGACGCCTTCGATCACGGTGGGGTGTGTCAGGTAGAGCGCGTAGGACAGCTCGCCCAGCCATATCAGCGCGCGCGGCACGCGCAGCATGCCGGTGTGCTCGGCCGCGACCACGCCTGCCAGCAGCAGCGCCGCGGGCAAGCCCCGCCCCGGCAGGCTGAAATCGGGCCCGACCAGCGGCAGCGACAGCGCAAATGCCACGCTGCCGATGGCCAGCATCGCTACCGCAAGCGTCCGCGTCAGCAGGTGGCGCCAGCGCGCGTAGGCCCACGCCAGCCCGCTGCCCAGCAGGAACTCCAGCACCAGCGGATTGCTGGCCATGGCCAGCCACGGCGCGGCGAACGGGTAGCCCTGCGCGGGATCCGCCACCAGCGTGCCGAAGTGCCACCACGGCAGCACCAGCATGAACAGCGCGAAGAGGCCCAGCACCACCAGCAGCGCGCGCCGCCCGGCCAGCAGCAGGCCGAGCGCGAAGGCCGCGTAGAACGCCAGTTCATAGTTGAGCGACCAGCCCACGTACAGCGCTGGGTAGCCGTAGTAGGGCGCGTGGTCGATGGAAGTCGGCAGGAATGCCAGCGACGCCGCGAACAGCGCCGGCGTGACCGGGTTCAGCAGCAGCACATGGATGGCCGACATGGTCCAGTACGGCGGCGCCAGCCGGCAGCAGCGCCGGATCACGAAGCCGAGCGGGCGCTCTGGCCGAGGCCGGGCCAGTACCGCGACCCAGGCGATGATGAAGCCGCTGATGACAAAGAACACGTCCACGCCGACATGGCCCCGTTTGATAACGTTGTGGGTCAGCCAGCTCAGCACCGGCGCATCGGCGCCGCCCAGCGTGAGCCCGGAGTGGTAGACCACCACGAAGGCGGCGGCCAGCCCGCGCAGAGCCTGGATGCCGTCGAGCCGGGTCACGGACGGCGACTGCGCCGATGGGGCGCGTGCGGCGGCGGTGACCTGCGGGACGGAGGTGGGCGGGGTCGATGCCGTGCCGGTCCCGGGAGGATGGTGTTCTGGAATAGTCGACGGCACTGTTTCAACGACAGCAATCGGATTGCAGGGAACTCATGAGGGACAGCCGCTCCTTGCACAAAGTTCGTGCAAAGATTGCTCGCGGGCAGGGTAGTGCGCAAAGCGCACGGCAAGGTGCGGGAAATTGCACTATCCTCACTTGTCCATTGCGCCAGGCTGCGGCGCACCGGAATGAACCAGCGGGCAACGTACCCAAGGAGTGTCCCCCCATGACCACCCTCACTATCAACGTCAACGGCAAGACCCGTGAAGTCGACGTGGACCCGTCCACGCCGCTGCTGTGGGCGCTGCGTGACAACCTTGAAATGACCGGCACCAAGTTCGGCTGCGGCATGGCCGCATGCGGTGCCTGCACCGTGCACGTCAACGGCCAGGCCACGCGCAGTTGCGTGACGCCGGCATCCGCGGTCGCCGGCGCGCGCATCACCACCATCGAAGGCATTGCCACCGACCGCGTCGGGCGCGCCGTGATGGACGCCTGGCTCAAGCACGACGTCGCGCAATGCGGCTACTGCCAGAACGGCCAAGTGATGAGCGCCATCGGCCTGCTGCGCACCAAGCCGCGGCCCACCGATGCCGACATCGACCAGGCCATGGCCGGCAACCTGTGCCGCTGCGGCACGTACCAGCGCATCCGCGCGGCGATCAAAGACGCCGCCCGTGCGCTGGCCTGAGCGGGAGGAAACCGATATGCGTATCCGAGGCATCGAAGCCCTGGCAGGCGGCCAGGCCGCCAATAGCGGCGAAGCCCTTCCGAACACCGGCGTGGCGACGCTGGACCGTCGCAGTTTCCTGAAGCTGACCGGCCTGGCCGGCGGCGGGCTGGCGCTGGGCGTGGCCCCGCTGGCACAGGCGCAGGAGGGCGCCAGGCCCAAGACGCCGCCGGCGCCGCCGCAGGCGTTCCTGATCATCGCGCCGGACAACACCGTGACCGTGGCCGTGAACCGGCTGGAATTCGGCCAGGGCGTGCACACCGCGCTGCCGATGGCGCTGGCCGAAGAGCTGGATGCCGACTGGCGCAACGTGCGCGCCGCGCTGGCACCGGCAGGCGACCCGTACAAGGACCCCGGCTTCGGCATGCAGATGACCGGCGGCTCCACCGCGTTGAACCACTCGTTTGAGCAGTACCGAGAACTGGGCGCGCGCGCCCGCGCGATGCTGGTGGCGGCAGCGGCGCAGCAATGGAAGGTCGATGCGGCGAGCTGCAAGGTCGAGCAGGGCGTGGTCACCTCCGGCAGCCACCGCGCCACCTTTGGCGAACTGGCGCCGGCGGCCATGGCGCTGCCCGTGCCGCAACAGGTCACGCTGAAAGACCCTTCGCAGTTCCGCATCGTCGGCAAGCCCACGCCGCGGCTGGATGCGCGCGGCAAGATGGAAGCGACCACGCCGTTCGGCATCGACACGCACCTGAAGGGGATGGTGGTCGCCGTGGTGGCGCGCCCGCCGCGCTTTGGCGGCAAGGTGAAGAGCTTCAGCGCGGACAAGGCCCGTGCGGTGCAGGGCGTGCGGGGCGTGCTGCAGGTGCCGGTCGACCGCGGCGGCAGCGGCGTGGCTGTGATTGCTAGCGGCTACTGGCCCGCCAAGATGGGCCGCGATGCGCTCGATATCCAGTGGGAAGACGCGGGCTCGAAGGTGTCGTCGCCGGCGCTCTTCGACGAATACGCGAAGCTGGCAGCGCAGCCCGGCACCGTGGCGCGCGCGGGGACTGGCGATATCGGCTCGTCCATCGACGGCGCAGCGCGCAAGATCGAGGCGGACTTCCGCTTTCCGTACCTGGCGCACGCGCCGATGGAGCCGCTGAACTGCACGCTGCAGCCGGAAGTCGCGGGCGGCAAGGTGGCGTCGGTCAAGGTCTGGGTGGGCTCGCAGTTCCAGACCGTCGACCAGGCTGCCGTGGCGCGCACGCTGGGGCTGACGCCGGACAAGGTGGTGCTCAACACCATGATGGCCGGCGGCGGCTTTGGCCGGCGCGCGGTGCCGACCTCGGACTACATCGTGGAAGCGGCCAACGTGCTCAAGGCCTGGGTGGCCGCGGGCCACACCGAGCCGCTCAAGGTGGTATGGAGCCGCGAGGACGATATCCGCGGTGGCTACTACCGCCCGCTGCACCTGCACCGCGCCCGCATCGGGCTGGATGCGCAGGGCAAAGTGGTGGGCTGGCAGCACACCATCGTCGGCCAGTCGATCCTGAAGGGCACGCCGTTTGAGCCCTTCATGGTCAAGAACGGCGTCGACGCCACCATGACCGAGGGCATCGTCGAGAACGACTATGACCTGCCGCTGCAGATGTCGGTGCACCATCCGCAGGTGGATGTGCCGGTGCTGTGGTGGCGCTCGGTCGGCAATACGCACACCGCCTTCGTCAAGGAAACCCTCGCCGACGAGATGGCCGCCGCCGCAAAGCAGGACCCGGTGGCGTTCCGCCTGGCGCGGCTCGACGAGAAGAAGCACGCGCGCCACCGCGCCGCGCTGCAGCTGGCGGTGGACAAGTCCGGCTACGGCAAGCGCAAGCTGCCCAAGGGCCATGCCTGGGGCGTGGCCGTGCATGAGTCGTTCAACACCGTGGTGGCCTATGTGGTCGACGTCTCGGTGGTGAAGGGCGAGCCGCGCGTGCACCGCGTGACCGCCGGCGTGCATGCCAACCGCGTGGTCAACCCGATGTCCGCCGAGGCCCAGATCCAGGGCGCCTGCGTGTTCGGGCTGGCCATGACCAGGCCGGGGTTTGCCATCGAGATCGAGAACGGCGCCGTGAAGAACAGCAACTTCCCGGACTATCCGCCGCCGCGCATCACCGATGCGCCGGTGGTGGACGTGTTCTTCGTGCCCTCGCAGGAGAACCCCACCGGCCTGGGCGAGCCGGGCGTGCCGCCGATCGCGCCGGCGGTGGCCAATGCGCTGTTCACACTGACCGGCAAGCGCCAGCGGCAATTGCCGTTCGTGATGGCGTAGGCGGGCCTGGCTGGATGACCAGCGGCGCGCGCTATGGCGTGCCGCCGCTGGCCATGCGCCATGCCTGGCTGAAGCGTTGCAGGTCGGCGGCCGAGGCATCGGTCACGGCCCAGTAGTCCATGCCGCCCGCCTGCCAGTGCGTGATCTGGTAGCCCTGCCGGGTCAGGGTGCTGTCGAAGTCCGGCGCCGCCTTGCGCGACCCGGCGCCGCGCAGCACGAAGACATCGATCGGATGCTGGTTGCGTCGATAGACCAGCACCGCCACCCGCTGCCCGTTGAGGTAGTCGAGCCGTCCGCCGACGAGCGGAAAGCCCTCGGCCGCCATGTCATGCACCGGCGGCGCGTACTCCAGGCGTCCGTTGAACCACGGCTTGACCGTGTGACGATCGGTGGAAACCACGTCGATGGCGTGGTCGGCGATCAGCGCGCGCACGTGGCTGGTGACGACTTCACGCGCCATGGCATCTTGCGGGGAATCCTGCAGCATGAACGAGGTCAGCCCGAATGCCATCGAGGCTACGGTCAGGGCCGCCAGCCCGGCATTGGCGGCCGGGCGCCAGGCAAACCACTCGAGCCAGCGCGGACGCGATGCCGGGGCGGCAGCAGGCACGGCGGCAGCAGGCACGGCGGCCGCGGGCAGCGCGGCCGCAATCCGGGCGCGCAGCGCGGGGCTGGCACGATGATAGGTCGTGCCTTCCCGTACGGCCGCGCGCAGCGCGCGCAGGCGTCCCAGTTCAGCCGTGCATGCGGCACATTGCGCCAGGTGCTGCTCCAGGCGCAGGCTTTCCGCCGCGCCGAGTTCGTCATCGGCGCAGGCAGGCAGCAATTCGCAATACTCATTGCAATCCATGACCTGTCTCCCCGGCGGGGTGCGGTGCCGGCGCCAGCGCACCGGATGGTGTGCGAGCATGCGCCGGCCCTTGTGCCGTGCTCCCGTGTTGCAGCGCAGTGACCGCCGCCGCCAGCATTCGCCGCCCGCGCGCGAGCCGCGACATGACCGTGCCAATGGCGATATCCGCGACGTGCGCGATGTCGCGGTAGGGCAACTCCTCCAGTTCGCGCAGCACCAGAACTTCGCGGAACGCTACCGGCAACTGCTCCAGCGCCCGGTGCACCAGCCGCACGTTTTCCTGCCGCAGCAGCCACTGCTCGGGGTCGTCCCGGCCGTCGTGCCAGGCCGGCAGGGGCTGGTTCTCGTGCAGGTCGTCATAGCCGCACACCTCGGCGGCCGACTTGCGCTTCTGGCAGGTGGTGAACCACGTATTGCGCACGATGGCCAGCAGCCACGGCCGCGCCTGGTCGCCACGGAAACTGCCAAAGAGCCGGTAAGCGCGCAGGAAGGCCTCCTGGACCACGTCGTCGGCCTCGCTGGCGCTGCCCGACAACCAGCGCGCGAGGTTGTAGGCGGCATCCAGGTGCGGCAGCACCAGCTCATCGAAGCGGCGGCGTTCGTCGGATGCGTGATCCATGCGTGCCTTGGTCGGTTTGTGCGCCGGCGCCGGTGGCGCTCGTCGCGGCGCGTGTCCGGGGTATACCGGTGTTCCATGCAGTTTATTCCCGCCGCGCCTGAATTTTTCGCGGATCCGAATTACCGGGAATAAAACTGTGCGCAAGCCGGTATGACAAGAACACCCCTGTAACCATGGACGGAGGCACCATGAATACACTGAAGCGACGCGATTTCCTGAGGCTGGCAGGCGCTGCCGGGGGCGCGGTGTTTGCGTCCGGGCTGCCGGGCTGGGCCTTCGGGCGAGATGAGGACTTCTACTTCGTGCAGTTGTCGGACTCGCATTGGGGCTTCCAGGGGCCGCCCAATCCCGATGCGCGCGGCACCCTGCCCAAGGCCGTCGCCGCCGTCAATGCGCTGCGGCAGCCGCCCGACTTCATCATGTTCACCGGGGATCTCACCCACACCACCGACGATCCGCAGGAACGGCGGCGGCGCCTGCGCGAGTTCCAGTCCGTCATTGCCGGCCTGGAAGTCAAGGCGGTCCACCTGATGCCGGGCGAGCACGATGCCAGCCTCGATGCCGGCGCGGCCTACCAGGAGCTGTTCGGACCCACGCACTACACCTTCGATCACAAGGGCGTGCATTTCATTGTGCTGGACAACGTTTCCGATCCGGCCGGACGGGTCGGGGATGCACAGCGCGCATGGCTGGCCGCGGACCTGGCACGGCAGCCGAAAGGGGCGCGCATCGTGGTGTTCACGCACCGCCCGCTGTTCGACCTGTATCCGCAATGGGACTGGGCCACGCGCGACGGCGCGCAGGTGATCGACACCCTGATGCCCTATCCGAACGTGACCGTGTTCTACGGCCATATCCACCAGGAACATCACCACATGACGGGCCATATTGCGCATCATGCCGCGCGCTCGCTGATGTTCCCGCTGCCGCCGCCCGGCTCGCAGCCGCAGCGCCTGCCAGTGCCGTGGGATGCCGCGCAGCCCTATCGCGGGCTGGGCTGGCGCGAGATCGAAGCGAAAGCGGCGCCCGGCTCATTCGAGCTGGCCGAGCAGCCGATCGTGACCTGAACCGGAGCCCGCCATGAGGATTTCATCGATGGTCGGACGGCGCACGGCGTTGGGCTGGATGCTTGGCCTCGGGGCGGCCATGCTGGCCGGCGCCGGCCGGGGCGATGCGGCTGAGCCGCGCGTTATACGCATCCACGCGCGCAAGTTCATCTTTACCCCGAACCGCATCCCGCTGCGTGCCGGCGAGGCGGTCGTATTCGAACTGACCGCGCAGGACGTGATCATGGGCTTCAGCGTGCCGGATTTCGGCGTGCGTGCCGACGTGCCGCCAGGCGTGACGGTGCGTTTGCCGGCAACGGCGCGTGGCAGCGGCAGCTACGGCTTCCTGTGCGACATCTTCTGCGGATCAGGGCATGAGACCATGAACGGTGTGATCGAGGTCACGTAGGCGCTGCCTGCCCGATCCCTGTTGAGCCCGCGGGCGTGACGGTTGGTGTTGTAATCGCGCAGCCCGTGGGCGGCCCTATTGCCTTTGCCCTGCGAGCCGCGTAGAACGTTGGGGAACGGCACCTGGAGAGGGCCGGCAGCCGCCCGTCGTGGGCGGCGCAGCACAACGCCAGAGGATCGAGGTGTGGCCATGGAGACCCAAGAGAGCGCGCTGACGCTTGCCCTGATGACCGAGCCCGCGCGGGCCACGATCTGCCGCGCGCTGCTCGAAGCCGGCGAGGACGGGTTGCCCGCCGCCGCACTGGCGCAACTGGCCGGGCTGAGCCTGCCGCGCGCCGCACACCTGTTCCAGGAACTGATGCAGGCCGAAGTGGTGGCACTGTCCATCCGCGAGCGCCAGGTCTGCTACGTGCTCAAGGCCCGGCGCGCGGTGCGCGATGCGCTGGGCTACATCGACAGCAGCGGCCTGGCCGACTGATCCCGTCCCGCCAGCGTGGGTGCCGGCGGCAGGCTACTTCTGCACTTGCTTCAGTGCCCGCTCACGCGCGGCCTCCCTGTCCTGGGTCAGCCGATAAGCCGCGTAATACTTGTAGATGTTGCGCACATAGGTGGTGGTTTCTATTCCGATCTTCTCGGCCACCACGATCTCGACATTGTTGAACCACTTGTCGGGATCCAGCCCCCGCGCCGCAGCCTCCTTGCGCATCTTCGCGATATTGCCGGGCCCCGCGTTGTAGCTGGCAAAGGCGAACAGCGGCCGGTTGGATTCCGAGAAATGCGCGTCGGGGAAGTACTTCGTCATCAACCGGTCCATGTACTTGGCGCCGGCATGGATGTTGGATTCCACCGTCTGGATATTGCCCACGTTCAGTTCCTTGCCGGTGGCTGGCATGATCTGCATGATGCCGATGGCACCCACGCGGCTGCGCGCGCGCTGGTTGAGCTGTGACTCCTGGAAGCCCTGTGCTGCCAGCATCAGCGGGTCGAAACTATAGTCCTTGCCGTACTTCTCGAAGAAGGCAACGGTCTGCTGGAAGCGCTTGTATTCCGCGTCGTCGGTGTTGTTCTTGATCTGCTTGACCCGTCGCATGGTCTGCTTGAGCAGGTATTCCGCCACGCCGTGCTTCTTGACGTGGTTGACATAGAAATCGTGGATCACCTGCCGCAACTGCGGGCTGTTCTTGCGGAAGGCCCAGCCGACGTAGCCGCCTTCGCGCACGGCCAGGTCCTGGCGCACCTTGATGTCGGGCAGGATCTGCGCCCACGTTGCCGCCTTCCAGTCATCGACCACGACGATCTCCAGCAGGCCCGCATTCACCATCTCGAGTACGTCTTCGTCTTCGAGGGCGTCGGGCAGCAGTACCAGTCGCATCGGCGCCTTGCCAGACTGGCGCAGGCGGCTGTCCAGTGCCGTCAGGCTGTCGTAGTAGCTGCTGGCGCGGCGCACGTGGACGGTCTTGCCCGCCAGGTCGTCCAGGCTCTTCAGCGCCGGCGACTTGGGGCCGGTCACGACCAGCTCGCGCACCGGCTTGCGGTCACGCGGCGCGGCAAAGTCGACCAGCTTCAGCCGTGCCTCGGTCTCGGTCAGGTTGCCGGCGGCAATATCGCCAAGGCCTGCCGCCAGGTCGGGCAGCAGGCGGTCGCGCGTGGTGGGGATGATGATGATGGTAAGCGGGCGCTTGCCAAGGCGATCGGCGTAGGTCTTGTTCAGGTAGCGCTCGAACTCCCGCACCAGTTCTGCCGTGATGCCGCGCTCATGGCCTTTGTCGCTGAAGTAGAGGGTGCGGCTGTATGGCACCAGCACGCGGATGACGCGGCTGTTGATCATCACGTCGAAGTCGCCGGTGCGCGGCTTGTTGGCCAGGTTGAGGCCGCGCGGCTTGGCGGAATCCGCCGTGCCGCGCGCGGCTTTCGTCGCGAGGGCCGCAGCAGGTGCGGACGCCGGCGCCGGCTTTTGCTGTGCTACGGCAAACGTGCTGCACAGGCTGAGCGCGCCCACCAGGCCGGACAGGAGCAGGCCTGCGAACCAATGGTGTGGGTGGGCAGCGGCCATGGCGCAGATGGCAAGCCGGGCGGAGAAGCACGCGGCTGACTCACATCGAGTCTAGGCGTGATTGGAGCGCTTGCAAGCCGCTTGTATGCAAATGCTGCCGAGGGGATAAACGGAGGGAATGTGTGAGGCAAAAAGGCAGGTGGCCGGCTGAGCCCGGCCACCATCGTGCAACGGCTGAAGCTATTGCTTCGGTGCAGCCATTTCCTGCTTGGCCGTTGCGTCCGCTGCCTTGTTTTCAACCTTGCGTTCCTGCTTGGCAGCGCCGACTTCTCCCTTGTACTCCCCCTTGGCTGCCTGCTTCTTGGCCTTGTATTCGGCGGCGGCTTTCTGGCGCGCCTCGCGGCGTTCGACCAGCGGGTCCTTCGGCGGCTGGATCTGGGTCATGCCGGGCGGCACGCCCTGACCGCCGGCCGGGCTGGCCGAGGTTGCCGGCATTGCCGGGGCCGCTGGCATGCCCTGCGCAGCAGGCGCGGCCTGCGTGTCCGGGGTGGCGGTGGTCTGCGCGATGGCCGCGGCACAGCCGAGGCCTGCCAGGCCGGCGGCAATCGTGCTGGCGATTCGGGTAAGGCGAGCGTGCTGTTTCGGATCCATGGATTACCTCCAGGGTTGTTGTCGGAGGCGCCGGCAGGCAACGCCAGGCGCGGCGCATGCCGCACATTCCTGCCCTGGGACAGGCATGCAACGGCAGTCCTCAGTCTAGGTAGCGACTGGGTGTTGCGCTGTCAGGCGCAGGCCGAAGCAGTGTGCGATGAACGCCTACAAGCGGCCCACCTTGCCAGCCGCTGCGGGATCGGCGCACCGCCCCTTTTGCCGTGCCGTGGATGCCTGATGCCGCACATCCGGAGACCTCTCACGATTCGTGCGGGACTTTCGGTAGCAATAAGCCCTGCAGAAAAATCAGAGCAGTCTGAATTTAAGGGTTGCCTGATTTCCATGTCCCGCTTGTTTTCGGATCATTACGTTATGCACCAATGCTGGTGTATGACCCACTGAAGACACCATGAAACGACTCAAGAACATTGCTCTCCTGACGCTGCTGGCTGGTGGATCGACGGCGGCCCTGGCTGTCGGTCCGACGGCCGAACTGAAGGTGACCGGCCGGATCAGCCCACCGGTATGCACGGTGGCGCTGGCCAGCAACGGCGTCGTCGACTACGGCACGCTGATGCACGGCGTCACCTGGACGACCGACCTGAAGCTGCAGGAACGGACACTGGCCAACGCCTTCACCATCACCTGCGATTCGCCGACCGCGATCGGCGTGGCCTTTACCAACAACCGCGTGCCTTCCAACGGCGGCAACGCCGCGCCCACCAATGCAGCGCAAGGCGTGATCGCCGCGGGCGCGAACGGCGGCTGGGGCCTGGGCCTGGATGCATCGGGCAACAAGGTCGGCGGCTATACCTCGTCGGTGGGCAATGCCACGGTGGATGGCACGGCTGCGAAGTGGATCCTGAGATCGGCCCAGGGCGAGATCAAGAACAACTGGGCCCAGGTTGCGGGCGACGAAGGCGGCGCGGCCGACAGCCGCGCCTACGCATTCTCGAGCGACGGCACTGCACTGGCGATCGGCCAGGTGTTCAAGGCCGACTACTCGGTGGCGGCAAGCGTTGCGCCGCGCGACAAGCTGGACCTGAGCCAGGCCGTGAACCTCGATGGCTCCGTGACGCTGCAGGTGAATTACCTGTAAGCAGGCGCCGCAGGGCATGAGCGACTCGCGGAAAAGAAGACATTCCAGGAAAGAAGACAACCATGAAACGGATTGAAAAGCTCGTGGCAATGGCGCTGCTGGGCACCGGCGCAGGCGCGGTGTTCGCGGCAGGCCCCACGGCGGAACTGTAAGTGACCGGCCAGATCCTGCCGGCCAGTTGCACGATCGCGACCGCCAGCGGCGGTGTGATCGACTACGGCACCATTGCACGCACCAGCCTGTCGGCGACCACAGATACGAAGCTCACCCGGAAAAAACTTGCCAACGCCATTACGGTGACATGTGAGTCGCCAACCGCCGTTAGCCTGGCCTTTGTCAACAACCGATACAGTTCCAACGGTGGCAATACGGGAAACACTAACACTGCTGACGGCGCGATCTACTTGAGCGCCGGATATGGTGCGGGTCTTGGTTTTGATGCCTCAGGCAACAAGATTGGCGGGTACGTTGCAAGCGTGGGCAATTTCAAGGTGGACGGAGCCGTCGCACAGGTTAAGGCTGGCACTAACGGCGATGTGGCTAACGGCTGGGGATTCGTCTCACAGGACACTACCTCTAGGAGCTACTACTACTCCCTGGATGGGGCCACCAGCGCCATCGGACGCGTGTTCACGGCAGACTATTCGGTTGCCGCCAACATTGCGCCCTGCCAGCCGGCTTGATCTGAACCACGACATCGTCCTGGACGGCTCGGTGACGGTGCAGGTGAACTACCTGTAACGGACCACTTCGAAAGCAGAGGGCCCGGCCGAAGCGCCGGGCTTTTTTTCGGTGTGCCGAGCATGCGCAACAGCTTGGGGGTGAAAGTCCCCTGTCCAGCCTGATGGTGGCGAAGGACTAGCGAAACGCAAGGGCGTCGTCGTGAGGCGGGGTCTGAAGG
>NZ_QKWJ01000052.1 GCF_003353055.1 Cupriavidus lacunae
GGGCCAACGCTGGGTGCGCAAGAAGAGTCTGATGGGGCTGCGGGATCGAATCCGTGCCCTGACCAAGCGCCACCGGGGCGATTCGATCGAGAGCATCATCGCGTCGATCAATCCGATCCTGCGAGGCTGGTTCGGATACTTCCGGCATGCCCACCGCTACACCTTCTCGTCCGTCGACGGCTTTGTTCGTCGTCGACTGCGAGCGGTCCTGCGCCGACAGCTACATCGTCCAGGTCAGGGCCGATGCTTTCGCGATCACAGTCGATGGCCAAATGCCTTCTTCGCCAATCTTGGGCTGTTCACGATGTACGAGGCTCATCAATTGGCGCGCCAATCCCGATGTGGAAACAACTGACTGGAGAGCCCGTCGCGGGAAAACCGCACACCGGGTTCGGAGGGAGGGGACGGCGAAAGCCGTTTCCTACCCCTATCCACTGGCCGGACTCGGCCTTCGATCATAAACACCCGAGGGCGCCGCCACGGTCGGCCACTACCGGCCGTGGATTGAGCCGCTCTCGCAGATCCCTTTCCAACGACAAGCGCGCTTCTCGGCAACGCGTTTGTTCGTCGGCTTACCGTGATCTGCTTAGCCAGTGTCTGCACGGCGTTTCACGACAGAGGGCGGATGATGACTCATGCGACTCTCAAGAGTACTTCTCCTGTATGCGAAACTCGAAACAGATCTTTGTCGATTAACTCGACGAGTTCGCCGCTGGACAAGCGCCAATTCTTGGCGCCTGGATAGACGCGCAGGCCTCTAGGGGTCATGGCTGATGTGAAGTAGCGACACTCAAGCACAAAAACGCAACGGTCGTCGTCGCCAGCGCAAGTCAGACGCTGGATTACTTTGTTGCCACGGCGCGGGCCGAATTTGGGATGCTGCAGCGTGATAGCCATGTACGGATAAGTGCATGGGACCAACAAGTCCTATCGTGACGAGGGGTCGGCATATTCCCTTGGCCGATTACCATTTACTGAATAGTGCACGCTAATTAGTATCCAGGCATATTTTTCCCTCCTGATCGGGCTGAGGCGGCCGTTTCCCTGCAAGCCATGGCGGAAGCCGGAGAAAGGCCGGATACGAACTTGAACCGGGCGACTTGCGGCCAGCGTGCAATGGAGACTATTCCGGATCCCCTAATCATTCGACTCTGCAGGTCTCGCCCAACGACTACGAATGTTTCTGTTGCGGAGATGCGTTGTTGGCGCATTCGCGCGTCACAAGGACCGTTGCGCGAATGTTGCACCATAAAAAACGCTGCGATTGGTGCCGATGCGACAACAGAGTGGGTACCGTGAAAGCACTACCGCGTGGTCTGTCGAAGCGTATTATTCCGTCCAAGCCGACCCCGAGGCAAATAACGCCGCGCAGCCTCGGTGAGCTCAACTTTTAGTCAACTGCCAGCAGAGAATCATGATGCAACGCCTTAACTACTTCCAGCAGTCCTCCGAACTGACCAAGAAGCTCATGGAGTTCGGCGCGCTGTTCCAGAAGACCACGATTGAAGAGCCCATTCGCGAGCTCGTCGAGATTCGCGCATCGCAGCTCAATGGCTGCGCGTTCTGCGTCGACATGCATATCAAGATGGCAAAGATCCACGGCGAGCGCGAACTGCGCCTGCATCATGTGGCGATCTGGCGCGAGTCGACGCTGTTCTCGCCGCGCGAACGCGCCGCGCTGGCCTGGACCGAGGTGCTGACGAGGCTTCCCGCCGACGGCGTGCCCGACGATATCTATGAGCGCGTGCGCACCCAGTACAGCGAGAGGGAACTGTCGGACCTCACCTTCCTGGTGGGGGCGATCAATACCTGGAATCGCCTGAACGTGGCGTTCCGCATGGTGCCTGGTTCGTCGGACAAGGCGTTCGGGCTCGACAAGGCCAATCTCGAGTGACGTCTAGAAGGCGATCGCCGCGTTTGCCGCATGCGGCTAGCGATGCTTCGCCCCTCCGTTCCGACGCGCCTCCTATACGCAAGTCCTGTCATGGCACGCCCGGTGCATGACTGCGTTTCGAGGACTGGACTGCTACGCTTGCACGCAAGGCAGACCACCACATCCATCCGCCATGGACATCTCCGCCCAACACAAGTCGTCCGCCGATGCATCCGGCGCCGTGCCGGAAGCGGCCCCGGCCGTCGTAGTCTTGCACGAGCGGCAGATGTATCCGCACTTATCTGCCGCCGATATCGCGCGCATCGCGCCCTATGGCCGGGAACAGACCTGGCAGGCCGGCGAGTACGTGGTACGTACCGGGGATCCGGCCAATGGCATGATCCTCGTCATCGAAGGGCGTGTGCGCATCGTGCAGCGCGATGGCATCGGTGACAGCGCTCTGGCCTCCGAGCACGGGCCCGGCAATTTTCTGGCCGAAATCGGCCAGCTTTCTGGTACGCCCGAACTCGTCGACGGCATCGCCATCGAGGATGTGCGCGCCATCGTCGTGCGCCCGGCGTGCTTGCGCGCGCTGATGGTGGCCGAGGCCGCGCTCGGCGAGTTGATCATGCAGGCGATGATGCTGCGCCGCACGGCGCTGATCCAGCGTGGACGCGGGCCGACGCTGATCGGCCGTGGGAGCGATCCGGCCATGTTCGACCTGCAGGCGCTCCTGCGGCGTAACAACTATCCGTATTCGGTGGTTGATATCGACGCGGATGCTGAAGCGGCGGAAATGCCCGGCAAGTTCGATGCCACCGATGACGATCTGCCGCTCGTCATCGACCCCAATGGCACGGTGCTGCGCCGTCCCGATACCACGCAGGTGCTGTCGTGCCTGGGGTTGCTGCCGCATATCGATGGCATCCGGATCTATGATGTGGCGATCATTGGCGCGGGCCCGGCCGGGCTGGCGGCGGCGGTCTATGCGGCGTCGGAAGGGTTGCGCGTGATCGTGCTCGATGCGTTGTCGCCGGGCGGTCAGGCTGGTGCCAGCGCGCGCATCGAGAACTACCTGGGATTTCCCGCCGGAATTTCGGGCCATGCGCTTACCACCAATGCTTGTGCGCAGGCGCAGAAGTTCGGCGCGCACATCGCCTTTCCCACGGAAATCGAACGGCTCGATTGCGGCGCCGTACACCAGTTGCGTACGCGGGCCGGCGATACGATCCAGGCGCGTACCGTCATCATCGCCAGCGGCGCCGCGTACCGTCGGCCGCCGATTCCGCGCCGGGCCGAGTTTGAAGGGAGTGGCGTCTACTACTGGGCGTCGCCGGTGGAAGCCAAGCTCTGCGCCAAGCGGGAAGTCATGCTGGTGGGTGGCGGCAATTCCGCCGGCCAGGCCGCCGTGTTCCTGGGCGCCCATGTCGCGCACGTCCACGTTGTGATTCGCGGCGATAGCCTCGACACCAGCATGTCGCGCTACCTGATCGACCGCATCGCCGCGCAGCGCAACATCACGGTCCATGCCCGCACCGAAGTGGTGGACCTCGAAGGCAATACGCGGCTGACAGGCGTATCCCTGCGTGATTGCAATATGGGCACGCAGATGACGATGCGGGTGCAGCACGTGTTCCTGTTTACTGGCGCGCAGCCGAACACATCGTGGCTGGACGGCTGCGATGTGGGGGTAGATGCCAAGGGGTTCGTGCTGACCGGCATAGACGCCGGGCTACAGTCCAATACGCTGGAAACCTGCGTGTCGGGCGTCTTCGCCATCGGCGATGTCCGCTCCGGCTCGACCAAGCGCGTGGCCACTGCGGTGGGCGAGGGCGCAGCGGTTGTGTCGCAGATCCACGGCTATCTCGCCGTCGCTCGGGAAGCGGCCTGAGGCCCTCGGGGCAGGCTCTCTGGACGCCCGTGTTGTCTCTCGCTACTGGTGATTGGTACACGTCCCTGGATATGCGCGAGTGGGCCATGGCGTCGAAGGCTGTTCACTGCAGGGCACACGCCGCTGTGCGGTACAGGCAATCAAGCGAAGCGATCCGGACTCCTGCGTCGGACGTTTGTGAAGGCTTACTGAATGTCTTCCGAATGCTCGTACGTTCAAAATTATCCGTCGACAGGCCGCGCCACTGGACTAATTCGGAACCAACGCGTACCACATGTATACGCTCGTCCCATCGTTGAACAGGAACATCTGTCGACGACGATAACAGCGCATAGCCGCGCCGACGCTTACTGAGCGGTTCGGAGGTTTTTGAGCCCGGGACTGCACCGCGTCAACCCACAACTGGAGGAGGTGTAGCATGAGCAACCAACAAAAGGTCATTGTTATCACCGGCGCTTCGCAAGGCATGGGAGCGGAGGCGGTCAAAGCATTTCGCTGCCGGGGGCACCACGTTGTCGCAACGGCCCGCTCCATCAAAGCGACTGACGACGCCGACCTGTTGGCCGTGGCAGGCGATATCGGCGAACCCGCTACCGCGCGCCGTGTGATCGATGAAACGATCAAACGCTTTGGGCGTGTCGACACGCTAGTGAACAATGCCGGCATTTTCATCGCGAAGCCTTTCGCCGAATACACTGCCGAAGATTTCACATCATTGATCAATGTGAACTTGGCGGGATTTTTCTATATCACGCAGCTCGCGCTGGCTCGAATGGAGAAGCAATCGAGCGGGCACATCGTCAACGTCACGGCGAGCCTCGTCGACCACGCGATGGAAGCCTTGCCAGCGGCTATGGCGTCGCTGACGAAGGGCGGAATCGCGGCGGCCACTCGCGCGCTTGCGATCGAATATGCGAAGCGCGGCATCCGCGTGAATGCGGTCTCACCGGGAATGATCAAGACTCCGATGTTTCCCCCGGACTTGTACACGAAATTCGGCGCGTTGCATCCAATGGGCCGCATGGGGGAAATGAGCGACATCGTCGAAGCGATCCTGTATCTGGATTCGGCGCCGTTCGTGACAGGCGAAATTCTGCATGTCGATGGCGGCCAGGTCGCCGGTCATTGAGTACTCTTCACGCTCTCGTGAATGCACCGCCGCATGCTGCAAAGTCCGCATGCAAATTGCACATGCAGGGCCGCAGCAGCGAGCTATCGCAAACAACCGCCCCGCCACCTCGACGCCCGCCACGCGCACGCATGCGACCGAGTATCGACATATGCCCTCCAGCACATAGACGCCTGACCTAGTCCAATGCGGAAGTTTCGACATGACTACACTCTTCGGCGCAAGAGCAGTCTGCCTTGGCGAATGGGGGAGGCGGGGAGAGAGCGACACGCCTGCGGCAGGGCCTACCGCACTCTGATGCTGCTTCTACTTGCGGGACTCAGTGCCTGCGGGGCGCTTCCTCACAATGCTCCGCGCAATCTGCCTCAGGCCGCGGCTGGCAGCGCATCCGCGGCCATGCGAGAAGCCGCCGACGTCGCCGGCCAGACAACCGTCGCCATGTCGTTCTCTGGCGGTGGCACGCGAGCCGCAGCCTTCGCCTTCGGCGCGCTGCAGGGGCTCGACGCCATGAGAGGTCCTGGGGGCGCGTCCTTGCTCGACAACGTCGCATTCATTAGCAGCGTGTCCGGAGGCTCCATCACCGCTGCATACTACGGTCTGCACGGCAAGGCCAGCCTGGCGACCTTTCGATCAGTGCTCTTGAAGGACGGAGAGGCGGGACTTCGCTTCAGTCTCCTGAATCCGGTCAACCTTGCGCGCCTCTTCGCGGGGGGGCTCAACGATCGGGAAGATCTCAGGACATGGCTCGACGAAGACGTGTTCAAGGGCGCGACGTACGCCGACATGTTCCGCCGCGGCAAGCCAATCGTTTGGATCAACGCCACGAACGTCTACTACCGGGTCGCGTTCCCGTTCAGCCAGCAGGCATTCGATGCGCTATGCAGTGATCTCGCGAGCTTTCCCGTTTCCGAGGCCGTCGCCGCATCCATGGCGGTCCCGCTCTTCTTCGCACCGATCGTCCTTCAAAAGCATCCCGAGGCTTGCAGTGCACCGCTGCCGGACCTTGACAAGGCCCAGGCGCCAGGGCAATCGCTGCTGTTTGGGGCGTTGGCAAACGCCGTTCGCGGTCTCCGGGACACTTCGAAGGGAAGGTACATCAAGCTGGTCGACGGCGGGGTGACCGACAATTACGGCTTGGCCACCATTTTGCAATCGCGCCTGCTGCTGGGCACGGCTTACGGTCCCATGAGCGAGAACGACGCGATCAATGTGCGGCGGCTGCTTTTCATCGTTGTTGACGCCGGTCACGGCCCGCGCGGCGATTGGAACCGAAGTCAGGATGGCCCATCCGGAATCGAAGTCGCAAGCGCGGCCATCGATGCGGCAATGGGAACCAACGTCCGAATGAGCTATGACGCCTTCGTTCCCATGATGCAGCAGTGGCGCGACGACCTCGTGGCGTATCGGTGTGGCATGCCGCATTCTCGGCAGCAGGAGATCGCTGCACGCCGCCCAGGCTGGCGGTGCAACGAAGTCGAATTCTTCGTCACGCGGATCTCGTTTGAAGCCCTCGACAAGGAGCGTGCTGCAAGTCTGAACGATGTGCCGACCAGACTTCGTCTGCCCGAGAGGGACGTCGATCGCCTGATCGAGGCGGGGAGGGATGCCATCCTTGGCAATTCGGTGATTCGCGAGTTCGAGCGCGAATCGACCGAGGCGCGATAGTCCCGCGGCACGCGGCGTGGGTGAGGCGGGCGGTGGCGAGAGTCTCAAAATGACCGGAATCCGACGTAGGCCCACCCGTGCGTGGGTGCGCGGGCGCCAGAGGCAACTACCGACCCTTCTGTGCCGCTCGACTCTTCCAGAAATCGATGGCGGCTATCCGAGTCCAACGGTCATCCGCCTCCACTGTTGCTCCGGCAGCAGGTCTGTTAGCGTCGGTGCGCTGAGCCAATTAAAGTGTGCTCGCAAATCGGTGGTTAATGTCTGCGCTGGACGCTGAGGCCCGCTCTCAATCTGTTGCGTGCGCTCAGCAAGAAAAATTCCCGGCGATGCTCGGCTAATCGACTCACAAATAGTTCGCTGGACGCGAACCGACGTGGTGATGCTCGCAAATTGCAGCCAGCCGCCTATGGGTCACACACCCAGAGCGGCTAGCTTAAGACCCTCTACGTTTGCGACACGCAAGTGAAGTTCGTGGCGTCGTTGACATCCCCTGATCCCTTGTATTGGGGATATTGTGGGTACGTACAAAGCGGCCGCGTGAACAGCGTTTTCGTCTGATCCGTCGATAGTTTCGATGCGACTGGTACCGGTGGGGCAGTTCCTTTCTCGACCCAATTCATGGTTGGCGTAAACAGATCAAAAGTGTCAGCGCCCGGTCCCTGGCCACAATGATTGACGCCGGCGGCGATATACATTCTTGAATTGTCCTGAGTCAATGAGGCTCCAGCCCCATTAGCAACTTCCTGCCACGTTCTGATCGTATCTTTGTGTGAGAGCAGAGCGTCGTCAGATCCATGCCAAATGACTATTTTCTTTCCAGCAGCTAAAAACTGCACCAGACCATTTCTCTCGGCATCAAAATGGTATTGAGTTTGGAGGACACTCGAGATCGTTGGGAAATACTGATCAACGTTGAAAGTTGAAACGTCCCAGGTAGGATTGTTGAGAACAATGTTCTTCATGTGACCGAGCCCAAGCCCGGCATACCATGGGCCCCAGAACGACATGTCGCCGAAGCCGTATCCGGAGTAGATAACCGTGCCATTCGACAATGTGAGGTCCGTCATCAATGCCTTCACGGCGGCGGCTTCACTACTCGTGAGTTGTACGGAAGCGGGAACATCAGCCGTAGGGTCGAAGGTGCACTTCTGCCAGTTGCTGATGACTCCGTCGGAGACACCATCGAGTGCGTCACACTTGGCGATTGCCGCGGAGGCGATTTGCTTCAGTTTGTCCGCCGAGGGAAGGGACAGCGCAGCAGCGCGGGTCCACTGGGGCACCTGCCCTTCAAGATTGCGTGTCGGAGCGCCCGCGATCACAGCGTTGAACTTGTCGCCATACTTCGCGGCAGCATTCAATGCGCCTCGTCCACCGTTGGAGCAGCCCTCATAGTATGCGTACTTCGGGATCTTTCCGTAGTAGTTTTGAGCGAGAGCGTCGCCGAAATCACGGGCGACGCCTATTGCGGTATGGGAATACAACTCGACGACGGTTGGGTTATTGAGAAAGTCAGCTCCGGTGGAATCACGGTGTCCGCCATTGTTTCCCAGGACCATTGCTCCAGATCGAAGCGCAGTTGAGCTGTTATTCCCGCTCGAATCTACAGCGGGTGTCAAGTTCGGAATCGCACCATCAAAGCCCCCACCGCCTTGCTGATAGTAACGATCCTGCCACGCGTCCGGCAAAAGGACCTGAATATCGTGCTGAGTGCCATTCTGCGTCGCTGTCACCTTGCAATATGCAGGCAACGTCCCCGATGCTGCCACAGGAGTCGCGGAAGTCACCGTGGCGTCCTCGAATTGCTTCCCGTTCAATGACGCACATGAGACGACCGGGGCGATAGCAACACTTGCCGTAACAGCATTCGTCGCTGGCGCACTTGGGGTGTCTGATCCGCCGCCTCCACAACCTGCTACCGCAATCAGCGCCGGTACTGCCGCAAGCGCATATGCGCGTCCGTTCTGCATTTCTTGTCTCCCGTGGTTTGGACAACTCGTGTTGCCTTGCATGTCCAACACTCTGCGCGAGACTCCAAATATTTGTCAATAGCAAACGACTTAGCCTATCGTTAACCAGAATCGACGGTTTAGACCATAAAATGTCGTTAGCGTCACATATTGTAGAATATGGATTGCCTTGTCGGGGCGCTGCATCTGGCCCATGGCAATCAGGTGCATCTGTCGCCAACTCACGATGCGCGTGCGGAAAAAGGTCTTGAAGCCAAGCATCAGTTGGGTGATGTTTTTGATGGTCCGATGGTCCGATGGTCCAACTCGACGATGTTGCTCAGGTGGGCAGCTTGTCGAACGACGAGTGCTTCGCGTTTGGCATTGATGTCGTATAGCTCAGCCCGATTGACGGGGCTGCCTTCGATGGTCACCAAATTGAGTTAGCCGTCTTGGTCGAAGGCCGTCTCAGAAAATACGCCGTGCGGCAACCTGTCGCGCTACGCATTCAGCGGGGAAATCGATGGTATGGCTCGCCTTATTGACCTCGCGGTACAGGGGAACGAACTCTCGCTCTTGCGCCCCCCGAGCGCCTGCGCTGAGAAGAATATCTGTGCGCGCTGGCAGCAATTTGAGCTGGATGCGTCGGTCGTCTATTCGCCAACCTGCAGATCAGGCCCAATACGCCAATCACGACAGGCGGCGAGATTACTCAATACAGCGTGTCCCCTGCGCTGCCCGTCGGACTTGTCCTGGATCCTCAGACCGGGGTGATTACCGGCACGCCCACCGCAGTGACCGCCTCGGCTGTCTACACGATCACCGGTAGCAACAGCGCGGACAGTGTCGAGACGCAACTCACGATCGAAGTGGCACCGCAGATCGAACCGCCAACGAGTCTCGCTTACTTGGATCCGAATCCGGTGTACATCGTCGGCCTGCCGATCGTGGACAACGAGCCGCAGTCGTCGGGCGGTGACATTACCCAGTTCTCCGTCTCGCCAAGATTACCGACCGGACTGAGTATCAATGCACAGACCGGCGAGATCAGCGGTACGCCGACTACCGCGGCAGCACCGACCGCCTACACCATAACGGGCAGCAACAGTGCAGGCAGCGTCACGGCGCAGGTCATCATTGATGTCGATAACGCGGTGATTGGGGAATGGCTGCCGGCTGACGCGATGAATCAGGGGCGCTCCCGGCACGCTGCCACCCTGCTTGCCGGCGGTCAGGTGCTTGTCGCGGGAGGGTACAAAAATGGAGACGCTTTGTCCTCAGCCGAGCTTTACGACCCGGCATCAGATTCATGGTCGACAACCAGCGGTCTGGCGCAGGCGCGCTACTATCAAACCGCCACGCTTTTTGCCCGATGGCCGGGTGCTCGCGGCAGGTGGATCCGCCAGCAATGCAACCTCGCAGTCTTCGGCCGAGCTGTACGCCCCGACCACGGGTACATGGTCGGGCACAGGCAGCATGAGTCAGGCGCGTGACACCCACACAGCCACATTACTCGCGAATGGAAAGGTACTCGTCGCAGGTGGCGAGGACACCACCAAGACGGGGGCGCTCGCCTCAGCCGAACTGTACGATCCGGCAACGGGTACGTGGTCGCCGACAGGTGGTCTGGCGCAGGCGCGCTACTTCCACACCGCCACGCTGCTAGCCGATGGCCGGGTGCTGGTGGTAGGGGGGTACAACGGTACCGTACGCCTGTCCAGCGCCGAGATTTACGATCCGGCAACGGGCACCAGGTCGCCGACAGGCAACCTGGCGCAGGGGCGCAGCCTCCACACGGCCTCACTGCTGTCCGACGGTCGCGTTCTCGTCGCAGGCGGATTCTTCGTACCGGCCGCACTCGCCTCCGCCGAAGTGTTCAACCTGGCGACGGGCGCATGGTCTGCCACGGGGAACCTGAACCAGGCGCGTTACAACCACGCGGCGACACTTTTGCCCGACGGTAAGGTCCTCGTCGAAGGCGGAAATAGCGCCACCTCATCCTATCTATTCTCAACGGAACTCTACGATCCGGCCGCCGGCACGTGGTCACTGACCGTCAGCCTTCACCAGGCCCGCCGTCAGCAAACTGCCACACTGCTCCCGGATGGGCGCGTGCTCGCAGCGGGAGGCCTCGGTATTGGGTACCTGACGTCAGCCGAGTTGTTCCATTGAACACGCACCATCGGTGCGGGTGTCCCGGCAATGATTGCAGCAGAGATCTCGAACCGGCTCATAAACGGCGGCAGGTATCCAAGGTGCACCGAGGAGTGCCGGCGAATCTTTTTTGCAGTCGCAGCTATCGCGCAAAGCTCCATCCGGGTGAACTGCCCAATGCCGGACGTGTTAGCCGCGCCGAACGCTCGGGGGTGTTCGCCGGATGTCTCCTCATGGATGCTCAGGAGACCTTCGAACGGCGGGGTTGTTGGACTGCTCGGTGACTGCTTGTGGCCGATCTCGGTCCGATAGCCGCCGCGAAGCCGCGACCGTCTCTGACCGACCCTTGTCGGCCGGTCAGACCTAGCAAGCAGCATGATCGATATGGTTTACGCAACGGCCATTCGCTTACAGGTGACTTGTTTCGAACGGAGACGCAATCCTCGATATGCATGCAAACAGTCCTCTCCGAGGACGGATCAACAAATTAACGCTGCACGACGCACTGCGCTCAAGTTCGCGGAAGCTCATTCCAAGAACAAGTCAGCGACAACGGATCGAAGCCATCGATTTGCAGGATCGTGGTGATAGCGCTCATGCCAATGCTGCTTGATTGAGAAACTAGGGAAGGAAACAGGCGGGGCTAGGAGACCGCGGCTATCGCGTGATCGGTTCGACGATATCGAGAAGCGACTCGCCACGGCGCCTACCATCAGCGTGCCCACCATCACCATGGAAGGCGATGCCACGGCGCGCCGCACCCGCACCTCAGCGCCTATGCCAGCAAGTTCATTGGCCGGTACGGTCCCTACTTGCGTGGCTATGGTGTCGGCCGACAGGAAGGTCGTCGAACCATGCGCAACGGCCAGCCCTCGGCCATAGCCGCCGACATGATCGCGCTGATGGGGAAGCGCTCAAGATCCGGAACGCCGCGGTGGCAGGCTTCGACTGGGGCGCGCGCACCGCCGACATCATGGCCACCCTGTGGCCGGAGCGTTGCAGGGGGCTGGTCGCGGTCAGCGGCTACCTGATCGGTAGCCAGGCGGCCGGCAAGCAGCCGTTGCCGCCGAAAGCCGAGCTGCAGTAGTGGTACCAGTTCTATTTCGCCACGGACCGTGGTCGCGCAGGCTATCAGAAGTACATGCGCTAGTTCGCCACGTTGATCTGGAAACTGGCGTCGCCAAAGGGGCTTTCGACGATGCCACGTTCGAGCGCAGCGCCGCCGCCTTCGACAACCCCGACCACGTGGAAATCACCATTACCGCTGGCGGCAGGGACTGGCCACCGGCGAAGCGAGGCCACAATCCGCCGCAGGAAGCGCCCACGGCATTTGCGCAGGCGGTGCTCGACGTCGACAGGCGCTGACGCGCGAGTGGTCGCCCGTATCCGGGGGATGGGAACCCGCCGCGAGGCAGGCGAATGCGGGCTATTTCATCACGCGATCGAGGCCAAGCCTTGTAGCCATGGTCACCAGGTCGGCGAGCGAGCATTCATCTTCCGCATGACCTGCCCGCGGTGCGCCTTCACCGTGATCTCGCTGATGCCCAGCTCGCCGCCTACCTGCATGTTCAGGAGGCCCGACGCCACCAGCGCCATGACTTCGCGCTCGCGTGGACTGAGTGAGGCGTAGCGTTCCTGGAGGGCGTTGAGCCCGGCTTTCTCTGCCAATGCCACGCGGCTGCGCTCGAGGCCGTGCCGGATGGCATCAAGCAGGACTTGATCTTCGAAAGGCTTGGTCAGAAATTCAACCGCTCCCGCCTTCATGGCCCGCACCGTCATCGGTACGTCGCCGTAGCCGGTGATAAAGATGATCGGCATGTCGGTGCGCTCGGAAGCGATCAGGTTCTGTAGGTCGAGGCCGCTGAGATCGGGAAGGCTGACGTCCAGCACCAGGCAGTTTGGGACCATGGCGAGCGGGCACTGAAGAAACGCCTGCGCGGAGGCGAACGTCTCCGCCCTGAAACCCGCGAAGCGGATCATCGCTTCCAGCGACTCACGCACCGAGATGTCGTCGTCAACGACGAAGACGACCGGCGGGGTGTGCGCCGACGACGCTTCCGGGCTACGTTCCATGGCATGGGCTGATGACATCGGCAACTCCAATCACAGGCTACCCGGGCGGATTCAGTCTGCCCGGAGCGCGGCCTGGATCGCGCCGAGCAGAGCGGTGTCGCTGAATGGCTTGAACAGGTACTCGACTGCACCCGGTTCGAGCATGCGCCGGCGCTGGGCCTCGTCCTCGTGCGCCGTGATGAAGACGATCGGGACGGATTGGCGGCGTCGCAGCCGGGATCCGCTCAGCGCGATCAGCAATACCACCACCACGTAAAGCACGGCAGTGGGACATTCCGATGAACCTACGGAGGTGGGCAGCAGAGGCGGCAAACATGAATGCCCCTGCGTCGCAGGCGAGGAAAACGGCGGCCATCGGCAAGTCAAAGAATGATTTCCGCATGGTCAGCTCCTCGCCTGGAGTGAAAATTTGCTGCGTGTGAAGCAGTGAATCGCACCGGACCCGGGCCCCACCTCTCCGAAATGAAGGGGTTGGCAGCGCCCGAAAGGCTGGATGCCCGGTGTCCGGATCACCGGCCCTGAAAGACCGCCTTGCGCTTGGCGACGAAGGCCGATGTGCCTTCCCCCTTGTCCTCCGAACTCGCACAAATCGCAAACAGTGTCCGCTCGAATGCCAAGGCCTCCGGCAGCGGCATGCTCTCCCCGCGGTTCACGGCCTCCATGGCAAGCCGGGTCGCAATCGGCGCGTTGGCGGAGATCGCATCGAGGATCTCCTGCGCTCTCGCCAGCAATGACTCGGCAGGCACAACTTCATTGACCAGCCCGATACGCATCGCTTCCTGTGCGTCGATGACCTGCCCGGTAAGGATGAGCTGCATGGCAGGGCCCTTGCCGACCAGACGCGGCAGGCGCTGTGTGCCGCCGTAGCCTGGCACCACCCCCAGCTTGACCTCGGGCTGACCGAAGCGGGCGTGCTGAGAGGCGATGCGGATGGTGCAGGCCATGGCGAGTTCGCAGCCCCCGCCAAGTGCATAGCCGTTGACCGCCGCGATGACCGGCTTACTGAGGTTCTCGATCAGCGACATGACGCCCTGGCCAAAGGCAGTGGAGCGCTCGGCAGAGAGAGCATCGAGGCTCACCAGGTCGTTGATGTCAGCGCCTGCGACGAAGGCTTTGCCCGCGCCGGTGATGATGACGCCGCGCACGGCGGGATCGTCGCGTGCATCGGCGATCGCCTCGCCGATCTCGGACATCGTTGCGGAGTTGAGGGCGTTCATGGCCTCCGGTCGGCTGATCGTGAGGTGTGCCGTGTTTCCGTGCTTCTCGTAGATGATGTTCGCGAACCGCTCGTAGAGGACGTTGCTGTAGTCGACGTCACTGGCAGGAGTGTGGTGGCTCATGCGGGACCTCCAGGTGATGGGTTGTGATCTGGGATTGAGGCATGCCCCCGCGCTGGCCTGCGAAACGGGACCGAGGCGGGGCAGGTGAGTAGTTCATCGCGTCCCGCCGGTCACATCGTCCACGACTGTGTGGCCGGCCAAGAGCTGCTCGATGTCCGATGCCGGGAAACCGAGGTCGCGCAGGATTTCCCGCGTGTGCTCGCCCACGCGCGGCGCGCGTCCCGGCTCTGTCTTTTGCACGCCGGCGACGTATTGCGGACTGCTGACGGTGAAGCTAGCGCCCACCGCAGGATCACGCACGGGCATGAATATGCCGTTCGCGTGCATTTGCGGATCCTGTGCAACCTCCGACAGTTCCTGGACGACACTGAAGATGACGCGGCCGGCGTCGAGCACCTGCTTCCAGTGCGCGATCGGCTGGCTGGCGAACACGGCGTCGAGTTCAGCGACCAGTGCCACCGAGTTGCGCTGGCGCGCGGGTGGATCCACAAACCGCGGGTCGTCGGCCAGGCCTGGCTGGCCAATTACCTGTGCGAAAGCCGGAAAGTCTTTCGACTGGATTGCCAGCATCAGCCAGCGGCCATCGGCCGTTCGATACGGATTAAGCGTTGGCGAGTCCGGACTCGTGCGGCTGTTCTGCGGGGGAAATTTCGCGTCGTTCAGCGCTGCCTCGATCATTTCGGCCGCCGCCCAGGCGCCCTCGGCGATCAACGAGGTGCCGACCTTGCAGCCCTTACCTGTCCGCTCGCGCTGGTAGAGGCCTGTGACGATCGCACCGTACAGAGTGCTCGCCGTGGCATGGTCGCCGATACCGGGCACTGACATGGAGGGTGGGCCGCTCGTGTCGTGGGTCATGTGCATGAGCCCGGAACGCGCCCAGTAGGCCGTGATGTCAAAGCCCGGCTTGTCTGCCTCTGCACCGCGTTCGCCGTAGCCCGTAATGTCCGCGTAGACCAGGCGCTCATTCAGCGGCGCGAGCGTCTCGTAGTCAAGCCCCAGCTTGCGGCGCACGTTGGGTGGGTAATTGGTGACAAGCACGTCGGCCCAGATGACGAGGCGATTCATCACCTCGCGCGCCGCGGGATCTTTGAGGTTCAGGGCGATGCTTCGCTTGTTGCGGCCGGTGAGCTGCCAGGCGTAGTTGCGGGGGCTCGCCGGATATGGCGAGCGTGATGACGTGTCGCGATATGGATCGCCGGTCGGCGGCTCGACTTTAACGACGGTGGCGCCAAAGTCCGACAGGATCGTGGCGGCAGCCGGGCCCGCGATAAAGCTTGCGACATCGAGGACCTTGAGGCCGCTGAAGATATTTTCTTGAGTCATGGGATGGATCGATGAAATGGTTGATGGATTCATGCATGTCCGGCGTTGCCGCTTTACATGTTTGGGTAATTCGGACCGCCGCCACCCTCTGGTGCGGTCCAGGTGATGTTGCCGTTTGGATCCTTGATGTCGCAGGTCTTGCAGTGCACGCAGTTCTGCGCGTTGATGACGTACACGTTCTGCTCGCCCTGGGTCGTCCATTCGTACACGCCGGCCGGGCAGTAGCGCGTGGAAGGCCCGCCGTACACATCGTGCTCGGAGCTCGCTTGCAGTGCGGCGTCGGCAACACGCAGGTGTACGGGCTGATTCTCCGTCTGGTTCGTGTTGGACAGGAACACCGATGACAGCCGGTCGAACGTCAGCTTGCCGTCTGGTTTGGGGTACGCGATCTTGGGCGTGGCACTAGATGGCAGCAGCGCCTGGTGGTCGGGGTGTCCATGGCGCAGGGTGCCGAACATGCTGAATCCCGCGGTGTTCGTCCACATGTCGAGCCCGCCGAACAGAGTGCCGGCCGCGGTGCCCAGTTTCGACAACAGCGGCTTCAGGTTGCGCACCTTCTTCAAGTCCTGGCCGATCGGCGAGGTGCGCCACCCGTCCTCGTAGCCGGCCAGTTCGTCGTGCGCGCGCCCACTCTTCAGGGCGGCTGCTGCATCCTCGGCCGCCAGGATGGCAGACAGGATCGCGTTATGGCTGCCCTTGATACGCGCCACGTTCACGAAGCCGGCGGCGCACCCTACAAGCGCGCCACCGGGGAAGACGAGCCGGGGCACTGACTGCCAGCCGCCTTCGCTGATCGCCCGCGCGCCGTACACCAGTCGCTTGCCATCCTCCAACGTGGCACGCACCAGCCCGTGCGTCTTGAAGCGCTGGAACTCCTCGAACGGGCTGAGCCAGGGGTTTCGGTAGTTTAGGTGAACGACGAAGCCGACCGCGACGAGGCGCTCGCCAAAGTGATAGAGGAACGAGCCCCCACCCGTATCGTTGGAGAGCGGCCATCCGAGGGTGTGCTGCACCATGCCTGGGCGATGGACTTGCGGCTGTACCTGCCACAACTCCTTGATGCCAAGGCCGAACTTCGGCGTATCCCGACCGGCTTGCAAGCCAAAGCGCTCGATGACTGTTTTGCTCAGACTGCCTCGCGCTCCCTCGGCGAACAGTGTGTACCTGCCTCTCAGCTCGATGCCGCGCGTGTAGTCGTCCATCGGCTTGCCGTCGCGTCCCACGCCCATATCGCCGGTCGCGACGCCGATGACCTGGCCCTTGTCGCCGTACAGCACCTCGCTCGCGGCGAAGCCGGGATAGATCTCGACGCCCAGGTCTTCGGCCTTCTTCGCGAGCCAGCGACACACCTCCCCGAGCGACACGATGAAGTTTCCCTCGTTGCTCATTAGCGGCGGCATGGCCCGGGTGGGAATGCGGATCGCGTGCTTCCGGGTCAGCCAGTAGAAGCGGTCGTCGAGCACCGGTTGCCGGATGGGACAGGCTGGGTCCGTGCGCCATTCTGGCAGCAGACGGTCGATGCCGATCGGGTCGATCACCGCACCGGAGAGGACGTGTGCGCCGACCTCCGAGCCTTTCTCGACGAGCACCACATGCAGGGACGGATCGACCTGCTTCAGGCGGATCGCAGCGGCCAGCCCCGCGGGGCCGGCGCCGACAATCACCACGTCGAACTCCATCGCCTCGCGGGCAGGCAATGCATTGTTGTCCATGCTGGCCTCCGCGCTCAGAACGCTTCGTCGGGAAGGTCCATCAGGGAGCCGGTCCCCGTCTTGATCCGCTCCAGCAGCAGCGCGGTCTCGGGCAGCATGCGCTCGAAGAAGAAGCGGCCGACAGCGAGCTTGGCGCTCAGGTAGGTATCGCCATGCCCCGGGGCGGTGGCCAGCCTGCTGCTGGCCGCTTCGCACATTCGACCCCACATGTAACCGAACGCCACCAGCCCGAACAGGTTCAGGAAGTCATACGCGGAGGTGCCGAAGACGTTGGGGTCGTCGCCGGCATGCGTGGTGATCCACTGGCCGGCCTGCTGTAGATCGCCAAGCGCCGCCTTGAGGCCCGATACGTGCATGGCAAATGCCGGGTTGCCGGCATTCCGTTGCAGCCAGGCTTCGACTTCGCGCACGAACGCCTTCATGGGCTCGCCGCCATTCATGTCGAGCTTGCGGACGACCAGATCCATTGCCTGGATGCCGTTGGCGCCTTCGTAGATCTGGTTGATGCGGGCATCGCGCACGAACTGCTCCATGCCGTTCTCCGCGATATAGCCGTGTCCGCCGTAGACCTGCTGGGCCAGCACGGCGCCGTTGAATCCCATGTCGGTGCAGAAGGCCTTGATGACCGGGGTCAGCAGGGCCATGTGACCTTCCGCCTGTTCGCGCACCTCGGGTTCGACGGCGCAAGCGGCAAAGTCGCTCTGGATGCCGGTCCAGACGGCCAGCGCTCGGCCGGCTTCCGTTGTGGCACGGACCGTCAGCAGCATGCGCCGCACGTCGGGGTGCACGACGATCGGGTCCGCCGGCTTGTCTGCCTGCTTCCTGCCGGTCAGCGCGCGGCTTTGCAGACGCTCGTGCGCATAGGCGGCGGCATTCTGGTACGCAGCCTCGCCGATCGCGAAGCCATGCACGCCAGTGCTGAGCCGGGCCTCGTTCATCATCGTAAACAGTGCATTGAGGCCCCGGTTCTCCTCGCCGACGAGCCAACCTGTCGCACCGTCGAAATTCATCACGCATGTGCTGTTGCCGTGGATGCCCATCTTGTGCTCGATGGAGCCGCAGGACGCGGCGTTGCGCGGGCCGACCGCCCCATGGTCGGTGGGCATGAACTTTGGGACCACGAAGAGCGAGATGCCATGCGTGCCGGCAGGCGCCCCTTCGATGCGGGCGAGCACGAGGTGGACGATGTTCTCGGCCAGGTCGTGCTCCCCGGCGGAAATGAAGATCTTCGTCCCGTCGATCGTGAACGAACCGTCCGGGCGGCGCGTGGCCCGGGTGCGGAGCAGGCCGAGGTCGGTGCCAGCGTGCGCCTCGGTGAGGTTCATCGTGCCGGTCCACTCGGCTGAGACCATTTTGGGGACGAACTTGCGCTTCAGTTCGTCGCTGGCATGTTGCAGTAACGCAGCGACTGCGCCCCGAGTCAGGCCGCCGTACATCGAAAAGGACAGGTTCGCCCCCGCCATGAACTCTGTCAGCGCGCCAGCGAGGACGGACGGGAGGCCCTGGCCGCCGTACTCCTGAGGGAACTTCAGGCCGTTCCAGCCGCCTTCGCGGTACTGCGCGTAGGCCTCCTTGAAGCCGCGCGGCGTGGTGACGCTGCCGTCATCGTGACGCACGCAGCCCTCGCTGTCGCCGGTACGGTTGAGGGGGGCAAGAACGTTGTCGCAGAGCCTGGCCGCCTCGGTAAGCGTTGCCTCGACCAGGTCGGGCGAGAAGTCAGCATAGCAGGGCAAGTCGGCGTAGCGCTCGATATGGAAGACATCATTGAGCAGGAACAGGTAGTCCTGCACGGGGGCTTTGTAGGTGGGCATGGAGGTCTCTCTGGGAATGAAGTTGCAGGGGTGGGGAGGGCTTCAGCCCTTGGCGAGTGCTTGCACGAGTTCGGGCACGGCCTGGAACAGGTCAGCAACCAGGCCGAAATCGGCAATGGAGAAGATGGGGGCCTCGGGGTCCTTGTTGATCGCGACGATGATTCGCGAGTCCTTCATGCCTGCCAGATGCTGGATCGCACCCGAGATGCCGATGGCAACATACAAGTCGGGAGCCACGATCTTTCCGGTCTGGCCAACCTGCCAGTCGTTGGGCGCATAGCCGGCATCGACTGCCGCGCGCGACGCGCCCACGGCGGCGCCTAGCCTGTCGGCCAGCGGCTCGATGTAGTTCTTGAAGTTGTCGTGGCTCGAAACGCCGCGGCCACCCGATACGACAATGTGGGCGGACGTCAATTCCGGCCGCTCGAGCTTCGGCAGGTCCTGTGACAAAAACTGCGTGAGGCCGGAATCCGCCGCGGCAGCAACCGATTCGATGGGTGCGGCGGAGCCCCCGGTGCTCACGGCCTGAAATGCGCTCGTACGCACGGTGATGACTTTCTTCGCGTCCATGCTGCGGACCGTCTCGATGACGTTGCCCGCGAAGATCGGCCGGTCGAATGTCTCGGTGTCGTGCACGGCGATCATGTCTGACACCTGCATGACGTCCAGTAGTGCTGCCACGCGCGGCATGACGTCCCGGCCGACCGTAGAGGAGGGTGCCAGCAGCGCGCCGTAAGCGGGTGCAAGTGACACGACGAGCGCCGCCACGGGTTCGGCGAGCAGATGGTCGTAGGCTTGCGCGTCGGCGATGAACACCTTGCCGACGCCGGCAAGGCATGCAGCCGCTTCCGCGGCCGGGCGGCAGCCGGACCCCGCGACAAGAACGTGCACATTCTTATCCAGCTTGAGTGCGGCGCTGACGGCCCGAGATGTGGTATCGCGCAGCGTGATGTTGTCGTGGTCTGCTAGAACGAGACAGGTCATGCCAATGCTCCTGATTGCTTGAGTTTCTGGACAAGCTCCTGGACTGAGGCCACCTTGACGCCGGCCTCGCGGTGCGGCGGATCGGCCATCTTCAGGACTGCAAGCCGCGGCGCGACGTCGACCCCCAGGCTGGCGAGTTCGCGCATCGCGATAGGCTTCTTCTTTGCCTTCATGATGCTCGGCAGACTCACATGGCGAGGCTGATTGAGCCTCAGGTCGGCGGTGACGATTCCAGGCAGACACATGTTGACTGTCTGGTGGCCTGCGTCCACCTCCCGCTTGACTACCGCACGGTCGCCTTCGATCGCAATCTCCGATGCGAAGGTGGCCTGCGGCCAGCCCAACAGGCCTGCAAGCATCTGTCCGGTCTGGTCGCAGTCATAGTCGATGGTCTGCTTGCCGAGGATCACGAGCCCCGGCGCTTCCTCGAGGGTGATCTGCCTGAGTGCCTTCGCTACTGCCAACGGCTCGATCTCGCCGTCGTGCTGCAGTAACACGCCGCGGTCGGCGCCGATGGCCAGCGCCGACCGCAGAACATCCTCGACACCAGGTGGGCCTATCGAGACTGCAACGACCTCGGTCGCGGCGCCTCGCTCCTTAAGGCGGACGGCCTCTTCGACTGCGATCTCGTCGAACGGGTTGATGGACATCTTCAAGTTCGCGAGGTCGACGCCGGAACCGTCGGCCTTAACGCGGACCTTCACATTGGCGTCGACGACGCGCTTCACAGTGACAAGGATTTTCATGTATGTATCGGCAGTGATTGGTGGTGTGTCATTACCCTGGATGCTCGTGGGTTCCGATTCGACTCGCGAGGCAGAGGGCCTGAATCCCTGTTTGCTGCGAGGCTGCTTCACAGCATTCCGCAGAACATGCCGAGGTGAGCCGTCATCGTTGCAATCATGAATGCGTCGGCGCCACATGCGATGAAAGCCGCAGCCGTTGCGCCGAAGATGACGGCGAGCAAGTAGACAATTACCGCACTCACGTCAGCTTCTCCTATGAAGGAACTCCCAACAAACAGGGGGAAGTAGTCACTGGTGGGCTTCAACACGCACCAGCGGTTCATTCCGATTGGCGGGTTCAGGCCTTGATGAAGGCCAGGAGGTCCGCGTTGATGACTGCCGCCTGCGTCGTCGGCATGCCGTGCGGAAAGCCCTTGTAGGTCTTCAGCGTTCCGTTCCTCAGGAGCTTCGCCGACAGGGGCCCGGAGTCTGCGTAGGGCACGATCTGATCGTCGTCGCCGTGCATTACCAGCACGGGCAGGTTGATCTTCTTCAGGTCATCGGTGAAGTCAGTTTGCGAGAACGCGACGATTCCATCGTAGTGCGCCTTCGCACTACCCATCATTCCTTGCCGCCACCAGTTGTTGATAACGCCCTCCTGGGGTTTCACACCCGGCCGGTTGAAGCCATAGAACGGCCCCGCGGGGAGGTCTCGGAAGAACTGGGCCCGGTTGGTGGCGGTCTGCTGCTGGAGGTCGTCGAACACGCTCTTCGGGAGACCGCCCGGGTTGGACGCGGTCTTGACCATGAGCGGTGGCACCGCTGCGATCAGACAGGCTTTCGAGGCTCGCTTCTCGCCGTGGCGTGCCAGATAGCGCACCACTTCACCGCCGCCTGTTGAATGGCCGACATGGATGACACCCTTGAGGTCGAGATGATTTACCACGACGGCCAGGTCGTCGGCATAGTGGTCCAGGTCGTGCCCGTCCCAGACTTGCGACGAGCGTCCATGGCCTCGCCGGTCATGGGCGACCACGCGATAGCCCCTGGAGAGGAAGAAGAGCATCTGGGCATCCCAGTCGTCAGAGCTCAGCGGCCATCCGTGCGAGAAGACGATGGGAGTCGCATTTGCGGGCCCCCAGTCTTTGTAGAAGATCTGAACGCCGTCCTTGGTGGTGATGTAGCTCATGGCAAAGTTCCCTTGCGAAGTCAGTGCGCTGCTCGGTGCGGTAGAGGCTGCGGAGGATGGACGGGGCAAAGCGGCTGTCACCGCAGCGCCGGTACCCAGGACCAGTAATTGGCGGCGACTGATTTGACAGTGTGGTTGGACGGACTCGGGTTTCATGGTGTCAATACCCTTCAGGGGTTGGTCAAGGGGGTAGTCGGCTAAATCAATGTAGGTCCTCGTGGCCTTCGTTCCATCTCCCGTTGGAAGGGGGAGGGAATAGTCCGGGTGCCGGTGCCACTGGCCCACAAGCATCAACTCGTACGCGCACAGAGGAACCGAGGGGCGCCCACAGGCACCTCTCCGTGGCGCTTGAGCAAGTCATGCAGCGCGCAGCTTGAGTACGCCGGTCATCACTTCGTTCTCCCATGCGGCGAGTTCCTGAACCGAACGCTCACCGGCCTGTTGCAGCGCTCCGTCGATGAGTGTCTGACGAAGCGCTGGTGTAAGCTCAGGGTGGCCAAGCTCATTCATGCGGCTGAACAGACCGTCCATCAGGTGCTCCATGAAGTGCTGGATGCCGCCAGCGCCCCCACCCAAGTGCCACTGCAGCGTCGGGCCCATGACGCCCCAGCGCAGGCCCGGTCCGTAACACACGGCGATGTCGGCGTCCTCGACACTCAGCACGTCATGCTGGACGAGATACGCGACCTCACGATAGAGCGCCGCTTGCAATCGGTTTGCGACATGGCCGGGAAGCGCCTTGCGCAGCAAAATGGGCTTCTTGCCGACGGCGGAATAGAACGACATGGCCTGGTCGAGCGCGGCCTGCGATGTTTTCGCGCCGCCTACCACTTCGACGAGCGGCACCACATGCGGTGGGTTGAAGGGGTGGCCGACTACACAGCGCTCCGGATGTTTGCAGAGCGACTGCATCACGTCCATGGTGATACCTGAGGAGCTCGAGGCGATCAGGCTGTCGAAGGGCGTTGCGTCATCCATGTCAGCGAACAGCCTTGTCTTGAAGTCGGGGCGCTCTGGACCGCTCTCCTGCACAAAGTCGGCATCGTGCAATGCCCGGCGCATGTCGGGCTCGAAGCGCAGCCGATCGCGGCTGGCGCCATTGGCGATTCCTACCCGCAAGAGCAAGGGCCAGGCGTCGTCCACAAATTTGCGTAGCGCTCCTTCCGCGTTTGGAGCGGGGTCAGTCGCCACGACGTCAAATCCTCGAGCCAGGTAATGCGCTGTCCAGCCAGAGCCGATGAGGCCTGTACCGACGATGGCAACGCGACGGATATGCTTGGCATAAGTCATGAAGCAGTTCTCCTGCAAAAGAAAGTAGGGAATCGACAGGGCGGGCCGTCAGTGACTCTCGACGGGAACTTCGGCGTAGGCGATGCCGGCGAGGTTGCCTTGCGCGAACGTCAGCACGCGCTGGTCGGAACCATCGAGTGCGGAGGCGTAGACCGATCCGCCGAGGTCGGTCATGAACATGCGCCCGCCCTTTACGTCAAGGGCGATACCAATGCCTTCCATCAGCCCGGAAAAGACGATCTCCTGCGCGCCGCGGTCCTTGAGCGCGACGTCCATCGGTGCGCGATTCACTGTATTGCCTCGCGGCGCGTCGCCGCGATCAGTCCAGTACATCATCCGGTGCTCGAGATCCAGTTCGAGATCAATCGGCTCCGGCAGACCGCTATAGAGGACTTCGATGTCCGACCGGCTCGCAGGGGTTTCGCCTGCAGGCAGGTCCAGGCTGGCGCGGAAGATGCGACCATCGTTGGTGTTGTCCGCACCCTTCTGAGTCCAGTAGAGGTGGCGTCGAACGGGATCGACAGCGACACCGACACACCAATTGCGTACATGCGCGCGGTCGGTATCTCCTTCGCCACTCGCCACCAGCGTCTCGACGTCTGTCCCGTCGACGTTGCAGCGCATGACCCGCATGCCTTCGCGATCGCACCAGTACAGCTTGCGGGAGTCTGTCGAAAGGTGCAGTTGCTTGGGTGTGTGAGTGCCGCCAGCCGCTACGATGGTGCGACGATTGCTGCCGCCTAGGTCGACGCGCTCGATCGAGCCATCGTTGGCCTGTGGGTCGCCCATGTTGGTCCAGTAGATGTGGCCGTGGTCCGCGTCGACCGCGATCCCGTCAGGCAGGCGGCAGTCTGTTGCCAGCACCCGCAAATCGCGGCCAGCAGTGTCGATGGAGAAGATCCGGTTTCCGCTCAGTTCGAGTACGAACAGCCTACCGGTGGTGGCCCGCTGCGCCTGTGCACGCAGGTAATTCGATTTCCGCATTGTCAGCTCCTTGCGCGGCATGCGTGTTCGCCGCGTAAGAAGCATTGAATCGCGAAGGCCCTGCGGTTGACGTCTCCCAAACGGATGGGGTGCCGGTAATCGAAAGATTGCGCCTCGGTGTCCGACGGCGATCCCGGGCCGCTTGTGCTAGAGCAGTCCCCTCTCGCGTGCTATTACAACCGCTTCTGTACGATTCCGGGCGCACAGCTTTCCGAAGATCCGCTTCAGGTGAGTCTTCACGGTGCCCGCGCCGATGCCGAGCATCGTGGCAATGCACTGATTGCTCCTTCCGGTGGCGATGCCTTCGAGCACCTCTTTTTCACGGGAAGTCAAAGGTTCCACAGTGGCGCGATTCGACAACCTCTTCTTCAGGTGATCAAGGACTCGCGGATCTCCGTTCAGCACAGAGCGGATACACGCAACGATCTCCGATGTGGCAGTGTCCTTGAGCAGATAGGCACGTGCCCCAGCGCCGACTGCGCGCTCAATGTCCGCGTCTCGGGCCAATGTCGTCAGCATGATTACGGCGGCCTGCGGTTGATGCTCCCGGATTTGACGCAGCGCTTCCGCTCCGTCCAGTGTTGGCATGTTCAGGTCGAACAGCCCCACGTCTGGCTTGGTCTCCCGCCACAGCGCGATGGCCTCGGCCCCGTCGGACGCTTCCCCCACAATGGCAAGGTCCCCATGCGATGAAAGCAGTGCGCGCAAGCCGGCGCGAAGGATCGCGTGGTCGTCAGCGATCATGACTCTGGTTGGTGCGTTCATGATGCAAAGGCCTCCACAGGGTGTGCCACCGCGTGACTGTTACCTCAGGCTATTGATCAACGCCTCGGCCGACAACTGCCCTTTGGCACAGGGTCGGGTAGATCCTTGGATAGAGGCTGGAGCTGAATGTCGCGAATGCTCCACTGCGGAGGCTCCGAAAACGCAGAGATGGGTGCAAAGAAGTGCGGTACTGCAGGCCGTGTTTCTCTACCAGGTGGTAACAAGGGCGCCTGCCATGGCGATTCGAGCACTCCTCGCGCGACCGTTGGCGGCACCTGTTTCGCCGAGAGAATTCGGCGAACTGCAAGCTCGTGAAGGCGGTGCTAGCATGCGCTTGCGGTCGGCTTGCGGGAGCGGCCACGGCAAATGAGAAGGCGGTAACCAAGCCCCAGGTGTGGAGACCGCGCTGCAAGTCAGTTGTGATGAGGCGTGCCCATGATGAATCTTTCAAATGTTTCGCACTATGAGTCGGCTTGCGCGCCGCCGGGCGCTCTTCGAAGAATCAATGAAGCGCTGCTCGCGTCGGTCGCACATCTGGAGTCTGATGGTCTCGACTACTTTCTGGAGACGATTGTTCGGCATGCGATTGAGATAGTCGATGCATCCGCGGGGTGGTTCACCTTGCCATCGGCCGACGAGACCCACTTCGAGATCGTTGGCGCCGTGAAGCGCGACATGCAGAGCGGCAAAATGGTTTCAATCCATCTTGTCGAGCGGGTCCTTCCGGTGACCCGATTTCCGGGCGAGCTTTGGAGAGCCGCCAAGGCGGCAGACGAGCCATTCTGGCACCGACTCGAATGGCGACATATTCCAGTGAAACTGCGATTCATTTACCCGAAGGGCCACCGTGATGCCCTGCGGGTACCCATCCGATTTGGCGGTAGGACGCTTGGATTTCTGTCGTTGGTCTTTGGCCCGGAAGGGGGACGGTGCGAAGCCGGCCCGAACATAACGCGCATGCTCGGCCAGCATGCCGCCGTAGCGATCGGCATGCAGCACCTGCGAAACAGCGCCTGCGAGGCTACTGGCCGAGCAGTGATCGAAGCGGAACGCGCACGCATGGCAGGCGAGATCCATGACAACCTGGCGCAGGCATTCCTAGCCGTCATAGTCCACTCGCGCGCAGCACGGCTAGGCGACTGTCGAACGGACACGCAGCGGCTGCTGAAGTCTCTGGACGAGATTGAATCGGCGGCAATTGCGGGTCTCGAGGAGGCGCGCCGCTCCGTGTTTTCGCTCCGTTCGGTCCAATTGGAGCGCGACGGATTGATCCGCGCACTGGAGCGGTTGGTGAACAGCCTGTCAACGAACGGACGAACGAAATTTGTCCTTGTCAATCACGTGGGAGTGCCCGCTGTCACACCGGCGGTTGAGGACACCATCTACCGCATCGTCCAGGAGGCGACGCAGAACGCGCTGAAGCACGCTGACGCCAACGTCGTGACGGTGCAGCTTGAGCAATGCGGAGGCAAGCTGCGTGTTCGTATCGAGGACGACGGAGACAACATGGCGCACGATCTGATTCAGCTCGCGCGCGAACGCGGAGGCCTCCGAGGGATGCGCGACCGGGCTGAAGGTTGTGGCGGCAGCCTTTTCATCGAAGCATGTTCGCCGCGCGGGACACGCGTCGATGCCCTGTTGCCCTTTAAGGATTCATTGGTTTGACTGAGCGAGCCTCCAATCGGGTACGCGTGATTCTGGCCGACGATCACGCAATTTTTCGACACGGTATTCGCGCGGTGCTCGAGCACTGGGAAACTGTTGAGGTCATCGCCGAATGCGGCGATGGTCAGAGCGCGCTGGAAGCGTACTTTGCGCTACGGCCAGACGTGCTGCTGCTCGACCTGCGGATGCCGCGCCTAGACGGCCTTGAAGTCGTACGGCGTGTACTGGAGGGCGATCGCACTGCGCGGATCCTTATCATGACGACCTTCAACACCGACCACGATATCGGGCATGCTCTCCGCGCGGGGGCCAAGGGCTACCTGCTCAAGGATGCTACGCCGGAAGAGGTGCACAGCGCGATTCTCCGTGTGGCCGATGGCGGGATGGTTCTCGCCCCAGATATCACCGCCCAGTATGTGCAACTCAGGAGCCGGGTGGAACTGTCGCCGCGCGAGTTGCAAGTGCTGCGCTTGCTGTCTGCTGGGAAGCCTAACAAGGAGATCGCCCGCGACCTGTCGCTGGAGCTCGGCACAGTGAAGGGGCACGTGAGGTCGGTATTCGACAAGCTCGGCGTGCGCAACAGGACCGAGGCGGTTGCCGAGGCTACGCGGCGCGGGATTGTCTCAGGCCATTGAGCGATTCCCGTGGCCGACGTCCCCCGAACAAAGGGGATTGTCGCGTGGGTGCGCTGGACCCGCGCGTCCTGCTGCTCGACCTCCGGATACGGTGGCTAGACATCCTGAGTAAGTTGCGGGGCGCTTTCTCGAAGCCGATCGCGCCGGGCTGGTGCTCATCAATACCACTAAAACACGACACCGATCAGGATACCGGGCACGTCCTGCGCGCAGGAACCAGAGACTTACCGGGCAAAGGATGCTCCACCAGATGATGCGTGCCGCGCGAATCTGCGTGTTGCAGAAGTGGGATGGTCCTTGCCTCGGGAACTGCAGCATAGTCATGCACAGAGGAAAGGCGGTTGCCGAGGTTTTGCGGCGCGGGGCCGTGTCCGGACACTGAGTATCCATCCTTTCGAGCGTCGCCAGCCCCTTCTTTTGAGAGATGTCGGCCGGAGGTCCGCTGGCATTTAATGCTTCATATGCCGCGAACGTTTGACGCGGCCTAAGGAGCTGACCATGCGGATATCAAAGGACCTGCACCCACGGGTACAGCGTACCAGCCCCGGCAGACTGTTCGTGCTTGAACTGAGCGGTAACCGGATCTTCTCCATTCCCACGCCAGGAATTCCTCGACCGAACAGCCATCGCCTGGTGTAGCGGACCTTCGATCAGCGCCCGTCGCAGCGCCGCCGTCAGCCGTCTGCGGCAGCGATGCCGACACACCGACGGCACGCGCATGCGCTGGCATCCGTTGCCAAACTGCCTGTACGCCGCGTCGTGGGCGCGAAGCATCTCATTACAGACCTCACGCTTGATATCGGCGAAATCGCTTTCGACTATCTCGCACCAGCCGAGGCGGCGGAGTTGGTCGTCAACCAGTAGCGCATCGCAAGGAGTAAACATGTCATTGCAAGGGAAAGTCGCGCTCGTTACCGGCGCTGCCAGTGGTATTGGCGAGCAATGTACACGCCAACTGGCCAATGATGGTGCGGCAGTCGGCTTGCACTTCATGACCGGTGGTTCTTGCCTCGCGACGCTACTGAGCAGCCGGTGGTGCGTCGAGGTTCATCGACGCGCAATGTCTTATGGTCTTAGGACTGGCATGAAAGAGATTCTTTGGAAATACGTGCGGTACGCGCCTGTGGCATGGGCGCTGACGAACCTCAGCGGCTGCAGTTGGGTTCTCTTCAACCCAAAGGGTAGTGTCGGCGTCGCGCAGCGCGATCTCATCATCACCTGTATTGCGCTAATGCTGTTCGTGGTCGTTCCCGCAATCGTGCTGACCTTTGTCTTTGCATGGAAATACCGGGCAAGCAATCAAAAAGCCAGATACACCCCGGACTGGGCGCATTCCACCAAAATTGAACTAATTGTGTGGGGCATCCCTCTGGTCATCATTGTCGCGCTTGCCACCATCGTATGGAAGTCGACCCACGAGCTTGATCCGTACAAGCCGTTGAACGAGGGTGGCGACCCGATCAACGTAGAAGTCATCGCTACCGACTGGAAGTGGGTCTTCATCTATCCCGACCTGGGCATCGCCACCGTCAACGAGCTGGTGTTTCCCGATAATCGTCAGGTGGCGTTCAGCATCACATCGAATTCGACGATGAACACCTTCTTCATCCCGCAATTGGGAGGTCAGGTGTACGCAATGGCCGGCATGCGCACCAGTCTTCATCTCATTGCCAATGAAAAGGGCGCCTATCGCGGCATGTCCGGGAATTTCAGCGGCCCGGGATTTTCAGATATGCATTTCACGGCCTATGCAAAGAGCGAAAGGGAGTTCAATCGCTGGGTGGCGCAGGTCAGAACCTCGCCGATGTCGCTTGACTACAGCGCATTTCTAAAGGTTTCCAGGCCGAGCCAGGCGAACGACGTCGTCCATTTTTCCAGGGTCGAATCGGGTCTGTTCAAGCGGCTCATAGACCAGTTCGTTGACTCTGGCAAGCAAATTTCCACTCAAGCGGCCATGGCCAGTGCCGCAACGACGGCTAACCAGGAGTAAGACACTCATGTTCGGCAAATTAAGTTGGAGTGACATTCCGCTGCAGGAGCCCATCATCGCGGTGACGTTGGCCGCCATTCTGGTCGGGGGAGTGGCGGTACTGGGGGCCCTGACGTACTTCGGGAAATGGAAGGTCCTGTGGACCGACTGGCTGACAACCGTCGACCATAAGCGCATTGGCATCATGTATGTGGCGGTTGCCATCGTCATGCTGCTTCGCGGCTTTGCAGACGCGCTCATGATGCGTGCCCAACTGGCCATGGCTGGTCCTGGCAGTGAAGGGTTCCTGCCTCCGCACCACTACGACCAGATCTTTACGGCACACGGCGTGATCATGATCTTCTTCGCCGCCACGCCATTCGTGGTCGGCCTGATGAACATCATCGTGCCGCTACAGATCGGCGCGCGCGACATGGCTTACCCTTTCCTGAATGCATTCAGCTTCTGGACCTTTGCGGTTGGCGTCGTGCTGGTCATGCTTTCACTGGGCGTTGGCGAGTTCGCACAAACGGGCTGGGTCGCCTACCCACCGCTGTCCGAGCTGGAGTTCAGCCCGGGCGTAGGGGTGGATTACTACATATGGGCGCTACAGGCATCTGGGTTAGGCACCTTGCTTACCGGCGTAAACCTGTTTGTCACGATCCTGCGCATGCGTGCGCCGGGCATGACAATGATGAAGATGCCGATCTTTACGTGGACGGTATTTGTCACCAGCATCATCATCATCGCGTCCTTCCCCATCCTGACGGTAGCGCTCGCCGCATTGGCGCTTGACCGCTATCTCGACTTCCACTTCTACACCAATTCGCTCGGTGGCAACCCGACAATGTATGTCAACCTTGTGTGGGCGTGGGGCCATCCCGAGGTGTATATCCTCGTATTGCCGGCCTTCGGCATCTTCTCGGAAGTCACGGCAACATTCGCGCGCAAGAAGCTGTTCGGCTACAAGTCGATGGTCGGCGCGACCCTGGCCATTGGCGTTCTTTCCTTCCTGGTATGGCTGCACCACTTCTTCACGATGGGCTCCGGGGCAAACGTCAATGCCTTCTTCGGCATCATGACGATGATCATCGCCATCCCGACCGGCGTAAAGATCTTTACCTGGCTTTTCACCCTGTACGGCGGCCGTGTCGAGTTCACCCCGCCCATTCTCTGGACCCTGGCGTTCCTTGTCACGTTCACTATTGGCGGTATGACCGGGGTACTGCTGGCCATCCCCGGGGCGGATTTTCCGCTCCACAACAGCCTGTTCCTGGTCGCGCACTTCCACAACACGATTATCGCGGGCGGCCTGTTCGGCTATTTCGCCGGCATGTACTACTGGTTCCCGAAGGCTTTCGGCTTCAAGCTGAACGAGCGACTGGGAAAGTACTCGTTCTGGTGCTGGGTTATAGGCTTCTATCTTGCGTTCATGCCACTGTACATGCTCGGCTTCATGGGCATGACGCGTCGACTGAACCACCACGACAACCCGCTGTGGACCCCGTACCTCCATGTCGCCTTCGTTGGTGCCCTGTTCGTGCTGGCTGGAATCGGCTTCCTGGTACTGCAAATCATCGTCAGCATCCGGGATCGCATGGACAATCTCGATGTAACCGGCGACCCGTGGGACGCCCGTACGCTCGAATGGGCTACTACCTCTCCGCCGCCGTTCTACAACTTCGCAGTGGTACCGCACGTGGATGAGATTGATGCATTCCACGAAGCAAAGAAGCGTGGTCTGTCAAACGGGCCCATACGGTACGAGCCGATTCACATGCCGCGCAGTACCGGTGTGCCCTTCATCATGAACGTGTTCATCCTCTTGCTGTGCTTCGCCCTCATCTGGCACATATGGTGGCTTGCCGCAACCAGCGCGATCGCGACCATCGTGACGCTCATCGTTCGCTCCTACGACAACGATACCGACTACTACGTGTCCGCCGAAGAAGTGGCGCGCATCGAAAACGCAGGCCTGACCGGTCTCGAACATAAGGCAGCCTGATCATGACCACTTACACTTCGCTTCAGACGGCGCGTCCACATGTCCAGGTCGTCGAGCATGTGCACGATGCCCACGGCTCGACGAAAGCGCTGGGGATGTGGATCTACCTGATGTCCGATTGCATTCTGTTCGGCTCGCTGTTCGCATCGTACGTGGTGCTAAATGGCGCTTACGCAGGTGGCCCGACTCAGAAGGACCTCTTCGAGCTGCCATACGTGCTGGCCGAAACGTTCGTTCTGCTGTTCTCCAGCATCACGTACGGCTACACCATGCTCGCAATGCGCCTTCACGACCGAGCCGGGGTCCTGCGCTGGCTGGGCGTGACGTGGCTGCTCGGCGCGGCCTTCATCGGCATGGAGATCCATGAGTTTCATCATCTGATCGCTGAAGATCACGGCCCGAATCGCAGTGCATTCCTCTCCGGCTTCTTCGCGCTGGTGGGAACTCACGGCTTGCACGTAGCGTCCGGACTGATCTGGATGGCCGTCGTGTGGCACCAGGTTTTTCGCCGCGGGCTGACGGCCACGAACATGACGCGCTTGTCCGGCCTCAGTTTGTTCTGGCACTTCTTGGATCTGATCTGGATTTGTGTCTTCACCATCGTGTATCTGTTTGGAGCGCTTTGACAATGGCAAACGTTACGACGACTCGTACCGGAGGCGAACACGGCAGCGCCCGGTCGTATAACCTGGGATTCGCGCTATCGGCCATCCTCACGATCATACCGTTCATGCTTGTCATGCATCCCGTGCTGTCGCGTCCGGCCACGCTGTTGACTGTTGTGGTGTTTGCCGTCGCACAACTCATCGTTCAACTCGTGTACTTTCTGCACATGAGCCGTTCGTCAGAGGGCGGCTGGAATCTGATCAGCTTCGCTTTTACGCTGCTGATTCTGCTCATTATCGTGGCGCTATCGGTCTGGATCATCTGGAGCATGCATTACAACATGATGGTCAACTGAAGCAGCAAAGCGCGCGCTCAACCAATACCGGCAACGCTATGTTACGTTCCTTTCTTCAAGTCACCAAACCTGGCATCGTGATTGGTAATCTGATCTCGGCGACTGGCGGCTTTCTGCTGGCCTCGCGTGGGAATGTCAATTGGGAACAAGGCTGTCTCGTTGCTTTGAGCGTCGCGCTGACTGTCGCCTCAGGGTGTGTTCTCAATAATGTCGCCGACCGTGACATCGACGGTATGATGAAGCGGACCCGAAACCGCCCGATGGTCAAGGGAAGGGTTTCGGTGCCGCAGGCACTCATGTTCGGATTCATCCTGGGGCTCGCGGGAATTGGCCTTCTGTACTACGCGGCTCATCGGCTGTTGCCCGTGTATCTGTTACTGACAGGTTATGTGGTATATGTTGGCCTCTACACCCTCTGCCTGAAGCGCAACTCCATCCATGGAACGCTCGTGGGGAGTATTTCTGGCGCAATGCCACCTGTCGTCGGGTATTGCACGGCAAGCGGCAGCTTCGATGGCGCGGCGCTGGCGTTAGTTACAATCTTCTCTCTCTGGCAGATGCCACACTCCTACGCCATCGCAATCTTCAGGGAAAAGGACTATCGCGCTGCTGGTATCCCGGTACTGCCCGTGGTCCGTGGATTCCAGGCAGCTCGCTTGCACATCGCTACCTATATTCTCGCCTTCACTGCCGCAGCGCTGACACTAGGATTGCTCGGATATGTCGGCAAACTCTATATGTTATTAGCCCTGGTGAGCGGGTTATATTGGTTCCGGCAAAGCCTCGCCGGTTGGACCACTGCCAGCGAGCCGCGGTGGGCACGGAAGATCTTCTTTACGTCGATTGCTGTTGTTGTCGTACTGTGCGTCGCGATGTCCCTGGATTACGACACTCGACCCCCGGTCATGGCATCCTTCGGGCATTAGCCACTCAAGCGATCTTACCCGTCAGGGTTCCGAGCGCGCGCTCCCGGCCTCGGTATTCCATGGGCAGTAGCATCCCACGGCCATCATACCCATGGGCTTGACTTCCTGGCCCGCAATGAGCTTGTCCAAGATGGGCTCTACAAAGCTGTTTGTTGAACTGCAAACTAGCCCCGCACTGTATGGCCCCGCGTAGGCCAGTTTGCCATTGGCAGCCCAGATAGCCATGGAGGGCGTAGCCGGCAAGCGTTGCATTCCTTCAATCTTGGCCAGCGGTTTGAGCTTGCCTCGTAGAAAGGCGGCAAGCTGGCCGTGCGTCCTTGGTTTCTGCACACTATAAAAGTCCACATTGGCGTTACGGTACATCTGAATGAGATAGTTCAGATGCGCGTCCGTCTCCTTGTTGCACGTGCAATCGGGATCCCAGAAATGAACAACCCGGATTCGCCCGGTATTGCCAGCGAGGTCAGAGGGCAAATGCAAGTCCGAATCGCCGAACACCACGGCGCGTTCCGAATAGTTGGCCAGCATTCCGGCGCCAAGGTAGCGCCAAAGTTCGACGCCGGCGATGCTGAGGATGGTCGCCAGCAGACACAGCAGGGCAGTCACTGCACTACGACTGAGTATCGGTGTTTGGAAGGAACCAGGCGGTTGCGGAGAGGAGGGTATGGGCATGTTGATGTCACGCTCAGGCGCGATGCCGTAAGGCGGTCAAAATCAACCGAGGACGTGCATCCACATCCATAGTACGTGCGAGTTCGTTTTCCATCGTGTCCACTCCTGCAGCGCTTCCGACGGAACAACGATCGCCGTTTGCAAACGGATAGTCAATATACCTTTGGTATTGCTCCTGGGCCGGAGCGCACCGGTCGACGCCGATGTTGTGGTTTCTGCAGATCGGCCCCGTTATTCCGCTCACCTGTACGACGGTGTCGCCAACATCATCGTTCATAGAGTGCCGCCCCGCCTTTGGCCTATCTTGCATTCTGCCGGGCACTACGATGTGCCCGAAGCGTGACCGACCTGCGCAACTCCTGCACCGATGGCGCTGCGGCTCCTCCGTCTATTGGGAGATGCGCCCATAGCTGCGAGCACCTACAGTGTCCTTACCCGTTCATTGCCGCTGTATCAACCAGGAAGGATATTGACTCCATGCAACGCATCTCCGAGCCACTACAGCCAACCGGCCCTGAAATTACACGCCGCCAATTGCTGGTTCTCGGGGCCGGCGCTGCGGTGACTGCGACTGTGCCCTTTGTAGTGTCCGCTGCTGCTGCAGCGTCGGACAGCGCGGCAATCTCGCAAGGAGCCTTAGCTGTGAGCTACATCACCACCAAGGCGGCGTTCAGATTTTCTACAGAGACTGGGGGCCCGCAAATGCGACTCCCATCGTCTTCTCGCACGGATGGCCGCTGAGCTCTGACGACTGGGATGCCCAGATGCTCTTCTTCCTCTCCAGGGGCTATCGCGTGGTCGCCCATGACCGGCGAGGCCATGGAAATCCGCCGACTGATGGCAGCAGCCGGCCTGTGGGTGCCGCGCAAACAACGGCCGCCGAAGGGTCTACCAGCCTCGTAACCGGCGCGCCTGCTATGGCGAACAAATTCAGATCGACGGCTGCGATCACCGCTGGTTCGAGGATCGTGCGCCGGCATGCACGCTGCTGGTCTACGTGGATGACGCTACCAGCCGGATCATGGAGTTGCGCTTTACCTATACGGAGTCTACGTTCAGCTATTTCGCTGCGACGCGGACATATTTGGAGCGCCACGGTAAGCCGGTGGCGTTTTACAGTGACAAGGCGAGCGTGTTCCGCGTCAACCATCCCCACGCCACCGGCGGCGATGGTCATACCCGGTTTTCCCGGGCCTTATTTGAGCTCAACATTGAAGGCATCTGCGCCAACAGCAGCCAGGCCAAGAGCCGCGTTGAGCGGGCGCACCTGACGCTACAAGAGCGGCTGGTGCAGGAACTACGTCTGCGAGGCATCAACACGATGGAGGCTGCGAGCGCGTTTGCGCAATTCATCGCCGACTACAACGCGCGCTTTGCCAAAGTGCCGCCCAACAGCCATAACGCCCATCGGCCCCTGCGATCGGATGAAAACCTAGATCTGATCTTTGCGTGCCGGGAACCCCGTCGGGTGTCCAAGAGCCTGACGATCCAGTTCGACAAAAATGCTCCATGTGTTGGCGGATACGCCGGAACATCGCCACCTTGTCGGTCGCTACATTGAGGTGTATCACTTCCCGGATGGGCGGGTCGAACCGCGGGCGAACGGCATGTTCACCACCTATGACAAGTTGTCGGAGGTGAACCAGGGCGCAATCGTGGATCAATACTTTCACGATGGTGAAAGTATTGGGTTGTGACGATGGATTCCGCGGACATTCAACGGTCGTCTCTTGCCGACCCGAAGCGGCCGATGAACGCGTCAAATTTCAGTGGCCGCTGCCAAGTAGAAGACGACGTTGAACCAAGAAACTGCTTACAGTACGCGTTGGCTGACTGGCTGCTAGCCTGCGGGGGCGATACGGTGCCACCTGAGTCCATCTGGGTGTACATCTATGACATGCTGGAGCAGCCCGGCCTGAAGGTCTGAAGGTCCGGCTGGTCGATGCGCAGCCGCTCAAGAACGCTTTTCTATGACGGTTTATCCTCACATTTTCCGCCCCCTGTGCCGGCAGGGATAGCGACGTCAGCCACTTCCGTGACGCCGATCATTGAGTCGTCATGAACCCTTTGCACCACCGCCGGTGCTTGGTGTGCATCGTAGGGAGCAAAAAGCTCGGCGACCCAGTCGATGAACACCCGCAATCGAGCATTCATATGCCGATGCGACGGATACACCATGTAGATTGGAACTGTATCTGTGGACCAGTCGGTTAGCACTTGCTGCAGAGCCCCTGACTTAAGGTGCCGCCCCGCAGTCGCTGTGGTAGTGCGGATGACGCCCAAACCTTGAACGCCAGCCTCCAGCGTCGTCATCACGTCGTTCGTCGCTAACGAGTGAGAGCCCTGCACTTCCACGCGCTCCTCATCCCTGGACAAAACAAATGGATAGATGCGACCGGTCCGGTGAAGGAAGTAGTTCACGACGCGGTGAGATCCGCTTTCGAGGTCCTTGGGATGGTTGGGAACGCCATGTCGCCTCAGATACTCTGGAGATGCACAGAAGATCCAACGAAACTGCCCCAATTGCCTCGCCACAAGTGACTCGTCGCGTAAGTTCCCCGCGCGCAGAACGCAGTCGATGTTTTCACTCACCAGGTCAACGGGACGATCGCTCACGCCGAGCTTGATATCAATGCCCGGGTAGCGCGAGAAAAAATCTGGCATGGCAGACACAAGGATCGTCTGGGCGACGGAGGACCCAACGTCGACGCGAAGCTGGCCGCTCAGCATCGCCCGCTCGCTGGAAAGCCCTGCTTCCAGTTCGTCGACTTCGGCGAGGATGCGGGTCGCGCGCTCAAAGTACGCAGCCCCGTAGGGCGTTACGACGACTCGTCTTGCTGTCCTGTTGAGCAGGACCACTTTTAGCTCGCTCTCCAACCACTGGACCCAGCGACTCACCGTCGGCTTCGGCCAACCTAGCGCTTCCGCCGCTTTTGTGAAGCTGCCGCATTCGACAACTCTGACAAACGCTCTCATCGCACTGAGCTTATCCATCCCCGCGGCCTCACTCGTCACGCCTGCCGGGAAGCCATCGCGGGCCGCCCGCTGCACTCTGGAACGACTCGCCCTCTGCTGTAGACGGGCTCTTTCCAGGCCCCAATGCCCGCTGCGCTGATCGCCGCAGCCTTCGCCAAAGGCATCGCGCCTTCCGGTCCGGACTGCAGATTCGCGGTGTTTTACAGCGGATTCTATAAGAATTTTGCAGGTCCGATCGTCTCACGGCGCGAGACGGTCGTTTCGGAACGACGACTTGTTCTTCATCCGCCCTGACACCATTCTTACCGTGCTGGCCTTGTGGCATCGACTTCCGCGGCGCTACATCGACACGCATTGAGCCTCACGATCGCCAAGCACTACACCAGGTTTGGCACAGATGTCTTTCTCCATTCAGTAGGAGCCTTCCTTCCATGAAATTCACAGCCCAGAAACTTGTCTTCGGCCTTTCGGCCGCCGTTGTCTATCTTGTTGCCTCTGCGTCGCAGTTGGCATCCGCCTCTGCGCTGGCCGAGCACGACGTCCGTACTGACAGTGCGCGGCCCGTTCGCGATGCGAGCACCCCCTACTACGATAACGCTCGAAGCGTGACCGATTCGCGCGATCCCTATACCGACGGAGCACGAAGCGTCGCAGAGCCGCGCGATCCCTACACAGATGGAGCGTGATCTGGCTCCTTCCAATGGGAGACGAAACGTCTTCGCGAGCAGCTACAGCGTTCATACCTATTCATTGCCCCATTCATTACCGCCGTATAACTTATGTGAGATCTAGTCATGAAATGCCTGTCTGAATTACCAAAGCCTACCTTCCCTGAAATTACGCGCCGCCAATTGCTGGTTCTAGGGGCCGGCGCCGCAGTTTCCGCGGCTGTGCCCAATGCAGCCTCCGCTACTTCGACCGCGTCTGGCAGCGCGGCAACTTCGCAAGGATATTTAGCCATGAACTACGTCACAACCAAGGACGGTGTCCAAATCTTCTACAAGGACTGGGGTCCCGCCAATGCGACGCCCATCGTCTTCTCGCACGGATGGCCTCTGAGCTCCGATGATTGGGATGCCCAGATGATGTTCTTCCTCTCCAAGGGCTTTCGCGTCGTTGCCCATGACAGGCGGGGCCATGGGCGCTCATCGCAGGTGTGGGACGGGCACGACATGGACCATTACGCCGACGACCTGGCAGCCGTGGTGACTCATCTCAACCTCAAGGGTGCCATCCACGTTGGCCATTCCACTGGCGGCGGTGAAGTTGTGCGTTACCTGGCGCGCCACGGCGAGAAGCATGCTTCGAAGGCCTGCCTTGTCGCGGCAGTGCCGCCGATTATGGTCAAGACTGCGTCCAATCCGGGCGGTCTGCCGAAGGAGGTGTTCGACGGTCTGCAACTGCAGACGGCAACCAACCGGGCGCAGTTCTTCCGCGACCTTCCCGCAGGTCCGTTCTACGGTTTCAACCGGCCGGGCGCAAAGCCCCAGGAAGGCATTGTCCAGAACTGGTGGCGGCAAGGAATGATGGGGAGCGCAAAGGCGCACTACGACGGCATCGTGGCGTTTTCGCAGACTGACTTCACCGAGGACTTGAAGAAGATCAACCTGCCTGTTCTGGTGATGCACGGCGACGATGATCAGATCGTGCCTTATGCCGATTCCGGGCCGCTGTCGGCCAAGCTTCTGAAGAAAGGCACGTTGAAGACATACAAAGGCTTCCCACATGGTATGCCGACCACGCACGCGGACGTCATCAACGCGGACCTGTTGGCCTTTATCAAGGCCTGAGCGAGCCTGGTGGAATTCACTGCTGGTTCGCTTCGAGGCGGACCAGCAGTTGCCGCTCCGACGCTGGACGGAACGAAACGATCTGGCAATGATGTCAGCATGCCGAGAGGCGGGGGGGCATCTCGGACGCCCCTCAACGCACCGACACCGTCAACGAGACCAGCGCGGCGCTCTACCTGCGCAACACGACCGGCTTCTGCGGCTGCGCACGGTCGCCGGACTGCGGGCGGACCAGTTTTGGTACGGGGTGTCGAACGACAATCCTGCCAACGCGGGCAACGGCAGCGATCGCATCGTCAGTCCGAAGCTGAGCATCGTGATGTCGCCGGCGGACCGGAGGAGATTTGTCAGCGGCGTGGCCACCGGCATCAACGACCACCATATCCATCCGGCGGAGCCGCGGACGTTCCACGTGGGGTGCTCTGGAGTTTCTGAAGGCGGCAGTGATCAGTCTGTGCCGCAATGCCGGGCGCCAACGATCAACATCAACCCACTTCCTGGCTAGTCAACGCAACCTTCCACGAGAATTGGGGCCGCCTCCTTTTGTACTTCCGCATTGGTCGACAATCAACACTTCACTATTCCGAAGTGAATGGCCGATTCCTGATGTGGAACCGACGCCTGAATGTCTGAGCAACGGAGCGAGCCGATGACGCTTCATGGCCGGCTACCGCCGTTGCGCTTTTGCCATCTCTGGCGAGTCACGGTTAGCCGCAGCGCGCCGAGCCGGACTGCACGTGAGGCCTTGGCATTGCTGGGACGCGGCGATAAGGTGCGATAACGTTGTGCTTATCGGCGAGTAGGCGCCACGAGGAATACAGAACCGGGGAAGGAACAGCTGTCGTAGATGCTGCTTACTGCACTTTACACCAAGAATTTGATAACTATTATCAAGGGCGGTACACTTGATGACACCGGCGTACGCCCTGCGCCGGCCCCGTCTGAAGAGGAGCAAATATGATCAGTGCCGACCTTGGACAGCAACTTGAGCGCTACGTGACTGAACTTGTCGCCTCGGGCCGCTATGGCTCTAAGAGCGAAGTACTGCGCGAAGGCGTACGTCTGATTCAGGACCGTGAAGCGCAACTGATGGCGCTGGACGCGGCGCTCGCGCAAAGCCTGGCCGAGGCGGACGCGGGCCGCGGCACCGACGCAGCCACCGTGTTCGACCGCCTCGAGGCCAAGTATCGCGCCGCGGCAGGCAGAACACCCGGGCACGGCGCATGATCGTCGTTCGCCTGACGCCGCTGGCCGAGGCCGAACTCGAAGCCATCGCCGACTACATTGCCCGCGACAACCCGCGCCGCGCGCTTTCCTTCGTGCAGGAGTTGCGCGACCGGTGCCTGTCGCTCGCAGACATGCCGCTTGCCTTCCCGCTGGTACCTCGCTATGAGGACCGAGGCGTCCGGCACCGTGTACACGGCAACTACCAGATCTTCTACCGCGTGGTGGGCGATCCGCCTGCGCGAATCGACGTGCTGCACGTGCTTCACAGCGCCCGCAACTATGCCGCGCTGCTGTTCAACTGAGGCCTCCCGGCCAGAGTACGGCGGTAGACATTCGGGGCCGCGTCGCTTCGGCAGCCCGACGACTTAGGTATCAAAGAGGAAGGCGGTGCGCCATGATCGATTCTGCCTCGATCACGAAGCGCCCCGCGTGAACGCAGCCAAATTTGAACATGACGCCCGTACTGAGTAATTTTGCCAGTAGCAGGGGGGTTATGTGGAATGGGGAGGGTGAGACGTCGGTCGGCGCCACCGGCACCTCAGTCGGCCGTCGAAGCGCAGGCGCTCGAAACGGCAGCAAAGTCGAAATGCGCGGCGGCATAGATGGCATTGCAGGCCCAGACTTCTTCGCCATCCTTGTAGAAGATGACCCATTTGCCGTCGCTGACGCAGTGGGCGCCAGGAAACACTTCGTCATGGCCATTCGGTCCGTCCAGCGGAAAGGACGCGTGGGGTGTGGCCCAGTAGCGGCCCTTCGGTAGGGGCTCGATCGTCTTTGGCATGCTCATCAGGCCCAGTGAGGTGTTACACAAGACACCATCGCCCAGTGAAGGCGAAACGGGGGATGGTGTCACCCTGCAACAGCGAAGACCGTCCTTCGTGTAGGCTTCACCATCCAATCACCTGTTGCTACTCGTTGCGATGTCGATGGCACGATACCTCTTGTTTGTGGCCCGCGCCCTCGGCGTAGGCGCCCTGATCATGATCGTCGCCATCGTCTCCCGGCAAGTATATTTGCGCAGCGCTGCGGAGGCTGCCGACGCCGGCGCAGACGAGGAGCCTGCGACAATGATGTTGATACGCTGCGAGACGATGCACGAACGTCTGCAGAACCGGCACAGCTCGGCTGCGAAGGCTGACGAGCGGCCACGCGCTCGTTGCAGGGAGTCCTGACTTCGGAGAACTTCCGATTAGTCGACCAGGAGCTAGGCCGCACGCCTGGTAGGCGACAGCGGCGAATGAGCCGCGCACAATCAATACTTTCATGATCATGAAAGTATTGTGACAATGGGCCCCGCGGACGGCTATGCTCGTCATCGCTAGCCGACTCACAGCGGATCGTGGTTCAAGCGCAAGAAAATCGGCCACGTTCGGGGGAGCCGCCACTCGAACGTTCCGCATAAAGCCGTGGGCCAACGTCAGTATATGGCCGATCTGCCAGGCAATTTGTTTGTTACGGCGGTGCCTGAATTCCCAGAGGACCACCCTTTACCGCCAGACATTGCGGCATGTCTATCCGGCGCTACGACTCCAGAATCTCCAGCCCACTTTCGGCACACCATTGCCTCAGCGCTCTTTCGGCCGAGTCGGCTTCAAACGAATACCAGCGCTCGAGCATGCCTTTGCGCTCCAGCAAGTGCTTGAAGCGTGCGTAAGCGCCTTGTCGTCGGAAGAATTCTTCCACCTGGTCGCAACACTCAGGCAACTCCTGTGCAACAAATTGGAGGGCGAGGCTTCGTCCAAGACCGAGTTCGTTCTTATGCGGTATCGCAAGGTAGCGGTCCGAGGTTTCAAGGTCGTCAGGAACCTCCTCGTCGAAGGTGTCGTTGTAATCAGAAGTCCAATAGACTTTGCCCGTATCGAGTGAGACATACGCGTTGTGCTCCATCGGCGCCGCGCAGCTAACGAAGTCGAATGCCATGGAAAGATCGTCGTGTTTGACTGCGACCATGTCTGTACTCCCTTGGGTTGCGAGGTGAACGGCCCAGCAATATTCGGTGACAGCCGGACATCTGTCTTCGTCAAGGGCCGATGCATGATGATGGTACCGCAGCGCTCATCGCGGCCCGAAGGCCGAGATCCATGGTCATCCACCGACCGCTGAAAGCGCATCGCCCCGCACGTACTCTTGCCAGGACAATTTCTCGGAATATCACGACGGCTTCCATGCGAGATGGAATCGAAGTTTAGCGGGACGTCCCCTTCACCGGTCGAGTACTGACGCGCTTCCTTGTTGCAGCCTCGTTCTGGGTTGCAGGCGGGGTCGCCACGTTTGCTTTACCGGCAACAACGTTGCCAGATGCTGATTTGCGTGGCCCTGCGGATGCCTTGACTGATGACTTCTTTGTTACCGACTTATTATCCTCCGCAGTCTTCGCATTCGCAGGTGGCTTACGGGTTGTCGAGACGGCCGACTGGGTCGCCTTCTTCGCTGTCACCTTACCTGCCCGTGGCTTGTTAAGTCTGACAGCAGGCTTCGGCGGTGGGTTAGCGTCGGCCATCTCGATGCCAAACACGTCGGCCACCAGGGCGTCGTCGAGCACCTTGCTGGTGGCGGGTCGTTTTGTCGATTTGGGCAGGCCAGCGCCGGCCTGCCTGACGAGATCATTGGCATCGACGCGGCGCAGGGCGAAGAGCAATTCCGGCTGTTGGTCGAGCCGCGCGCCGATGCCGTAAAGTACGGCAGCAACGTGCTTGCACATTGACGCCCAGTCCGGACAACTGCAACTGAACCTGATTTCTTCCGGCACCGGGAAAAGACCGCTGCGAGGTTTGCAGATGCGCTCCATCACGGCTGTCGAGAGCTTGCCCTGCAAGAGTTCCACGATCGAATCGATCGACTCCGCGCAATCGGCGCCGATCGCTCGCCATTTCTTTGCGGGACATGCCGTCACGGTCACAGCGACCGTGTACAGACTCGAACCCATTACCTGCGCGCGGACTTCGCCTGCCGTAATCTGAAGGTCGATCACAGAACCGTTGCGCACATAGGTACGGCCGCGCGGCAGGCGGTTGGCATAGTCGCTGTAGCTTTCTAGATTGTCGCACCAGGCCTTGCCCCAGAAGGTCTTGGCGATGGCACCGCGGTATGAGGCGATTGGCGACAGCACCGAACCAGCCTTCTTCGCCTTCTCGGCGGCTCGTTCAGCCTTTTTTCTGCGCTCGGCGACTGAGACATAGGGCTTCCATCCCCCGTAACCGTAACCCATTCCGGTTCCTCTTGACGATCAGTTTTCTTGCGCGGCATGAACGTCTAGCTTCACGAGATCGAGCAATTCACGATTGCTCATCTCGGTAAGCAGGAGTTCTGCGCCGCCTTCCAACACATCCTTCACCAATTGCTGCTTCGCTTCGATCAACTGGTCGATACGGTCCTCGACCGTGCCACGGCAGATAAACTTATGCACCAGGACGTTCCTCCGCTGGCCGATACGAAATGCACGATCAGTCGCCTGGTTTTCCACGGCCGGGTTCCACCAGCGGTCGTAATGGATCACATGCGACGCGGCGGTAAGGTTCAGACCTGCCCCACCGGCCTTGAGTGAGAGCACGAAGAAGGGGATCAGCTCATCTTCCTGGAATCGCTTCACCAGTTCGCGGCGCTTGGCTACCGGGGTGCCGCCATGAAGCACCAGACCTTCGCGGCCAAAGACCGAACCTAGAAATGCCGCAAGCGGCTCAGTGGTCTCGCGGAACTGGGTGAATACCAGCACCTTTTCCTGTTTGGCGGCAATGACTTCGGCCAGTTGGCGCAGGCGGGCGAACTTGCCGCTGTCTTCCGCCTTCCAGGCGGCGTCGCCCAACCACTGCGACGGATGGTTGCATATCTGTTTGAAGCGCATCAGGTAGCTCAGCACTACCCCCTTGCGACCGATGCCTTCGGCATCTTCAAGCGCGGCAGCCAGATCCTTCACCGCACGCTGATACAGTGCCGCCTGGCTCGGGCTCAGGTGGCACCAGGCCTTGAGCTCGGTCTTGTCCGGAAGGTCGTCGATTATCCGCTTGTCGGTCTTCAGGCGGCGCAGGATGTAGGGCCGCACGAGCGTTCGCAGCGGACCGAAGTGCTCGGCCTTCGCCAGCCGCCTGGTAAAGTCGGCAAAGACTTTGTCTGATCCCAGTAAGCCGGGGTGGGTGAAATCGAATATGGACCACAGATCGGACAGGCGGTTTTCCACAGGAGTGCCGGTCAGCGCGATGCGCGATTGTGCCTGGAGCTGCTTGACCTGTCGCGTTTGCTTGGCGCCCGGATTTTTTATCGCCTGCGCTTCGTCGACAATGGCAACGCGCCATTGGAAGGCTCCCAGTACCGGCTGGCGAAGAAGCGAGCCAAAGCTGGTGATGACGAGATCGATGTCCGCAAGTCGCGCCGGGTTCAGCGCACGCAATTCGGCCGTCGGCATGACCGACGGATGGGCGATCAGTAGGCGCAAGCCGGGGGCAAAGCGCTCAGCCTCTGCCGCCCAGTTGGCCAGCAGCGATGCAGGGGCGACCAGCAGACTGGGCCGCGCCTCGGCACTTTCTCGCTTCAGCACGAGCAGAAGCGAGAGTACCTGCATGGTCTTGCCCAGGCCCATATCATCCGCCAGGCAAGCGCCCAAACCGAGCCGGGTGAGCAGGTACAACCACCGCACGCCGGCCTGTTGGTAGGGCCGCAGGGTGGCCTTCAGTTCCGGTCCCGGGCTGACCTGCGCCAACCCCTCCGGCTGACGCAACTCCTGCAGGGTGTCGGCCAGCCAGGGCCCTGCAACAAGCTGCGACCAGTCGCGGTCAGCGGGGTCGGCACTATCGTCGAGCGAAACCCCCGCCAGAAGGCGTAGAGCCTCATTAAGAGGCAGACCGCTTCGCGCCGCCTTTTCCATGGCCTCGAATCGCTTCATGAGGCGACTGAGCTTTTTCTTGTCCACCTCGACCCAGCGACCACGGATGAGCTGCAAGCCGTCGGCGCCTTTGAGCAGATTCCTGACCTCGGTGGCGCTGAGACACTCGCCATCGAGCGAAACCTCCATGCTAAAGTCCAGCAACGCGTCTTTGCCAAAGAGCGAGGGCGGCCGTGCTCCGACGCTGGCTTTCACAACGGGACGAGCAGGGCGGCCCGCCTGCCAGACGCCTGGCATACGTACGACAATCCCGGCAGCTTCGAGTTTGGACAGGTCCGAGAGAAGGCGATGGGCATCGAGCGGCGTCCAGCGCAGCGGATGGTATATCTCGCCGGTATCCACCATTTCGCGAAGCCAATCGCAGTGTTCCGCGGCGCGCTGCACCGGCAGCAGTAATGACAGGAGCTGCGCCTTGCTCCTGACTCCCGAGAATTCCGCCAGGGCCTGCGACAGTGGCTGATGTTGCGCTTTACCATGGGCCGACAGACGCGACGTGTAAGTCGCAAGGAAGGCGAACGGTGACTCCGGGTCCTTGCGGTTCTCAGCAAGGTTGAAATGCACGCGGCCGACGAGATTCCAGGCCGGGTGACGCAGCTTGAGGAAATCCTGAAGCGAGACGTTTGCGGTCGCCAGTTCCTGGTGCAAGGCAGTATCGATCTCGCCCCACAACGTGCCCAGCACATCTGGCGTCAGATACTCGCCGCCCGTCATCGGCGGTGCATCGCCAATCATGGCATCGAAATCCTTGGCAGCAGGCGTTGCGACCGCGATCTCGCCGCCTTCGGGCGTGCCGCACAAAGCAGTAACATAGCGCGCCGCAAAATCACGCCACCAGGCCCATGCAGGGGGCAAAATGCGGCCGATTTCGGCCGTTCCCAGGTGCAGCAGGCCATGTCCCGCGCCAAGCGCAAAAGAACTCTCAAGCCGCCGTCGCGTTTCATCTGCCAAGATTGGCGCGGCGTCCTCCGGCACTGCAAGTAGGTGCCCGCCGGGCGTCAGGTGTGGCACAAGAATGTCGGGAGCAGTCACAGGTGCCCGTTCCAATCGCACTGTTGCAGCAAGCGCTGAAGCTGCATGCTTTCAAGGGAAGCGGCTGCGAAATCAATCAGCAGGCCCTCCGGCCTAGGTTGGACTGGACGAATCTTCGATTGCCTCTGGACCGACCGAATCATCGGCTCGGCCAACCGTCCGGGGTATGCCTGTCCGCTGCGCTGCACATGTCTTGTGAACTGTCTTTTCATCTGCTGTAGGACAACCTGATCGAATTCGCTCCCGGCTTCGCCGCCAGCTGATCTTTGTGACGGTCTCCCGCGAACTTCCGAATTTTGCCAGAAGAAATACGACCTTCCGTGAAAGGGTACCAAAACCTCAGTCCCACGAGATGGGATGTCGATGGCGACCGTCGCGGCGAAAACAAAATAGTGGAGGTGTCCCGAATGGCCGAATCGCTTTGAAGGCGACTGACGAGGCGAATGGCAGCTGCCTCAGCGGAGCCGACCGTTCGAGCGTCCGGAGATAGGCGGCTACGCGCGGCAGAGTGGGGTATCTCGGCTGCCTGCGTGCGCGGGCGAAGCGAAGTCGGCTTCGTGGTCGACATCATTGGCGCCGTGCAAGCGAGCACAGCGGAAGCGACGCTGTCGACCACGATTGCGGATGACAGTGGGGCGGCCATGTCATATGGGATGACCAAGCTCCCGCGTGGCGGTCGGGTCAGCACAATCGTTTTTACCAATACGGGCGTCATGGAGCGCCTGACCGCGATCTCCCCGGAGTCCTTCTACGCATTCAAGGGTTGGATTGCCAACCAGCCAGGGGTGCCAGAGGAAAAGCGGAAGTTCTGCCAGAACTTGATGATTCTGGCGGCCAAGCTCGGCGACGGACTCGTGCTTAGCCCCTGAGTTCGGCAGTCACATCCAACGCGTGGCAACAATCTCAAAAAGGCAGTCGACAAGCTGCCGCGACGACCAGCATCGAAGCCGGCGCGCCGTGTTTGCGCGTCCTGGACGCGACGTCAGGCAGCGTTAGTGCTTGGAGGTGTCAGGCGGTCTGTCACGCAAAAGGCTGGTGGGTTCGCCGAGGGCGAAGCCGAAGGCGCGTCGCGGCAGGGCGGCGCACCCATTTTTTGGTCAGTCCTCGCCTGGCTCAACCGGGCGACGGCCATTGCTGCGCGGCATGGAGTACCCGCAGGATCCGGATGGAGGTGGCATCCACGGCGTACACGACCAGGTAGTTGGCGGCCACGACCATCTCGCGCGTGCCCGCGACGCGGCCGGCACGGTAGAGCTCGGGGTGTTCCGGCAGCCGTGCCGCTTTCGCTTCGAGGTCGTCCTTCAGGCTCTGGGCCGCATCCGGATTCTCATCCGAGATGTAGTCAACGATGGCGAGAAGATCGGCCCTGGCCCACCGCGTCCATTCAACCGCGCGCACGGCGTTTCCGGTCGATCAGCGCCTGAACGTCGTCCATGACCTGGTCATGTGGGAGCGGCGGGGCCGGGTCGGTCAGCGCTTGCTGGACCTTGGCGCGGAACCAAGCATCATAGGTCTCGGGATCCGTCGTCAGACCGGGCGGCAGCCCGCCCTCCTTGGCGATCCGTGTCAACAGGATGCGAACTGCGTCGGACAGGGTTAGCCCGACGCTGGCGAGGTTTTGCGTGGCCCGGGCTTTAAGGTCGTCGTCCACGCGGATGTGCAGCATTGAAGTATGCGCCATGGAAATCTCCTATGCTTTGACCTACATTATGCATCTCAATTGAGATACAACCAAGGTGGTAAGCGCAGGACCGTGGTATCCGCATGCGCCATGCCACGTCAGCGAGTCATTGTCCGGCCGTTGGTTTGCATAATTTTGTTCCCGCTGGTCGCCCGTCAGGTAGCCGGTTGCCGAGGCGATAGGAACAATTTTGCAGAAAACTGTTCCGCCGGCCGACGATTGAAGCAATTTTGTTCCTTTCCCAACGGATCGTCCTCGCCATCCTCGAGCAATCGCAGGCGCCAGCCACCATTCACTTCGGCCGGCCGCGGGTTAATTCGCAACGATAGTGCGTCATGGTTGGCCACTGCTGAAGCGCTTCAGGGGCGCTCTTTGTTTCACGCGGCGGCAGGCAACTTGCTTTTGCGGGGGCGTCCGCCAAGCCTACCGTTTTCCCGCGCAGCCGCCGCCTTGGCAGCCGTCGAGGCCGCACCTCCGCGTTTGCCCAGCTCTGACGCCATCCAACGCTTGGAGCCGAGAAAACCTTCGAGCAGCGCCGGCAGATACAGATCCGCGTCCAGGTGGGGGAAATGGATGCCAAGCCCCGAGGGGCTGATTTCGGCATCGGCCAGGTCCGCCGGGTGGGCGTGCTCCAGACCCCGCGCCGCCTTGGGCGAAAACGCCAGTTCAAGGCCGGATGCCAGCGCGATCACCACGCGCGAGACGCGCCGGTCATAGCGCACCGACACCACCGCCGGGAAGGAGGCCTTTTTGGCCGCGCCGCGCGCATTCGCAGCGGCCAGCACGTCGTCAGTAATTTCCATGGATGCCTCTCCAGTCGCGGCACAACGCCGCCAGATGGGCGATCAGCGCGTCGACGATTTTCCCCAAGTCCCTGGCCGAAAAGCCATAGTTCTCGCGCAATTCTGGCGGCCCCTTCGGGCAGTGCAGATTGAAGACAGCTTCGCAGCCTTTGCCCATCACGTGGACATGGGCCGGGCGATGGTCGTTGGGGTAGATCACCACGCGCAGGCCGAAAATCGATAAGACCGTTGGCATTGATTGTACCAAACCTAAGCGGCTTGGGTTATTAGTTGCATGATCTTACAACGGCCTGGTGCCTATGACTAGTTCGCCATACGCGGATTCGCACGCGGACGGCACTGGAGGGGCTAAGGCCCGGCTCTGGTTCGATTGCGGCAGCGCTCGTCAGCCGAGCCCATGCGGCCAGGCACAAAATTACGCAAACCAACGGCCCAGTCGACGTACAATGCGTAAATGTGCCTCATACTTAACATAATGATTATTATGCGAGAAGTGCCGTTTAGCGCACTTCGCTAAGGATATGGTGCGCCGGGAAGCTCGCCCCTCAAGGGCCGGGAAATTAACACCTGGGAACCTCAAATCGTGCGCCAGGCGGGGCGCTGGCGGTGCGCAGGCTGCAGTTCGAAACTGCTGAGTTCACGCGGCACCTCCCGCGCGCCCAAGTACGTGCTCTGCCAGCCTTGCATCTCGTGCGCCTCCTCCCGTGCGGTGGGCCAAACACGATACGTCAAGCAAAGGCGAACTTTGTCCCACGTGCGGTACACCGTTGACCTGCAAGGGGCACCATCGGCTGGTTTTCCGCTCGCCGTTTGGACGACTGTCGATTGATAGTCCGAGGCTGTATCCCTGCCGGCAATGCATGGCCTACGCCCCTACCTTCAGTCCGGTCGCCCGCTGTCTGCCAGAGCGGATCAGTCCCGAACTACAGTATCTCGAGGTCAAGTTTGCCGCGTTGATGTCCTATGGCTTGACCGTCAACGTACTACAGGAGATTTTGCCGCTCGATCACGTCCTGGCAGCCAGCTCGATCCGACGTCAGGTCACGGCGCTCAGTCGCAGGCTGGAAGCGGACCAGGCGACCGATGGCAGGCAGCAGGGGGAGATAGCCGCGGGCACCCGTTTGCAAGATGTCCCGGAGCCCAGCCCGGTGCGCGCAGTTGGCATTGACGGCGGCTACCTTCGGATGGCGGGCCATGGACGACGCCAGGACGGCTGGTTTGAAGTGATCGTCGGGAAATCAATGCGGGATCAGGAAGCCGGCCACACTTTTGCCTACGTGCACAAGCTGGAGCACCGCCCGGCCGATCGGATGTCAAATTTTCCGCTAGGAGAGGGTGTGCAGCCCGATCAGCCGGTCACCTTCCTGTCGGACGGAGGGGATACCGTACGATTTGCACAGCTCGGTTTTGGTGACCGCGGTTAGTACGTCCTTGATTGGTTCCACATCGCCATGCGGATACAGAACCTCGAACAGATTATCAAGGGCCGCCGGCACACCGCGACTGCCCCAGCAACGCGGCATTGATCAAGGCACTGCATAGCGCCAAGTGGCACCTGTGGCACGGCTGCCCCTATCCGGCGTTGCGCCGATTGGAAAGCCTGGGCTGGGATCTGGACGCTGAGGCCAGCCCGGAGGAGGCCAAACTCCTTGGCAAGCTCGAGGAGTTCATTGTCTACCTGGACAACAACCGGCACTTCATCGTGAACTACGGTGACCGCTATCGGCATGGCGAGCCCATTGCCTCAGGTTTTGTCGAGTCAGCCGTCAACCAGGTGGTCAGCAAGCGGTTCGTCAAACGGCAGCAGATGGCCTGGCGACCTCGCCACGCGCACAACCTACTGCAAATCCGGACGGCCGTGCTCAATGACCAGCTCCGGTCTTACGTTGAACGATGGTACCCGTCCATCGCCGGAGAAGAAAACCATCACCTTGCCGAGTAGTCAGCCCCCCGGTTGGGGAGCACGCAGTGATCAGCGTGGGCGGCACGCCCTATGGCGCCGGATGGTCCGTTGGCCAGGGCGTGACCGCAGGCACCGCGCAAGGCCCTTCCACATCGATGGTCTTGAAGTCGGCCGGCCCCACAATCTCCAGGTACTCCATGTCCGGCGAGTAATCGAACAGGTAGTGGACGATGCCTGGCCGCTGGTGCACGCAATCCCCGGCAGCCACCTTGGTCTCCTTGTCCTCGTACATGAAGCGGGCCCAGCCCTTGAGCATCAGCACGATATGGAAGTCGGCCTCGTGACGATGCCAGCCGGTGCCATGCTCGGGCGGCTGGTTGGCCTTGACCAACTGCGCCAGCACCCGGCCGCCGGTGGCCTCGGCAATGCCGAGATCGCGGTAGAGGAAGAAATCTCGCAAACCCTGGTCGACAAAGGCGGTGTCCTGGGGACGGACGTGGGAAAACCGCGTTGGCTTGAGCTCGGCCATGACAGGCTCCTTTCGCTTGGGTGAAGCCATGCGGGCGATGCAACATCCGCGCCATCGGCGCGCCGGGCCTCGTCTGGCCCTCCGTGTGGCGCGTGCAGCGCAGCTTCGCCAAGGCATTGCACCGTCAGCGTTTCCGCACGGACGTCCGGGGCAACGTTGTACCTGATTGTGGTGCGGCGCACTGCGGAACGACCCGCCTGCTCATTATCTGCCGACGCAATGCGAACCACCACCAATTCCCTCAACCATGCCCGCCCTGCCGCCCATCGAGCGCTTCCAGGCCTCCCTGGACTTACCGCTCCTGAAAGGCCAATGAGCCACCTAGCAGATCCTAAGCCGGCGAACGTCGTTGTTGCCCCCGATTTGGCGCGGTTTCCTAGTACCGCGCGCTGTCGCATGGCCCGCTCCGGGGGCCGGTAGTGAATCGGTCAGCTTGGGTGGCGCTCAGCGCGTGCACATTCCATACTAGAAATGGTTGGCAGCATTCGCGCCCAGAACCAACCAGCGTGGTGACGGCCACTTCCTTGAAGCAGGCCGACTCGGCTGCGGCGAGGCCGGTTCCTGGGCCCATTGACCAGGCTTGCAACGCCACCATCACCATCCGCGGGCGGGAGCCCGGGGCGGCTAGCTGCCATTACTTCTACATGAGCCGTCCTAAGACCACCAGCCAGGTCCAACACGCAAGGGGGCAAAGTTAGTATGAAGGCGCTAGGAGTCCGTCGGACTTGAGCCCGAGGGAATCCGATGGATCGGTGCGCCGCGGCTTTTGAGACGGTGTCGCGCTGATCGAGCGTTCTCAGCGGTTGGCGAGTCTCCACGAGGGCGTATCGA
>NZ_QKWJ01000053.1 GCF_003353055.1 Cupriavidus lacunae
CTACGGTTTACAACCGAAATCTATTGCCGCCCGCCAGAAGGCGTCGCCTGCATCCTGGCCCGATGCATCCGGTCAGGGGCGACGCAGCGCCTGAGGGATTGCCCCGGGTTATTGAGCAGTTACCTAATTTCGTTGCCGCTTCGCGGTCTTGGAATCGGAAATAGCTGGACTGCCATGACGAGAAGCGCGAATTAGCCGGACTGCGGTGCGAGCGCCGTTTTGCGCACTTCCCGTTGCAAGGCTCATCACCCGGTTGCTCAGTGGCTCTTGCCGACCCTCTCCTGCCCTTTGGCCCCGCGCAGCCCCCAACGGCAGCTTCCAAGTGCGGATTCAACCGGTCGATGCAACACACTAAAGGCTTTGCGAGCCTGAGGGGTGCTGCAAATGAAACAAAGACGGCGGATCTACTACACCGAGACTCAAAAGGCACTGATGTGGGAACGGTGGCGCAAAGGTGACACGCTTCACCAGATTGCCCGACTGTTCGATCGCTACCACTCATCGATACAAGGGGTTCTCGCGAGGACTGGCGGGATACAGCCAGCGCAACGACACCGCTCCAGGCTTGCCTTGACGCTTGCCGAGCGAGAGGAGATCTCGCGCGCAATAGTCGCCGGCCACTCCATCCGATCCATAGCGGGCCGGCTAGGGCGTGCTCATTCCACTATCAGCCGCGAGGTCCGGCGAAATGGTGGCAGACAGGGCTATCTGGCGAACCAGGCTGACCAGCTCGCCTGGGAGCGCGCACGGCGCCCAAAGGCATGTAAGCTCGTCAGGAATCGGACCCTCGCCCAAGTGGTGGCCAGCAGGCTTCGATTGCAGTGGTCGCCAGAGCAGATTGCGGGTTGGCTTAAGCACGTGTATGCGGTCAACAAGGATTATCAGGTGTCGCACGAGACAATCTATCGGAGCCTCTACATCCAAGCCCGTGGTGCGCTGAAAAGACAGTTGCTGGAACACCTACGGCGTTCTCGAGCCATGCGTAGATCGCGCCAACACACACTGAAGACCGACGACCGTACGAACATCCGGGATGCCGTATCGATCAGTGAACGCCCTGCCACGGCAGAGGATCGCGCGATACCCGGGCACTGGGAAGGCGATTTGCTGTTCGGCAGCGCCAACAGCCAGATTGCAACACTCGTCGAACGCCAGACCCGGTTCGTGATGCTGGTGAAGATTGCCAGCAAGGACTCCGAGGCTGTAGTCAACGCGCTGATCAAGCACGCCGGCAAGCTGCCGCAGGAACTGTACAAGTCGCTGACTTGGGATCGTGGCACGGAGATGGCTGGTCACAAGCGTTTCACCGTGGCCACGGACATCCAGGTCTACTTCTGCGATCCTCAGCATCCGTGGCAACGCGGCTCCAACGAGAACACGAATGGCCTCTTGAGACAGTACTTCCCGAAAGGCACCGATCTCTCGGTCTATTCGCAAGCCAAGCTCAACGCCATTGCCAGGCGGCTCAACGAACGCCCGCGCAAGACACTAAACTTCGATACACCGGCTGAACGATTCCATCAAGCTGTTGCGTTGACCAGTTGAATCTGCAAGGTCAAACGGACATTTTGTGCGGTGATGTCGGCCGGCAGGTGCACGGCTGCGGATGATCGCACATTTTCTCCGAGGTCGAATGGTTACGATTTGACAAAATGATCGAGCCGCCGTTATCGGCCATGACCTTGAACTCCGGCGTCCAATAGAAGCGGTTGGCCCGTCACCGGTGGTTTGATCCCATATTTACTACCCTCCCCTTGGAGAGGCTTGGCGCGGTTTCCGCAGACCTGCCGCTCCCGCGACTTGATGGGTCCGAGCAGGATGCGAACGCGGATAGAGATGTGCTCGGTCCCACTGGAGGACGCTTCAATGCAGCGAGACCAGCCATCGTGCCTCTGACGCGACGGCCCTCAAGTAACGCTATCCGTCTGCCGCCACGTAAAAATATTGGGGGCTTGCGTAATGGCCTTGGTTGCGATCATCTTGATGGCTATGCCCAAGCCGGCCCCTCGGACGCAGTGTCCGACGCCAGGGAGTTGAGGATGGAAAGCTCAATCGGGTGAGCACGAAGCGGATGTTCGCCTACGACGCTACCTCGCGCGCATTTCGACTGCCGTTCCTCGCCTCCCCAGTAGACCTCTCGTGGACTGACTTGGGATGCCTCGCGCTGGCGATCGCCGAAGGCCTCGTGCTAAGGGATTACCATAAGTTACATCAAGGAATTTGCATACTAGAACTTTAGCTACAAGAACGAAAAAGGGAGTCAGCCGTGAAGCCATCAGACAAATCCGCAGAACTGCTTCGCCAGATCGAGTCTTTCCTGAATGGGCTGACCGACGAGGAAAAGAAAGAAATCACTGAACTCCAGTTCACTGCGGTTAAACAAATCAAGAACACCACGCTGCCAACGGTCTGCTTCTCCTTGGTAGCGTCTGTGCCATTCGCCAAGGGCGGAAAGGGCAAGGTAAAAAAGCCCTGATCTCTAGTCGTCCTACAGGACAAGTTCGGTGTGTTCGATCGGTGTGGCACTGGTTTCCATGCCCTTTGGGATGCCGAACGGCCCATCCCTAGCGTTGGAGTTGCTACACGCCTCACTCGAGCGTAGCGGAACAGCGTCCACCATTCACCAATACGAAGGGGCTTTCGCCCGACACATCGGCCTCGACCTCTACATCGCCTTATCGGGAGGGCAGCCGGGTCCAGAGAAGTTAGCTGGCGAGTGGGTGTTCGCGCAGCTAGCGGCGCCGTGGCGTAGGCCGGAACTGGATGCTCGATATCTCGACCGGATCCTGATCCGCTCCGATCATAGGCTCCGAGAAGGCCTCCTGTTCGCTCGCGAGGTCGCGACCCAGTTCGTCGAGAGTGTTGCCCAAGAGTTAGCATCAAGCAACGCGCATGTGGTGGGCTTTTCCTCGGTATTTCAGCAAACCACAGCATCAGTTGCCGTCGCACGCCGACTTAAGTCCTTAAAAGCGGAGGCGATTGTAGTACTCGGCGGCGCAAACTGCGAGGGACCCATGGGGCTCCACCTTGCGCGGGCTTTCGACTGCTTCGACTATGTGGTGTCGGGGGAGGGGGAAATTGCATTGCCGAAGCTCATGAATCACCTTAATAAGCGGAGATTTGAGTCGGCGCGCATACCTGGTGTCTATTCCCGGAGGGATCTGGCATATACGGGGCCGGCTGAGTCCGTTCGCTCCCTTGACGATTTGCCGCACGTGTCATTCCGCCAATACGCTGAAAATCATGGCAATGACGATATAGCAAGCAGCTTGGGATTGCGCATACCTTTTGAGACCTCGCGTGGCTGCTGGTGGGGCGAAAAACACCACTGCATTTTCTGCGGGCTGAATGGGAGTCAAATGACGTTTCGCCGCAAGAGTAACGAACGCATCAGACTGGAACTGGCGAACCTTTCACTGACCTTCCCGGACGCGGAGTTTGCAGCCACGGACAATATTCTGGACTTAGATATTCTGCGATCAGGTGCGCTGGATAGCTTTTCCGGACGGTCGATCTACTTCGAGGTTAAAGCAAATCTCAAGCGCTCAGATGTCGCTGAGCTCCGCTCACGCCGAATCATGCGTGTTCAACTCGGGATCGAGAGTTTGTCTACTGTCTGCCTTAAAGCTCTCGACAAGGGTACCAGCGGGCTCAAGAATGTCGAGGCACTAAAGTGGTGTAAAGAATACGGAATATCTGTCGACTGGAACCTTTTGATCGAAATACCCAAAACCGAGCGAGTGGACTTCTTAGCGCAGGTCGGCCTAATGCCTGCATTGCACCATTTGTCTCCACCTCACAGTCTGTGCAGTCTCAGAATAGATCGCTTCAGTCCGCTTTTTGATCAGCCTGAGAGGTTCGGTCTCCGTAACCTCGTGCCTAGCCCGGCCTACGAGTTCGTTTTCGACCTGCCACCAGATCACCTCAAAGGCATTGCTTATTTCTTCACCGCCGACGAAGTGCCGGATCCTGCAGAGAGCACGTACCCCGTTCTGCAGAAGGCGTTGGAGATCTGGCAGGACGAACATGAGAGTAGCTTTCTATTTTCTGTCGATCTTCAGGGCATTACCTGGGTTTTCGACTCAAGAGCAGCGGGTGTCGTCAAGATGATCCGAGTCGAGGGGTTGGAGCGTGATGTGCTAGACGCCAGCCAGAAGACTATCAACATATCTCGCTGTCTGGACCTTGCCCAGCAGGAAAAGGTCAATGAAGCAATTGATTCACTACTCGAAAATAAGTTTCTCGTCCGGGAGGGCGATCACATCGTTAGTGTAGTCATTCCGGCTGGCACGCACTACCCGGGTGCGGATATGCTGGATGCCTTGATGGTGCATATGGCTGAACACGCTCGCACCCAGATTAGGGAGAAGCGAAATGAATGAGGAGGAGGTTGTTCGTCTGTCGAGCGATGTGTCGATTATTCGGCGCGAAAAGCGCGTTCTGGCGGTAAATCGCAAGTCGCTCAAGTGGCTGGGCATTCCATTGACCCTCGCACCGCTATTGCTTCGCTTCGACGGCAGGACACGCCAGCAGATCTCCCAGGGTTGGGATTCGAGCCAGATAGCCTATTTCGACTTTGAGCAATGGGCATTGGAGGGAGACCTTCTCGAGATCGGAGCTGTCGCGCAGCAGTCGGAAGAGGCACCGTTGGAGCGACAGATCGTCATTCTAAAACTCGTGCAAGGGTGCAATCTTGCTTGCTCTTACTGTTATGACGAGGCGACTACGCAAGTCATTCGTATGGACTTGTCCGTCCTGAAAGCCGCGATCAAGCGATCGTTTACCAGTCGATCCACTGACAGGCTCCACTTTCATTTCTTGGGTGGTGAGCCAACACTCCATTGGGACGGTATCGAGCAGGGTGTGACATTCGGACGTGACCTCGCGGAGGCCAGTGGGGTATCTGTCAGCTTTGCATTAGGTACAAATGGGACGTTGATTAGCCCCCGTCAGCTTCGCTGGCTGGCTGAAAATGACGTTGCCATCCGCCTCAGCGTTGACGGGGGGGAGGGCGCGCACGATAAGTACCGCATTGACCATGCCGGGCGCGGTACTCATGCGAAAGTGATGAGCTTCCTGCGCCGGCTGCTGGACTCGGGATACAGAAATTGGACCGTAGTCAGCACCGTTACAAAGGCAAGCGTGGGTCAGATCCCTGCATTCGTCCAGTACCTCGAAAGCATTGGCGTTCCGAGCATCCAACTTCAGCCATGCAGACAGCAGGGATTTGCAGCCGGAGTCGCTGGGTTGTCGCCGTCGGGCCTTGAATATGCCAAGGCACTTCGAGAAATGACGCTGCTGGTAGTGCGCGGGGAGGTTTCACATATCCGCATAGAGGCACTGCTCCGCAGCGCCTTTCCGTTCCTCACTGGTCGCAGCGTTTATGCGGGGTGCTCGGGCCAGCGTTGCGGCGCCGGCAGTGAGATCATTGCCTATGACTATGATGGCTCAGTTGGTGCATGTGACACCATTCCAAAGGGGAACTTGCGCCGGATGGGCGAGGTCCAGGGAACAGTGATCAATTTCCTCCCGATAGCGCAAAAAGCCAGTGTGATGGCGATTCCTGAATGTCAAACATGCGCGTGGTTGAAGCCGTGTCGTGGGGGCTGTCCTGGCGCAGCCGCTTCTGACGACGGAAGCTTCTTCTGGAAACACAGTATGGAATGTGAGTTCAATTTGGATTTCTTGCCCTTCTTGCTTGAAGCAATGGGCTCCTCCGACGTACTTCTGGAGTATCTCTCAAGGCATGTAAGTTCGCTGCAGGGAGAAATACTGCAGGACCGCGTGAACTGACGGGTAAGGTGAAATATGACGGTCCTTCTTATTGGTCGCGGGCTAAGTGCTGCGTCGCTACAAGAGGTACTTTCTCGTCGGGGAGTAGAAGCGCGCGTTCGATCGTTTTCCAGCTCAAGAAGCGCCATGGAACTCGCGTCTGTCGGTCCGCCCACGCTGTTGCTGGTACTCGACATCCAATTGGACACCGAACGAAAACTGCGATGGCTCTCTCGGATGAGAAAGAGGCCGATGCTCTGGAAGACGACCTTTGCGGCGACGCACGCTGGGATGCCCACTCCGGAGATCCTAAAGGCTTGTGCCGTTTCTGGTGTGGAAGTTGTGCTTGAAGATCCATCGGAGCAAATGCGCGAAATACTTGAAACGCCAGCCATTGTCGAGTGGCAGCCTTTGCCGATGCCAATAACTATCAACTTTCAAAATATCGTTGACTACTATCGGCTCGTCACCGCTGTGGTTCGCACTCTGCTCTCCATGGGTGATTTTTCTGAGACTGCAATTGCTGGGATACGTGAGTCGCTAACAGAGATCGGCAGCCGCACCTTTGAGATCCACGGAGCCAAGTTTTCGGCGGAGGAGGTTCCCTCTTTTCAGATCATCCTTGCTCGTTCCGAGAGTGAGCTGCTTATGAAAATCGTTGACTATGACACCAAGGCCTGCCAGTACGGCAAGGTTCATCAGGCGCTGGTCAACCTGCCTTACTGGCGTGCAGGACGGGGCAATCTTGAAATGATATTGTAGTCTTCGAGGGCTTTAATCAACGTTGACCATGGAAGAAGAGCACACTTCTCCCGCTGCGGAAGCGCTCGGAGATCTTTGAAAGCCAGAAATTGCGTAGGAAGAGGCGCGCAAGTTTCGGTTAGTCCCGCGACTAGAGCACGAAGCCTTTTCTCCCCTATGTAGCACTCAGAAAGAGTTCGCGCTGGTACCCATTCACACATCATCGAAGCAGAGGCGCGACATAACAAACACCCCACAGACACGCAACGGAGCTGGGCTACCACTTCACCTCGGATCTCTGCACTAATACGCACTTCATCGCCACAAAGCTCATTGACCCCGCTACCCAGAAGCGTAGGAGCCTCTAGTTCTCCGAAACCACGGGGCTTGCGCGCATGGTCCAAGATCGTACGCTGAAACAGGACGCTACTCGCGTTCTTTATCACGGAACATCTCCACGATTTGGCGCATCGTATCCAAGAATTCCTGAACTTCTGAAATAGTGTTATACACGCCCAGAGAGATCCGGACGCTCCCATCTGGGCAAAACCGACGGGTGGCAGGGATAGCGCAGTGATGTCCCGCCCGTGTAGCAAATCCTCTCTCGGATAGGATGCTTGCCACATCATGTGGATGTGCCCCAGCCACAGTGAAGGAAACTATGCTGGATTTTCTCACAGGCGCTCCTACCAACCGTACCAATTCTATATTTTCAAGGCCAGCTACTGCTGCTCGTACTAACGATTGCTCGTATGTCTCAATTCTGTGTTTGCCTAGACGCTGCAGGTATGTGGCTGCGGTGCCCATTCCCACAATGGCCGGTAAATTAGGAGTGCCGCCTTCCAGGGATCGAGGAAAGTTCAGAAACACCGGTCCGGCCTCGTTGATCGTGGAAATACTTCCACCGCCAACCCTCCATGGCCGCAGAAGATGTTGTTCTCTGCCAGGCGCAACCCAGATGAAGCCGCACCCTGGGGGGCCGTACATCTTGTGTCCAGAACAAACATAGAAATCACATCCCAGGTCGGGTACGTTGAACTCAACGTGGGCTGCTCCTTGTGCCCCATCAACCACCAGAAGGGCGCCAATTTTGCAGGTGATTGCCGCGATATCTGCGATCGGAGCAATCCCACCAGTAATGTTTGATACGTGCGCAAGCGCGATTACGCGAGTGCGACTGGATATCAGCTTTTCTATGCTGTGAGGCTCAATGTCTGCCGATTCGCTGGCCTTCGCGATCACTAGGCGGGCAGACTTTCTTTTGCACATCTGTTGCCACGGCAGCAAGTTCGAGTGGTGTTCAAGGTCTGTGACAATGACCTCGTCGCCCGGCCTGATTAGCGACTCCCCGATAGACCACGCCAAGTGATTTAGTCCGTCGGTGCACCCCCCGCAGAAGACAATGTTCTCCGGAGCCGCACCTAGGAAGGTTGCAACCTGAACCCTCGCTTGTTCGAGCGCCGCTTCTGCCTTCTGGGCAGCAGAATGGACACCTCGATACGGACTTGCACAGGGTCCGCGAAGTTGGTCAAGCACGGCCTCGATGACGGCCGCGGGTTTCTGCGTGGTTGCTGCATTGTCAAACAGGACATGCTCACCCGACAGCGAATCGAAGCAGGGGAAGTCCGTTCTAGAGGCAATGGCTGCGCTTCCGTCCACGTTACCCTCATAAAAAAACACGCATCTTGTGTTCGGAGAGGATTCTAGGGCCTTAAGGGAACTAGAATCAGCTTGGTCATTTTCGCACATGACGGCTGCCATGGAACCCAATTTATTCGGATTTCTCCGCGACTCCGCCACGCGGTAGCTATTGAGTTACCGTGCGGAGGCCGAGGTCTGGACCACCAGCAAAGCAGGCGGTGTTGATGGCGCCTTTCAAAGGCGACACTTGACGTGCCCCCCCACGGTCTACCGATGATCGGCGGCTTTGGCCAACGACCCACAATGGGCCGTCAAGACGCGAATGTCCGTTGTTTAGGTTTGAAGCGACGCTCAAGTGTCTCAATGGACCGGTAGGCCGACGGCCGCAACTGGCCGGCTAGTGCCTGACGTATCGCCCGAGAGCGGCCACTGATAGCGGCATGCATGCGACGATCTTGCCGAAAAAGCGCGGCCCTGTCGCTAACGGGTATCAGCGATGTAGCCGCGTTTTTCGACGAAACTGCACTCTTGCTGATCAAGCCGCTGAAATTCCGGCAAGGCCTGCGGTGACGCAAAGTGTCAGATTTAATACGGACTTGAGCGGAAGTGACGCTTTTATTGAGCTAGGAGTGGAAGCAACACTGTCACTTAAACCATTATAATTCGACTATGTTTTAGCAGATGATGATGGCACAGGCAGTGCCCCCTCGATGATCTTCAAGGCGTGCTCAAGCGCTTTGCGCGGCGGGCATTTTGGGCACTCATCCAAGGTCGTCGCCATGCTCTGCAATGCGATCTCGCGACACTGTGCTTGCATTTGAACGACGTCAACATTGTGGCAATGACTGAGAGAGGCGAGGCGCTCCAGCTCAAGCTGATCCAGCCATTTTTCCGTACCCCTCGGGTCGGTCTTTTGCATCGCCAGCGCGGGCACCTCTTGCGGAAACCATACCTGGGTGGTGAGTACGTCGTACACGGGGGAGAGCCGCGGGCGCATGACATCGTCATAGACCAAACCAAAGTTTTTTAGATGTGCATCGCCGTTGCGTAGTGCGTCGTTCATCATGACCAGTTTCAGCATGGCCACGAGATCTGTCGCCTGGTCGTCTGGATGTACGAAGAAGCGGATCATCTCAAACAGGTGTTCAATCGATCCGTTATATTTGCCACTACGAAACAAGCCCGACAGCGCACATGCATCTTCGAATCCGCGACGTGATCCGTCAGGGGCGATATCAAATCGGCTCATCGTCAGTGACGTGCGATCCGGGCTTAATTCAATCGCAGGAACGTCTAGTCCCGCTGCGGAGCATGCTTTCAAGCATGCATACTCAACCAAACTCGCGCCAACATAATGGGGCGAGTCGAATTTAACGATGGAGCCGTGCGCGGCGACAGTCCCGGGGCGAGTCTTTTCCGTCTGGAATGTCGACATCTTGGGCATGACGCCAGACACGCCAAACATCTCCGGAGATGTCTTCAGAATTTCGATCAGCCGCTGTGCCGCACCCTCAGTTCTGGCGGCATCCAGAATGTTTTGTTGAAGTGTGGCGTCTGGGTCCAGCGGGCCGCCGAAGGTAGTGCGGCCGATAGTGTGACGACCGACAAGACGGAGCAGCGACATATCGTTATCAACGTCGATATGCTTGCCGAAGCGGGTTCTGATGGCTTCCAGCACGATGCCTTCGGGCAGGGATATCTGAAAGGGTGGGGGCACCCCGTTGTAACCAAGATACTCTTCTGCTGGCGCGCTCGGCGGCATCAGTAACGAGACTGCCATTTGATCCGGGACATCCGGAAGGTAACGGAAATCAATCAGGCCTGTCTCGATGTCTTCACTGAGCAAGCCGACAGGATAGTCCGAAACGAAAACCTCGAGTTCGCTACTCATTGAGATACTTTGTGCAAGAGATTCGTCTGGAGCATTGCCTGGCGCTCCCGCTCCGCTCGCATCATTTCCCTGAGCGTGGGGCGACGCCTTACGTTGCTTTCCGGGTAGGAAACTGGGGCGGTAAAGGACGCCGATCCCACGCGCTGCCGGCTGGGTAATTTCGCCTGGAGCATTGCCTGGCGCTCCCGCTCCGCTCGCATCATTTCCCTGAGCATGGGGCGACGTGGTGGCGTGACGATCGCCGGGTCTGGTTGAGGGTTAAGGTTCACGCCGACCGCAGCCGCCATCAGGAGCAGATTCAACGTCGAGACGCTTTGGCCGCTCTCGATTGCAATGACGGTTGCCCGAGACACGCCCACTTTCTGGGCGATGTCGGATTGCTTGCTACCTTGTCGCTCGCGCGCGGAGCGCAAGGCTTCCCCGATTTTGCGGCGCATTGCGTCCGCTTTATCATGTAGCTCTCGTCGATGGTCCATTTGACCCCCTTAACCGGGTTGGATTCAGCAAATCTGATGTCAACAATAATTGACATTATAGTCCATGTCAATTTTTTTTGACTTCCGAAACTGAGTTCGCAATTCGAGGCAGGGGCGGCTCCAGCAGTTTGGCCACCGGTCCGAGAAGCGGGACCGGCAGATCGAGCAGCTCGAACTCAAGCTCGAAGAACTGCAGACGGATGAAGGCGTCGCTGCGACAAGTGCACCTCGCGCGCGCACTGCCCATGGCAACGGCGGACGCAACCCGCTACCTGCACACCTGGAACGCGAGGACTTGATTCACAGGCCGGCGGAGACCACGTGCTGCGCATGTGGTGGGGCCTTCGAAATCCTCGGCGAAGGCATCTCCGAACAACTGGAACTGGCCCCGGCACGGCTACGTGTCATCCGACATCGGCGCGTGAAGCTCGCCTGCACGGGATGTGATCGCATCGTGCAGGCTCCCGCGCCTAGCCGTCCTATCGACCGAGGCATCCCTGGCCCAGACTTGCTTGCCAACGTACTGGGCTCAAAGTTCTGCGATCATCAGCCCCTGTATCGCCAGCGCGTTCGCTGGGAACGTGAGGGGATCGACCTTCCCGAATCGACGCTGGGTGACTGGGTCGGCGGCTGCTCGGCATTGCTCAGCCCGCTGGTGGCGGCCGTGGAGCGCTACGTGATGAGTGGCAACAAGGTGCACGGCACTCTCTCATGGAGTGCTTCTCGTCGGCGCTGGNCACTATTGGCCGCCTTGGGGCAGCGCAGCCGGCAATTCGCTCGCCGGAAACCGGTCGTTGAGCCGGGGCGAACGTCACCTCGGCTATTCGAATTGGATGGCGAGGTCGACCGACCGCTTCTGGCCGGTCCCAGTCGTCGGCCCTCAGTCACAGGCCAGGCCCGGCTCAATCGGCGGCTCGCGACCCAAAGCGGCCAACGGCGTCCAGCGGAAGCGGACAGCCGTACCGCAGACTGGCAGCGATCTCCGCGTACCACACAATGCGCGCTATTTGCCACGAGGCAGATTTACAGAGAACACCGTTTCTGTTGCGTCGGATCGCGCATCGATTTCGCCCCCGTGTGCCTTGGCAATCTCGCGCGCGATATACAGTCCGAGCCCCAGACTGCTGTCGGTATTTGTGCCTTGATGGTTCGGGCCGCGCTGGAGTGGATTAAAAATGAGGTCGAGGGTCGACCGCTCAATGGCGGTGCCGGTATTCCTTACTTCCAGTAGGACTTCCACGCCCTCGTCGGTCACTGTCACACATACCGGCGCGTCTTGCGCTCCGTACTTGATCGCATTTAGTACCAGGTTGCCCAACAACTGCTGGAGACGTCGGCCATCCCAGACACCCATGCAGTCACCCACCACGTCCAGATCAATCTGACGGTCCGGATGTACTACCCGCAACTGGTCCAGCGTATCGGCAAACAACTGGGCCAGATCGATATCGGTCGGCGCGATATTGATACCCAAACCGAGCCTGGTTCGATTGAAATCAACCATATCGTCCAGCAGCGCCTGCATGCGAGCGCCGCTTCTGATCAAGCGGGTCGCGGCTCCCGACACTTTTTCGCCGGCGTTCAGCGCCGCCAGATACGACGCTGTAATCTGGATGGTCTGGAGCGGACTGCGCATGTCATGCCCCAACATTCCTAGGAACAGATTACGGGCCAAGTCTACCTGCATGGTGAAAAAGTCTACCGACTCGGCGATTGCCTGATCGATGGCCTCGTTGAAACGGATCATGTCATCCTCGTGATGACTGTCGGGCGCGTACTCGTCCAGCCACATTCGGAGTACGCTCGCGCGCAGGGCACGGTATTCGGCAACCATCTGGTTGATATCGAAGCCGCTTCGCGCGCGCAAAAGGGCGTGCATCTGGGCGGCTGTCTCTGGAGCTCCGGCCAGTATGGGCGCCTGTCCTGTGGACTTTTCAAATTGTTCCTTCCTGCTTTGGGAAGTAGACAGATCCTTTGCCACGGCCACCAGAATCTGCTGCGCATGGTCCCGTAAGGCCAGCGATCTCATATCTGCCGCTGCTGGCAACTGGGTGCGGGCAAAGTCCTCCCATCGCAACAGAATGGCATCCATATGGTCGAGGATAAAGTCGGCTAATCGCATGTCTGCTCTCGAAAGACGGAAAATGCGTCGCATAACGCATTTTTGCGGAATCCATGCCTGGCAAAATTGCTACCTGATTTTTGTCGGGTACATCAATTGCTTATGGTAAGGCAATTGGAGAACCTAATGCCTACCCGAAACGCCGTGCGCCTGCTAATCGCGGACGACGACCCGAATGCGTTGGCAGCATACGAGTTGTTCTTCGACGCGCATGGTTACGAAACCCGGACAACAGGAGACGGCGCGGACGCGCTCGCGGAATACTATGCGTGGCGTCCGGACGCTGTTGTTCTCGACATTCAGATGCCCGGTTTGGACGGGCGCGCGGTGGCAAGGGAGATCCGGCGCCTACAATCCCCGCCGGCGCCATTGCTGGTGGCGGTTACCGCTCTGACATCGCCTTCCGAGGAGGCCGAATCAATCAGATCCGGGTTCGATCATCATTTTGTAAAGCCTGCCGATCTGCCGGCCGTCCTCAATGCGATAGCGGCCCGCGTAAGCCCTGGCGCCACGGATGATTCATGACAATCGGCTCCGCAGTCTATGACCGCTTTCCGGCGCGCTAATGACTGGCCGTTCATGGCCGGTCTCTGCCCTCGGCACATCGTGGCCGGAGCTTGCGGTTGCCAGAGGCGACTGCCGACCCATGCGGTTCGTCGACTTCTCCGAAGGGGACATTCAACCGCGCTTCTGAACCCGAGCCGCGAAACGTGCCGACCGCTGACTACGCAGGCCAACCGATAAAGGAATGCTAGGAACCCGACTACTTGCGCCAACATCACACAGGCGATAAAGCGTCCATACTTAGTACTCGGGGTCGTCGCCCGGGTTACCCATCATTTTCTACGCCTCAGTAGGTGATAACTTCTGTGCTCCCTTCTGAGCACCGCCTATCTCATCCATGCGTTGCGCTGGAGCGGTACGCCGCGTACACACATCTTTCCGCGTAAATGCTGGCGAGTGATGCTTGATCAAGCGCAGCCAATTCTTGAACGTCTGGGGCATCTCGGAGTGCTACCAGCAATCGGTCCTTTGGCAGCTTGCGGAAGCACTCAAAGAAAAAGTCGTACAGCTCCAATGGGGTGTCAGCCTTCCGCTTCCTTTGCGTCAAGACACCGAAGAATGTGTCGGGATGCCGGCTCCACGCAGCCATCTCTTCTGAGAGCGGCCACGCGCAGATGATGTTCTCTCCTCCTGCAAAGCTGAGACTGCACAGCGCCTGCTTCTCTTGTTCCATCACTTCCGCGCTGGTCAGCACTCCCGGACGTTCCTTTCCTTCAGCATCGCGCACAAGGTAGGCCTGTCCGATGACCAAGCGCGGTGTCTCGCTGCCAAACGCAAATTCGGGAATCTCACCATCAAAAGTAATAGGAATGTGCGTATGGTCTTGGATTGAGCGCATCAATTCGTGCATCTCTATGTGGGCTTCGCGGGCGACGATCGCATCGCGCAGAGTCGGCATTGCCGCATTGGCCTTGAAGTCGGGGATCTGGAAGCCATCAACGTCGGCACAGCATCGGAAAGAAGCAGAGTTGAGGTGGTGGTGATAGGGCGTGTTTGTAACGATCAAGTACGCCGGCGGCAGCGCCTGGCCGTTGACGGCCTTGTGTTCGAATCCTCTCAGCTTTCGTATCGCGGAGTTCATCAGAGGTGGACCGCCGGCTTCAGTGCCGTCGTCGGGCATGTTGACGTCTATGAAGACAATGCGGGGGTAGTTAGCCCGCTTTTGAAGGGCGCCGATCAGCAGATGTCCCATGCGTGGCCGCGCGCCTGCTCTATGCTTTGCTTCGACTGAGAACTTTCGCCCCGTTCTCGTGAAAGCGGCTGTGAACTCGCAGTGCGACGTAGTCCGATCATCTTCATTCTCGAACTCCAGCTCGAAGCCGGCACGTATAAGTGATGCTGCGACGAAAACCTCGTACCGGGCTCCTTCAAAATTGTCATGATTGCGGAGACGTGCGAGTAGCTTTGCCTGCAACTCTGCATTATGGTCGAGCGAGTACAGGTCGTAGGCGAGGAACATGTAAGCAGCGACGGCTCCTGTCATCTCCGCCGAATGAACTTTGCCGGGCTCGTGGATGAAGGTGCGTTGATACTCGCACATCATCTGATACCACGTGATAACCGGGTGTCGGTCTTCCGGAGCCTTGGCGATTTCCACAGAGCCCCACTTTTCCGCCCCAGGGCCTGAGTTCATGGCGGCCTTGATATAGTCCACGAGGAAGTCATGGAACGTCTTCCAACCTTTGGAATACATCAACCGATTCTTGACCGCTACGAATCTGTGGCCGCTATCCGCCTCAGTTGAAACGATAGGCCTGCCGAAGCCTTGCTGGCGCCTGCGCTGAGTTTCAGCGGCTTGCGCCCGATCCATTGCCTCCCGAATCTGGGTCTGCATCTCCTCTGCACAAGTTGGAGCCCCATGGCAGTGCTTAAATTTCTTCCCGCTTCCGCATGGACAGCGTTCGTTGCGACCTACTTTTGCCATGAGTATTCCGCCGTGATCTGTATTGGCGGATTGTAGCTCTTCATGCGTTGACAGCTATGGCCCCAGGAGCAGGCGCGATTCGTGCAGCGGGGCAGGCTGGGCGGCTACGGCATGCGAAAGCCGTCGCGTACGAACATCTCCTTGTGGCCGACAAGCGCTCTTCATTGGGAGTGAGTTATGGTCCCGGCAATTGGGATGAGACGCTCTACTGCCGCCATGGTCTGTCGGGCCGTGAGGTTCCGGCTTCCGACACTGCGTCGCCCTCCGCCCGCAGAAGCCTTCACTTGGCTTCCACTGGCTCGATTTCCATCAGTTCGGCCTGCACCACCTCGACAGGTGCAAGAAACTGCTTCAAGGTCTCCTGCTGTTCCACAAGAAACGGGGCGTCCTTGACCTTGCTGTGCAGGTTCAGAAGCCGCTTCTCCGCCCTGATCAGGATGGTGTCATACAGCATGGGTGAAATCTTGACTTCTTCACCGTGCGTGGTGGGCTCGTTCTCGCCAGCCTCAATACGATCGCCTAGAACGAAGCCGTCTACACGGGTATATTTCTTCAGGTATCCCCGCTCCCGAAGTTCCTTCACATACTTCCAGACCTGGTTCTTCTCCTGGCTGCCCAAGGCCAAGCCGGTGGTCTTCAAGTCAATGATGACAAGGTGCTCCACGCCGTCTTCGTCATGGTATTCGTCGTAAGAGGCACGCGCATAGAAGCCAACGCTGCTGTCGGGCAGGGCAACGAAATCGGGTCGGTTGCGGGTGCCTTTCCCGCCATTGTCCTTGAACAAGGTCTTGATCACATTGGTCATCCCCTTGTTGGAGGTGAATTCAATGGATTCAAACTGGGCGCCGAACATCCACAGTCCGCGTTCGAACAAGGGCTGCAGCTCGTGAACTTCATCCACCCCAACTTTCTTGAGCTTGGTGCGGAGTTCGCCGATCAGCTTGAGGCGGTTCTGGATCTCATCGAGCACCAGCTTTGCCATGCCGATCGTCCACTCCTGCAAGATCTCATGCAGCGTGTCGTAATCATTGGGCTCGCACTTGTGCAGCAAATCCAGCAGCCCGTACCGCGATTTCGATTGCTCCAGCTTCGCCAGGATGCTGGACAATTGCACGATCTCGTTCTCACCGAAGTTCGGGCACGTATCCACCACTTCATCCACGAAGCTTCGTACGCGATCTTTGCTGACCGGCGACAAGGTGTTCATGGTCGTGCCGATCCTTTCGATCACGGCACTGCGGCGACTATCGCGCTCTACCTTGCTGGCGTCAAAGATGATCTGCCTGACCCGGTCTTGCACCGCCTCGCGGGTCTTCGTCCACGCTGGGTTCTCTTCCTTGAAACCACTCCAGTCGCTCAGCACCGCGTCATCGGCATTCAGGAAGTCGGCCTGCACAATGAAGGTAAATCGCTTCGCCTCGGAAGTTCGACCGTCCAGAATCCGCTCGTAGTCGCTGCGGCTCCATCTGCACTGACCCACAGCGCGACTCTGGACCCACCATGCCAAGCCATGCTGCTTCGTCGTCTTGTCCGCCTTCTTGGTGTCAATGTGGAGGATGGTTGCCTTGCCATATCCCTCAATTTCCACCTCGCTCTTGGAAAGCAGGTCCGGGATATCGTTGAAGCTGATCACACTGCCGTTGAGCTTCACCGTAAAGGCTGGGTTCGCAAGGAACCGACTGCCAATCAATTCACGCGCCTTCTCCGGCGTGAACATGAGGTGGGGAATGGTGCCGCTGCCAACGATCTCCGTGCCGTGGCCCATCACCCCGTTATCCTTGAAGGAAATCTCTTCAAGCACCAATGGATCGGTGGACGTGCGACGCACGCGACAAACGAACTCCTGACCGTGCTTCCGTGAGGTGATGAGGTACTCGGAACTGAAGCAGAAGCTCGCGAATCGTCCTTTCCCATTCTTGCCAAAGACGAGTCGCGGCAGTCCTTGGACGTCATCGGGGGGTGCCGAGGTGCTGCCTCCCGAAGTAATGCGATTGTAGGCAATGGTCCGCCAGATGTGCTGGAACTCATCGCGGGTCATGCCATGCCCGTTGTCGGCGATCTTGAACGGCTTCTCTAGCTTTGCATCTGGCCAGATGACATTGACTTCGGTCGCATAGGCGTCCCAGCAATTGGCGACCAACTCCACGATCGCCGTCGCGGGGTCGGTGATGATCGCTCCGGCATAGCTTTCCAGAAATCGCTCGTCGTAGAGAAGAGTTCTTTGCTCCATTCAGATCAGCCCCGTCACGGTCTCTCGGTTCGTATTAAAAATCCAAGGATGCAATGTGTGGAATCCTCAAGGTGGCCGATATTAACCTTGCGCGGCAAATCGGTAAATGGCGGCAGCCGCTGCCCGAAGACGGGAATGCGAACGGTAGCGATGGGGCGGTCGTCGCGAAGGCACGAAAGCGCCTGGGCGAAGCGCGGCGACAGGGAGCGGCCACGCGCGGCTTGGCGGCGCAAGCGTTGCAGGCCTGCATGCGGCCGCGACCCGCAGGAGTCTGACATGACAGCATCCGCTGCGGCCCGACTGGGAGCCATGGGCGCCTTGCGCCGACCATCCATGGAACCCGCAGCCGGCAGCGGTGCCCTCGGTCAGCGCGTCGACGATGACGTCGAGCGGGGGGGAAGGGGGCGGATTCGTCCATGGCGGGTGGCAAGACGGGTATGGGGGCGTGCGCGGGGCGGCGGTCATGGTCGGGGCCGCCGGTGGACGGGACCTCTCCTTGGGGAAGGCCATCGCGCCTGTGTCGTCAGGCCGAGGCGGATCTTCGGGCGCGCAAACGGCCGGGAGGCGCGCTCGCCGGGTGTCGAGCGCGGCAGGCCGTGGGTTGGCGTCGGCAATTTTTGCCGGCGAGTGGGGCAACATAATGCGTCATATTTTGGGAACAAGGATCCGGACGCGTGGTGTCCGGCGTCAACGTCCCGGCGGGAGCAGTAGGGCTGCCGCGTCGAAGGACTATCGTGGACGCGCGATATCGCAAGGCCGAAGACCGATATTGATGTTGGCGGGACTGTGGCCACCGGCCCCGGGCAAGCGGGGAGAGCAGGACTGGCAACCGACCTCTCACGCTCACACATTGATGGAACAATTCTTCGGAATGTGATCAATATGGCATGGCTGCTTTGCTGGGTAGCGAAACGTGCATGGCGCAAGGGTCGGGCCGTTGTCGGTCATCGGGCAAGGAGTGTGGGGGCTCCTACTGCAGAAGTAGGGTACGGCTGTCCATACATTTATGCGATGCTCTGCCTGCTAAAAATCCATAAAACCTGCGGCCATATCCTGCGCTGGCAGAATGCAACGCAGGAATGAAACACGCGAATGACGCCAATTTGCTCGGAAAGCGGTCAACTGCTGTGCAACCATACGGCCAACAACGTTCCCTATGTCATCCGGACAGGCTTGGATAGCATGCTGACGTTGACGCTGGACGCGGACTGGTCGGCCGCCAAGGCCGATGCCTTTAACGCATTTCGTGAGCGATTTCCAAACGGGTTGCCCAGTCGGGCCGAATTTGATTCGGCAGTGGCCGAATACAATCTCGTGGATTTACACTGGAATTGGCTGAATAAGGCCCACCTCACAGCGACCAACGATTACCAGTGGTTCTACCTGATGGCCGAGGACAAGGTCCAGGGTGTCTGCATCATTTTTCATCCGAAGCCCAGCCGCGAAGATGGCGAAAAGATCTTCTACATTGACTATATCGCCGCAGCATACTGGAACCGAAATCGTCCCGGGTACAAGCGCCGTTTCTCGAATATCGGCCACATCCTGATCTCCTATGCGGTTGATCATGCAATGCGTGTGCTGCGTTACCGTCCAGGGTTTTCGTTGCACGCGCTACCCGCGGCCGAGAGCTACTATTCGCGCCTCGGCATGACGCCGTACGATTGCGACGCGGACAAGGAGGGGCTGCGCTATTTCGAGGCCAGCGAATCTTGCGCCAAGGCCGTGCTGGAGCGCGCTCATGCTTGACGACGATTTCTCCGTCTACCCGGCAACCGCGTCTTCGGCGTATCAGGTCTTCGAACTTTACGGGCAGCTCAAGCGCCATCTCAAGTCGAAGGACATCGCCACGCGGAAGGGCGCTGGCGAGTCCGAGTCTGCCTTCCTGCTGAGGACGGCCATTACGGCGGGCGAAGAAAGCCCTGCGTTGTTTCGCCAGAATGAGCACGCCAATCCTTTTCTCACTTCTGCGTGGCTGTCTATCGTCAAGAACAAGGCGCGTGCCACGGCATTGAAGGGAATCGTCGAGCCATTCCGCCCGCCCAGTGACGAGGATCTGCGTCGACTCGTTGGCTACAGCACCGATGTGCGCAATCTGCGCCGCTTGCCCACGATCCTCGCCGAGCAATATGGGGTCATCCTCGTGGTGGAGCGAGCGTTCGCGGCGATGCGTACTGATGGTTGCGTACTGACGCTAAACACCGGCGCGCCCGTGATTGGCCTGAGTCTGCGCTACAACCGCTACGACAACTTCTGGTTCACGTTGATGCATGAGATGGCCCACATCTGTCTGCATTACGATCATCTGTCGACCCCGATCCTGGACGATCTGGAGGAAGAGGATGATGGGGAAGTTGAAGTCGAGGCCAATCGGCTCGCCATGGATATGCTGGTGCCGCGCAATATCTGGCGAAAAATGGTCTTGCAGCGAGGTTCGCAGAGCCACTTGGTGGAGTATGCGAGGCAAGCCGGCGTTCATGTAGCGATCGCGGCAGGGCTACTGCGTTACCGCGAGAAGAACTACACCATGTACAGTGACTTGGTCCAATCGGTCGACGTCGCGCATGAACTGGGGATCCAGGGATGAGTGTCTATTTTCCGTTTCTCAAGCTTAAACAAAACGAAATCCTGTGCATGGGTGCGCTCTCCGACGAGACCCGAGCGAAGATCCGTCCCTGTTTTGATGTGCCGCGCACCAGCAAGAACCAGAACGCAGACGAGATTCTGGACCGTATCCGACTCGGGTTCGCCAAGATGGCGAGTCTGTGCAATCTTATTGGCACTTTCCCGTTCTACATCGACAATTTTGACCTTGACGATGACCTTGAGTTGGAAGGCACGCCCCAGTATCGCTATATTCTCGCGACGTTCAAGCGCTTCCGGGCGATTCCGATCATCGCGTTGGATCGCCATGCCGATCATAACGCCGCCGCTTTTGCCTATCTGCTTGAAGTCGGCGGACCGGTCGGCGTACGTCTCCAACTCGAGGATATCGAAAGCTGGATGCTGCTCAAGCGCAAGCTGACCGGGTTGTGGGCCGAGCTGGCACGCTGCAAGGCGCAGCGCATTGACGTCATTGTCGATGCGCGTGTATTGACGGACTATGCCGTGGCTGCCACGTGTATTGCCGAGTTCCTCAAGAAGTTTCGCGCCGAATTTGCCGCGCACACCTTTGTGGTGACGGGATCTTCAATCCCGTCGAACATCAGCGAGCTGATCGAAACAGGCGGTGCGAAGATGGTTCCTCGGCTTGAATACCATCTGTGGCGCCATCTTGTGGGGGAGGCAGTCCTGCAGGACGTTCGATTTGGCGACTACGGTGTCGTCAGTCCGGAGTATTCGGACGTCGAACTGCAGCCGGAACTGCTGCGCACGATCTCTACGCCTCGCGCGTTCTATCCGCATGGCGACAGCATGCTGGCAGTGCGGGGCATCTCGTTCAAGGCTCATCCGCTGGGAAATGGGCAATATTTCGAGATCGCCGACTTGATCCAGCGGCAGCCCTTCTTCCGTGGTGCGGCATATTCGTTTGGCGACGAGTACATTTACGAGCGCAGCACCAGCAGTGCGAAGCGGCCACCCAAGGCCGGCAATGCCGGCTCCTGGGTGAAGTCAACGCTCGCCAGCCATATTACCTACCTCGGCGACGTACTCCCCCCCTGAGCGGCTCATGATCGCGCCCTGAATGGAGGCGAGCGTCAGTTGCTTGTCTAGGGCCTGGCTCAAATGGGCGGCCAGATCCTCGCGCGTATACGCGCTTTTCACGGGGATCTTCGCCGTGTCCGTAGCGATGCTGGTCAATTCTGCCTTCCACAGCATCATCAGCGCCTTCTGTTTGACGAAGCGCGGGCTGCTCAGCGCGGCTCGAACATATCGTAGCGCGATGCCGTGCCGCTTGCGTGTGGCCACGATGATGCCCCAATAGGGCGGCAGGTTGCGCAGACACCAGGTTAGGTGGTTCTCAGTCGTGACGAGGCTCACCTTGGGAAAGGTCTGATCGAAATAGCTGGCTTGCCGAGTCAGGCGTTGTATGCTGTCGGTCGCGCCTTTGATTTCAAAGCAATGCATTTCCCGATAGACGGCCACCAGATCGGCCTTGGCGTTGCCGTTGTGCACACCTAGTTCTTCGATCACACGGACCGGGGCGGGCATGCGCCGCGCCAAGTGGTGACGCAACGCTTCGCGGATCTCTCGGTCCCGCAGCACGAGCGGGGCCGCGGTCAGGGATGGTGGCGAGGGCGCAATTGGGACGGTGGCCTGAATGGTTTCGCGCTGACGCGGCGGCACGGGATTGGCAGTCATTGTGATCGTTGGGTTCGCGGCCATGCGGATCAGGCTCCGGGCGGCGGGCGCGGCGGTTGATGTTAGCACGTGCGCTGGGCGTTGTCGGCCGGTGGGGCCGCGACACTGTGCGGCGGCCTGGGGGAGTCGAGGCTATCCCATTTGTCAGGCGCGCATGTCTGGTCGGGGTCAGTAAAAGAAGTTGAGAGGCGATGGTCCGCGCTCGGCTCCACATCGGTTTGCCGTTGCGGCGGCTCGGACGCAGCTTCAGGCTCCCTGCGCGGCTGCGGCCAAGATTGCTGGGGGAGCAATGATCCCAGGGCCGCACACGGATGGATTCGCCGATTGCGCCTCTGAGACGGCGTCGCGCTCAGGAAGTCGTTGGCCACCGCCGACGCTCACACAGGGCGAAACGCGTCGGGGATTTTTGCGGCGGGCAGACCCAAAATAATTACTCTTATTTTGGGGTGCAAAAATCTGGACGCCAACCCTGGTCTCGCGCCGGGCGGCGCCCGCCGTGCTGTTGGCGTCCCACGCGGCGCGCAGGAAAGCGGCGGCGAGGTCGGATGGCCACCCGGCGCGGTCCGCGCGGCCAGAAAATTTGCCGATGTCATAACGCCCCGGATCCGGGGCGTTATGACGGAATTCTGTCGTTAGCGCCCTGGAAGTGGGGCGTTATGCCTCGGGCGTCGAACGCCGCAGGTCGGCGGATGTCCCGCGACCGGTCGCGCCACGCACTACAGTGCAGGGAAGCTTCCCGCCCATCACCCGCCCGGTTTGTCGCTATGGCCCACCGTTCCGTGCTGCGCCCGCACTTGCACCGAGGGCATTTCTGTTACTTGCGCGGCAAGGTCCAGGGCCTCTCGCCGAAATTCCTGTGGGAGCGGTACCTGGCCGATCAGGGCGACTACGACGAGGGACCGGCGGTGCACCGCATGACCGGCTTCATCCGGCAGGAACTGGTGGCCACCGCCGCGCGCGCCGGCAATTTCGGCCGCGCGCACCTGCTGCGCCTCGATCTCGCACCGTTGCCCGCGGAGGGCGCGCTGCCCAGTCTCGACACTTTCGTGCGCGAACACGGGTTGGACGGATTCGGCGAAAGTGAGCAACAGGCGCTCTACGCGGAACGATACGGCAGCGATCTCGATGTCCAGCGGCGGCGCACGGTATTGCTGCGGCGCCAGCTCCTCGCGATCCATGCCCTGGAGCGCCAACTCTGCGTGCCCGTGTCGCGCTTCGACGCCTGCGAAGTGTGGTTCGTCGATGCCATCGCGCAGCGCCTGGCCAGCCACGGCATCGACACGCTCGGCGCGCTGCACGCGCGGATGGCCGCCGCGCCCGGCTGGTGGCGCGGGTTGAAGGGGATCGGTGCGGGCAAGGCGCAGGCGCTCGAGCGGTTTGTCCAGGCCCACGCGGCGACGCTCGGTGTGCTACCCGAGGGGACCGCGTCCGACGCGCCCGACGACGGCGAGGTAGTGCCCACGCCCTTGCATCCCGACCCCGTCGCACCGACGGTCTCGCCGCTGGTGCCGCTCGAGCGCCTGGCTTTGCCGAACGACCTCAGTGGCCGGTCGGGGCAGTTTCGCGGGCCGCGCGAGTTCTGCCTGCTCGCGGCCGACGACGACTTGGCTGCGGTGCACGCCTTTCTGTCGGCGCGGGCACCGGCGAGCGACGCCGGTCGGCCCACGCTGACGTTCCTCAGCTACCGGAAGGAATGCGAGCGCTTCCTGCTGTGGGCGGTGGTCGAGCGGGGCAAACCGCTGTCGGGCTGCAACGTGGAGGACTGCGCCGGGTTCCGAGACTTTCTGCTGGACCCGCCCGGGCACTGGTGCGCGCCGCGTGCGATTCCACGATGGCATGCGGGCTGGCGTCCGCTCGAGGGGCCGCTGTCCGCCTCGAGTTGCGGCTATGCGCTCGGCGTCCTGAACAACTTGTTCTCCTTTCTGGTCGCACAGGGTTACCTGCGGGGCAATCCGTGGCGCGGGGTGCAGGCGCCTCGCGTCGATGGCAAGAGGGCGCCAACCGGACGGGCCCTGAGCGACGCGCAGTGGCAGTGGGTGCGCCAGCGGCTGGCAGCCTTGCCACTGACCCTGGCCAACCGACGGCTGCGCGTGGCTGTTCGGCTGTTGTACGAAGGGGGGCTGCGCCTGAGCGAGCTCGTGTGCGCACGCACAAGCAACCTGGTCTGGCGCGAGCTGGTCCTCCCGTCCGGCGCGTTGGCGGCGGGGTGGTGGCTCACCGTGGTGGGCAAGGGCGGGCGTGTGCGGGAGGTCCCAGTGAGCGACGCATGGGTTGCCGAACTTGGTGACTACCTGGCGGCACGAGGATTAGCGTCCGATCTGCGACAGGTTCTCGACGTGCCGGTGCTCAGCTCGGCGGCACGGGATGCCGAGCCTGCCGACGGGGTCTCCGCCAACGTGTTTCACACCACCCTCAAAACATTCCTGTCGCAGTGCGCGGACGCGCTCGAAGCCAGCGATCCTCTGGGCGCCGCGCGGCTGAGGCAGGCGACGTGCCACTGGTTGCGCCACACCCATGTCACGCACGCGCTCAATGGCGGCGCCGACGTGCACCTGGTGCAGGCCAATGTCGGGCACGCGTCGTTGCACACCACGACGCGCTACGTCACCACCGATGACGCGCGGCGCGCGCAGGCGCTGCGCAGATGGTGGGCCGGGGGCGAATCAGTCGCGGTATCCGTGTCCTCCGAGTGACCAAGTGCGCCCAAGTCAGGCACTGGCAAGGTGACGAGGCATGCACAGCGTAACTTCTGTCCCCGCAGGATGCGACCATTATCTGGCGACTTGGAGAGCGAGCGCGGGTGGCTCCTATCCTTACTCATTTGCTGGCGTCCTTCAGGTGAGGGCAATTCAATATGTAATGGACTTAAGTTCTCCCTGTGAAACCGATATCGCGAGCCGCTTCCAAATCCCTCGGGGAGGGCATCTCATCATAAGCAGCATGCTTCCCTAATTCCCCCTCGAATCAATAAATTATCTGTCCAGGAAGTGGCTCGATGGACCAAATACATATAAAATGAATTATGCGGCGATAGATTTTTTGCTGGCGACATCAAGGCCAAGGAAGAGAATATGCGAATACTGCACACAATGCTTCGAGTCGGCGACCTCGAACGCTCCATCAAGTTTTACACCGAAGTTCTCGGCATGCGGTTGCTCAGGAAAAACGACTATCCGGACGGTCGCTTCACTTTGGCCTTTGTCGGCTACGATAGCGAGGACAAGGCTGCCGTGCTCGAACTCACCCATAACTGGGATACGAAGGAGTACAACCTCGGCGATGCGTACGGCCACATCGCTGTTGAGGTGGAAGACGCGTACGCAGCATGCGACGCAGTTAAGGAACGGGGAGGCAACGTTACGCGCGCGGCGGGACCCATGCGGCATGGAACGACCGTAATAGCATTTGTGACGGACCCCGATGGATACAAAATCGAATTTATTCAGCGTAAGCCGTAACGTCCAGGATGCCTGGAGGATGTGAACCGGTAGGTGCTGGTCACGAGTTATTCGTTAGCCGCACCTAGCGATCAAAGCCATCTTCGCCATCGACGTTCTTCTTCCTTTTCTGTAGATGGGGTTCAATGCCTATCACATTGCCATAGCTCGATTGAGCGATCTGAGTCCGAAGCCTATCATTTTCATAAAGCAAAGATACTTCTCGCGCTATGGCTTCCTCGTAAGCCCTCAAGAGACGGGAATTTTCGTCCTTAAGTTCCTTTATGACGACGTCGGGGTTGCCAGTCGGTGGTTCGGCCTTTGTTTTTTTCCTTTGTTCCTCGGCGGCCGTCCTTATTTCCAAAATAAGGTCCGCGAATAGCGCTCTCGATTTCTTGATGCTACCCTTACCCCTCCCAGCTTCTAGTGCTACATTATCATTGTTTATCTTCGAATTTTTTGGAACGATCCGAGGATTGTTGTCCTGCAAACGCCTTAGGGCGTCCAAGTATTCGTCGAGGGCAGTTTTCATTTTACGGTGAATTCATAAGACGTTGATGCGCACGGCGCAGTTCCTCTAGTTCTTGTGTCTCAGTTCGGGCTTCTACCGACGATGGATTAAGACTGTCAACAATTCCCTGCTGCGATGTAATCGCGCTTTCAAGTTTGCTCAGCTTGATAACGCTACCTCGATTGCATCCAATGCAGCTCGAAACAGATTTCATCAATGGATCTGCGCACGGTTCAATATTGGTGCAGCCACCTAGAGGTGTTTCGTGATACGCGAGTACTCCTTTTTTTACTTGCCGTTTTGTTTCATCACGCGTGCGCTTGCTAACGGGGGCTCCGGTACGCAGCTTGAGTTCCACATATGTTCCGTGCGACCCGTATAGCCGTTCGTCAGATTCGAGAACATTCAGAATGTACGCCAGTGCTTCCGATTCGGGTAAGGTGGCCTGGTACTCGACGCCAAAATGCTTTTTATCTCCAGCAAGTAAATTTACCGCGACCTCGCTTCCCGCGCTATACATGGCTGAGAGTTCCAACGTGATATGGCCCAGTTGGCGCCGCAGTGAGGGCAGCGATACGAGGCCCGAGCGACATGCATAGAGAGCCAATGAGCGCCGTAGTTGATGCTGGCCAAAAGGCCACATTTGTCCGACGACAATCTTGGCCATCCACGGCCCCTCAGGGTCAATTCTCCTCAGTTCTTCAACGTCCTCAGCCGTTACCGTCAAACATAGGCGCTGCACAACATCACTGCCATCGTAAGCATTAATCTGCTTTGGAGCGTATGAATTTTCCCAGTCTTCTGGCCAAGCCCGGATGATCGGAAGGTAGCCTGTCGACACAAACAGTGGTCGCGTCAAGTTGATCGCTGAAGTCGAATGGTGTCCTAATGGTCCGTTCAAGTATTCGTAGATCACGTCCGCTACCTTCCTTGCCAAACCGATTGCGTAGATAGCCGCGTGTGAGGTGACCCATTTTTGCGGACGTCCGGAACCTGGAGAATTTTTGCTAATAACGCCACATAGAAGATAATGCTTGCGTCCGTTATAGTAAAAGTCCTCGATACAGTCATATGGAAGGCAGCGCGCCTCGTCCGTTCGCATCCCACTATAGGCGAGGATCGTGAGGGCGCAGAGATATTGGACCTCGTTCAGTACCTTGCCTAAATCGGTGGATGTCAGTTGCTTGCCGGTCGAAGCGAGATACTCCATGACATGTTCGTGCTCTTCATCACTTCGGGTGTATGCGGCGAGATTGAGTGAAAGCGAATTTGTCTTGGAGATGGCATATTTCTCCTTTATGTCTTGACGTTTGTACCGTGGTGCGCAATATTGCGCGCAAAGCGCCAGTATAGCTGGGCTAACCTTCTCGAATCGATGTAATTCGAAAAGAAGCCGCCTAAGAAATTCAGAGTAAATGCGCGTCGGGATAGGGGGAGTTTGAAGGTCGTCCTTCTGCCGACTATTTACTAGGGCCGCGACCTCCTCAATGGTGGTGCGACTCGAGATCGCTATACCAGTCTTAAGCGGACCAAGCTCATAAAGGATTCGCAGGAGTGCACTTAATCCCTTCGTCTTGTTCGGGGACGCTGTCGAAATGTACTGACTGATAAAAATAGGGTTCTCTAATAGGTGGAATATTTCTTTGTTTTTTGCATACGCAATTTTTGCGAGTTCATTGAGAACCGAAAGGTAGCGAGGCAATACAACTACCGCGAGTGGTTTCCCGGGTCGCTTCCACATCACGAGGAACATAATCCAGTGAATCTGGCTTTGTATTTTGCTGGTCAGCGAGTCCCCGGTGAGCTTTCCCTGCCACCGAGTTAGGTATAAAGTGAGCGGTTTTCCTCGCGAATGGTATGGCGTCACATCCCAATTCAGTTGGCTATAGTGAGCTCTGATATTGCCATCTTGATCTCTGCAAATCACAAAATCGTCTGCCGGCGGCGCGAAACCCTCGCCAGTGTAGGTATCCGGCGCAAGCTGATCATCGGGAAGGTTGATGTTTGGCACATACATGTTATATGGCCCCCAGGTCGAAAAGCATCGCTATTTTGAGCGCCCAATAGGGATGCATATTTCCGTTTTCTTCGATATCTAAGATAATCGATTCGATTGTACTTTCAAGGCTGGTGTCGAGCTTCTTCATCTGGTCGATGATGAAGTTTAGCGTTCGTAGGAGCTCGTCGAAAATAGGCCTATGCTTTTCACTGGTATGTGTAACGGGTTGTGCCAATATCACATAGTGGCGGCAGCTTAAAATCTTTCTTGCGTCTTCCGCGTCGGCATGAAGGCGATTATGCTTGCAAAAAAGGCATCCCACCAGATGTTTGCAATCTGGCTCAACTGGCGGAGCACTGTGAATGGGTGTCGGGTTGTTGCGGGACTCGCAGGTGCCGATTGGGGTGTCGTCGGCGCCGTGGGCATTCCGAGAAACAACGATTGAAACCTCATTGAAATATGTCGAGAGCTCGTCCGCAGCGTCGTTCCGTGAGCCCGCGGCGTACGATCGGCGTACCGACTGTTCGGAGGTTTGTAGTATCGCAGCGGTCGTTTCCACATCAAATCGCTGCAGCAAAAAATGGGACTTCGCCGCTCGCCATTCGCGAAAGGTTATGAAATCGAGTTCCGGTTTGATCCGTTTCAGCAGTCGCTCTGCGGTCGCAAGCACATCCTTATTCGGGCGAGGAGGACCAGCGTGATTTTGGCCAAAACTTATGAATAATCGATCAAATGGAACTCCGTCTAACAAATAGTTTCGAAGCTGCAAGTACCTTTTAAACTCTGGTAGAAATACCTGCTTTATAAGGAAATGCACTTCGCGCTCATTCGCTCTGTATTTTATCGCGCGATAGCCTTGTTGTGCGGGTCCCACTTGATAGGTTCCGCTCCATGGCAACTCGGTCATCTGGGCCGGGTTGATTGCTACATTTGCGCTGAATTTCAAACCGAAGAGACTGTGGGCGTACATCCCAATTAGCTTTCGGGTGGAATGACGTAAGTTTGCATTGGCTTCTTGAATACATTGATGATAATAGATCTGATTGCCGCTAATAAAGGTTGAATCAGGATAGCGTTCTTTGAATTCTTCCTTGGTCAATATGCGTCCGGTCCGAACGTCGCTAAAGGAGTTTTGGGCCGGGCTAAAGAGACGTGCCGGCGGGAATACATAACTCCGTTGGAACTCCTCTCGTACTATTTGGGGCAGGGTGATCAGGAAAGGAAAGGTTCGGCCTTCCAGGAGAAATGAAGTCAGTTGTTCGAACAGTGTCGAACAGAGCGCTAGCACCTCCCCTTGGGTGCGCTCGTCAGGTGGTTCCGTCGGATCCCATTCACCTTTGAAAAATTTGGGAAGGCTGTGAGGCGAAAGCTCATCACCGATCGCATATTCTAGGTGCCGGACGAAGCCCACCTTGTATTGCCTGGCAGTGCCTGGGTCGAGCTCCCCTAGTCGAACCAAATGGGATAGATGGGTGAGGTACGCCTCTGCGGCGCCTTGGGCGTCGGCATGCGAGTCCAATACCATGGAGCGTGCGTTGCGGTCACACCAATCGATCCCCCGGAGGAAATTGGCGCAGTCCTGAGCCAGTGAGGTTAAGCGTTGCTTTCCATTCTTGGCCTCGATACTTAGGCAATCGAGGAGTCTACTTAGCGCTGGTATGCGAATAGGTGAAAATGTTTCTAAATCAACCTCCAAGCTTTTGTCCTGTGGGCCTTGAGTGCGTCGTGTACTATTGCCTGCCCGGCTGACATACGCCCGTGCCCCAATGTCTAGTGTTCGTACCTCTGGGAACCGCACAATAAGTTTCCCTATATCGGCGGAAAGTGACGTGCTCCAGTCGGTTACATCGATTATCCTGGCCGCCCTTTGGCTTTTGAGGGTAAGTTTTGATCCTACCGCGATTTCAAGAAACTGGACGAAATTGTTTCGGTACCTTACGGCCGTGGGAGCTTTGAGTTCGCCCAGGTTTACCGTTCGCGATAAATAAGCCGAGTACGAATCCGCAGCAACGAGGGCGTCGGAATGAGAATGCAATGCGTTCGCGTGACCGTTGTCATCGCACCAATCAATACCATGAAGAAAAATCGCACATTGGATCGATAGTGAGGCTTGGCGATGCGTTCCCTGCTGCGCTTCGTTGCTAAGGTACTCAAGCAAGTTGGTTAACGGGGCAATGCGACTTTCAGAAAAAGTTTGTAAATCGACGATGCTGTCTGAGTCTGAGGGAGCTCGCATTCGCCGAGTTGTATTTGGTCTCCGGCTGACATAGGCGCGTGCACCGATATCGATAGTTCGAGTGTCCGAAAAACGAACCATTAGCTTTCCCAGGTCGGATGACAAGGATGCATTCCATTCAACGATATGGATTATGCGCACCTCCCTCTCGCTTTGCACACGCACTTGTAATGCTGCATTGAAGCCACGGATTAAGCTGCGCCGGTATGATTCGGCGGTAACCGAGCGTAGCTTGCCCGAGCGTACCAGGTTCGATAAATGAGCGGAGTATGCTTCTGAAGCGGCATGAGCATCGGGTGGGGAGTGTAAGGCGCGCGAGTGCCCATTCGAATCGCACCAATCTACGCCCCGAAGAAAGTCTGCGCAATCCTTCGCTACAACGGTTAGAGCTTGTTCTCCCTTTTTGGCTTCGGTTTTTAGGTTATCGAGAAATCTCGCTAAGGCTGGTATGCGAGCCGAACAGTAGCTGCTTAAATCAACTCGCAAATCGACACTATTCGGCGCGCTATTGAGGGCCGCTCGGACAACGTATGCGCGTGCGCCTATGTCGAAGGTTCTGAGTGCTGGAAATCGGATAACAAGATTGGGAATGGCGGAAAGCAGCGACGTATTCCATTCCGTTACGTCGATTATCTGGACTTGCCTTTGAGGGATTATCTTGCCGCCCAATGCGGCTCCCAGATATCGCATGAAGCCGCGCCGATATTGTATGGCAGTATTCGACTTCAGTTCATCGGAGCGTACCAGTTGTGATAGGTGACTCGAGTACGACTCTGCGGCGGCCTGGGCCCCAACTAGCGAATGCAATGCGCCTTGGTGCTCGTTCCTGTCACACCAGTCTACACCGCGAAGAAAATTTCCGAAATCCAGAGCGATGGAGGTTATCTGATATTTCCCACTTTTCGCTTGGGCACTCAGATGGTCCAGAATCGTAGTAAATGCTTTTATTCGAGGCGCCGGGATGTCAGGATCGGCGTGGTGGCTAGCTGCGCTGGGCGGCGAACCCGAGTACACCCGTGCACCGATGTCGAAGGTTTGCCCGTTAGTAAATCGGATAACCAGATTTCTTATTTCTGGGGAGGATGATGCGTTCCATTCGGTGACATCGATGATCAGCGAATCTTTTGCTTTGCTTCCACTCATTGCGTTGCCTCGCACGCGAGTTTGGCTAAGGAGGTAAGATGAGATTCGTAGTCCTCCTGAGCACGGGAGTGGAGTTGAACTTTCTTTCTGAAATCGAGATACTGGTCCGTTGTGGCAGTGGAATCATGGCCCAAGCGAGTTCTCACGCGATTCCGTAGCTCACTTAGCTTCAGCTCTCCTCGTTCGACCTTGAGCATTCCTTCGTCTGTGAGATTCATCCCGAAGCTGGCTCGAAGGTCATGAAATTGGAAATCGAATTTTGGAAATCCGTTTTCTCGTATAAACGGTATTAATCGCTCCGCCATGAAGGTTCTCACGACCTGCCCAGTTTTCGGATGGCGAATGTGTGCGAGCGGGTTGAAGTCCGATTGGAATTTCCGGGTATCGTACATCGCGTTCCCGTGAGTGGTAATAAATAGCGGTTCAGCGTACGGCTGAATGCACTTTCTTACCCAGCGATCTCGACGAATACTGAATCTGTTACTCTGGATGTATACCCGAATCGCTTGATAGAGCCACGGGGGGAAATAGAGTGTGAGCGACTTCCCTTTTTTGGTATCGGCAATTCCTTCGCCAACCGACAGGATAATCTCGGAGAGGCCATTCGGAGATTTGCTAAACGCGCTGCTCGGTAGCGTTAGAATGGTTTGGATTCGCGCTCCGGTAAACAAGGCGATACAGAAAATAAGGGTCATTTCTGTATGCTCCAGCGCAGTAAGTGCGCGGATTATTTCGATTTGTTCCTCCGGAGCGAGGGGGCGGAGCTTGCCCCCGTCTTGTATTGTTCCATCGAAATCGTTCGCGTCGCCAGTTCCGCCAAGAGAAAGATCGGTGGTTTCGACTGCTTTAGCGGTTTTTCCCCGTGGAGTACTGAAGAATACTAGTGCTTGTCTTCGCTGCCAAGGTGGATATTCTGGCTCAATTCGTCCCTCTATAATAAGTTGGTTATAGAAGGCGATAACCCGCCCCATTCGTCTCCTGCCGGTCTTTTTGCTTATTGCTCCACTTTCGATATTTCTGTTTAGATACCCAAGATACTTATAAGTCGGACGAAGGGAGGCGAGCTTAGGAAAGACAGTAAAGTCAGTGTTGGTTGCTATAAGGAAGCGGAGGTAAGCGAGTAGGTCGTCTGCATACCCCAGTAATGTGTGGATTTTCACCTCTCCGGCCATTGCAATGACCTTCGCTATTATCTGCAGGCATACTTCCGTCCAAGGCTTCCCGTCTTCTCCAAGAACCACCGGGAAAAGCTTAATAGCACATGCCGGGACGCGGTGGTCGCTTGTCGCGTTCATCCCCATGGCGACGTCATCGGCGATTACCACACGGTAGTAGTAAGTCAGCGGGCCATCTGGCGTAGGAAGCGTACGAGGCCGCGCTCCAGGATCGTCAGGGGAACAAACTTCGGTGAGCTCAAATGTGGGCAGAACGACTCTTCTGGGTTTCATGTGATGCACAGAGCATATTTTGTCCTATTGTCCATCTTAGGAAAAATTATAAGTATTGTCTAGAAGATAAAAACTTATACGTACGTCCGGGTCTTCGACAAAGGCGATCACGGTGGTGCCGCCCTTGACCGGGCCGGCTTCGCGGGTGACCTTGCCGCCGGCGGCGCGGATGCGCTCGCAGGTAGCCGCGGCATTGTCGGTTTCCAGCGCGATATGGCCGTAGGCCGTGCCCAGGTCATACTGGTCGACGCCGTAGTTGTAGGTCAGTTCCAGCACCGCGGTTTCGCTCTCGGGGCCATAGCCGACGAAGGCGAGGCGGTACTTGTACTCGGGGTTGTCGCTCTCGCGCAGCAACTGCATGCCGAGCACGCGGGTGTAGAAATCGATGGAGCGCTGCATGTCGCCGACGCGCAGCATGGTGTGGAGGAGTCGCATTTGAGGGCCTTCAACTGTTTTTCGTATGGAGGCGCTATTTTAGTGCGTTTGGCCGAAAGCTACCGGCGCTCTCCGGCCCCCCGCCCGGCCCTCAGAACGTGGGCAACAGCTCGGGCGGGTGCGCGCGCAACTGGGCGCGGGCGTCGCGGAACTCGGGGAAGATCGACTCCACGGCCTGCCAGAAGCGCGGGCCGTGGTTCATTTCCTTCAGGTGCGCCAGCTCATGCGCGGCGACATAGTCGATCATCGACAGCGGGAAATGCATCAGGCGCCAGTTCAGGCGGATCTTGCCGTCGGCGGTGCAGCTGCCCCAGCGCGTGGCGGCCGAGGTCAGCGCAAAGCCGGTGTGGCGCACCCCCAGCTTCTCCGCATAGATGTCCAGCCGCTCGGCCAGCAGCCGGCGCGCCTGCTGCTGCAGCCAGCCCTGCACGCGGTCCTTGATCTGCTGCTCGTCGGCATGGCCCGGCAGCGCCAGGTGCAGCACGCGCCGGTCGGCATCGAACAGCAGCGCGCCGATCGGCGACTCCAGCGACAAGGTCAGCGGCTGGCCCAGGAAGGGCAGGCTGGCGCCGTCGCGCCATTGCACCGTGGGCAGGATGCGGCGCGACTCGCGGTGGCGCCACTCGCCCAGCTTGTTGAAGATCCAGCGCTGCTTCTCCAGGATGGCCGACTCGATGTCGGCCAGCGTGACCCAGCGCGGCGCCGTGATCGACAGGCCGCGGTCGTCGATGGTGAAGCCGATGGTGCGGCGCGCCGAGCGCTTGAGCGTGTAGTGCAGCGGCCGTTCGCCGATATGCAGCAGGCGGGCGTTGGGCTGCGGCACTGGCCACGTGAGCGGTGCCGGCGGTTCCTGTGCCAGGGGCGCCGCGGGCTGCGGCGCCTGGGCGGACTCCGCCAGCGGCAGTTCCAGCTGCGCGCCGTCGGCGTCGGTGGGGGGGCGCAGCAGCTTCATGCGGCCGGCCCACTCCGAGGTGCGGTCCGGTAGCTGTCGGGGTCGATGCGGCGCATGTCCTGTTCGATCCAGTCCGCCACCTCCTGGTTAAGCTGGTCGGCAGTCTTGTTGGCCGACGCGATCGGCGGGCCGACCGAGATCGTCACCATGCCGGGGTACTTCAGGAACGAATTGCGCGGCCACACCCGGCCCGAGTTGACCGCCATCGGCAGCACCCAGGCGCCGGTTTCCACCGCCAGGCGCGCGCCGCCGCTCTTGTAGCGCGTCTTTACCAGGCCCGACGGCGTGCGCGTGCCTTCCGGAAACATGATGATCCAGGCGCCTTCGGCCAGACGTTCGCGGCCCTGGCGCGCGGCCGAGGCAAAGGCGCGGGTGCCTTCCTTGCGGTTGATATGCACCATCTTCAGCATGCCCAGCGCCCAGCCGAAGAACGGCACCATCAGCAGCTCGCGCTTGAACACGAAGCACAGCGGCTTGGGCATCAGCGCCACGTAGGCCACCGTTTCCCAGGCCGACTGGTGCTTGGACAGCAGCACCACCGGCTTGTCGAGCATGCTGTCCATGTACTCATGGCCCTGGATGCGGTACTGGATGCCGCAGATGCCGCGCGCGGCCCAGATCACCAGCAGGGGCCAGCCGCGCACGAAGCGGAAGCGCTGGTCGGCATTCATGAACGGGAACACCAGGAAGCAGGTACAGGCGTAGGGCGGCGTCAGCACCAGCAGGTACAGCGCGAACAACAGGGAACGGAGAAACGTCATGCGGGGGGCGCGGGGGGTGCGAATAGGGAATGGGGGCGGGCGCTCAGCCGGCGCCGTGGGCGCTCTGGGCAGGCGGGCGTTGCCCGCCGCCGTTGCCGGTCAGCCAGCGCGCAAACGCGCGCAGGTCGTCGTGCACCTGCGTGCCGGGCGGCAGGCCGCCCTTGTCGAGCGTCTTCAGGCCCTTGCCGCTGCGTACCAGGTGCGGTGCGCAGCCGACTGCCACGCCGGCTTCCAGGTCGCGCAGCGAATCGCCCACGATCGGCACGCCGCGCAACTCGATGCCGAAGCGCTCGCTGATCTGCTCCAGCATGCCCGGCTTGGGCTTGCGGCACTCGCAGCCGTCCGCGGCGGTATGCGGGCAGAAGAACACCGCATCGACGCGCCCGCCCACGCGCGCCAGCGAGGTGTGCATCTTCTCGTGCATGGCGTTGAGCGCGCTCATCTCGAACAGCCCGCGGCCGATGCCGGACTGGTTGCTGGCGATGACCACGCGGTAGCCCGCCTGGTTCAGCGCGGCGATGGCTTCCAGGCTGCCGTCGATCGGCACCCACTCATCAGGGGTCTTGATGAACTGGTCGCTGTCGAGGTTGACCACCCCGTCGCGGTCCAGGATGACAAACTTGGGCGGCGTCTGCGGCATGTGCGGCTCCGGCTATGGCTGTGGGCGGCGCTCAGGCGGCCAGCTTGGAGATGTCGGCCACGCGGTTGGCCATCGCATGCAGCGAAGCCAGCAGCGCCAGGCGGTTGGCGCGCAGCTGCGCGTCCTCGGCCATCACCATGACGTCGTTGAAGAAGCGGTCGACGGCGTCGCGCAACTGGGCCAGGTCGCGCAGCGCGGCGCTGAAGTCGCCGCTGGCGAAGGCCGCTTCCACGGTGGGGCGCACGCGCTCGATGGCGGCGTGCAGCGCACCTTCGGCGTCTTCCTGGAACAGCGCCGGATCGACAGCGCCGACCGGCTCGGTGTTCTTGCGCAGGATGTTGGTGATGCGCTTGTTGGCGGCGGCCAGGGCCTCGGCCTCGGGCAGCGCGGCAAAGGTGCGCACTGCTTCCATGCGGCCCAGGATGTCATGGAGCTGGTCCGGGCGCAGGCTGACCACGGCCTCGACCTCATTGGTGGTGTAGCCCTTGTCCTTCAGGTAGCCGCGCACGCGGTCGTACAGGAAGTCGATGATGGCTTCGGGCGCCGGCTTGACCGCAGCGATGCCGGCAAACGCCTGCTGCGTCAGCGCCAGCAGCGACGTCAGCGACAGCGCCAGCGGCTTCTCGATCAGCATGCGCAGGATGCCCAGCGCGTGGCGGCGCAGCGCGAACGGGTCCTTCTCGCCGGTGGGCTGCAGGCCGATGCCCCAGATCCCGACCAGCGTCTCGAGCTTGTCGGCCAGCGCCACGGCGGTGCTGACCGCGCCCGCGGGCAGTGCGTCGCCGGCAAACCGCGGACGGTAGTGTTCGGAGCAGGCCAGCGCCACGTCCTCGGCTTCATCGTCGTGGCGGGCGTAGTACGTGCCCATGGTGCCCTGCAGCTCGGGGAACTCGCCCACCATGTCGGTCAGCAGGTCGGCCTTGGCCAGCTCGGCGCCGCGCATCGCGGCGGCCTTGTCGGTGGGCACGCCGGCGGCGTTGAGCGCATCGGCGATATGGCCGGCGATCTGCTGCAGGCGCTGCACGCGGTCCAGCTGGGTGCCGATCTTGTTGTGGTAGACCACGCTGGCCAGCTGCGGCACGCGCGAGGCCAGGGTCTTCTTGCGGTCCTGGTCGAAGAAGAACTTGGCATCGGCCAGGCGCGGGCGCACCACGCGCTCGTTGCCGGTGATGATCGACTGCGGCGTCTCAGTGGCCAGGTTCGACACGATCAGGAAGCGGTTGCGCAGGTGGCCATCGGCATCGGTCAGCGCGAAGTACTTCTGGTTGGTCTGCATGGTCAGGATCAGGCATTCCTGCGGCACCGCCAGGAAGGCTTCCTCGAAATGGCAGGCATAGACCACCGGCCATTCCACCAGCGAATTGACTTCATCGAGCAGCGACTCGGGCATGATCACCTGGTCGGCGCCGGCTTCCTTGAGCAGCGCGGTGCGCATGCGCTCGCGGCGCTCGGCATAGCTGGCGACCACGCGGCCGGCGGACTCCAGCTGCTGCGCGTAGTCATTGGCGTGCGCGATCTCGATCGCGCCATGCGACAGGAAGCGGTGGCCCTGGGTCAGGTTGCTGGCCTGCAGCCCCAGCAGCGTCACCGGCAGGATCTCGGCGCCGAACAACGCGATCAGGCTGTGCGCCGGCCGCACGAAATGCACCGTGCTGCCGTCCGGGCGCTGGTAGCTCATGACCTTGGGAATCGGCAGCCTGGCGATGGTGTCTTCCAGCGCCGCCTGCAGGCCGGCAGCCAGTTCGGCGCCGCGTGCGGTGTAGCGGTAGAAGAACGCCTCGGCCTTGCCGTCGGAGGCGCGCTCGAGCGACTGCCAGTCGATCTCGGCGACGCCGACCGACTTGGCCAGCGCGGCCAGCTTCTTGGCCAGCGGCGCGGTGGGCTCGCCCTTGGCGTCCAGTGCCACCGACAGCGGCAGGACCTTCTCGCGCTGCTCGCGGTCCGGCGCGCTGCGGCGCACACCGGATACCAGCGCGGCCAGGCGGCGCGGGGTGGCGAACGGCGTCACGGTGGCGCCCGGCTCAAGCAGGTCGCGCTCGCCCAGGCCGGCGAACAGGCCCTGCGCGAAGGCGTCGCCCAGGCGCGCCAGCGCCTTGGGGGGCAGCTCTTCGGTGAACAGTTCGATCAGCAGCGAGTCGGTCATGGGTTGCGACATGAATCGTATCCAACAGGTTGTGGCGCGCGCCGCTTATGAGCAGCGCGGCGAAAGATTAGGTTCCACTCCGGACAGCAGCCACAGGCCGTTCTGTTGCCGGAATTGCAGCGTGGTGTAGGCGCATTGCGCTGCCGCCGCGGCGCTGGCCGCGCCGTTGCTGCCGCCGCGGCTGCCCGCAGCCGGGAAGCGCGCGTCGATGCGGCGCAGGCGCTTGTCGTAGCGGATCTCGTCGATGCGCCCGCCCACCCAGAAGTCGATCTTCGGCGGCAGCTGCGCGGCCGAGTAGTACGTCTTGACCGTGCGGCGGGTGCGGCCGTTGTGGGTTTCCATCTCCACCCAGGTCAGCGGGTAGCGGATCGCGCTTTCATAGGCGCGCAGCGGCACGCGGTGCCAGCCCAGGTCGCGCTGGCCGGACAGGTCGCACGAGAACGAGCGTACCAGCTGCGTCCACTGGTCGAGCGCGTTCAGCGACGGGCGCCATTGACGCGCCATGGCCAGCTGCAGCGCCTGCGGGTCGGCCTCGCACACGTTGCTCAGTTCGGCGGGCAGCATCAGCGCCTGCGCGCTGGGTGCCGCCTGCGCACGCGCGCCGATGGCGTTGCCCGCCGCGGCCAGCGCGGCGAGGGCCATGGCGCAGCACAGCGCGCTGCGCGCCAGCAGCGTCATGCCCGGGCTCCGCCGCTATTGCCGCACATCGGGAAGCCCAGGGCTTCGCGCGAGTCGTAGTAGGCCTGCGCCACCTGGCGCGACAGGTTGCGGATGCGGCCGATATACGCTGCGCGCTCGGTCACCGAGATCGCGCCGCGCGCATCGAGCAGGTTGAAGGTGTGGGCGGCCTTGAGCAGCTGTTCATAGGCGGGCAGCGCCAGGCGCGTGCCGGCGGCCTGGCCTGCCTCGGCGCCTTCGCCATTGCCCATCAGCCGCTTGGCCTCGCCTTCGTGCTCGGCGAAATGGCGGAACAGGATTTCAGTGTTGCTGTGCTCGAAGTTGTAGGTCGACTGCTCGACTTCATTCTGGTGGTACACGTCGCCATAGGTCAGGCGGCGCGTCTCGCCGTTCTCGACCCACTCGGTCCAGACCAGGTCGTAGACGTTCTCGACCTTCTGCAGGTACATCGCCAGCCGTTCGATGCCGTAGGTGATCTCGCCGGTGATGGGCTTGCAGTCGATGCCGCCGACCTGCTGGAAGTAGGTGAACTGCGTCACTTCCATGCCGTTGAGCCAGACTTCCCAGCCCAGGCCCCAGGCGCCCAGCGTGGGATTCTCCCAGTCGTCCTCGACGAAGCGGATGTCGTTCTGCTTCAGGTCCAGGCCGAGCGCCTCGAGCGAGCCCAGGTACAGCTCCAGGATGTTTTCCGGCGCGGGCTTGAGCACCACCTGGTACTGGTAGTAGTGCTGCAGGCGGTTGGGGTTCTCGCCGTAGCGGCCGTCCTTGGGGCGGCGCGACGGCTGCACGTAGGCGGCACGCCAGGGCTCGGGTCCGATCGCGCGCAGGAAGGTGTGTACGTGGGAAGTGCCGGCGCCGACCTCCAGATCGATGGGTTGCAACAGCGCGCAGCCCTGCCGGTCCCAGTAGGCCTGCAGGGTCAGAATCATTTGTTGGAAGGTCAGCATATGAAGACTAGGTAGAGGCACCGGGCGGGGTCGCGCCCGCCCGACATGCAGGCCGCACAGCGCGTGCCGGAGCCGCCGCATACGGATTTTGCCAAACCCCGAATTCTATCGGCTTTTTGGCAGGGCGCCCCGTTTGCCGGGGCTGGACAGGGCACGCACCGATGGAGGAGGACGTCCGGCAATGTCGGTCCTGCGCAACGCATCGGGAAAATACTGAGGCCGATTTCAGGTTTGGCTACTGCTGGCCGATAACGTTTTTGTATACAGTATGAACAAGCAACCCGTTTCAGAGCGTTGCGATTGACAGTCCGTGCCGGCATGGCGGGCACGGCGGCTGCTGGCTGGCACCGCGGTAGCCGTTTGTCGGTAACTGATTATTGATGGGGACTTTGGATCATGGCACTTCTTTCTCGCAAACCTTACCTGGTCGCAATCGCGGTCATGATCGCCGCGGCCACCGTGTCCGTGGCGACCGGGCTGCTGAACTGAACCGGCCGGCGCTGACCTGACGCGCCACGACCGGCACCGGGCCTGCGGCGGCGATCCCGCCGCGTCCGGTGCCTGCTTCTCCCTGTGCCCTCAGCCTGTGCTGCGCACCTTGCGCACGCGCCAGGCGGCCATCCCCAGCACCAGCGCAAACAGCGCCAGCACCGGCGCATTGCCCCAGCGGATATAGGGCGTCAGCCCCTGCATGCCTTGCACTTCGGCCGCCAGCGTGCCGACCGTGAAGGTCGCCAGGCGCTGCTGCACCGTGCCGTCCGGGCGCACTACCGCGGTCATGCCGGTATTGGTCGAGCGCAGCATCGGCCGGCGCGTTTCCAGCGCCCGCATGCGCGAAATCTGCAGATGCTGGTCCAGCGCAATGGTGTCGCCGAACCATGCCAGGTTGGTCAGGTTGGCAAGGACGTTGGCCGGCACCGGCTGCTGGCGCAGCGTCTGCGCGATCTCCTCGCCGAACAGATCCTCGTAGCAGATATTGGGCGCCACGCGCACGCCGCGCACCGGCAGCGAAGCCTGGTCGAGCCCGCCGCGGCGGAAGTCGCCCAGCGGCATCTTCATCATGTCGACGAACCAGCGGAAGCCCAGCGGGATGAATTCGCCGAACGGCACCAGGTGGTGCTTGTTATAGCGGTACAGGCGCTCGGTTTCCGGGCCCAGGCCGAACACGCTGTTGGTGAAGTCGACCGGCGAATCGGCGCCCGCGGCGCCGAACAGCACGGTGGTGCCGCTGGCCAGCGCGTAGTCGCGCACGGCCACGGCAACGTCGACCGGCAGGTCTTGCAGGATGACCGGGAACGCGGTCTCGGGCGTGACCACCAGGTCGGCCGGCGCGGCGGTGATCATGTCGCGGTACAGCTCGATCGACCGCTGGATGCCGGCGGGTTCGAACTTGATGTCCTGGGCCACGTTGCCTTGCAGCAGCCGCACCGAGAGCGGCTTGCCGGCCGGCGTGGTCCAGGCCAGCGGCGCCAGCGCGGCGCCCGCGGCGGGCAGCACCAGTGCCAGCGCCAATGCGCCCAGCGCCCGGCCGCGTTCGCCACGGCCCAGTCCGCGCGCGGCGGCCGCCAGCAAGGCAGCCACCGCTGCCGCCAGCGCGCCGATGCCATAGACGCCAGCCAGCGGCGCGAAGCCCGCCAGCGGGCTGTCGGTATGGGCATAGCCGCCCGACAGCCACGGGAAGCCGGTGAACACCACGCCGCGCAGCCATTCCGTCAGCCCCCAGGCGGCGCCGAACGCCAGCGGCGCCAGCAGCGTGGCCCTGTGCAGCCGCGCCGTCAGCCGATGCCACAGCGCGCCGGCCAGCGCCGGGTAGAGCGACAGGAAGCCCGAGAACAGCACCACCGCCAGCGCAGCCATCCACGCCGGCATCTCGCCGTAGACGTGCATGCTGATATAGAGCCACCAGATGCCGGACAGGAACCAGCCCAGCCCGAAGGCATAGCCGGTGGCGGCGGCCGCGCGCGCGCGCGGCGCGTCGGCCATCAGCGCGGCCAGGCCGGCCAGCGACAGGATCTGCAGCCACCACCAGTCATGCGGGGCAAAGGCTTGCGTATGGGCGATGCCGAGCACGCCGGCCAGCAGCAGCCGCACCATGGCCGCCGTGCGCGAGTGCGCGCGCGTGCCAGGCACGCCCGTCGTGCCGGCGTCGGCAGCGGCGGCGCCGTTCAGGATCGGGGCGGAACGCTTCATGCGCCGGCCGCGCCCGCGTTGTCGCCGTTGGATTCGCGGTGTACCTGCAGCAGGTGCACCTGCCGCGCGTCGGCGCGCAGCACCTCGAAGCGGATCGGCGGCAGGGTGATGACCTCGCCGCGGTGGGGCACGTGGCCCACGTGGTTGGACAGCAGCCCGCCCACGGTGTCGACATCGTGGTCGGAGAAGCCGGTGCCGAAGGCCTCGTTGAACTGCGCGATCTCGGTCAGGCCGTGCACGCGCCAGCTGCCGTCGGGCATCGGCAGGATGTTGTCCTGGTCTTCGTCCAGGTCGAATTCATCCTCGATATCGCCCACGATCTGCTCCAGCACGTCCTCGATCGTCACCAGCCCGGCCACGCCGCCGTACTCGTCGACGACCATGGCGATATGGTTGCGGTTGATGCGGAACTCGCGCAGCAGGATGTTCAGGCGCTTGGATTCGGGGATGAACACCGCCGGGCGCAGGGTCTCGCGCAGGTCGAAGGCGGGATCGGTGTAATAGCGCAGCAGGTCCTTGGCGAGCAGGATGCCGATGATGTTGTCCCGGCTGCCTTCGTAGACCGGAAAGCGCGAGTGCGCCGTCTGCTGCATGAAGGGAATGAACGCCTCCGGGGCGTCCGCGATATTGACCATATCCATCTGCGCGCGCGGCACCATGATGTCGCCGGCGGTCAGTTCGGAGACCTGGAACACGCCCTCGATCATCGACAGCGAGTCGGCGTCGATCAGGTTGCGCTCATGCGCTTCCTGGAGCACTTCGAGCAATTCCGCGCGGGTGTCCGGCTCGGGGGAAATCAGGTCTGACAGGCGTTCGAGAAGCGATCTGGGCCGATCGGCCTGCTTCAGGTAAGCGGGCTTCGAACTGGGATAGGGGTCGTTCATTTCGCGGCGAGCGCGTGGTGGAGATCGTCTGAAGGATACACTAAAAGCCTGACCGTCCCGTGACGGCAGGCGGCCGCTGACATGGTTATGTGCAGCAGGCGGCGCTCGACCGGCGCCGCCTGTGACAGCGGAATCACGCGGCGCGGTCGTCGCGGTAAGGGTCGGCGTGGCCAAGGGCCTGCAGCGTCTCGGTTTCGATCGCTTCCATTTCCTCGGCCTCGGCGTCTTCCTCGTGCTCGTAGCCCTGCGCATGCAGCACGCCGTGCACGATCAGGTGGGCATAGTGCGCCTCCAGCGGCTTGCGCTGCTCGCGCGCCTCGGCTTGCACCACCGGGCAGCACAGCACGATATCGCCCGTGACCGGGTCGGCCTCGTTCTCGGCATAGGCAAAGGTCAGCACGTTGGTGGCGTAGTCCTTGCCGCGATAGGTGCGGTTCAGCGTGCGGCCTTCTTCCTCGCCGACAAAGCGGATGGTCAGCACGGCATCGGCGTACAGCGCGGACTTGACCCAGGTTTCGATCTTGCGGCGCGCCGGCAGGCCGTCGGCCTTGCCGACGCCGTCGCCGTGCTGCACGTCCAGTTCCAGCGCCGGCGGCGTGGCCGGGGTGCCGGTGGTGGTGGTCAGCGGCGTGGCGGTCACGGCCACCGACAGCGCGTCATGGTTGTCCGGGCGCACCAGCAGGCCGGCCTGCTGGTTGGTGTCGGTGTGCTCGGCCAGCAGCGCCACCACGCCGTCGGCGGCCTGCGACAGGTCCAGCGTCAGGCTGCGGCCATCGGGCAGTTGCACGCGCAGCGCGTGCGCGGCGCTCTTGCGCGCGCGGCCGTCGCCGTCGAACAGGATCAGGCTCACGCCGGAAGACTTGGATTTCTGCGGTTTCAATTAAGCGTCCTTATGCTGGGCGTGGTATTCGTCATAGGCATCGACAATGCGCGCCACCAGCGGATGGCGCACCACATCGATGCTGGTAAAGCGGGTGCAGGCGATGCCGCGCACGTCGCGCAGCACGTGCAGCGCCTCCACCAGGCCGCTCTTCTGCCCGCGGGGCAGGTCGATCTGGGTGGTGTCGCCGGTGATCACGGCCCTGGAGCCAAAGCCGATGCGCGTGAGGAACATCTTCATCTGCTCGGGCGTGGTGTTCTGCGCCTCGTCCAGGATGATGAAGGCGTGGTTCAGCGTGCGCCCGCGCATATAAGCCAGCGGCGCGATCTCGATCATCTGCCGCTCGAACATCTTCTGCGTGCGGTCGAAGCCGAGCAGGTCATACAGCGCGTCGTACAGCGGCCGCAGGTACGGGTCGACCTTCTGCGCCAGGTCGCCGGGCAGGAAGCCCAGGCGTTCGCCGGCCTCCACCGCCGGGCGCGTCAGCACGATGCGCTTGACCGCGTCGCGCTCCAGCGCATCGACGGCGCACGCCACCGCCAGGTAGGTCTTGCCGGTGCCGGCCGGCCCCACACCCAGCGTCAGGTCGTGCGACAGGACATTGCGCAGGTAGTCACGCTGCGCCACGGTGCGGCCCTGCAGGCCGGTGCGGCGGGTGTGCAGTACCGGCGATTCGTCGCCGGCCTCGCGATCCCCGACATCGTCGCCGTTGCCGGGCAGGTAGCTGCCATGGGCGCTGAGCTGGCGCGTTTCCACCAGGCCCAGCTGCACGTCGTCGATCGACAGCGGCGTGCGCGCCTGGTTGTAGAAGCGCTCCAGCGCCATCGCGGCGTCCTGCGCATTGCCGCCGCGCACCGTCATGCGGTGGCCGCGGCGCTGGATGTTCACGTCCAGCGCCTGCTCGATCTGGCGCAGGTTTTCGTCGAGCGGCCCGCACAGGTTCTGCAGCCGGGTGTTGTCGTCCTTGGGGGCGACGAATTCTGCGGAAGGGATTTTCATCGGTTGGCGATGGCCTCGCTTGGTGCTGACTGGATTACTGGCGCACCACGATCTCGCCGCGCAGCGAGTGCGGGAACGCCTGCGTGATGCTGACATCGACCAGCTGGCCGACCATCCGGTCGCGGCCGGCCTGAGGCACGCCCGGCAGCGCGAAGTTGACCACGCGGTTGTTCTCGGTGCGGCCGTGCAGCTCGGTCGGGTCCTTGCGCGCCGGGCCTTCCACCAGGATGCGCTGCACCGTGCCGACCATGTTCTGGCTGATGCGCTGCACGTTCTCCTCGATGGTGGCCTGCAGCCGCTGCAGCCGGCGCAGCTTGACCTCGTGCGGGGTGTCGTCGTGCAGGTTGGCCGCGGGCGTGCCCGGGCGCGGGCTGAAGATGAACGAGAACGAGGTGTCGTAGCCGATCTCCTCGATCATCGCCATCAGCTTGTCGAAGTCGGCATCGGTCTCGCCGGGGAAGCCGATAATAAAGTCCGACGACATCGACATGTCCGGGCGCAGCACGCGCAGCTTGCGGATGATGCTCTTGTACTCCAGCACGCTGTAGCCGCGCTTCATCGCCATCAGGATGCGGTCGGACGCGTGCTGCACCGGCAGGTGCAGGTGGTTGACCAGTTTGTCGCAGCGGCCGTACAGCTCGACCAGGCGCGAGGTGAATTCCTTCGGGTGACTGGTGGTGTAGCGGATGCGCTCGATGCCGGGGATCTCGGCCACGTATTCGATCAGCAGCGCAAAGTCGGCGATCTCGGTGGTGTCGCCCATCTTGCCGCGGTAGGCATTGACGTTCTGGCCCAGCAGCGTGACTTCTCGCACGCCTTGCTCGGCCAGGCCGGCGACTTCGGCCAGCACGTCCTCGAACGGGCGCGACACTTCCTCGCCGCGGGTGTAGGGCACCACGCAGTAGCTGCAGTACTTGGAGCAGCCTTCCATGATCGAGACGAAGGCGCTCGGGCCGTCCACGCGCGCCGGCGGCAGGTGGTCGAACTTCTCGATCTCGGGGAAGGAGATGTCCACCTGCGACTGGCCGGTACGCTGGCGCCGCGCGATCAGGTCGGGCAGGCGGTGCAGCGTCTGCGGACCGAACACCACGTCGACATACGGCGCGCGCGAGACGATGCTGGCGCCTTCCTGGCTGGCCACGCAGCCGCCCACGCCGATCACCAGGTCGGGTTTGACGGCCTTGAGCGCCTTCATCCGGCCCAGTTCCGAGAACACCTTCTCCTGCGCCTTCTCGCGCACCGAGCAGGTGTTGAACAGGATCACGTCGGCGTCTTCGACGTTGTCAGTGGGTTCCAGCCCCTGGCTGGCGTTGAGTACGTCGACCATCTTGTCCGAGTCGTACTCGTTCATCTGGCAGCCGTACGTCTTGACGAAAACTTTCTTCATATGCCGATCTCAGTGGTTGACCTGGGGGCATCAGGGAGTTGCAACAACACGGCCGGCGCGTGGGGCACGCCGGTCGCACTTCCGGGGTCACGGTTATTTTTTCAGCGCCTTCTGTTCCGGCTCGCTCAGCACCCAGGCGGTCAGCAGCTGGCCGTACAGGTCCAGCTTGTACCGCACCGGCAGCTTCTGGCCCGCCACCGCGGCGCTGGCCAGCAACTGGTTGTCGGTGCCAAACAGGCGCAGGCCGGGCGCCACGCCGACGGTCTTGCCATCGAGCGTGGCCGTCTGCGGCGCACCGGCAGACGGCGTGGCGATGACCAGCCTGGCCGCCTGGGCATCGTCCGGGATCACACGCACCGGTTGCGCCAGCGCGCTTGCCGCGCCCAGCAGCAAGGCAGCGCCGCAGGCCAGCCCGGCCCACAGCTTGCGCGTGCGCTTGGGTTGCACGGACTCCGGCGCCCCGAGGCGCGTATCACGACCTGCTGGCATGGAGAGAACTCCGACAAATAAAGCAATGCGATGGGGGAATGGCCCGAAGGCGGGCGCAACTTGGCATTTTACCCCGCTCGGGGCCTGGCCGGTACGCCAGCTCGACCAGCCTCAGAACAGACAGGATGCTTCTTGCAGCACACGCTGCTTGGACACCGTGCCCATCAGTTCGCGGCCGGCACCGTCGCGCACCAGCGGAATGCGGTTGATGCCGTGCTCGGCAAACACCGCCAGGGCATCGCGCAGCCGCGAGTCCGGGGTCAGCGCCGGGAAGTCGCGCTCGGCCAGCGCCACCACATCGTCCGGCGCGCCCTCGCGCTGGGCGCGCTGCAGCGCATGGATCGACAGCGCGCCCAGCAGGCGGCCGTCCGGTTCCACCAGGTAGAGGTAGCGCGTGCCGGTCTCGGCAAACTTGTCGGCGGCGGCCGCCAGCGTAGCGTTCGGGTCGAGCACCGTATCGGTCGGGTCGCACAGCCCGGCCAGCGTCAGCGTGCGGGCATGATCGGCGGCGGCCGAGGCCTGCGCGCGTTCGGCGATCACGCTGTACAGCGACAGCGTCTGGCAGCGCGATGCCGTGTAGTACGCCGCCACCGCGCCGATCATCGACGGCAGCAGCAGCGCGGGCGCGAGCGTCATCTCGAACACCATCAGCACCGACATCAGCGGCGCCTGGCTGGTCGCCGCCAGGAAGGCGCTCATGCCCACCAGCGGCAGCAGCGGCGCCGCGCCGGCCGCCGTGCCCTGCATGCCGATGGCCAGCAACTGGCCCAGCGCCGCGCCCACGAACAGCGACGGCGTGAACACGCCGCCGACCGCCCCCGAGCCCATGCTGATTACCGTGGCCGCCAGCTTGGCCAGCAGCACGCCGGCCACCGGCACGCTCAGCGGCTGCTCCTGCAGGATGGTCTGGATGGTGGAATAGCCGTTGCCGACGACCTCCGGCACCGCCATCGCCAGCACGCCGACCAGCGCGCCGCCCAGCGTCAGCCGTGCCACTGGGCCGCCCGGCACCGCCGCAAAGCGGCTGCGCGCAAAGCCCGCCGCGCGCATGAACAGCGCGCCCGCGATGCCGGCGGCCACGCCCAGCGCGGCCGCGGCCAGCAGGATGTGCGGGCGCAGGTCGGGGGCGATATCCAGGCCGGGGTAGAGCGGCTGCAGGCCGCCGTGCCACTGGCTGACCATGGCGCCGGCCACCGAGGCCAGGAAGAGCGGCATCAGGCGCTGCACGGCCAGTGCCCCGAACACCACTTCGGCGACGAAGACGGCGGCGGAAAATGGGGTGTGGTAGACGGTGGCAAGGCCCGCCGCGGCACCGCAGGCGGTCAGCATGCGGCGCATGTTCGAGCCGCCGCCGCGCTCCAGCCGGGTCGACGGGAACAGCGAGCCGCACAGCGCCGCCAGCTGGATCATCGCGCCTTCCTTGCCGACCGAGCTGCCGCTGACGATCGAGAAGAACGACGAGAGCGCGCGCAGCAGGGTGATCCGCACCGGCAGGCGGCCGCTGCCGTTGGCCACCGCTTCCATGTAGTCGGTGGCGCCGCCGTGGCTGCCCGCCAGGCGATTGGCCAGCACCAGCAGGCCGCCCGCCAGCGCGCCGCCCACGGCCGGCACCACCACGCGCCACGCCAGCGCCAGCGTGGCGAACACGGCCACCACGTCGGCATGGCTGGAAAACAGGACGACACCCGCGCCCTCCAACGCCTCCTTGAACAGCGTGGTGGCGATCGCCGCGACGATCCCGACCGGGATGGCCGCGAACAGGGTGACTTCCTGGTCTTCGAGGAAACGCAAGCGCATGGCGGCTTTCCGGGCACATGCGGAACATGTGCGGGAGCGGAGTGGGGGGCGGGCCGAGGTCATCATGATAGCGCAGCGCCACCTGTGCGAACCCGATGTGCGCCAGCGCGCATGCGGGGCCAAACCCGGTGCAGAACCCGCTTGTCCCGGACTGGTACACTACCGCTCTTTCCTTCGCGGGCGGGCCGGTGCCCTGCCAGGCCGGCTTCCCGGCGTTCGCGTTCCGATTCCGATCCGATTACCAGGAGCCATCCGGCGTTTGGCGCACCGCGTGCGCAGCGATGGCCCAAGCAGCAATTCATGTCTTTTTCTGAACTCGGCTTGTCCGACAAGATTGTGCGTGCCGTAGCCGAACAGGGCTACACCACGCCGACCCCCATCCAGGCCCAGGCGATTCCCGCCGTCCTCAAAGGGGGCGACCTGCTAGCCGGCGCGCAGACCGGCACCGGCAAGACCGCCGGCTTTACGCTGCCGATGCTGCAGCTGCTGTCTGAATCCGCGGCACGCGCCGCCCAGGGCGCGCAGCGTCCGGGCCGCGTCGCAGTGCGTGCGCTGGTGCTGACTCCCACGCGCGAACTGGCCGCCCAGGTTGAAGAGAGCGTACGCAACTACGGCAAATACCTGCGCCTGCGTTCGATGGTGATGTTCGGCGGCGTCGGCATCAATCCGCAGATCGAACAGCTCAAGCGCGGCGTCGAGATCGTCGTGGCCACGCCCGGCCGCCTGCTGGACCATGTGTCCCAGCGCACCATCGACCTGTCCCAGGTGGAGCTGCTGGTGCTCGATGAAGCCGACCGCATGCTCGACATGGGCTTCATCCACGATATCCGCAAGATCCTCAACGTGCTGCCGGCCAAGCGCCAGAACCTGCTGTTCTCGGCGACGTTCTCGGACGATATCCGCGCGCTGGCCGACCGCCTGCTGAACAACCCGGCCTCGATCGAGGTGGCGCGGCGCAATACCACCGCCGAGACCGTGGACCAGCGCGTCTACCCGGTGGACCGCGAGCGCAAGCGCGAACTGCTGGCCCACCTGGTGCGCCAGCATGACTGGCACCAGGTGCTGGTGTTCACGCGCACCAAGCATGGCGCCAACCGCCTGGCCGAGCAACTGACCAAGGACGGCCTGTCGGCACTGGCGATCCACGGCAACAAGAGCCAGTCAGCGCGCACGCGCGCGCTGTCGGAATTCAAGGCCGGCACGCTACGGCTGCTGGTGGCGACCGATATCGCCGCGCGCGGCATCGACATCGATCAGCTGCCGCACGTGGTCAACTTCGACCTGCCCAATGTGCCCGAGGACTACGTGCACCGCATCGGCCGCACCGGCCGCGCCGGCGCCGAGGGCGAGGCGATCTCGCTGGTCTGCGTGGACGAGATTGCGCTGCTGCGCGATATCGAACGCCTGATCAAGCGCAAGCTCGAGCAGACCGTGCTGCCGGGCTTCGAAGTGGACCCGAGCATCGCGCCCGAGCCGATCCAGAAGGGCCGCCAGCAACGCGGCGGCGGTGGCCAGGGCCAGGGCCGCGGACGCGCCCAGGCACGTCCGGCCGGCAATGAAGGCGAGGGCGCCCAGCGCCAGCGTCCCGCGCGCGAGGCGCAGGGCGCGCCGCGACAAGCGCAGGGCGGCCAGCCGCGCACGCGTACCGCTGAAGGCGGCCAGCGCGGCAACGGTGCCGGCAATGGCAACCGTGGCGCCCAGCCCGCCGGCGGCGCGCGCAACCCCGCACCGCGCCGCGAAGGCCAGGAGCCGGCACGCCAGCAACGGGCCGCGGCCCAGCCCGCGCGCCAGCCGCATGATGCGGCCCCGGCACCGGCACGCAATCGCCGTCCGGCACCGCAGGCCGCGCTGCTCGGCGGCAACCGCAAGCCGGCGCGCTGAGCGGGACAGGCCGACACCATGCACGCGTCCGACGCCCCGGCCGACCCCGGCGTTCCTTATGCCGGCCTGACGCCGGAGCTGATGCTGGACGCACTGGAAGGCGCCGGCCTGCGCCCCGACGGACGCCTGCTGGCGCTCAACAGCTACGAGAACCGGGTCTGGCAGGTGGGTATCGAAGATGCCGCGCCCGTCATCGCCAAGTTCTACCGCCCGGGCCGCTGGACCGACGCGGCCATCCTGGAAGAACACGCCTTCGTGCAACAGCTGGCCGATGCCGAGATCCCGGCCGTGCCGGCCATGGTGCTGGCGCCGGGCGAGGCCGGCACGCTGCTGCATCACGCGGGCTTCCGTGTCGCGGTCTTCCCCCGCTGCGGCGGGCGCGAGCCCGCGCTGGACCGCTCCGACACGCTGACCTGGCTCGGCCGCTTTATCGGCCGCATCCACGCGCTGGGCGCAACCCAGCCCTACCAGGCGCGGCCGGCGCTGGATCTCGATACCTTCGGCATTGCCCCGCGCGACTGGCTGCTTGCCAGCGGCTGCATTCCCGCCGACCTGCTGCCCGCCTGGCAGTCGGTGACGGACCTGGCGCTGGATGGCGTGCGCCGCTGCTATGAGCGTGCCGGCGAGGTGCGGCTGCTGCGCACCCATGGCGACTGCCATCGCGGCAACGTGCTGTGGATCGACGAGGACGACGCCCGTGGCGGCACCCATGGCGCGCCGGGCCCGCATTTCGTCGATTTCGATGACAGCCGCATGGCGCCGGCGATCCAGGACATCTGGATGCTGCTGGAGGGTGACCGCGCGGCCATGCAGGACCAGCTGGCCGATATCGTCGCCGGCTATGAAGACTTCGCCGAATTCCAGACGCGCGAACTGTGGCTGGTGGAAGCGCTGCGCACCCTGCGGCTGCTGCATTACAGCGCCTGGCTGGCCAGCCGCTGGACCGACCCGGCCTTTCCGGCCGCGTTCCCGTGGTTCGGCACGGCGCGTTACTGGCAGGACCGCATCCTGGAGCTGCGCGAACAGGTCGCGCTAATGGACGAAGCGCCCCTGTGGGGCGCTTGAGGTCTGCGCGACAGCACTTGAACCGCGCTGGTTTTCTCCCCTCTCCCGCTTGCGGGAGAGGGGCCGGGGGAGAGGGCAGGCGCTCGACAAGCATCGTGACGCCTCACTTCGTGGAGACTCCTGCCCTCTCCCCCGCCCCTCTCCCATAAATGCTTGCCTTTACCCACAACTTCCGGCGGCTTACTCGTTTTTCTGGAAGATCCGATACATTTCGGTGATTTCGTGCAAAACGAGGAAGCCGCGCCAGAGGACAGTAGCACCGGGGGGATCGTCG
>NZ_QKWJ01000054.1 GCF_003353055.1 Cupriavidus lacunae
CAGCCGCCTGAGGCGACGCGTTTTTTGGTTACTTTTTGTCGCTCGGACAAAAAGTGACCCGCCCAGCAGGGCGGAACCAGGCCGTCAAACCTACGACAACATCGAACCCGACCTACATACCCATGCCAACGACCAAGGAGCCCCGCCGGCTACGCCGGCGAAACAGCCCACGCTAGCCAAGAGCCACAAACCTCACCCATGCCGATACCGATTAATCGTCTCCCGCGTCTGCAACGCAACATTCCGCGCCGCCGTAGCAAAATCCTTCTCACGGCTGGCATAGAGAATAGCCCGTGACGAATTGATCATCATCCCGGTGCCATCCGCGGTGCGCCCCGCCTTGACCGTGGCTTCGACATCGCCACCCTGGGCGCCGATGCCCGGGATCAGCAGCGGCATGTCGCCGACGATCTGGCGCACCCGTGCGATCTCATTGGGGAAGGTCGCGCCGACCACCAGCCCCATCTGCCCGGTGGTGTTCCAGCGCTCGCGCGCGGCCTCGGCCACCAGCTGATACAGCGGCTTGCCGTCGACCTGCAGGAACTGCACGTCCGAACCGCCCGGGTTGGAGGTGCGGCACAGCACGATCACGCCGCGGTCCGGGTAGGCCAGGTACGGCTGCATCGAATCGAAGCCCATGTACGGGCTGACCGTGACCGCGTCGGCGTGATAGCGCTCGAAGGCCTCCAGCGCATAGTGCTCGGCGGTCGAGCCGATGTCGCCGCGCTTGGCGTCCAGGATCACCGGGATGCCGGGGTGGGCGTCGTGGATGTAGTGGATCAGCTGCTCGAGCTGGTCTTCGGCGCGCTGCGAATGGAAGTAGGCGATCTGCGGCTTGAAGGCGCAGACCAGGTCGGCGGTGGCGTCGACGATCTCGCGGCAGAACGAGAAGATGGCGCCGCCCGTCCCGGTCAGGGACAGCGGCAGCTTCTGCGGGTCAGGATCGAGCCCGACGCACAGAAGGGAATCGTTGCGCTGCCAGGCGGCAGCAAGCTGCTCGGTGAAGGTCATGGGTTACTCGGGATATCCTGGTGGCGCCGCCGCCCCACGGGACCGGCCGGCGCGGTTGGCTGCAGCGGCGTGAACATCATTCATCCCTGCAGCATATGTCGCTTTCGGCAATTTTACCCGCTGCGTGCTATCGTTTTGCGCTTCCTCTCAAAAACAAAGCGCGGCATCGCGCACAGCCGCGTCCCGTCATGTCTCTCGATCGCCGCGGTATCTTCCTGCTTGTCGTGCTCACCCTTGCCTGGGGCATCAACTGGCCGATCATGAAGGTGGGCGTAGCGCACTTTCCGGCGCTGGGCTTCCGCCTGCTGTGCATGGGCGGCGGGCTGGTGGCGCTGGGGCTGGCGCTGTGGCTGCGCGGCGACACGCTGGCCGTGCCGCGGCGCGAATGGGGCACGGTGGTCCGGCTGGCCATTCCCAACATGGTGATCTGGCACCTGTTTGCCATTTGCGCGGTCAAGATGCTGTCCTCGGGCCGCGCCGCCATCTTGGGCTACACCATGCCAATCTGGGCGGTGGTCTGGGGGCTGGTGTTCTTCCGCGAGCGCATTAGTGCCTGGGCCTGGATCGGCATCGGCTGCGCACTGGCCGGCACCGTGCTGCTGCTGTCGGGCGAGTTCGCCGCCCTGACCGGCAGCCCGGCCGGCACGCTGCTGATGCTGCTGGCGGCGGCAGGCTGGGGCTTCGGCACCCAGCTGATGAAGCGCACCCAGACCGACGTGCCCATCGGCGCCATGACCTTCTGGATGCTGGCCGTGACCCTGCCCTTCCTGGCGCTTGGCTCGCTGCTGCTGGAACACGGCTGGCGCATGCCCACGGCCATCGAATGGGCCGCGATCGCGTACAACGCGGTGGTGGTCTTCGCCTTCTGCCATCTGCTCTGGTTCAGGCTGGCGCGCAGCCTGCCGCCGGTGGTGTCGAGCCTGTCGATCATGTTCATCCCGGTGGTCGGGGTGTTCTCGGGCATGTGGCTGCTGGGCGAACAGCCGCACTGGCAGGACTACGCCGCCATCGTGCTGATGTTCCTGGCGCTGTCCTCGGTGATGCTGGCGCCGCTGCTGTGGCGCCGGCTGCGGGGCGCGCCGGGTGGATCCCCGGGGCGGGCGCGCCCCGGGTCGTGAGAGGGCAACAGAGGGCCGCTTACGCGGAGATTTCACTTAACAAGCCACCCTCCGTTGGGCTACACTCGCGGCCATCACAATCCCGGAGAAATTACGTGGGCAGTAGCATCGGGTGTTCGAGTTGCCGCAGCAGCGCTGCGACCTCTGCGAATGCCATGTCACTGCGGGCTGCGTAACGACGATCCGCCCGGAGCACCCGGCTCCGCGCCTCGTCGGCCTCGCCCGCAGCAGAACTGCGGGCGAGTGTCTTTCCGTGCTACCGGCGGCGCCATCCATGCGCGCCGCACCGCTGCGGATTTTCCCTCTCCCGGCTAGCCAGCCAACCCAGGCAAACGCCATCGCCTTGTACCGCCCGCCGAGTCCGTCGAGACCGGCCGCCGGGTACAGCGCGATCACGCTTGCCCGTGGCCCGGCCATTGCGGATCGCCTGCCGGCGCACCACATGGCCATGCAGGGCATGACGGACTACCTGGGAATGCGGCGAGCCGCCTGCGCTTGTCTTCGCGCTTGTCTTTGTTTTTCGTCGCAATCAGCAATAAGGAATCCCGGGGATGATCAACCTGTTCGTCCTGCAAAAAGGCCGGCTTGCCCAGGAGCAGGTCGACGAGCGCAATGAGCTGCTGCAGCACAAGCCGATCTGGATCGATGTCGTCAGTCCCGACGACGAGGAACTGAACTGGATCAAGGAAGCCTATGGCGTCGCCCTTCCTGAACTGGAAGACCTGGGCGACCTGGAAGCGTCCGCGCGATATTTCGAGGGCGAGGACGAGAATATCCATATCCGCACCGACTTCCTGCTCGCCGAGGAAGAGGTGTCGCGCAACGTGCGCGTAGCCTTTGTGCTGACGCGCGACGTGCTGTTCTCCATCCACGACGAAGACCTGCCGGTGTTCCGGCTGGTGCGGCTGCGCGCGCGCATGCGCCCGGGCTCGGTGCGCAATGCCAAGGACGTGCTGATGGACCTGTACGCGACCGACGCGGAATACTCCGCCGACTCGATCGAGGAAGTGTACGAACGCCTGGAAGAAGCCAGCCGCCGCGTGCTGGCCGAGAACGTGACCGATGCCGCCGCCGCCGACGTGCTGGAAACCATCGCCCGCGAGGAAGACCTGAACGGGCGCATCCGCCGCAACGTGATGGACACGCGCCGCGCGGTGTCCTTCCTGATGCGCAGCCAGCTGCTGTCGGCCGAGCAGCAGGACGAGGCCCGCCAGATCCTGCGCGACATCGACTCGATCGAGAACCACACCGCGTTCCTGTTCGACAAGATCAACTTCCTGATGGACGCGACCGTCGGTTTCATCAACATCAACCAGAACAAGATCATCAAGCTGTTCTCGGTGGTGTCGGTGGCGCTGATGCCGCCCACGCTGATCGCCAGCATCTACGGCATGAACTTCAAGTTCATGCCGGAGCTGGACTGGGTCGCGGGCTATCCGTGGGCGATCGCACTGATGGCGGTGTCGGCGGCGATCCCGCTGGTGTATTTCCGCAGGAAGGGCTGGTTGAGCTGAGGCGCTGAATCGCCTACAGCCTAACTCCCCTCTCCCGCGCGCGGGAGAGGGGAGCAAACCCTCAATCCGGCAGCGTAGCTGCCCCCATCCGCCGCGCGATGATGCCCGCCTTGACGCGGAAGTTCACGCGCACATTGGCGCAGTACTCCTTCTTGTCGAAGCACTTGGGCGCCGGCAGCGCCGCGGCCAGGCGCGCGGACTGGCCCACGCTGAGCTTGTCGGCGCCGGTGCGGAAGTAGTGCTGCGCCGCGGCCTGCGCGCCGAACACACCCTCGCCCCACTCCACTGAATTCAGGTAGATCTCGTAGATGCGCTGCTTGTCCAGCCAGAACTCCAGCATCCACGTGATGGCCAGCTCCTGTCCCTTGCGCAGGTAGTTCTGCTCGGACGAGAGGAACAGGTTCTTGGCCAGCTGCTGCGTGATGGTGGAGCCGCCGCGCACGATGTGCCCGCGCTTCTTGTTGCGCTCCCAGGCGTCGAGCATGGCATCGAGCTCATAGCCGGGGTGATTGACGAAGTCGGCGTCCTCGCTGGCGATCACCGCGCGTTTCAGATTGCGCGAGATGCGGTCGTAGGGCACCCATTGCCGGTCGAGGCCGCACTTCCAGACATTGATGCCGCACAGGCGCCAGCGCTCGGCGCGCATGAAGGTGGTGGTGGTCGGGTTGATGTACTGCCACGAGGCGATCTGCACGAAGAAGTACAGCTGCATCGCCACCACGCCCGCGGCCACGCAGCCGAGCAGGTAGCCCAGCCAGCGCAGCGGGTTGAACACGGCGCGGGCCGGCGCGGCGCTGGCCGGGCGGTTGCGGTTGGCCACGGCTGGCGGCGCCCCGGTCAGCCCTTGCGTTCGGCCTGCAGCGCGGCGCGCAGCTCAGCCAGCACGGGCGCGGTGCGGGGCCGCACGCCACGCCAGATATAGAAGGCCTCGGCGGCCTGTTCGACCAGCATGCCCAGGCCGTCGCTCACGCGCGCGCCGCAGCGCGCGGCGAACTGCAGGAACACGGTGGGCTCGGCGCCGTACATCATGTCGTAGGCCAGCACGCCTTCGCCCAGCAGGAACTCGGGCACCGGCGGCACTTCGCCGTGCAGGCTGCTGGACGAGGCATTGATGACCACGTCGACGGCCTCATCCTCGGACAGCCCGTCGAGCGCGTCGAGCCCGCCGCCCCACAGCTCGACGCCGTACTGGTCGGCGGCTTCGACAAACTCTTCCAGCATGTCGCCGGCGCGCGATGCGGTGCGGTTGGCCACCACGATGCGCGACGGCCGGCACTCGATCAGCGGCAGCATCGCGCCCATGGCGGCGCCGCCGGCGCCCAGCAGCAGCACGCGCTTGCCTTCGACCAGCGTGTCGAGGTTGTCCTGGATATCGCGCACCAGGCCGATGCCGTCGGTGTTGTCGCCATGGATCATGCCCTCTTCGATCCACAGCGTGTTGACCGCGCCGGCGGCCTCGGCGCGCTCGGTCAGGCGGTCGGCCAGGTCGTAGGCCTCCAGCTTGAACGGCACCGTCACGTTGCAGCCGTAGCCGCCGTCGGCAAAGAACTGGCGCACGGCGTCGGCAAACCCGTCCAGCGGCGCCTCCAGGCGGTCGTACTGCACGGCCTCGCCGGTCTGGCGCGCAAAGGCGGCGTGGATCGCCGGCGAGCGGCTGTGCGCAACCGGGTTGCCGATCACCACATAGCGGTCGGAGCTGGCTTGGGAAGATTCAGTGGATGTCATCAGCGTGCCTGCAAGCGGGTTTCCAGCCCGCTGCGCGAAAACTTGAAAGTGGAAATGACTTCGAGGATGTCCTGGCGCGACGTCATCTCGGCGGTAAAGGCGCCGAACGGCGCGGCCGCGCGCACGATCGCCACGGCCTGGCGGTCCAGCGCGGGATCGCCCGAGCTCTTGACCACGTCGATGGCGTCGACGTTGTAGCCGTCGCGGTTGTAGCCGAGCTTGCCCAGCCGGTTGACGTTGATCACCAGGATCAGCTGGCCGTACAGCGGCTTGCCGTTGCGTTGCGGGAAGTCGGTGGTGCCGCGCGCCTCGATCTTGCGGCGCAGGCGGTCGTAGTACTGCGCGTAGTCGACGGCCTGCGCGCTGGTGGCGGTCAGCTGGAAGCGCTTGGGCCGCTTGGCGTAGTGCTCCAGGTTGCGGCCGATCTCGGCCTCCAGCTTGGCCATCTCGTCGGTCGAGGTGCGCTCGTCCTGGCCGCGCTGCGGGGTGTCCTGGCGTTTCTCGCCGGGCTTCAGCGGCTGGTCGCGCACCGCCGGCGCGGCTTCGCGCGACTGGGTCAGCAGGCGTTGCTGCTCCAGCTCCAGCTGCTCGACGCGGCGCTGCACCTGGCGCACCAGGTCGCCCTCCTGCGTCAGGGTCTGCGCCGGCAGCGGCGTGGTGGCGCGCTGCAGGTCATGGTCGCCGCCGCCGTCCAGGTTGGCTTGCGCCAGCGCGGTCGGCTTGCGCGGCTTCTGCGCCGACTTGGCATTGACCAGCACCACGTCCAGCGCGGCATCGGTGCGCTTGATCTCGAACACCTCGGGCGCGGCCACCCGCACCATCAGCAGCACCGCGTGCACGGCCACGGAAATGGCCAGCGCCCTGGCCAGCGTACTGCTGTTGTGCCACCTGGCATGCCACCAGTGGCGGGGTGCGGCGAGAGTGGCGTTCACGATGGATGGAAGATGGCTTGGAGGGGCTGCCCGGGATGCGGAAGTTACGGTGCCGCAGTCGGTCGATTGTCGTCCCCGCGCAGGCGGGAACGACGGTAGGCATTGTAAGTGAGCCCCGCCGATTTCCGAAGGCTTCAGCCGGCCGCCGGCGCGCCGGTGTCGCGCTCGCCCGACGCCTCGCCGGTGTCGTCGTCGCCGGGTTCGGCCGGAGTCTCGTCCGGCGCCTCGGCCGACACGCCCGCGGCCTGCTCGGCGGCGTCCTCGGCCGCCGCCTCGGCAGCGGCTTCGGCTGACAACTCTGCGGCTTCCTCGTCGCTTTCGAGCTCTTCCTCGGGCACCTCGCCTTCGCCGGCAAAGATTTCCAGCACCCGGCAGGACACTTCCAGCGTGATCTCGTCGGTCTCGCCGATCTCCAGCAGCACCTGGGTGCCGCGCTGCGCCTGCATCAGTTCGGGCACGCGCGTGACCAGCGGGATCTCGGTAAAGCGCACCGCGCCTTCCTTGAGCACCGAGGCCACCAGTCGCTCGCGGTTTTCCTGCTTGAGCCAGCGCAGGCACCAGTAGCGCTCCATGGTCGACTGGTGGTCGGCATAGGCGGCGTAGGTGCCTTCAAAGTCTGCCACCGCGGCCAGCAGGTCGGCGTCCTTGGGCTTGAACGGCGCCACCAGCTTGGCGGTCACGCCGTGCTGGGCCACCGCCAGGATCTGCCACTGGTTGACCAGGTCCACATAGCGGCGCAGCGGCGAGGTGCTCCACGCGTACTGCGCCACGCCCAGGCCCTCGTGCGGCGCCGGGTAGGTCTGCATGCGGGTGCGGTGCATGCCCCACGCCTTCTGCGTGCGGTAGATGCCCGGCACGCCGTTGTCGGCCAGCAGCTTGCCCCAGGTGCTGTTGGCCAGGATCATCATCTCGGCCACGATCTTGTCCAGCGGCGAACCGCGCTTGCGCTGCTCGATGCGCACACGCTGGCTGCCGTCGGCCTGGTCGTCCAGGTAGAAGTTGAAGTCCGCGCGGTTATGCGTTTCGGGGCGCAGGCCGCTGGCCAGGCGCGCCTTCTGGCGCTCGTCGTACAGGTAGCCGGCGAAGTGCCACAACTGCGTCAGCGCGTCGCGGAACGGGTAGTCGCCGGTGCCTTCAGACAGCGAGGCCTCGGTGATCACCTCGTCCAGCAGGTTGTGGCGCAGGTTGGCGGCGATCGGCACCATCTCGGCACGGGTCTCGCTGCCCGTGATCAGCCACACGGTCGGGTCCACCGTCACATACAGCGACAGCGCCGGGCACTGGCGCCCTTCCTGCAGTGTGTAGCGCTCGACCACGGCGTCGGGCAGCATGGTGATCTTGTCGCCGGGGAAGTAGACCGTGGACAGGCGCTGGCGCGCGACGGCGTCGAGCGGCTCGCCGCGGCGGATGCCCAGCGCGGGCGCGGCAATGTGAATGCCGATGCGCAGCTTGCCGTCGGGCAGCCGGGTCACGGACAGCGCGTCGTCGATCTCGGTGGTGGTGACGTCATCGATGGAGAATGCCTCCACGTCGGCCACCGGCAGGTCGGTGAGCGGCTCGGGCACGTCGTTGTCCGGAAAGCCCGTGCCCTTGGGGAAGCACTCGGCCAGGAACTTGGCCTCATGCAGCGCGCGCGCGCTGGCCACGCCGCCAGCGGCCACCATCAGCCGCATCGGGCTCATGCCCAGCGCGGTGCAGGCGGCGTCCATGGCCTTGTATTCCAAGCTGTTCTTGTCCGGCTTGAACAGCAGCTGCAGCACCTTGTTGCGGAACGTCTCCGGCAGCGTCAGCGCCTTGAGCTGTTCTTCATATTCGGCCTGCACCAGCGCCTGCTGGCGCTTGCGCTCGAGCGCGGCCAGCGCCGCCTTGAGCTGGTCTTCGGGCGCGCGCTGGTAGCGCCCGCGCCCCTTGCGGCGGAAGTACACCGGGCTGCCGTGCAGCGCCATCGCCAGCGCGGCCTGCTGCACCGCGCCGGGTTCGGCGCCGTAGTACTCGGCGGCCAGTTCGGCAAAGCCGAACTCCGCCTCGGGCGCGCATTCCCACAGGAAGTCCAGGTCGATCTCGGCCACCATGTCGCCGGTCTGGCGCACCAGCTCGATCGCCGACGGCTGCGCGAACTGCAGCAGTACGTCGCGCGACTTGACCTTGGTGCGCTTGCCGGCCGGCAGTTCCACCTGGTAAGCCTCGCCCTGCTGGTTCAGCACGGTGCCGGCGCGGATTTCGCCGCCTTCTTCGAACAGCAACTGCATTGATCGGTACTTTCAGATATGCGCGGAACCGCGTGGGGCCACCCTGGGGGCAGCGCTGGAGCGGATCCTGTGGGAGAAATGGTGCAACCGGGCGCAAACGCGCATCAACGCGTGCGAACGGAAACGACTGCGGGGCGCCAATCGCTGACCGCCGACCGCGCCGTATGGATACGGCCTGAGACCTGGAATGATACCGCACCCCGGTCCGGCGACCCGGGGGCCGGGCCGCCGGCAAGGTGCACACCCGGCCCGCAGTGTCGCCGCAGGCTCTGAGCGACATGCCGCCGCTGCCCTCGATCGCCACGCCGTTGACGTAGCAGGCGTGGCAACCCGACCCTGCCGTTTCATCTCGTGGTCTCTTTCTTGGTTTCGGTAGTGTGTGTCGAAACGGGGCTTCGGTCTGCAGTCCGCATATATTTGGGATGCGGAATCGCCTCGGTCCCCGGGGATGGCCGCGACAGCAGGTCCGGCAGGAACACTTCTGTCACGAGCATGACGCCGCCGCCGCGCCGGAACACCGAGCGCCGCGCCGGCAGCATGGGCAACGGCGCCATGGCCGGCAGCACGCGCTGCAGGGCCCGGCGCAGCGGATGATGCGGCAGCAGCCGCGCAAACTGGAACGGCTCGCGCTCCACCGCCGGATCGACAAACAGCCGCCCGCCCAGCGGGCGCTCGCCCAGCCCGCGCAGGAACGGCCAGTCACGGCGCGCATGGCGCTGGCGCACCACGGTGTGGGCAAAGATGGCGGGAATATCGTCGCAGATCAGCAGCACCTCGCGCGTCAGCGCGGGGGTGCGGTCGTGCTGGCCCAGCACCTGCCATTCATCGGCCAGCGGGCGCTGCGGGCGCTGCAGCAGGCGCGCCACGCGAAAGCGCTCCGAAGCCGCCACCAGGCGCGCGGTCAGCGAGCCGTCGTCACCCGTCACCCAGCGCCGCAAGTTGGGCGTGATGGCCGCATCAAAGGCCAGGTGCTCGCTCCAGCCACAGCGGCGTGCGGACTGCGCGCTCATGCCGCGCCGGCGCCAGCCGGCACCTTGCCGCCGGGACCATAGCCGCAGAAGGCGAGCACATCATCGACGTAGTCGGCAAATTCGCTGATGCCGTGGTCGCTGCCCTCGATCACGCGGATCTTCGCGCCGGGACAGGCGTCGACCATTTCACGGTAGTCCAGCACCTCGTCGCCGGTGGCGGCGATCAGGTAATAGCGTTGGGGGTCGGTGATGGTGTCCACGCGCAGGTCCAGCAGCTCCTGCAGGTGGCGGCGCTCGACCGTGACCGAGCCGCCGCCGTGCCACAGCGGCTGTTCGCCCAGGTAGGTTTCCAGGTCGGTCCAGGGGTGGATGGCCGGATTGAGCAGCACGGTCTTGCAGCCATGCTGTTCGCCCAGCCAGCGGGCATAGAAGCCACCCAGCGACGAGCCGACGATGGCGATTTCCTGGTCGCCGCCGGCCTGCGCCGCGCGGATCGCCGCTTGCGCCTGGGCGATGGCCATATCGGGCGAGACATTGAGCGTGGGGCAGGCGTAGTAGCGGCCCACGCCCCACTCGCGCATGCGCTCCTGCACCAGCCGGGCCTTGAACGACTGGGGCGAGGAGCGGAATCCGTGCAGATACAGCAGCATGGTCGTGCGTCCGCCGCTCAGCGCGCCGCGCCCTGGGCCAGCGCGTCCAGCAGCTTCTGGTGCACGCCGCCGAAGCCGCCGTTGCTCATCACCAGCACGTGGTCGCCCGGCCGCGCCGCGGCGCGCACGGCCTGCACCAGCGCGCCCAGGTCCTGGAACGCGGCGGCCTTGTCGCCCAACGGCGCCAGCGATCCGGCCAGGTCCCAGCCCAGCGCGTCCTTGCCGGCCGGGGCGCCGTAGCCGAACACCAGGTCGGCCTGCTCCAGGCTGGCCGGCAGCTGCGCCTTCATCACGCCCAGCTTCATGGTGTTGGAGCGCGGCTCCAGCACAGCCAGGATGCGGGCATTGCCGACGCGGCGGCGCAGCCCTTCCAGCGTGGTCTGGATCGCGGTCGGATGGTGGGCGAAGTCGTCATAGACCGTCACGCCGCCGGCCACGCCGCGCACTTCCATGCGGCGCTTGACGTTGGCGAAGCGGGACAGCGACTCGATCGCCTGCGCGGCCGGCACGCCCACATGGCGCGCGGCGGCGATCGCGGCCAGCGCGTTCATGCGGTTGTGGGTGCCCTGCAGGTCCCAGACCACGGTGCCGGCGACGGCTTCGCCGAACCAGACGTCGAAGGCGTCCTTGCCAGGCGCGGCCTTGGCGCCGGCGGCATCGCTCTCGCGCCAGTCGCCCACGCCGAATTGCTCCACCTCGCTCCAGCAGCCGCGCTCCAGCACGCGCGCCAGGCTGGCTTCCACGCCATTGACGACGATCCGGCCCTGGCCGGGCACGGTGCGCACCAGGTGGTGGAACTGGGTCTCGATCGCCGCCAGATCCGGGAAGATGTCGGCGTGATCGTATTCCAGATTGTTCAGGATGGCGGTGCGCGCACGGTAGTGGACGAACTTGCTGCGCTTGTCGAAGAAGGCGGTGTCGTACTCGTCGGCCTCGATCACGAAGAAGTCCGACTCGGTCACGCGCGCCGAGATGCCGAAGTTCTGCGGCACCCCGCCTACCAGAAAGCCGGGGTTGTAGCCGGCATCCTCCAGGATCCAGGCCAGCATCGACGTGGTGGTGGTCTTGCCGTGCGTGCCGGCCACGGCCAGCACCCACTTGCGCGCCAGCACGTGCTCGCCCAGCCATTGCGGGCCCGACACATAGGGCAGGTTGCGGTCGAGGATGGCCTCCATCAGCGGATTGCCGCGCGAGACCACGTTGCCGATCACGAACAGGTCCGGCTCCAGCGACAACTGGGCCGGGTCGAAGCCCTCGATCAGTTCGATCCCCTGGGCCTCGAGCTGGGTGCTCATCGGCGGATAGACATTGGCATCGCAGCCGGTGACGCGGTGGCCGGCCTGCTTGGCCAGCACCGCCAGGCCGCCCATGAAGGTGCCGCAGATGCCAAGGATGTGAATATGCATGGGTTCCCGGAAAGACTTGAAGCCCGCAGGCGTGGGGATTCGGCACCCGGCGGCGCGGCGGCTTTTTTGCCGTGGTTTGCCGTTAGGCGGCCGGGCAGGAAGCCTTCGATTGTACCCGAGCGCCCGCGCCTTTCGCTGCACTGCGGCAGTGTGCGCACCGTTCGCGCGGGAGCCTCCGGTATCATGGGGCATGACCCGACGTACCGCTCCCGATCCCACCCGCCTGCGCGAGGAAATCGCCCAGGCAGCCGCCCGGATGATTGCCGAAGACGGTGCCGACTACGCCACCGCCAAGCGCAAGGCCGCCCGCCAGGTGCTGGGCGAGCAGCGCGTGCCCGGCGAATGGCTGCCCGACAACGAACAGGTCGAGGCCGAAGTGCGCGCCTACCAGGCGCTGTTCCACGCCGACAGCCAGCCGCGCGTGCTGGCGCTGCTGCGCCGGCTGGCGGTGCTGGCCATGGAAGACCTGGCGCCGTTCCGGCCCTACCTGGCCGGCGCCGTGCTCAACGGCACCGCCACCGAGCACTCTGATATCTATCTGCAGTGCTTCTGCGACAGCGCCAAGGACGTGGCACTGCACCTGATCAACGCCGGCGTCGACTTCGAAACCAGCGAGAGCCGCCACTTCGGCGGCCGCCGCGACGTCGAGACCCTGAGCTTCCTGTGGAAAGGCCAGTGGCCGGACCGCCGCGAAGCGCGGCTGCTGGCCGGCGAAGTGCGCGCGGAACTGGGTGCGCCAGTCGGCCTTCATATAGCACTGTATGATGCCGTCGACGAACGTGGAGCCGTGCGTGCCGACGCCTCCGGGCGCCAGGCCCGCGCGGATGTGCAGGCGGTACAGGCGCTGCTGGACGCGCCCGGTGCTGCCGACCCGGCCGACCCGGCCTGACGCCGCCCCCAACTTACCGGTCCAAGCCATCTCATGACTGAACCCGTCTCTTCACCCGCCCGCCGCTCCCGCCTCTGGCTGTGGATCGCCGTGGCCGTGGTCGCCTGCGCCGCGGGCGCCCTGGCCGGCCACTTCGTGTTCTCGCCCAAACCCGCCGGCGACCAGGCGGTGGAAACCTTCTTCCACACGCGCCTGCCCGACCCGGCCGGCACCGACCTGGACTTGGGCAAGCTGCGGGGCAAGACCGTGGTGGTCAACTTCTGGGCGCCGTGGTGCGGACCGTGCGTCGAGGAAATGCCGGAGCTGACCGCCCTGCATGAGGAATACAAGAACCGCCAGGTGGAATTTGTCGGCATCGGCATCGATTCGGCCGCCAATATCCAGCAGTTCACCCAGAAGGTACCGGTGGCTTACCCGCTGGCCGTGGCCGGTTTTGCCGGCACCGAACTGTCCCGCAGCTTCGGCAACAGCGCCGGCGGCCTACCCTACACAGTGGTGATCAACCCTGACGGATCGGTGAAGTATCGCAAGATGGGACGGGTGACGGCCGAGGAACTGCGGTCGGTGCTGCCGCGCGCCTAAACATATTCTTCCGCCAAATTCGGTGAATTTCGGTTTTCTCCAGCGATTTGTTTCGCCGGGAGACCAAAACGGCGAGAAAGTGCTCAAAAGGTCGCCGAAGCTCGCGCAGGGTCGTCAAGCCTTGTATCGCGTGCTAGACAAATCCCTCTAAGCTACGGTAATCTCCGCGCAATTTCGTTGATCTGGTCGAGCCGCCGTGACTGCAACCCGCTCCATCCGTCGCTCAGCCCGCTACCGCAAGGTGCTGGTCCTGCATGGGCCAAACCTGAACCTGCTGGGCATGCGCGAGCCGGAAACCTACGGGCACACGACCCTTGCCGATATCGACGCGGCCCTGGCTGAACGCGCGGCAAAAGCCGGCATTTCGCTTGAGACGTTCCAGTCCAACCACGAGGGGGCACTGGTCGACCGCATTCACGCCGCCCGCACGGACGGGGTCGAGTTCATCATCATCAACCCGGCTGCCTACACGCATACCAGCGTGGCGCTGCGCGATGCCCTGGCCGGCGTGGCGATCCCGTTCGTCGAGGTACACCTGTCGAACGTGCACCGGCGCGAAAGCTTCCGGCACCACTCCTATTTCTCCGACGTGGCGGTCGGGGTGATCTGCGGGCTTGGCTGGCAGGGGTACCTGCTGGCGCTGGACTATGTGCTGGGCCAGGAGCAACCGCCACCCGAGAGTTCGGGGAGCTGAACTCCCAAGATTTTTTCGACAACCTGCGCGCGCCGCCCGGCGGCCTGCGCCCGTTGGCGTGCCTCGGCACGGCGGGCGCGGATTTCCGGTGGCCGGCAACAAGATTCTTCCGCCGCGGCCCGTCCCGGGCAACGGCCGGATAACCCGATTCAGGAGGATAAAAAGATGGACCTGCGCAAGCTGAAGACGCTTATCGACCTGGTGGCCGAATCCGGCATCTCCGAGCTGGAAGTCACCGAAGGCGACGGCAAGGTACGCATCGTCAAGCAACCGCCGCAAATCATCGCCGCGCCGATGGCCATGCCGCAGATGCAGGCGCTGCCGCCCGCTGCGGCCGCCGCACCGGCTGGTGCCGTGGCACCGGCTGTCGAGCCCGCCGCCCAACTGCCCGCCGGCCATGTAGTGACCTCGCCGATGGTAGGCACGTTCTACCGTGCGCCGTCGCCGGGCGCCGCGCCGTTCGTCAATGTCGGCGACTCGGTCAAGGAAGGCCAGACCGTCTGCATCATCGAAGCCATGAAGCTGCTCAACGAAATCGAGTGCGACAAGGCCGGCGTCATCAAGGAAATCCTGGTCGAGAACGGCCAGGCCGTGGAATACGGCCAGCCGCTGTTCGTCATCGGCTGATCCTGACCGGCATGCCAGGCCGCACGCTGCCATCGGCCACGCAAGTGGCCCCCGCAGCAGCGCCCGCGCGGCATGCCATGGCGCTGTTTGACGCCAGGGACGTTGTGGGCTTCGCGGCCCGTTCCGTGCAGTTCCATGCAGTTCCGCGCAGTATGGCGGCCACGGCGGCGACAGCCCCCGGGCCGCGCGCCCGGCGTGCCGTTGCGGCACGCGGCGGGACCGCTACTGTTCTCGCAGAGAGAGACCATGTTTGAAAAAATTCTGATCGCGAACCGCGGCGAAATCGCTCTTCGCATCCAGCGCGCCTGCCGCGAACTGGGTATCAAGACGGTGGTCGTGTACTCCGAGGCCGACAAAGAGGCCAAGTACGTACGCCTGGCAGACGAAGCCGTCTGCATCGGCCCGGCCCCGTCGCCGCTGTCGTACCTGAACATGCCGGCCATTATCTCGGCCGCTGAAGTCACTGACGCACAGGCCATCCACCCCGGCTACGGCTTCCTGTCGGAGAACGCCGACTTCGCCGAGCGCGTGGAGAAATCCGGCTTCGTCTTTATCGGCCCGACCGCCGACAGCATCCGCCTGATGGGTGACAAGGTGTCGGCCAAGCAGGCCATGATCAAGGCTGGCGTGCCGTGCGTGCCCGGCTCGGAAGGCGCCCTGTCCGACGACCCCAAGGAAATCCTGGCCACCGCGCGCCGCGTGGGTTACCCGGTGATCATCAAGGCCGCTGGCGGCGGCGGTGGCCGCGGCATGCGCGTGGTGCATACCGAAGCCGCGCTGATCAACGCCGTCAACATGACGCGTGAAGAAGCCGGCCGCGCCTTCGGCAATCCCGAGGTCTACATGGAGAAGTTCCTCGAGAACCCACGCCATGTGGAAATCCAGATCCTCGCCGACAAGCACAAGCAAGCCATCTGGCTGGGCGAGCGTGACTGCTCGATGCAGCGCCGCCACCAGAAGGTGCTGGAGGAAGCGCCCGCACCGCACATCCCGCGCCGCCTGATCGAGCGCATTGGCGACCGCTGCGCCGAGGCCTGCAGGAAGATGGGCTACCACGGCGCCGGCACCTTCGAGTTCCTGTACGAGAACAACGAGTTCTACTTCATCGAGATGAACACGCGCGTGCAGGTCGAGCACCCGGTCACCGAGATGATCACCGGCATCGACATCGTGCAGGAGCAGATCCGCATCGCCTTCGGCGAGAAGCTGCGCTTGCGCCAGAAGGATGTGCAGTTCCGCGGTCACGCGATCGAATGCCGCGTGAACGCCGAGGATCCGTTCAAGTTCACGCCGTCGCCGGGCCGCATCACCGCCTGGCACATGCCCGGCGGCCCGGGTGTGCGGGTGGACTCGCACGCGTATGATGGTTACTTCGTCCCGCCCAACTACGATTCGATGATCGGCAAGATCATCACCTACGGCGCCACGCGCGAGCAGGCCATCGCCCGCATGCGCATCGCGCTGTCGGAAATGGTGGTGGACGGCATCCTGACCAACGTGCCGCTGCACCGCGAGCTGATGATGGACGCCAACTTCGTTGATGGCGGCACCAGCATCCACTATCTCGAGCATCGCCTGGCGGAGCGCGCGAAGGCCTGACGCAACGTAACCCGCAACACAAAAGCAGCACGCAAGGAAGCCCGTGGCATTTCAGGAATGTGTGATCGAAGTGGCGCAGGACCAGGCCGAAGCCTGGTCTGACGCCCTGTTCGACCTCGGCGCGCTGTCGGTCTCGGTGGAAGACGCCGATGCCGACACGCCCGACGAGCAGCCGCTCTTTGGCGAGCCCGGGCTGGAACCGAAGCAACTCGCGTGGAACCGCTCGCGCGTGGTGGCGCTGTTCGGCGACGATGCCGATCCGGCCGTGGTGGTGGCAGCCGCCGCCAACCAGCTCGGCATCGACCCGGTGCCGGCCTACCAGCTGCGCGCGGTCGAGGACCAGGACTGGGTGCGGCTGACGCAATCGCAGTTCGAACCGATCCGCATCGGCGAGCGCATCTGGGTGGTGCCGTCGTGGCACGACGCCCCCGAGCCCGATGCCGTCGTGCTGGAGCTCGACCCGGGCCTGGCCTTCGGCACCGGCAGCCATCCCACCACGCGGCTGTGCATGCAGTGGCTGGAGCAGAACCTGAAGCCGGGCGAAACCGTGCTCGACTACGGCTGCGGCTCCGGCATCCTGGCGATCGTGGCGCGCAAGCTGGGCGCGGGCGACACCGTCGGCATCGACATCGATCCCAACGCCGTCGAAGCGTCGCGCTACAACGCCGAGCGCAACCGCGTGGAAGCCTCGTTCGCGCTGCCGGAATCGGTATCCGAGGCCAGCTACGACCTGGTGGTCGCCAATATCCTGTCCAATCCGCTCAAGCTGATGGCCGCCATGCTGAGCGCGCGCGTGCGCGCCGGCGGACGGCTGGTGCTGTCCGGCGTGCTGGAGCGCCAGGCCGATGAAGTCGCCGCGGCCTACGCACCCTGGCTGCCGCTGACGGTATGGCGCAGCGAGGAAGGCTGGGTCTGCCTGCATGGCACCCGCCCCTGATTCACCCTGATGGCCGCCGTCAAGCTAGTCACGCGCTGTCCGGCCTGCCGCACCGCCTTCCGGCTGGTCGCCGACCAGCTGCGCCTGCGCCAGGGCCTGGTGCGCTGCGGCCAGTGCGAAACGGTGTTCGACGCGCGCGAGCACCTGATCGAAATTCCGCTGCCGTCCGACAGCACCGCGCCGTCGGCCCAGAAGCCGACGCCGCCATCCGTACCCTCCCCGGCAACTGAACCCGCCGCGCCGCCCGCTGCCCTGACGCCGCCCGCGTCGGCGGAAGCCGCGCCCGCGCCGCAGCCCGCCTTTACCCCGACCATCGACCCCGGCTATGACGTGCCGGCGCTGGATGCGCCGACGATGCTGATGTCGTCGCCCGAGGACATGGCCATGCCGCCGCCGGCAGGCATGGACGACGCCGAGATCGAGCGCGCGCTGCACGAAGCCAACGAGGCCGTGGCCCATCGCGATGCGCACGACGCGGAACGCGAGGCGGCCACCCCGGCACCGGAACAGGCTGCGGCTGCGCCGGAGCAAGCGGCCTCCACCTCCGCGTGGCCGGCGCTCGATCACGGCGCGCTGGATACCGCTGCCGATACGCATGCGCCAGCCGTGTCGCCGGTACCTGTGCCGACGCCGGCAGCGCCAGCCCCGGCCAGCATCCCCAGCGCGAGCGAGTTCCTGCGTGCCGCGTCGGCCGATGCCGGCTCCGAACCGGCGCCGTGGCCGGATGAGGCACAGCACTACACCGACACATCGCCCGACGCACTGCCCGCCGCATCGCCCACCGTCGGCGACGATGACAAAGCTGAACCGGCCCTCGGCCCTGACACCGACCATCCCTCCACTGTCACCGGCGGGGCCGTCGCGCGCGAGCAGACCACGCGCCGCTGGGTGCGCACCGAGGCACCGGCCGGCCCGGTCTTCGCCCCCGACTTCCTGCGCCACGCGCGCGAGCGTGAGCGCGAACGCCAGCCACGCAAGCCTCTGGCGGTGCCCCGCGCCGCCTGGCGCGTTGCCGCCGTGCTGCTCGCCCTCGCCGCGCTCGTGCAGGGGGTGTACCTGGGGCGCAGCCAGCTGGCCGGGCACTTCCCGATGCTGCGCCCGGCACTCGAGGCCGCCTGCGCGCCGCTGCACTGCGAGGTGCCGCCATGGCGCGACATCGATGCGCTGCGCATCGAGACCTCGCAGCTGCAGCGCCAGGATGAAGGCGGCGACACCTACCTGCTGGCGGTAACGCTGCGCAACCTGAGCCGCGCCAGCACCGCCCTGCCCGCGATCGAGCTGGTGATGACCGATCTGCAGGACCAGCTGCTGCTGCGCCGGGTGCTGCAGCCCGCGGAATACCTGGAGCCATCGCAAAAGGCCTTTGCCGCACAGGGTCTTCGCGCGGGCATGGAGCTGCCGGTTCGGGTACGATTCCGGACGCAGCAGGCGCCAGCCAACTATCGCGTGCTGATTTTTTACCCCTGAATTCCTGGCCCGCCGCCGGACCGAATCCGAGTCCGGCGGCGGGCCGCGCCCCCGCTCCGGACACAAGCCGGAAATCCATCAGATATCAAGGAGTAGACATGAGCAACGTCACCCTCGGCGGCAACGCCATCGAAGTCGCAGGCAAGTTCCCGCAAGCCGGCGACAAGGCCCCGGCCTTCTCGCTGGTCGGCAAGGACCTGAAGGACGTCACGCTGGCCGACTTCGCCGGCAAGCGCAAGGTCCTGAACATCGTCCCGAGCCTGGATACCCCGGTGTGCCAGGCCTCCGCGCGCAAGTTCAACGAAGCCGCCAGCGGCCTCGCCAACACCGTGGTGCTGACGATCTCGGCCGACCTGCCGTTCGCCATGGGCCGCTTCTGCACGGCTGAAGGCCTGGCCAACGTGGTGCCGCTGTCGACCATGCGCGGCGCCGACTTCAAGGGCAACTACGGCGTGGACATCAAGACCGGCCCGCTGGCCGGCGTGACCGCCCGCGCGGTGGTGGTGCTCGACGAAAACGACACCGTCAAGTACAGCCAGCTGGTGTCCGAGATCAAGAACGAGCCGGACTACGACGCCGCCCTGGCCGCGCTGAAGTAATCAGCGGCACGCCCCGGAACCCTCGGGTTCCGGGACGGCAGCGGCCGCCCGCATCCCGGGGCGGCCGCTTTTTGTTTTCTGCCTGACCGATACTGCCCGCGAGGGCTCCGTTCCACCCAAACATCCCAACACCTGGAGAGAGCATGGCCAGCCTGATCTGCGGCTCCGTCGCCTACGACACCATCATGACGTTCGACGGACGCTTCCGTGAACACATCCTGCCGGACCAGATCCACATGCTGAACGTCTCGTTCCTGGTGCCCGGCATGCGCCGCGAGTTCGGCGGCTGCGCCGGCAACATCGCCTACACGCTGAAGATGCTGGGCGGCGATCCGGTGGTGATGGCCACCGTCGGCACCGACGCCGAACCCTACCTGGACTACCTGCGCAAGCTGGAGATCCCCACCGGCCACATCCGCGTGCTGCCCGAGACCTTCACGGCGCAGGCCATGATCACCACCGACCTGGACAACAACCAGATCACTGCCTTCCACCCTGGCGCAATGAGCCAGTCGCAGCTGAACAACGTCAAGGATGCGCTGGGCGGCGCCAGCGCGCCGGGCCTGGGCATCGTCGCGCCCGACAGCCGCGAGGGCATGCTGCACCACGCGCACCAGTTCGCCGAAGCCGGCGTGCCGTTCATCTTTGACCTGGGTCAGGCCATGCCCCTGTTCAACGGCGAAGACCTGCGGGAGTTCGTTGAACTCGCCAGTTACGTGACAGTCAATGACTACGAAGCGCAGGTCCTGCTGTCCCGTACCGCGTGGACCAGCGCCGAGGTTGCCGCCAAGGTTCGTGCCTTCATCGTCACGCACGGCGAGCGCGGCGCCAGCATCTTCGCCGATGGCCGCCAGTACGCGATCCCGGCCGTTGCGGCCGAGCGCATCGTGGACCCGACCGGCTGCGGCGACGCCTTCCGGGGCGGCCTGCTCTTCGGCATTGAAAACGGATTAGACTGGGAAACGACTGGCCGCCTGGCGTCGCTGATGGGTTCGGTCAAGGTCGCGCAACAGGGTCCGCAGAACCACTGGCTGTCGCGCGAGGAAATCGGCAACCGGTTCCAGTCTGCATTCGGGTACCGCTACGCCTGACCTGCGGCCAGCGCGTGGCTCTTTTCGGGAAATGACATGAACAACAAGCTACGTGGCGGCGCGGTGGCCGTCCTTGGTGCCACCCTGGTGGCCGCCCTGCTGGCCGGCTGCGCCACGCAATCCAACTCCAACAGCGTCTACGGCACCGGCCAGGCGCAGCGCGAGCAGACCGTGCGCTACGCCGTGGTCGAAGGCATCCGCGAGGTCACCATCCAGGGTAACCAGAGCGGCGCCGGCACGCTGGCGGGCGGCGCCATCGGCGGCATTGCGGCCGGCAGCACCATCGGCGGCGGCAACGGCGCGGTGGCGGCCGGCATCCTCGGCGCGGTGCTGGGGGGCATCGCCGGCAGCGCGACCGAGAACAAGATCAACCAACGCCGCGGGCTGGAAATCACCGTGCGCCTGGACAACGGCGAGATGCGCGCGATCACGCAAGAGGCCGACGAAGCCTTCCGCCCTGGCGAGCGCGTACGGCTGCTGTCCTCGGGCGGCGTGACCCGGGTCACGCACTGACTGCCTGAGGGGGTCCCTGAGGGCCCCTGAGTGCCCTGACGGGCCTCGGCAAGGCGCAGCACAGGCGCCGCACCCGAAAGGGTCGCGGCGCTTTTTCTTTTCGGCTTTGCAATCTCGTTACATTGTCGCGGACGCGCGCCCATGAAAAAACCCGCCGGGCGGATGCCATCGGCGGGTCGGCAAGACCAGGTGTCTTGCGGACCGGATACGCAGTATCCGGTCATATGGGCACGCACTGCGTGCCGGTGCGGTTCCTTGCGGAACGCGTAAGGTCCACTCCGTGGCGGAGCAGCTTACGGACGGTTGCCCGTCGGGAACGGCCAGGCAGCAGCCGGGTTCAGCGCGGTCTTGGCAGCCGAAGCGGGAGCAACGGCAGGGGCCGCGGCAGGCTTGGCGGCAGCCTTCTTGGCAGCCGGCTTCTTGGCAGCAGCCTTCTTGGCAGCCGGCTTCTTGGCGGCTGCCTTCTTGGCGGCAACCTTCTTCACTGCGGCCTTCTTGGCAGGCGCCTTCTTGGCTGCAACCTTCTTGGTCGCGACCTTCTTGGCGGCTACCTTCTTCACCGCGGCCTTCTTGGCCGGTGCCTTCTTGGCTGCAACCTTCTTGGTTGCGACCTTCTTGGCGGCTACCTTCTTCACCGCGGCCTTCTTGGCCGGGGCCTTCTTGGCGGCTGCCTTCTTGGCCGGTGCAGCCTTCTTGGCGGCAACCTTCTTCACGGCGGCCTTCTTGGCCGGTGCCTTCTTGGCGGCCGGTGCTGCCTTCTTGGCAGCGACCTTCTTCACAGCAGCCTTCTTGGCGGCCGGCTTGGCGGCCTTCTTAGCCGCCGGCTTTTTCTTTGCAGCAGTTGCCATGGATAACTCCTTCACTAGAGAGTGAATATCGAATGACCTAAGTTGGCGACCCGACCGACCCGAGGCGCGCTACTTCAGCGCGGCCCCAGTCGAGCGAGCGATTCATCGGCGTGCGGCCCGACAACTGCTGCACGCTAATGAATTCGGTTGCAGGCGCACCGCCCCTGGCGGTGACTTGGCGGCCGGAGCGAGCCCGCAAGCGGGTCTCGGGCACGTGCCGCGCCCTGGAATATTCGATCAGCCCGCACCGCCCGTTGAGCCGGCGCACGGCCAGAAATGAGGAGATATCGGACAGCTCTGCGGTGCGGGCTTGGCCTCGCGCACGGCAGGCTGCGTTCATTCGTTGGTAGCGGGTCCAACCCGTTAATGGACCAAGGGAGACTGCACGCGTTTTAAGAAGCCGGTCCGGCCTGGTCTGCGTCAAAGTTCTCGTGCTCCTCAGCTACTACCTTCGTCACTGCATCGAAGCGCGCATCGCGCTCGTCGTTCCATCTTGCTTCCTGCTTCTCTGCAATGAAGTGAGACTCTTGTCAAGGCGAATCATAATTCGTTTGCACGATGATGTTAAGAAAAAAGTGCAAAAAAACTTGCCTGCATGCATCGCTCCAACTAGATCTCACGCGCAGTGTCACGAAGACGTTGCCGATGACATCGAAACGCATCGCTCGCACGCAGGTGCGGACACGCGTTTCGCGCGCTCGCGCACACTGCGCGACACCCCTTCGCACACACCGCGCTCGCAGCTTTTACACACCGCCGCGCGTGTCGGTGACAGGCAGCGCGACGCGCGCCCGAAGCGCGCGCGGAGCTTCCACGCGCATCATCACACTTTCCGAAAAGCCGCATGGACAAAGGCTTTGCGGGCGATGCACTGAAACACGAACGGCATGCGTCGACCGTCGCGAAGGCGCACTCGGTCACGCGCGCGACGCGCTGCCCGGCACGCGCACGGCATGCTTTACACAGTCGGCAGACGACGCACGCGCCGCCATGCGACCGACGCTCGACGACAAGCGCGCCGACCGTTGCGCGACACCATCGTCGATCGCGTCCGAGAGTGATGCGTGCACGCAACGGTTTGCATCGACGCAACAGCGCAAGGGCATCGCGAAGGCATCAAAGCGTTGCGATCGAGCCAAGCGACGACGCTCGCGAAGCATCGCGGCAACACTTCCGCGGACGCTTCGACCATGCCATCGCCATCTGTGTTCGAGCTGCGCGCTTGCCTTGCGATTCGGATCGCGCGCGTCGTGTCTCGCGTCTGTGCTCGCTCACCCGCACCCTCGCCGCGCGCTGACGACCAGCGCTTCGTACGTCCGCTTAGAGGATTGCTTCAGCGCCCGCCCGCTGGTGCATTTTGCTGCGACACAATAACCCGCAAACGGCTGCTGCATGCGGCTTTGCGGGTAGCAGGCGGTGCCGGCGGACACGCGCGTGCCCTGCGGCGCCGGATTGCGGCGCGGCGCCTGCGCCAGTAGATTGGCGTGGCGACGAACCTCAAAGGAGACATCATGCGCATCCATTCCCCCCTTGCAGCGACCCTGCGCGCGGCCGTGCTTGCCGCCACTCTGCTCGGCAGCGCCGCGGCGATGGCGCAGGCCACGCCCAGCGGCATGTGGAAGACCATCGACGACAACACCGGCAAGCCGCGCGGGCTGGTGGAGATCAGCGAGAAGAACGGCGTCTTCAGCGGGCGCCTGGTCAAGACCTTCGTCGAGAGCGAAGGCAAGCCGCGGGTGTGCGACAAGTGCACCGACGCGCGCAAGGACCAGCCCGTCATCGGCATGACCATCCTGTCTGGCCTGCGCAAGACCGGCGACAACGAGTGGGGCGGCGGCGAGATCCTGGACCCGGAGAACGGCAAGATCTACAAGAGCAAGATGTCGCTGGCCGAGGATGGCAACAAGCTCAACGTGCGCGGCTTCATCGGCATCAGCCTGATCGGACGCACCCAGACCTGGGAGCGCGAGCACTGATCCTGCCACCAAGGCGCGGGACTCAGGGTTTCTCCGGGGCACGCGGTTGCAGGTCCCGGCCGAAGGAGAAACAGCAGTCGAAAAAAAACCGGGCGGTGATGAACCGCCCGGTTTTTTTGTCCACGATGCTGCGCTTTACATCCGGTAGCGCAGGGTGGCCATGACGCTGCGCGGAGCGCCCGGCATGTTCAGGTTGGGATTGGTGCCATGCGCCGAGACGATGTAGCTCTTGTTGAACAGGTTGTAGAGGTTCAACTGTGCCTCGAAGCCGCCGCGACGATACCAGGCCATGGCATCGGCGGTGACATAGCCGGGCAGCGTCACGGTGTTCAGCGGGTCGGCATAGCGCGCGCCGACCAGGTTCACGCCGGCGCCCACGCCGAAGCCGTGGCCCAGGTCCTTGGTCAGCCACGCGTTGCCGGAATGGCGCGGCGTGATGGTGGCGCGCTTGCCCTGCAGCGCGGCGCTGGACTTGGTGACGGTGGCGTCCAGGTAGGCGTAGCCGGCCAGCATGCGCCAGCCGCGGCCAAGCTCAGCCGCCCCGGAGATCTCGACGCCGTCGGTGCGCTGCTCGCCGATCGGAATCAGCGTGTTGTTGGCACTGGCGACCTTGACGTTGTTGCGCTCCAGGCGGAAGACCGAGATGGTTGTGGTGGCCTTGCCATCCAGCCAGTCATATTTGGCACCCACCTCCGTATTGTTCGTGGTCTCGGGCGCCAGGTCGGCATTGTTGGTGGCCAGGGCAAAGGTCTCGCCCGAAGGCTGGAACGACTTGCTCCACGATACGTAGTACGACTGCGCCTTCGACGGCTGCCAGACCAGGCCAGCGCGAGGACTCCAGGCATTGTCGGTGCGCGACAGGTTCTTCTGGCCGGCCAGGCGCTGGTAGGTGTCCTGCTGGAAGTTGTCGTAGCGCAGGCCCAGCAGTGCCTTCCACTGCTCGGTGACCTTGATCATGTCCTGCGTGTAGAACGCCAGCGTCTTGGCGATCCCCAGGTTGCTGGTCGCCGGGGTGCCGCCCACCAGGCGCTGCAAGGTCGGCAGCACCGGATTGAACAGATCGAACCGGCCGGGCACGGCACGGCTGTAGTTCACCAGGTCCTTGTTTTGCTGACCGATTTCCATGCCGTACAACAGCTCGTGCTCGGTGCCGAAGATCGTTGCCTTCTGCGTCAGGTCAGTCTGGTTGAACCAGCCATGCTCTTCGCGGAAGACGTTGGAATGGGACATGGTCAGCGTCTGGGTGGCTTCGTCCACCGCGCTGGTCAGCGTGTTGTTCCGGTCCAGCGAGTAGTGGTAGTACCGCGTGGCGTTGCGGATCGACCAGTTCTCGTTAAAGCGATGGTTGATCGTGGCCGTGCCCGAGTACACGCGCGACTGGCTATAGTCGGCGTCGCGCGCATTGGCCGCGCCGTAGTAGCGCGAGGCCGGCACGTCCACCGGGCGCCCCTTGTAGGCCGGGATGCCGAAGTCCGTCACGCGGCGGTCTTCCAGGTAGTCGGCCTGCAGCAGCACGGTGGTCTCGGGCGCGATGCGCAGCTCCAGCGACGGCGCGATTGCCGAGCGGTCCAGGAACTGCTGCGAGCGGTAGCTGTTGGCCTTCTCCACCGCGCCGGTCACGCGGAAGGCGGCGGCGCCGTCGGCGAACACGCGGCCCACGTCGGCTTCGGCGCGGCGGTCGGCCCACATGCCGTAGCTCAGCGCGAAGTCGGTGACGTCGATGCCCGGTTTCTTGGTCACGCGGTTGATCAGGCCGCCCGACGAGCCGCGGCCGTACAGCACGGCCGCCGGCCCCTTGATGACTTCGACGCGGTCGACGTTGGACAGGTCGCGGAAGTACAGCGCATCGTCACGGATGCCGTCGACGAACTGGTCGGCAATGGCGGTGAAGCCGCGGATCGACACCTGGTCGCGCTGGCCGTCGCCGGTGGAGAACGACACACCCGGCACGTTCTTCAGCGCGTCCTGCATCGAGGTGGCGTGCTGGTCGCGCATGACATCGCCGGTGACCACGTTGACGGTCTGGGGGACGTCGCGCAGCGGTGCCTCGGTCTTGGTCGCGCTGACCGTGTTGGACGGGTTATAGCCCTCGCCAAGCTCACGGCTGACGTCGGCCTTGACGGTGACCTCCGGCAACTGCGCCGCTGCTGTTGGCACGCCTGGCGCGGCCTGGGCCCACACCAGCATCGGTTGAAAAACGAGGCTCCCCGCCACCGCGGCACACATCGGGTGAAGTTTGATTCTCATTGCCCTGTCATCGACTGTAATAGTTTTGAAAACGCGGGCGCATTATCGATTACAGGATTGTCACGGTCAACGAGATTGCGAATTATTCCTATTCTCGGTCAGCATATGTTGCTTTCGACACACTCTGGTCTGTTTTGTGATCGACTCCCGGACTTGAACCGGCCAGTTGTCCAGGTCTGTCCAGGTCTGCTTCCTAGCCCAGTTGCCCGGCGAGCACATCGCGCGCCTCGGCAACAAACGCTGACTCCCGGCGCCGCGCGGGCAGCAGGAAGAACTCCGCCTCAGGCAGCCGCGGCAGCCCCAGCCGTGCGATGGTGGCGGCGTCCAGCGGCGCCACGCCGGGGCCGACCGCCGAGGCGTTCAGGCACGACATCCCCAGCCCCGCCGCCAGCGCCAGGTGCAGCCCCGCCACGCCCGACGCGGAGTGCGCAATCTCGAACGGCAACCGCTTGCGCAGCAGCAACTGCACCACATACTGGTGCAGCGAGCAGGTATCGGGCAGCAGCACCAGCGGCAGCGTCGCTGGCAGGCTGTCGGCCTCGGCCGGCGCGGCCACCCAGGCGAGCGGTTCGCGCCGCAGCACCGTGCCGCGCGTGCCCTGCCCGCGCGTGCCCGGCAGGCGCATGCTGAGGCCGATATCGAAGGTGTCCATCTCCGCGGCAGCGTCGATCGCGGCGCTCTTCATCACCGTCACGTGCAGGCGCAGGTACGGGTAGCGCTCGCGCAGGCCCCGCAGCATGCCGGCGATCTCGCCCGGGCGGAAATAGTCGGTCACGGCCAGGCGCAGCTCGCCCTCCAGCGCGTGGCCGCGCAACTCCTGCAGGGCCAGTTCATTCAGCGCCAGGATGCGCCGCGCGTGCTCCAGCAGCCGCTGGCCCGCCGGCGTGGGCAGCGCGCCGTGCCGGCCGCGCGTCAGCAGCGGCACGCCGGCGCGCTCCTCCAGCTTGCGCAGCTGCTCGCTGACGGACGACTGCGACAGGAACAGCCTGGGCGCCGCCGCCGACAGGCTGCCGCTGTCCGCAACCGTCACAAAGGTGCGCAACTGGTCGGTTTCGAATCCACGCATGGCAAGGCTCCGGCAAGGGTGATTACTTCGATATATCCGATGGTATGTATCAGATATTCCCGCTTTTCCGATACTACACCAGCCCCTACCATGGCATCACCAACCCTCGCAAAACCAAGGAGCCAGCCATGCCCCACATCGTCCTGCACCTGTCCGGCCAACCCGACGCCGCCCTCGCCCGCCGCAGCGCAAAGGCGATCGCCGACCTTACCGAGCGCGTGCTCGGCAAGAAGCGCGACGTGATTGCGGTGACGGTCCAGTACATCCCGCACGACAGCTGGATCATCGCCGACGTGCCGCTGTCCGAGCAGGGCCGCAACGCCTTCCACCTGGACATCAGCGTGACCGATGAAACCAACACCAAGGCGGAGAAGGCGCAGTTCATCGCGGCCGTGTTCGAGACCATGTCCGGGCTGCTGGGCAACCTGCATCCGGTGTCCTACGTGCACGTGATCGACGCCCGCGCTGCGGCCTACGGCTATGGCGGGCGCACGCAGGAGTATCGCCACCAGCACGGCTGAGTCCTGCCGCAATTTTCTAGCGGTCGCACTCATCTAAACCGCCGTGGTGTTCTTCGTCATCGCCGTGTATTTTCTGACCGGACTGGTCTGAAGCAATCCCAGCGCGCGCGGCTTGTACATTCCAGGTGTTGTTAACTAGTGTGGTTGGGTGCCGCCGGGCACCCGGCCCGGCAAACCAGGAAGCCTACACATGAAGCAAGTCACCCTGCCCGACGGCGAGCGCGTCCCGGCGCTCGGCATGGGAACGTGGAATATGGGCGAGTCGCGCGCCGCGCGCGCTGAAGAGATCGCCACCCTGCGCCTGGGCCTGGACCTTGGCCTGCGGCTGATCGATACCGCCGAGATGTATGGCGAGGGCCAGTCCGAGGAGATGATCGGCGAGGCCATCGCGGGGCGTCGCGACGAGGCCTTCCTCGTCAGCAAGGTCTATCCCTTCAACGCCAGCCGGCGCGGCACCATGCAGGCGTGCGAGCACAGCCTGAAGCGCTTGCGCACCGACCGCATCGACCTGTATTTATTGCACTGGCGCGGCGGCGTGCCGCTGGAAGAGACCGTACAGGCCATGGAGGCGCTGCAGCGCGACGGCAAGATCCGCCGCTGGGGCGTCAGCAACCTGGACCTGTCCGATATGCAAGAGTTGTGGGACGCGCCGGGCGGCGACCGGCTGGCCACCAACCAGCTGCTGTACAACCTGGGCCGGCGCGGGATCGAGTGGGACCTGTTGCCGTGGCTGCGCCAGCGCGGCGTGCCGGTGATGGCCTATTCGCCGATCGAACAGTCGCGCCTGTTGGGCAACCTCGGGCTGAAGCACTTTGCGCGCGACCACGGCATGACCGCGGCGCAGGCGGCGCTGGCCTGGCTGCTGGCGCAGGACGGCGTGATCGCCATCCCCAAGACCGGCCGGCGCGAGCGCCTGCAGGAGAACCTGGGCGCGCTCTCGCATACGCTGTCGGCGGCCCAGCTGGCCGAACTCGACCGCATCTTCCCGCCGCCCGACGGCCCGGGCCCGCTGGAAATGCTGTAACGGGGCTGCCTGGGGCCCGCGCTTAGTTCTGGCGGGCCAGGTAGCGCTCGCGCTCGACGTAGCGCACGAGGTAGCTGCGCGCCTTCTCGCGGGTATCGGTGGTCACGCGCGCCGCCGCCTGGCGGGCGCTGCTCTTGCCGTGCGACGACGACATCTGCGCATCCAGGTAGCCGCGGAAGGAAGCGTGCATCGCGTCCAGCTCAGGCTGGCACGCGGATAGGGCCAGGTCCGCCACGTCCTTGGGCTGGCCCTTGGCCGACAGGTTGTCGTTGGCCTTCTTCTGGACGCAATCCATGTATTTCGCGCGCAACGCCTGCCAGCCGCTGGCGTCGACGGCCGACAAGTCGGCGCCGGCGTCATTGGAAGAAACCGGAGGCTGTGAAGCGCACGCGGCCAGGAGGGCCAGCGGCAGGGCGGTCAGGAGTTTTTTCATGCAGTTGAGGGCGCAGTTGACGCCGGTCAAGGCGCAGGGGGTAGCCACAGGTCATACCGTGGGACGTTCCGTGCGCAAGGCCCACTATTCTTGCCGCGAACTGCCCGCCGGCACCACCTTCGTCACAATTGGAAACGACTCGGCATCGTTGACTTATTTGTCCGGGTGCTTCCGGCGCCTATGCTTCAAAGACGACAACAACACCAAGGAGACGAGATGAAACGTCGAACCTTCCTTTCGGCCAGCGCGGGTCTGGCCCTCGGCAGCCTGACCATGGGCGCCTGCACCACCACCAAACCCGATGCCACCACCGACAAGGCTGCGCGCCGGCGCGAGCTGGACTCCGGCGTGGACGGCACGCTGTCGCGCCTGTACAGCTCGGTCCAGGGCTCGCGCGAACTGGGCAACCGCGCGCGCGGCATCCTGGTGTTCCCCAAGACGCTCACGGCCGGCTTTATCGTCGGCGGCGAGTATGGCGACGGTGCGCTGCGCTCGGGCGGCGCCACGCACGGCTACTACCGCCTGATCGCCGGCTCGGTCGGCTGGCAGATCGGCGCGCAGTCCAAGTCCGTGATCCTGATGTTCCTGACGCAGGACGCCTATGACAAGTTCGTGCGCAGCAACGGCTGGACCGCGGGCGTCGATGCCACTGTGGCGCTGGCCACCGTTGGCGCAAACGGCGTGCTGGACACCAACACCGGCCAGCAGCCAATCGTCGGCTTCGTCATGACCAATGCGGGCCTGATGGCGGGCCTGAGCCTCGAGGGCAGCAAGATCACCAAGCTCGACCTGTAAGGGCGAGCTTTCAGTGACCGCCGCGCGGCCGGCGTGCCGCGCGGCGCCCTCCTTTTTCGCGGCCGCGCGCCGCGAGAGGATAGAATTCGTCCCTTTGGCCGAATTCCCATGTGGTTCAAGAATCTGCAGGTCCATCGTTTCTCCGCCCCGTGGTCGCTGAGCGCCGACGAGGTCGAAGCCAGCCTGGCGAAACACGCCTTCTTCCCCGGTACCAGCCTCGAGATGCAGACGCAAGGCTGGGCCTCGACGCGTGACAACGGCCAGCTGGTCCATACCGTCGGCCGCCAGATGCTGCTGACGCTGCGCACCGAAAAGAAGCTGCTGCCCACCACCGTGGTCAACCAGGTCACGCGCGCGCGCGCCGCCGAAATCGAAGAGCAGCAAGGCTACAAGCCGGGCCGCAAGCAAATGAAGGAACTGAAGGAGCAGGTCACTGAAGAACTGCTGCCGCGCGCCTTCAGCATCCGCCGCGACACGCGCGTATGGATCGACCCGGACAACGGCTGGCTTGCCATTGACGCCGCCGCCGCGGCCAAGGCCGATGAAGTGCGCGGCATGCTGTTCAAGGCGCTGGACCCGCTGCCGCTGATCAACCTGCACGTCAACCAGTCGCCGGTGGCGGCCATGACCGAATGGCTGGCCGGCGATGCGGCACCGGGCGGCTTCACCGTCGACCAGGAAATCGAGCTGCAGTCCGGCGCGGAAAGCAAGGCCACCGTGCGTTACGTGCGCCACCCGCTGGACCCGGAAGACCTGCGCCGCCATATCGCCGCCGGCAAGCGCTGCACGCGCCTGGCGATGACGTGGAACGACCGGGTCTCGTTCGTGCTGACCGACGGGCTGGTGGTCAAGAAAGTGGCGCCGCTCGATGTCATCAAGGAACAGGCCGACGGCACCGCGCACGATGAAGACGAGCGCTTCGACGCCGATTTCACCATGATGGCGGGCGAACTCTCGGGCATGCTCAGCGACCTCACCGAGGCGCTCGGCGGCGAGCGCAAGGCGTAAGCCGAATCGTCCGCAAGACCCGTGGCGCTGTTGCAGGACAGCGCCACGCAAGCGGTTACTCCACCCAGTTCACCTTCGGGAACCGCCCGGCGAACCCCTCCGGCATCGCCACCACTTTCTTCCCCACGTAGTCGAAGAAGACAAAGCCCGACTTGGCCATCGCAATCAGCGCGCCATCGGCCGGCCGCGTGATGCGGAAGATGATGTCGCCGCCGTACTTGTTGAAGTCCATCACCCCCACCTCGAACAGCAGCTGATCGCGCGCATGCGCCTCGTTGCGGTACATCGTGGCCAGGTCGGTCACGATGATGCCGACGCCTTCCTGCCGCACGTCCTCGCTGCCGAATTCAAACAGGAACCGCGCCCGCGCCTCGGAGATCATCGAGATCATCGAATCGTTGGCAAGGTGGTTGGCCGAGTTGATATCGGTCACGCGCACAGTCAGGTGCGTGGCGTAGCAGAACTGGTCGGCGGGCAGGTCGAGTTTGAGGCGGGCCATGATGGAGCTAGCAAAATATGGATCGGACGCCGCACGGGATCAGGCGGGTAACAGGCTGAGCCCTGCGGCGGCGCCCATCATAAGGGAAACGCCGGTTCGGATTGCGGCACTGCCGCATAAACCCTTCCACGCACGCCTCCGGGTAAATCCCTCCCCGCCCTTTTCGTCCATCCCGCCGATGCCGCGGCATGGCGCTGCCTCGTACGCTGCACATTGACGTGGCCCCTGGCGCATCGGTGCCCGGTGATGGCCGCGCCGGATATCCGCCAGCGCCTGGCTGAGCTGGGGCTGATCGTCAAGACGACGCAGCCGGCGGCGTTTGCGGCAGCAACCCAGGCGGATCAGGCGTATTGGGGCAACGTGATCAAGGAACAATATCCGGCTGGACTGAAGCGCGACTGAGGCAGCGTCGCGGGGCATGCCGGGACATCGTAGCCCCTTGCGGCGGCCCCGAACATCACTCAATTGGAGCAATTTTCCCGCAGTGTTGCGCGGCGGCGCCATGGCCTGTCGCAGCCCGTAAGCGTCGATATAATCAGCCGCGCAACACCATAAATTAAGACATTAAAACAATAAGCCATCAGGCGGACGGGGTGCAGCGTCTTCTCGACTTACGCTGCGAGGGAACCATGACCAGCGCTGACCATGCCCTGTCCGGACGCCTGTCCGCGACCATCCCTGCCCGCCGTGCCGCGGGCAGTTCCGTTTCTGCCCCAGCCGCGCCGCACACCCCGCTGCTGCAAGGCGTGCACCGCCGCGCGGACCAGTTGATGACGGCCATGCTGTGGGTGCTTGGCGTGCTGTCACTGGCCGTCGGCAATCACTACGGGTCGACCGGGCTGACGTTGACGCTGGGCTTGCCGATCGCGTTGCTCGGCACGCTGATGGCGGTTACCCTGCCCGCCCGCCTGGCCACACGGCTGGCGCTGGCGGCGCTGCTGATGGCCTTCGTCGCGCTGCTGATCCACCAGGCGCACGGACAGGTGGAATTCCACTTCCTGGTGTTCGTCTCGCTGTCGCTGCTGCTGGCCTACCGCGACTTCCGCGTGATCCTGCTGGCGGCGGTGGTGGTCGCGTTGCATCACCTGAGCTTCAACTTCTTCCAGCAGTGGGGCTGGAACACCATCTGCTTCACCGACCCCAGCTTCAACATGGTGTTGTTCCACGCCGCCTTCGTCATCGTGCAGACCGGCGTGCTGTGCGTGATCGCATGGCGGCTGGAGCGCGATGCGCACTCCGCCGACGAACTGAGCGCGCTGGCCGCCGGCATCGAGCGCGAACGCGGCTACCTGACGCTGACCGCCGCCGGCACCGACCCCGACAGCGACTTCGCCCGCGCCTTCCGCAAGACACTGGACACCGTACGCCAGACGCTGCTGCAGGTACGGAACACCGCGGGCACCGTGGCCGACGCGGCTGGCAATATCCTGGACACCAGCGCCACCGTCGCCCGCCGCACCGACGAACAGGCGCGTACCGTCGCGCACACCATGCAGGACATGCAGGCGCTGACCCAGGCCGCCCGCGCCAGCGCCGACCAGGCCCGCGGCGCCTGCGAACTGGCCGGCGCCTCCAGCGCAGTGGTCGCGCGCGGCAGCGGCGAGATCCTGTCGGTGATCCACACCATGGGCGAGATCAACGAGGCCTGCGGGCGCATCACCGAGATCATCGGCGTGATCGACAGCATTGCCTTCCAGACCAATATCCTGGCGCTGAACGCCGCCGTGGAGGCCGCGCGCGCGGGCGAGCACGGCAAGGGCTTTGCGGTGGTGGCCGGCGAGGTCCGGCAACTGGCGCACCGCTGCGGCGCCGCCGCCAAGGAAATCCGCGGGCTGATCAATACTTCGGTCGAACGCGCCCGCGCCGGCACGGAACTGGTCGGCCACACCGGCGAGACCATGAACGAGGTAGTGGCCAGCATCGGCAAGCTCGCGACGCTGGTGGAAGAACTGGCGACGCTGGGCGACAACCAACGCAGCGGCATCGAAGGGATGGCACAGCGCGTGGCGGAGATCCAGGCGGCGTTCGAGGAGAGTGCGGAACTGGTGGCCGGTGCGGCCGAAGCTGCACGGGTGCAGCGGGAGCAGACGGAGGGGCTGAACCGCGCGGTGGGCGTGTTCCGGCTGGGATAACGCCCGCTCGCCTCAATCCTCTTTCTCGTCCCCTGTGGGGAAATGCACGCCGGCCCGTCGAGCTTAACTGGCGTCCGGCCAGGAGACCTGCTTCCAGTACGCCTCTTTCGAGCGGATCTTGCCATTCACCACCCGGTAGACTTCCAGCCCGGCTGCGTCCACCTTCTTCCTCCCGCCGCTGGCCGGCACCTGCACGCGGAAGCGCATGATGGCCAAATCCCCGCTGTACTCAAGTTTGACGTCGGACAGCACCGGTGCATTGGCCTTGTCTTCAAAGAAGCGCTGCTTCAGATAATCCGCGGCGGCAGCCTTGCCGTGCACGACCAGACCATGCGGGTCCGATTCGCCGGTCGGCAGGGTCCAGACGAAGTCATCGTCCAGGCATGCAGCGATGCGCGCCATGTCTGCGCTGGCAAAGGCGGCGAAGAATTCGCCCATGACTGCTTTTACGTCTGATTCGGCCATCTTGTCTCCACTTCTGGTTATGGCCGCCGGCCAGGCGGTTGTCCCGGCATCTTGGTCGAAGGCTGGGGTTCACACCACCGCCCGAAAAGGATGGGGTGCCGAAGCGGATCCGATGGTTGCCGTCAGGCGACCAGCGCCCGCAACTCCCGCGCCATTGAAGGCTTCAGCTGGCTGGCGCACCTCGCCAGGTTCACCTGCCTGGCCGCGGCCGTGACTTCAATCAGCGCCGGCTCAATGTCGTATTCCCGCTGCCGCAGCCACTCCAGCACATCCTGCAAATGCCACAGCGAACTGCTGCCTTCATGCACCGGCACCGGGAAGGACTCCGGATAGCCCAGCATCAGCTTGCGCATGTTCTGACGAGACACGCCAACCGTATCGGCAATATCCGTCAGGCCCACCAGGTCAGGCGCCACCTCGATCAGCGTGGCCGACGGCATGGCGCGGCGGGCATCGGCCAGGGCGCTCACCATGGCCGCACGCGCCGACTTTGCCTCGCGCACGAACGCCAGCGCCACCCGGCCCGGCAGCCCGGTGCCCACCAGTGCGTCGTCACAACCAGCCTCGGCCAGGCGCTCAACCAGTGCGTCGGTATCGCTATCGACTTGCGACAGGTGAAATTTGAGGGTGAAAGCGTATTCCATGGTCATGTCCTGAGTTGCAGTACGCGCGGCGTTGTCACTTCCCGCTGATGCGAGCAGTTATCCACGATCCGCCTGATGGCATTGGCGTGATTGCCCGGATTCTTCGGCGTGCTCCAGACGCTGGATACACAGAACTCGCCGCAGCGGCACGCCTTGTCGTTGTCGGGGCAGTAGATGCGGCCCCACGCATGACCGTTGCCTTTTGACTGCTCGACACGCCAGCCATGCAACGCTGCATGGCTGAGCGCGGCTTCAATCTCCTTCTTTGGGTGCCTGGCACGCGTCATTCATGTCTCCGAGGCTAGATGGGCAATGTTTGGTTGTCAAGTGACAACCAAACAAATAAGCACAATCCGAGTGGATCGGAGAATTGTCTTTGGACTGGTCCGTGCGGGCGTTGAGAGGACTCTGGAATCGGCGCCGGTATGGCCTGGCGCATTTGGCGATTTGCTTTGAGTGCGTATTGGGCAGGCGGGTGAATCGACTTGGCCGGGCGACTGCCCGCTTCCCTTCCACTTGCCTTTCTCGTGAAACCCAATAGCTATGTACTGGACAGGGTTCGGTTGCCTACTGGTGACATGGCCGCGGGACGGGGCCTGAGAAATCGAACAAGCGCGGGTAAAGACTTCGCTCACCCACAACAGGGGGGCGGCACCTTTTTCCGTGACGACGAGGAGCGACCTGCGCTATTGCGGCCACATCACGCTGATGACGGCGCTGGCACGTCGCGCGATCGCCTGATGACCCGCAACGGTCGGGTGAACGCCGTCCCAGAAGAGATACTCCCCTGGTGCATCGCAATAGGGTTGCACCGTCGTATTCAGCCTGATGCAAGGCGCCGAAACGATGGAGAATCCGAACGATGCGGGCGCGGCAGCGATGGCATGATGCAGGGCGAAGACATCGACGCGCCCGACAGGCACGCCCAGCCCCGCCTGCAGCCCGGAGAGCATCTGTTCCAGCCCCGCATTGAACTGCTGCGTGAAAAAGCTGGCATAGAACTGCACGATCGGTCCCTGCGACTGCGCCTCCGGCGCCAGGCCAAGGTCAGGCAGGTTCGGCACGAGGAAATTGCGCGCGCCTGCACCGTAAAGCAAGAGCAGATTGTTCTGGATGACGCCAATCGCCTGCTGCAGGATCAGGGCGCTCTGCGCGCCACTTGGGTCTGTCGCAAGCGCCACGACAGCATCGCGCAGGTCATCGCCACCGATCCAGACCACATAGACCGCATCCGCGGCCGCCTGCCCGCCGGCGTCGGCCAGGTACCGGCTGACCTGCCCGGTCAGGTCGTAGGGCCCCGCCAGCCTGGCGCGGGAGCCGCCAACCGCGTAATTGAAGAACACGCCGGGATTGCGCAACGCGGGACCGGCTTTCACCAGCTGCTCGATCCAGGTCTTGCCGTTGCTGAAGTGATGCCCGCCGCGCGCGTAGGGTGCACTGGGGACGAGGCTCTGGAACGGGGGGACTATGTCCGTGCCCAGCAGGACGAAGGCATTGCCGGGGTCCGACAGGCTGTCGCCGAACACAATGAACGGCCTGGGCTGACCGGCAAATACCGGCGAAGCCAGCGCGAGCACCAGCAGCGCGCCAAGCCAGGTTGCCCTCACCCTGCTCAGGAAGTCTTTCATGGGCGCCACCGGTCTCGCGATTTGACCGAGTCAGTATTGGTAGAGGCCTCCGCAAAAGTCAACACGCTGCACTAATCACCCGCCCTTCCACTGCGGCGCCCGCCGGCCCACGAACGCCTCCACCCCTTCGCGGAAGTCTGCGCTGCCGTAACACCATCGCACCAGGTCATCCGTATCCGCCACCGCCGCCACGGTCTGCCGCCGCAACGCCTCCTTCACCACCGTCTGCGTGACAGGCGCCAGCGCGGCAAGCCGGTGGCATAGCACGACAACCTCGCCCTCCAGCGCCTCGGCAGCATAAACGCCCTCAAGGAACCCGCACGCCAGCGCGGCATCGGCATCCAGGATCTGCGCCAGCAGCAGCATGCGCCGCACCGGCTGCAGCCCCCAGGCCGCACGCAGTCTGGCAAGGTTCAGCGCCGACAGCGTGTTGCCCAGCGTGCGCGCAATCGGCACGCCAAAGCGGGCCTTGGGCGTCGCGACGCGGAAGTCGCATGCAGTAGCGATGGCCAGGCCGCCACCCACCGCCCAGCCTTCGATAACCCCCACAGTTGGCATCGGCAGCTGTTCGACAAGGCGGATGCCTGCGTCGATGCGCGCTTCGTAGGCAACCCCGTCCTCGCCGCTGGAGAACTGCTGGAACTGCGCAATGTCAGTACCTGCGACAAAGGCCTCGCCCCCCGCGCCGCGCAGCACCACCACGCGCGCACCCGCATTGCCTTGCGCCGCAAGCGTGCGGCAGTGCATGGCAAGTTGCTCGTACATGGCCCACGTCATCGCATTGCGCGCGGCCGGACGGTCGAACGTCAGTGTCGCGACCTGCCCCTGCATCGTGAGCGTGACTTGTCCGTCATTGCCGGAACCGCCCTCCGGCGGCAGCGCGGCCTTCATGCTCCGAATGCGCCGGCCACCGCCAGCGACTGCTGTTCGTCCCTGGAGATACCCAGCTCGGCCAGGATTTCTTCCGTGTGCTGGCCAAGCAGCGGCGGCGCGCGCCGCACCTGCTGGGGCGTGCCGCTCATCTTCACCGCGAAGCCGATATTGGGCACCTTGCCCTCGATCGGATGATCGATCTCGATACGCATCTGGCGGTGCCGGCCGTGTTCGCTGTCAAAGGCCTGCGGATAGGTCAGGATCGGCCCGGCCGGAATGCCGACGCCGAGCAGGCGTTCGATCCAGTAGTCGCTGCTCTCCTTGACGAAGCTCTCCTCCAGCTGCGCGATCAGTGCCTGCCGGTTGGCCAGGCGCAGCGCCACGGTGGCAAAGCGCTCGTCCGCCAGCAGATCGACCCGGTCGAGCGTATTGCACAGCAATTGCCACAGCTTCTGGTTGGTGGCCCCCATGACGAAGTATCCGTCGGCGGATTTCATCGCCTGGTAAGGCGCGCTCATGCGGTTGGCCGTGCCCAGCGGCTCGGGCTCGCGGCCCGTGCCCCAGTACTCGCAGGTGTCCCACACCGAGAACGCCAGCGCGGAGTCGAACAGCGACGCATCGACATACTGCCCCTTGCCCGTCTCCCTTGCGCCGATATAGGCGGCCAGCATGCCGTAGGTCGCAAACAGCGCGCAGCCGATATCGGCCACCGGCACGCCCGCCTTCACCGGTGCGCCGCCCGGGTAGCCGGTGACACTCATTACCCCCGACATGGCCTGCGCCATCAGGTCGAAGCCCGGCCGCCCGGCCCACGGCCCGCTCTGGCCAAAGCCCGAGATGCTGCAGTAGACCAGCTTCGGATTGATTTTGGCGAGGGTCTCATAGTCGATTCCCAGGCGCTTCATCACACCAGGGCGGTAGTTCTCCACCAGGATGTCGGCGGTTTCCGCCAGGCGATAGAGCACCTGGCGGCCGGATTCGGTCTTCAGATCCAGCGTGACGCTGCGCTTGTTGCGGTTCATGTTGAGGAAGCCCATGCTGTCCGGGCCCTTCATCTTGAAACCCATCGAGCCGCGCGTCTGGTCGCCGCCATCGGGCGGTTCGATCTTGATCACGTCGGCGCCGAGGTCGGCCAGCAGCATGCAGGCGTAGGGCCCGGCCATGACCTGGCTGACGTCGAGCACGCGCACGCCGGCCAGCGGCAAGGTCGAGGCAGGCGCCTGTGCGCCGGAGTCGCGGAAATCTGTCATGGGTGCTTCTTCCTGGATGAATGGATGGGGCAGCGTGCGCGGGTGCGTCGGTTCCCGGCCATCAGCTCTCGGCCTTTACGCCGGCGTCTTTCACGACCTTGGCCCACTTGGCGGACTCAGAGGCAATGAACGCGCCGAACTGCTGGTTCGATCCGCCGGAGTCCTCGGCGCCGAAGCTCTTGAGCCGCTCTGCCACGTCGGGCATGGCCAGCACGCGGTTGACGTCAGCGTTCATGCGCTGCACCAGCGCCGGCGGCATATTCTTCGGGCCCACCAGGCCGTACCACGATGCCGCGTCCAGGCCGGGGAAGCCGGACTCCGCCAGCGTCGGCACATTGGGGTGGCTGGCCGCGCGCTTCAGGCGGGTCTGCGCGATCGCGATCACCTTGCCCTGCTGGATAAACGGCGTGGCGGCGGTCATGGTGTCGAACGCATAGTCGATCTGGCCGCCAAGCAGGTCAGCGATCAGCGGGCCCGAGCCCTTGTAAGGTACGTGCACCACGTCGATCCTGGCCTGCATCCGGAACATCTCCAGCGCCAAGTGCTGCGCCGAACCGATGCCAGACGAACCGAAGGAGATCTTCCCCGGCTTCTGCCGGCACAGCGCCACGATGTCCGGAACGGTGCGCACCTTCTGTTCCGGACGGCAGGTCAGCATATTGGGCGTGACGCCCACCATCGAAATCGGCGTGAAGTCGGTGCGGGGGTCGTACTTGACGTCCAGCAGCGCCGGGGCAATCGCATGGCTGTTGACGTGCGCCATCAGCAAGGTAGTGCCGTCAGGCGGCTGCTTGGCCACGTAGGCGGAGGCAATGGCGCCGGTGGCGCCGGGCTTGTTTTCCACCAGCACGCTGGTGTTCCACATGACCCCCAGCTTCTGCCCGATCACGCGTGCCAGCACATCCGTGCCGCCGCCGGGAGCGAAGCCCACCACAATGCGTACCGGACCGGCGATGTCGGCGGCGCGCACGAGGCTGGGTATCGCCAGCCCGGCCGCTGCCGCCAGAATGAATTGTCTGCGCTGCATTGCGTGTCTCCGTCCTGGTAGTTATGGCGCCATCATCCGCAATGCATCCGCCGCGGGCTATCGCTATTTGGGGGATTCTGGTTTCGCGTTTTGCGCAAGCACCGCCAGCACGCTGGCCGCAGCCGAGGAAAGCGCCCCCTGGGGCCGATGGCACAGCACAAACTGCCGCTGCGCCCAGGGCGCGGCAATGGGCAGCCGCACGAAGCGGTTGCCGCCCGCCACCTCACGCGCAATCGCCTCCGGCATGACCCCGCCACCCAGGTTCTGCGCCACCAGCGCGGCCATGCTGTCGAAACCGCCTACGCGCATGCGCATGCGCAGCACCCGGCCGGCCTCCTCCGCCAGCCGCTCAAGCACGATCGAGATCGCCGAGCTCTCGCTGAGCACGATCAGGTCGCAGTCCAGCACGTCTTCCGGCGTGACCTTGCGGCGCCGCGCCAGCGCATGGCCGCGCGCCACCACCAGCACCAACTGGTCATTCCGGTATGGCTCGGTCGGCAGGTCGATCACACCCAGGCTGCCTTCGTAGATGCCGATGTCCGCGGTCCCGCGGCGCAGCGACTGTTGGACTTCCAGGCTGTTCATCTCTTGCAGGTCGATGCGCACGCCAGGGCAGTCGGTGGCGCAGCGTTGGATGTCGAAGGGGAGGAACTGGATGACTGCGGACTTTGGCGCTGCCACACGCACGACGCCCAGGTCGCCGCCGACGAAGGAGGCGGCATCGTCCTGCATGCGCTGGACGGTGTGGGTGATGCCGCGGGCGTGGGCCAGCAGTGCGCGGCCGGCTTCGGTGAGGGCCATGCCGTGGGGCAGCCGTTCGAACAGGGCGACGCCAAGCTGGGCTTCCAGTTCGAGCACGCGCCGCGACGCGGCAGCGGGGGCCAGATGGAGGCGCTCCGCGCCGCGGGTAATGCTGCCGGCGTCGGCCACGGCGATGAAAAGCTGGACGGTGGTGAGGTCGAAGTGCAGGCGGGTGGCGCGCAAGGGGGGTGAGGACGTCACGATGGTCGGCGCTTGAAGGGGCGTCGTTGCAAGGGGCGAGCTACCGATTGAAGCAGAAGGACACCGTTACGAGCGCCTTGGAATGCAGTACGGCGCGCTATCCCATTCTCAACTCATCGAGGGGCGTCAGCAAGCGGGGATATCCCGCGCAACCCTCGCGAGAATGTCCGGCGTGGCTGGCAGACCAGACGACGCGTCGACGGTGGAATTGCGAGCTTTCTCTCAGGGAATATTGAGAACCTCCGCGATTTTGTCGACGAACTTTACCCCGAGCTTTCCGTAGCCATCCGCAGTCGGGTGAATTTCGTTCTCCCAGTCTGCCGTGGCACCATGGTCTTCGGTCCCCGCCGGGTCCAGCATGCGGCGCGTATCGGCCACATGAAAATTCGGGATGCCGGCCTGGAGGATGACGTCATCGGCAAGTCGGTCGGTGAAGTCATGGGCCAGAGCAATCCAACGATCCTCGGGGATGCCATAAACCTGCATCGCCGGAAACAACCATGGCCCCCGGCCCAGCCCTGCGCCACTGTCGCGCGGCGTGGCGTAGTCGTAGGTGTGCGTGACAATCGGCGTGTTCTGGTTCTGCGCACTGATCCGGCGCAGGAAATCCAGAGCTCGGTACTGGTCCAGCATATACCGTGTGAACGCAATCCAGCCCGGTCGTGAAATGAATGTACTGATCGCGTCGGGGCCATCCCATTCATCGTCAGTCAACAGCAGCCTGTCGTTGGGCGGCCTGCGATGGCCGTTGGCATCGGTGGGCGTGGTCTGGATGGCGTCGATCAGGTCGTTGCCGCCACCCGACAACAGGATGACGCTCCAGGCCTGGTCGTGCGGACCAACGAGGAAACTGTAGAACAGGGGATCCTGGCGGCTGTCGAGCATATGCGCCAGGGTGTCGCCAGGATCCGCGCAATCCACGGCGATTGCGCTGCGCGACAGCCACATGTTCATCAGCAAATTTGAGCCGCTAAACGGCCTCAACGTATTAATGGAGAACCAGGAGTCCCCCTGGGCCAGACATTGCAGGCCGAAGTCGCCGAGGATCGGAGCGCCTTCGCGCATCATGTCAAAGGACTGCACTGGCTTGAGTCGGTTGGGGCGTTCCGCTGATCCCGGCATCGCACACCTCGCTCTACTCTAGACAACCTTCCCGACCCGCCCGGCACGTAGCTACCATCAGCCGCAGCCTAGTCCACGCCGCCGTCTTGTCGTTGAAGGAAATCGTAGGCGCTGCCTGGGCAATGCCAAGTCATTGCGATTGAAGTCTGGTCTGCACGGAATTCAGAATGCTTCAGTCTTGCAACGCAAAGGCAAAAGGGGACGGATCTATTTCTGATCAGATCTTGAAACAGATCTGCCTCCTTTCTCTTACTTTCCGCACCGCACCATTCCGCCCCTCCCCCCGGCCAAATGTCCGGTCTCGGACCTGCATGAATTGTCTAGAATTCATGTGCCTGCCGAACCCCTCCAGCGGCACACCAGCACCGGCTTTGCAGCCAGTTGCCTGATGCCGTCTGTGGGCGCCCCTGGCCCGAGGACAGTCGGGCCCCAGTCAGCCGCGATCGGCACGGCTGATCACGCTGCCTGGTGTCGTCGTGGAACTCATTGCGGTGAATGGCCTCGGGAAGACCTACTGGACACGAACGGGTCCGGTGGTTGCGCTGCGGGACATTCACTTCGCGATCGAAAGGGGTCAGTTCGTCGCCATCGTCGGCCCCTCTGGCTGTGGGAAAACAACACTCCTCAAGATACTGACCGGGCTGATTCCCGCCTCGGACGGCGAGGCGCGGCTCAGCGGCACGCCGATAACCGGGCCGCGGCGCGATGTTGGGGTTGTCTTCCAGTCCCCCGTCCTGTTTCCCTGGCGTACCGTGCTCGGCAACGTCATGCTTCCCGTGGATGTGCAGCGCCTGGGCCGCGACAGGCTGATGTCGCGTGCAATGACCCTGCTATCCCTTGTCGGCCTCCAGGGTTTCGAAGGGCGTTACCCGCGCGAGTTGTCCGGCGGCATGCAGCAGCGCGTGGCGATGGTGAGGGCGCTGATCCATGACCCCGCGATCCTGCTGATGGATGAGCCGTTCGGCGCGCTGGACGCGATGACCCGGGAGCAGATGAATCTGCAGCTGCAGGAGATCTGGCTGGACCGGGAGGAAACTGTGCTGTTTATCACCCACTCAATCCCAGAGGCCGTCTTCCTGGCGGACCGGGTGCTGGTGATGACGCAGCGCCCGGGCAGGATCGTGGATGACCTTGCCGTGGATCTTGCACGGCCGCGCAGCCTGGATGTCATGACCACATCCGAGTTTGGCCGCCATGTGAAGCGCATCCGAGCCAGATTCATGAATTCGGGGGTATCTGCGCCATGATCCGGCCACCAGACTTCGTGCTGCGCCTGCTCCTCGTTCTCGTGGTGCTCGCTATCTGGGAAGGCGTCGTGCGTCTTTCGGCAATACCCGCCTATATCCTCCCGGCGCCGTCGAGGGTATTCATGGCGCTGTATCAGGGTATCGTATCGACGCTCTATGTCCGGCACTTGTGGATCACCCTTGCCGAAACGCTAATCGGTTTCCTGACAGGCTCGGTGCTTGCGCTCGCGCTCGGCACCCTGATCGCGCTGAGCCGCCACGGGGAATACTTCCTCTATCCGTTCATTGTCATGTTCCAGGCCATGCCAAAAGTGGCACTGGCCCCGCTCATCATTGTCTGGTTTGGACTGGGCATCGGTTCGAAAGTCGCGCAGGCCGCGCTGACTGCCTTCTTTCCGCTGATGGTCAACACGATCGCCGGCCTGAACGCGGCGGACGAAGATCGCGTTGCGCTCATGCGCTCGATCGACGCATCGGAAATGCAGATCTTCCGGATGCTGCGCATTCCGAGCGCGTTGCCGTTTATCTTCGCCGGCTTCGAGATCGCCATGATGTTATCGCTGATCGGCGCGATCGTTGCGGAGTTCGTCGGCGCGCAGAAGGGACTCGGCATGCTGATCATGAGCATGACGTTCACGATGGATGTCGCCGGGCAGTTCTCGGTGCTCCTCATCCTGTCGTTGCTGGGATTGCTGCTTCATACCCTGATCGTCGGTATCCGCAGGCGACTGCTTTTCTGGGAAGTCTCGCAGCAGAAGAACGCCGATATACCACCGGAGGGACAACTCAAATGAAGCGCATCCATTTCCTTGCCACTGCCGCCCTATCCCTTGGCATTTGCGCTGCCAATACGTCTGCCCAGACGATCGTGCGGCTAGGCTGGTGTGCACGCACGATCAGCACCGCTGCGGCGCCCTTCGCCGTTGCCATGAAGATGGGCTGGTATGCCCGTGACGGCATCAAGGTGGAGCTTGTGCCCATCACAGGCTCCACAGACTGCGTAAAGCTTGTGGCGACGAGAGAGGTTCCATACTCCCTGCCCTCGTCTGAGCCACTTGCCATCATCCGGCAGCAAGGCGTGAAGGCAAAGATTTTCTATACGGCATATCAAGGGAACATCTACGGGCTCGCCGTGCCCCAGGGCAGTGCCATCACCCGAATCTCAGACCTCAAGGGAAAAACCATCGGCGTCACCTCCATGGGATCGGGCGGCGTCATCATTGCACGCGCCTTGGCGGCCAATGCAGGACTCAATCCCGACAGCGACATCCGCATCGTCGTGGTCGGCGAAGGCGCGCAGACGGCGGCCCTGGTTCGCACCGGGCAAGTCGACGCCCTGAGCCAGTTCGACACGCAGTATGCCATGGTCGAGAACGCGGGAATCAAGCTGCGGATGTTGCCTGGCAAGGAAATCGAGCAGTTTCCGTCGAACGGCTTTCTTGCGCTCGAAGATACCCTGCGCAACAACCGCAAGCAGGCGGTTGCGCTAGCGCAGGGCTATGCCAAGGGAACCGTCTTCACGATTGCCAATCCGGTGGCAGCCATTCGCATTCTTTGGGAGGTGTTTCCTGAAACCAGGCCGACCGGCATCGACGAAGCCACCGCCATGCGCGAAGGCACCAAGACGCTTGAAGCGCGCATCCAGAACTGGAAACTCGAGAAAGCCGGTGTCTCCAGATGGGGCGAGAGTTCAGAGACCCACTACGCCGCCTATGCGAGCTTCATGGAGAAATGGGGAATCACCAAGGGAAAAGTCCCGGCAGGCGAACTCATCACCAATGACCTGATCGAAGACATCAACAATTTCAACCAGGCCGAGATCGCTGCCGCCGCCAGGGCTTACAAGGCCCCATGACCTGCCGGCCGCGGGGGTGGAAGCGAAACAGATGCACGCTGGTTGGAGCCCATATTCCGCCGGATTGGTTGTGCTCGGACTCCGCAGAATGCCCGTTTCCCACTAGTGACAAGGCAGCTGTCAAGGCTGCGGGACGGGGCCAGGGAAATCGAGCAAGCGCGCGCAAGAACTTTGCTGACAAGCAGCAGGGGGCACCTTTGTCCGTGACCACGAGGGGCGATCTGCGCTATTGCGGCCACATCGGCACAAAGGGGACCGGCACGAAAGGGGACAGATCTATTTCTGATCTAGATCTTGAAATAGATCTGTCCCCTTTCTCCTGAAGGAAGGAAGCCCGTCCAAGCCAGGCTTGACGAGATTGCACAGAAGCGGATAGATTGACGAAACTATGAGCCGCCGCCCTGCCCCCCTCTCTCTTGATCTCACTGCGAACCAACCGCAGTGGGGCGCGCGCGCCAAATCCAAAAAACAGTCGCTCATCTGACCGGAGCGTGCTGTTCCGTCAGTTGAGCGACGGAACAGCATCAGTGTAGAAGACGGTCTGCCAATCCCTCCCTTACCGTCTTGAGCGCGTCTTGCTCCGTCGCTTGCCTGTGCGGTTTCCGAATCGGTCGATCCGGAGCATGCAATGCAAGAAGTGAAGTATATCTATCGTGGTATCTGGCTACCCCTGGTCACCCCTTTCCGCAACTATGAAGTGGATCACGTCGCGCTGCGGCGGCTAGTGGCGCATTACCGCTGTAGCGGCTTGGCGGGGTTGGTGGTGTGCGGCAGCACCGGCGAAGCCGCCGCGCTCGATGAGGCGGAACAGTTGGCCGTTCTGGATACCGTGCTGGCCGAGGCCGGGGAGTTGCCGGTCATGATGGGCCTGGCTGGCAACAATCTCCGGCATGTGCTGAGCCGTCTGGACAGGATTGGCGAACGTCCGCTGGCGGGGATCCTGGCGCCTGCGCCGTACTACATAAGACCGTCGCAGGAAGGATTGAAGGCATACTTTCGCGAGCTGGCCGACAGATCTCGGGCACCACTGGTGCTGTATGACATCCCCTATCGAACCGGTGTGACGCTGAGCGCCGAAACGCTGCTCTCGTTGGCGAGTCACGGAAATATTCGAGGTATCAAAGACTGCGGCGGTAATGCTGAAACCACACAGGCGCTAATCGCCGATGGCCGCCTGGCTGTCCTCGCGGGAGAGGACCACCAGCTGCTTGCCACGTTATGCATGGGCGGTCAGGGCGCAATCGTTGCGTCGGCGCACATTCGGCCTGATCTCTTCTCGGCGTTGTGGGGCGCAGTGGCTGAACAGCGCTTGAGCGTCGCCCGCCAGCTTTTCCATGTCCTGATGCCGATGATCCGGCTTATGTTTGCAGAACCTAACCCTGGTCCGGTCAAGACGTTACTGGCCAGGCACGGGTGGCTGTCTGATGAACTGCGTTTGCCGATGACGTCGGCTTCAACTGCGCTCGCCGAGCAATTGGCAATGACGTGTGAAGCCTTGGACTTGGTAGACGCGAATGCAATGTAGTTGCGCAGGCTAGAGGGGCGAAAGGGAACGGCGAAAAGGGGACCGGAGAAAAGGGGACGACCGGCGAAAAGGGGACAGATCTATTTCTGATCTAGATCTTGAAATAGATCTGTCCCCTTTCTCCTTTGAAATAGATCTGTCCCCTTTCTCATGATTGTGGCTCGGACCCACAATCGTCGAAATCGAACAAGGTGATTTGGCGTCCATCGATTCGCATGTTCGCCATGCGAAAGTCGCCATGGCAAAACCCGACCGGCATCTCAACAGACGGCCAGCCTGCGGCCACGAGTTGTTGACAGCGTTCCCTCGTCGCAGCGACTGCCTGTCCGGCGAAGGTGAACGCTTGCGCGAGGCGATCAAGCGTCCGATATGTCTCGGCGAGGTCAGCGACCTGTCTGCGCGGCGCGAGGTCCCTTAACGCTGGCTGATCGTGAAGTCGCTTTAGCGCCTGCCCCGCTTGCACCACATCTTCACGGGTCATTTCCAGGGGACGACCCGACGCCGCGTCAAACAAAGCTGCCCGACGTACCACGCCGTCCGACAAGGCTATGCGAAAGCTGCGTGTGTGCTCCAGCGTCGGGCGTGCCACAGCTACTGCCAGCACGTCATCCTGCTCGACTTCCTCGAGCAAACGCAACTCGGTTGTCAATGTCCTCCTTGCTTCGCCCATGAGTTCTGTACAAGCGAAGATAGGATGTCCGGTTGCCGGACTCCGTCAGGCGGAAGGTACGGTTCACGCCGCGTACGATTTCATGGATATCGATTTCGCTCAAGCCGTAGACGGCTGTCATGGCTTGCCGCAGCAGCGTTATGTCGTTGATGGAATCGATCTGGCTACCCGTATTCATAGGTCATAGTCAATCAATAGGGAAATTTCCCGGATCACTCTCGGAAATCGCCCGATTGATTCCGTACCCAAGGCCTAGTTCCATGTCTCCGGTGGCGCCTTGCCATGCTCATCGGAGCCGAAAATGGCCTCAATCGGACGCAAGATTCTTCACATAGCGACCTGTGCGGACCTTTGCACTACGTCAAGTTCGACTCAGTTCTTCCAGTTGGTGAGTTCGGGTTGCCGTATTCGCAGGCGGCGGCCAAGCTTGGGCTGAGTGACATGCCAGCAAGGCAAAACCATGGCGATGCCAAAGCTAGGTCGGAGGCCGCACATGACGTTGATGCCTGGAGGTGATGACGATGAGGTTTCTTATGGATTTGTATAAGGATTGGATCTTCGCCTACCGAATCACGGTCAGAAAATATCCAGCCTTGCCAATCCACTTCGGCGGAGCAACTTTATTTGTAACACTGGCCGCGGCATTGTCGACGCTAGTCCCCTACCTCTTGCGTGAGGCAACCAATGCTCTATCTGTAGACGCCACGCATAGCGCTACAGGCTCACCGGTGCTTCTGGCAGCCGCCTACGGACTCGCCTGGACTACCGCTGGTGCATTCGATTGGCTGAAAGCCATGCTTTCCGCAGCCGTTCTCGCAAGGTGTGATGCCGCATTCCATAACGCCATCTTTGCCAGACTGATCCGGGTTGACTACCCCCGCCTGACTGCAGTAGATCCGGGCAAGCTGGTCTCAGTCATCGCGCGAAGCCGCGCAGCTTTCAGTGCAATCACGTTTGCGGTGTTCTGGGCGATAGTCCCGACTGTTCTCCAGTTGATACTGTCCAGCATCGTTCTGTGGCAACTGACCGACGGCGCGTTCGCTCTGGGATTTGCCATATCCATGTTGCTTCTCTTTGCCGCAACATGGTTCCTCGCGGACAAAAGCAAGAACGCTCACGAAGAGATTTTCAGCGGTGCCGACATGCTGTCGAGCCATCTTGTTGAAAAACTCGGATTCATGCTCGACATCAAACTCAACAACGCGTACTCGAGAGAAGACGCCGCATTGCACCGCACGCTTGATGTGTATATCGGCAAAGTAACCCGCGGAAACACCCGGCTCGCGCTTCTGCTTGCAGCGCAAGCCATCTGCACCGGCCTTTTGCTCACGCTCTTCACGGTGACGACAGCCTATGGCGTCACCCGTTCGGCATTCCGCGCGGGCGATTTCGTCATGATCGTTAGCTACATCGTGACACTGGCGATGCCTTTCACTATCCTCGCGGGATCGCTGTCCGATTTGCGCCGCAATCATCTCGCGCTGCGCGAGAGTTTCGAGCTTCTGGAGCTGCCAATCGAGCGCAGCGAATCTAGCGTGCACATCGACCGAACTGCGAACGAGGTCTGCCGCATCGAGCATGCAGTTGTCACGCAAGGCGAGAAGCAGCTTTTGCAGGGCGTGAACATTACCATCAGGCAGGGCGAGCTTGTCGCGCTCACCGGACCATCTGGCGCGGGCAAATCGAGCCTGGTCCACTTGATGCTCGGACTCGCCCGCCCCGCGGCTGGCACTGTTTGCCTTTTTGGTGCGGACGTCAGCAAGCTGTCCGTCAGCGATATCGCACGCGAAGTCGCTGTCGCACCTCAAACGCCGATGGTCCTCACCGGCTCACTCAGGGCGAATCTGACCTACGGCTGTGACAACTCGCCGTCAGACCACGCACTGCACGAACTCGTTGCTTTGCTCGAACTGCACGAGATCGCCGCGGAAGGAATCGGCGATATCCTGGATCGCCCGCTGGGCATTCAAGGCAGGGCCCTATCAGGAGGGGAACGCCAGCGTGTCGCGCTGGGCCGTGCGCTCGCGCGCCGCCCAGCGGTCATTATTCTGGATGAGCCCACGTCATCGCTCGACCCAGAACGCGAGGCGCGAATCTTCGCACGTGTCCGGCAACGGGTATCAACGCTAATTGTGATTACGCATCGCCATGCGCTGGTCCAGGCGTCAGATCGCGTATATCGCGTCGCGAACGGCAGCGTTCAAGAGCTTTCTCCGAGCGTTGCGGACGCCGCGGGATGACAAGCAGGGATCATCAGCTTCTAGCCGGGCAAAAGGGGACGGATCTATTTCTGATCAGATTTTGAAATAGATCCGTCCCCTCTCCCCAGGCGATCAGGGCTTTGGCGGAATCTGCGCCAGCGCCGCACTGAGCGCTTCGGATACATATCGTTTCAGCAAATCGGAGGACCGGGCCTGCATGGCGCGGCCGATCTCATTCTGCATACTTGCGAGCTTGGGGACGGATGGAGATGCCTTACCTAGGGTGGACAGGGAGTGCAGTTCGTCTGCCGTAAATCGCTCTGCGTAGATCTGTGCGAGGTTTTGATCCCATTTCGGCTGGTACTTAGGCCGCAGGCGTTTTAGCTCCGCGCTGACTACTGCTTTGGCGCGGTCGGTTCCGAGGGAATTTTCGATTGCGCTGTAGGTGACTGTCTTCCTCGAGACGGCCTCGGCCAGGGTCGTCATGTTGCTGCCAATGTTGCGCTGGGTGATGAGAGTCAGCGCGGCGTCGTAGGCTTCGGTAGCCATCGCGGGCGGATATGCGATTGAGAAAGCAAATGCGAGCAGTAGTGGGGCGATGCGCCAGCCGGATACTGCTGGGCGTTGCAAATGGGCTGTGCGCATGCGTCCTTGCTCCGGTGAGGAAATGCAGAGCGTATTCACTGCCGCGCCACCGGTCAATCCGCCGGGTAGTGGGGGCTATGACTTCATCAAGGCCCTTGAACTTAGACTCGTCTCATTCTCCAACATGCGCGTGACGCGTAGGCTTGCCCATGGTGCTGAACACACCCCCCGCAGCGTTGCCACGTCCGACAGCCGTGGCGCGTCTTCCATAGCTTTCTGCTAAGGCCGGGCAGCGCGCATCGATACAAGACCCGAAAGGGGAAACATGCGGGCCGATCTGCGGGCGGTGTTCAAGTGCCCGGCCGCCCAGCTTGCACGGGCGAATCCAAGTTTCGAATCAGGAGTTCGCTATGCGGAAGATAACTTCCACTGCGCACGTGCGCACGTTCACGACCAGTTACAGGCATTTCCGCGTCAAGGCAACTGAAGGTAACCGCTATAGTGGGATGCGATGCGTTCCATGGATTCGGTTAGGTGGGGTATGGTTGGAACGGGCTGGCTTCAAGATCGGGCAAGCGCTGAAAGTGGAAGTACGGAATAAGGTTGTCGTAATTTCCTCAGAATAGCTGCCGTGGGAAGGGATTCGTGGATGCCATGCTGCGGGGGGTGTCAGGATTTTTGTGTGCAAGGCTAAAGGCCTGCCTGCCGGGCAGGCTGCCCGGCAGGCAGGCCTTTGATCCTATCTCAGTGATGGGGTTGTGTGAAGCGATCCTCGTAGAGGATC